>NZ_JAFLVR010000012.1 GCF_017315985.1 Candidatus Enterococcus murrayae | reverse complement strand
TAAAACAATTTTATCTCCTTCTTTAGATTTAGGGGGCTCCACAGAAATTTTTCCATCTGGTAATATTTTAGTATACATAAATATATTAAAAGGCGTAATTTCTTCCTTACGAATATCAAAGGTTTCAAGAAGGGCCTTATTAATATTTGATAAACAGCTAGGATGATTCTCACCTGTTTTGTAAAAGAAATCATACATTTCCGTCCGACAACATGGATGTAGTAAATCATGTTCCTTTACATCATCATCGATTATCGTAAACATTTTTTTGTAATGATTTGTATAAAGACTATCCCCCACTGTAACTTTCAAGCTTTCGTTACAATCTATGGTGACCCCTGCTGATAAAAATTCTTTAGGATTTATTTGATTTAGCGCAAAGAAATCTACGACTTGTTGCCCTGCTAAATCGATTATTTCGACTAGCTCTCCTTCATTCACTTTAATGTTTATTCCTGTTCTCGCCTCTACAATATATTCTTTTTCCATTTTATCTTCTCCAATCTTCTCACTCATTTTTTCACGTATTATTGTACCATGTGAATAAGAACGACTAGAGAAAACAATTGATTTTTTTTCAAAGCGTTTCTAGTACAATAAATTAATGTGAAATCAGACTTCTATTTGATAATTGTATGTAGACTTCGCCAACTTTTGGAGAAGTATCTTTACGAAAAATCGCGCCTACTGATTTACCGATTTTTCTGTAATTGATCAAAACTACTTAAACTCTACATGTAGCTCTTTTCCTACTTTAGTTGCAATTTCATGGAGAATAGTCAAGCTTGGATTCATTGATCCATTTTCAATCCTAGCAATGGTTGATTGGGGTTTCCCTACTTTTTCAGCCAATTCACGCTGGGTTAGCCCTAATTCTTTTCGCAATTGAGTTAAAGCAATCGCAATATCTAAGCGTTGTGCTTCCTTTTCATACTCCGTAGCAAAAATTGCACTTTCAGCTTTTTTCTTATTAATTAATTCATCAATTTTGCCCATTGAAGTTCTCCTTTCTCATACCGTTTTTTAACGTTTTTAGCAGAATCTTTTTCAGGAATCGAATTTGAAAAATCTTTTAATTTATTTACTCCTTCCGCCTTATGAAATCAAATTGAGGTTTCTTTGTATATTTATGATAGCGCATCCGCTATCGTAATTGAATATTAATTTCATGATTTATATTTTTAATATGAGAAAGTGCTAAAAACAAGAAATCCCTGCTCGGCGAGGAGCAGGGATTTCTTTTGGGAATTTTCTCAAAACCACACTAGATCATTTTTTCGTTTATACTAATCCTTCTGTTGTGCTTTCTGCAGCGTTTTCAGCTTCATCCTTCACTAATCGAAGGTCATAAGATTTGGCAAATGGCAGATAGATGACAAAGGATACTACTGCACATATTACAGCGACAACCGCTGCTTTCCAATCTCCCCCGGTACTAATGAATGCTCCGATACCTACTGGTGATGGCCAAGGCATATTAGCGATGACTGGACGAATCAATTCTAATTGAATCGCGAAATAGCCGATTGTTGCGGAGGCCATTGGTGCTAAGAAGAACGGAATCGCAAGATATGGATTATAGATCAATGGAATACCGAAGATCATCGGCTCATTGATATTGAAGATTGCTGGAACTAGTGCGGCTTTTCCCAGAACCTTCAGCTGCTCAGATTTTGCCATATACACTAAGAAGAAACATAATCCTAGAGTTGCTCCTGAGCCGCCAACGGTTACAAAGGCATTATTGAATTCTCCCGCCAAAGGAATATGTGCACCTTCTGCATTTAGCGCTAAATTTCCTAATGTGATTGGTGTGATCAGTGAGAAGATAATGTTCGCGCCATGAATACCTACCAGCCATAATGCATGTACTAAGAAGTAAATAACCATGACCCCGATCCAGCTGCTCGTCAGGCTTGTCACAAAGCCGAATGGAACAGCGATCAATTGGAAAATATCCGTATTGAATACCACCAAGATACCTGTGATGATCAAAACGACAAATGCCACGATAAATGCAGGTACTAGGGCTGTAAAGGCTCTTGAAACACCTTCTGGTACTTCCTCCGGCATTTTGATGACCCAATTTCTAGCGACACACAAGCGATAGAGCTGAACAGCGATGACCGCCATGATGATTCCGGTAAAAATACCTACTGTTCCTAAGCGTGAGACCCCATCGGCTCCTATTGCCCATCCATTAATAATAGCTTCATCAGCGTTTGTCAAACGTACGATACTCCCGTTTTCAATCACTAATTGCGGAATTGATAAAAAGAATGCAAACATAGACAATAGCGCACCTGTTAATGGAGCTACATTTAAATCTTCTTCTTCAGCGATGATTTTCGTATATTCATAGCCCAATCCTACACAGAAATACAAAGCTAGAATCCCCATTGTCGTACTGTTGGCTAACATATACAAATCACTGATCTTGAAGAATGTTGAATTAAAAATACCTTCTAAAAACGGCATTGTCATCGGCAAAATATTAAATACCAAGAACATTGACCCGACGATCGTAAAGGGAATGGCACCCATCCCTGCGCCCATAATCGCTCGAACGATCTTAAACTGGGCCAGCTTCCCCATCGGTCCCATTAAAGACTTTTCCAAAAATGTAAATAACCTGCTGTTTGATCCGTCCATTTTTTTCACTCACTCTCTATTTATTAAGTTTGATAAATTCTGTGATATATGACAGGTGCTTATCCTGCTGCTGATAGATCTTTTTCACTCTGCGCAGAACAACTTCAGACAATAAAATCCCCACTAATTGAATAAAAATGATTGCTCCTTTTGTGGCGAAGGTATCGGAAAGAAACGGAAACAAATCGCTATATCCGATATTTGTTAAGATTGAAATGAGCAGGATACCATTGATTGATAATTGGATTCGTTGATACAATCGCTGAAATTTCAACTGATCACTCACATCATCTGACGGATATCCGTATAAACGAAGATGCTCCGCAATGGCTGGGATCGAAATAGCAATCAAAAGAACAGGCAAAATGACCCATGGACTATGACTCATTTTTAATAAAAGAGCCCAATACAGGTTTGCGAAGAAAAATCCTGCCAAGAGATATCTGAGTAATAAGAAGCGGCTGTATCTGAAATTCTTTAACGCTGTTTCCTTCTTTAATTGATTGCTATTTCGTTTGCTCATTTGTTTCTCTCCCCTTTTATGAAACCTTTTTATATAGTGACAGCATCTCTAACGCGACTTCTCTCAGAGTCATCGTTGTCATCAAATGGTCCTGTGCGTGGACCATAATAATCTCCATCTCGATCCGCTCCCCGTTCGCATATTGCTGAAGCAGTTCTGTCTGTACCTTATGGGCCTTCACCAGCGAGTCATTCGCTTCATTTAATAGAGACTCAGCATCATTAAATTTTTCTGCTCGCATTTGCGCAAATGCTTCATGAACCAAGGTTCTAGCATCGCCGCTGCTTAAAATAATCTGGAAAGCGACTTCTTGTAATTTTTCTGAATCCATTTTGTTCCCTCCCTAACAGGATTTTTTCTCTAGTTGATTGGTGAAAGCTTCAATAAATTGGTCAAAGCTTTCACTAGTGATTAATCGCTCTCTAAACTGATTATCTTCAATAATTTCCATTAGCATTTGACTAATTTTTTCGATCTCAAATTTTCCTAGCTTATCTGGCGAAAGCAAGAATACCAGCTGGATCGTTGATGATTCTGCTCCCCAGTCGATCCCGTCTTTTGCGACCGCAATGGCAACATGGGCTTCGTTCGTCAACGCTTCAATCGGATGCGGAACAGCCAGATATTCTGAAAAAACGACGGAGCTGTAGGATTCCCTCAGCAGTAATTGCTTTGAGAAGCTTTCGTATAGGTCCTGGTGCTCGACACGCTCGATCCGTGTAACCAGCTCCTTTATCACTGCATCCTTCTCTGTTTTTCTATCAATCAGATAAAACAATTCCGGTTTGAAGCAGGCTTTTATTAAGCGCACTCGTTCCTTGACGAAAGAAGGTTCATTTTCTGTTAATGAATGCGTGAGCTTCACCCCTTTAAAGCTGGATATCTCATGGTTGATATTTCGAATATCCTCTTCTCTGAGAAACACACTGACATTTACTATCGGCACATTCAGGACCATATTCCGCAAATTAATCGTAGAAATGATCAAATCGATGTGATCCAGGTCTTGGTTAGCGATCTCATAATAGCTGATGACCTTCTCAATCAATATTTTTGTACCAAACTCTCTTTCAAGACGATTTTTTATCATTTGCGAACTGCCTAAGCCTGTCGCGCAAATGACTAGCACATGCGCCTTTTGCTCGTTGTAAAATCGCTCTACTGCCGCGGTTAAATGAATCGTGATGTACGCCCATTCGCTATCTGTGACCTGATAGGTTTGGAAGACAGGCATCTGTGAAAAATAGTCGACGGTTAATTGAAAATGATCGGGATACTGCGACTTTATTTCCTCCAACAGAGGATTCTCCATGCTGGAACCATTTTGAAGCCTAGTCAAAAGAGGAATGAAGTGCATCATCAGACCATCAATTAAGATCGTGTCGTCTTCTAGTGTGTACTCTGTTACCTGATCAATTTGCTTCAATGTATCCAACAACTGTGCTCTGATCTCAGCTTCACTAAATTCTGCCTTTTGAAAAATCGTCTTGGCCGTGATCTTATTCCTCAAATGAAGAGCAATATAATCCGCCTCTTCCGCAGAAAAAGTGAGATCGATCGTTTCTTCGATTCTAGTGATTATTTTAAGCGCTGTTTGATATTCGACTGATTTAGCTTCAACCACCATTGGCGCTGGGATATCCATTTGAAACCCGTTTTGGATTCGCTTGATCGCTAATCCGATATGAAGCACTAGGTTGTAGACGATAAAATCAGAAAGCTTTAGTTGAGATTCTCGGCACTCATCCAGAACAATGATGACGATTTCTTCGATACTTATGCCCTCTAATAAATTCGCATACATCGAAAACGTAAATAAATTGTCGTGTAAACGATCCATGAAGAAATAGTTCATGATGAAGTGGCGAATGTTCTGCTCGCTTCCAACCACGAAGATCCCTTTATTATTCTTACTCTGGAGCTCTATCAAATAGGGGTTTAATAATTTTTTTATCTCAACTAAGTCATTTGAAATCGTTGAGCGAGAAACATACAATTCATCTGCTAAACAATCGACATAAACCTCACTTCGTTCAAAAAACAGGTGATTCAAAATATAGTACTGCCGGTCAATCGATTCCTGAATCGTTCGAATGTCCTTTGAGGCACAATTACTTTTCACCTCTTGGTAGTAAAATTCATCGAACTCCTTCGGCTTGTTTATTTTCAATCTGTACCCGTTGCCCTGCTTGCCTTCGATTACTGCCAGGCCTTTTCCTTTTAACGTGTCCTCTAATTGATGTAGATATTTTCTAGCGGTACGATTTGAAACGTCGATACCAGAGGCGATTTCTTGGCTCGTCAAATAGGTATACTTGCAATCAAAAAGTAATTTAAGAATTTGTGCCTCTCTTTTGCTCAACATATCAATCAATCCTTAATCAATATTGTCTGTAATCAGCTTCGATAACTTGTCTATCCCCATTGGAATCGGTACGTATGCCTGCGGCGGGATATTAACAATAGGCTTATTAAACTTATTCGCCGCCTTTTCCAAACTGTCAAAATACATTTTCGTTTGTGGACTTACCAGATACAGCTCATATTCATCTTTTCCGATAATCGTTGCTCCTTGTGATTGAGAAGTGGCGTTCACCTCGATATCCTTTCCGCCTTTCTGCAAATTTTCCGTTGTTTTTTTGGCGATGATCGAAGAAGACATCCCGCCTGCACAAATAATTAGCGCTTTTTTCATCCTAATTCCTCCTAATCTTTTTTTACTTTATCCAATGTACCATTTTCCATCGTTGTCTTGAGCAAAATCAATGAACACTAGCGTTTTCCTTGTTCCTCTTCATTCGCCGTCAAACCGGCGAGCTGCGGCATTCCCTCCTCACATAAATTTTTTGAACATCTACTCATTGATCAAACCATCCTTTCCTTCGATAACTTGATCATATAAGATAGCGTTTACAAAAGGAATACAAAGTCTTGCCATAGCGCTGTGGCAAGAAATTATTGCGAATGAAATGTAAAGATAAATACGCTTCAATAACTGCACCGAAGCCTTTATTAAAAACTGGCTCTTATACTATAATAGACTGGCAAAAAGTACAGATTCAGAATGCTAGAAACACATAAGCCCTACTCGGTCAGGAGTAGAGCTTTTTTTTAAAACCAGCTAAATTTAGAATTGGTGAAGATATTGAATACCTTGCTTTCAAGGGTAACGACGATTCGATTACATTTGTCAAAAAGCAGGCAAATATTTTTGATGCGGCTGCCGCTAAAGGTGAATCGATAGACGCTGAACCAGGTTTTCTAGATGACATGCCCATTGGAAAAGAACGGCTTTGACGAAAACAGCCCCGCTTCGAGCTGAAGCAGGGCTGTCGTGATTAGTCTATTATTATAAATTTAGGTTTTTGATGGAGAAAAGTATCACTGTCTTTTATATCCATCAAAAAGTGCTTTTTCTAGAGTTTCTCACTTTTACATAAATGCCTAGAAGGACTATGATGACTATACCAACAATGATCATTGATCTTGATTTTTGTTCCCCAGTATTAGGAAGTAATTTCCTGTGTATCCAATTTGAGAAATTCTTTTGGTTGCCCATCATATTCATTCCCTTATAAGTGTTTACAAAGGTTTGCTCACCGCTATATGAAGGTGTCGCTACTAATTTTCCGTCTTTTTCTTCTACTGTCACTGTTACATTTAAGACATGATCGTCATAAGTGATTCCTTCTTCTGTACCTTTTACTTCTTGAATCGTGTACTTGTAGGTGCCTGCCTTTTTGTATTTTATTTCATCAAAGCTAATTGCACCTGCGGCATCGTTGCTTTGTGTTTGTATTTCTTGATCCTTATCGTCCTTCAAAATGAACTTGAATGCCTTATCTGTTAAGGTTTTTCCATTCAATACTTTCTTTGCTTGTAATATCGCAGAACCAGTTGGTGCTCCATAAACATTAACAAAGGTCTGCCCACCACTATATGAAGGCGTCGCTACTAATTTTCCGTCTTTTTCTTCTACTGTCACTGTTACATTTAAGACATGATTATCATAAGTGATTCCTTCTTCTGTACCTTTTACTTCTTGAATCGTGTACTTGTAGGTGCCTGCTTTTTTGTATTTTATTTCGTCAAAGCTAATTGCACCTGCGGCATCGTTGCTTTGTGTTTGTATTTCTTGATCCTTATCGTCCTTCAGAATGAATTTGAATGCCCCGTTTGTTAAGCTTTTTCCGTTCAATACTTTCTTTGCTTGTAATACCACAGAAGTCTCTGGGGACTTGTAATCATTAACAAAGGTCTGCTCACCGCTATATGAAGGCGTCGCTACTAATTTTCCGTCTTTTTCTTCTACTGTCACTGTTACATTTAAGACGTGATCATCATAAGTGATTCCTTCTTCTGTACCTTTTACTTCTTGAATCGTGTACTTATAGGTGCCTGCTTTTTTATACTTTATTTCATCAAAGCTAATTGCACCTGCGGCATCATTGCTTTGTGTTTGTATTTCTTGATTGTTTTCGTCTTTCAAAATAAAATTGAACGCCTTATCTGCTAATGTTTTTCCGTTCAATACCTTATTCGCTTGAAGAACGACGGTTCCTTCTATTCTTTCGTTAATGAACTCCGAACCAAAATATTTATTCTCATCAAAATTGTTTTGAGAAATGGTAATTTCTTGAGCCGACAGTTGGTAGCCTTGGGGAGCCTTTATTTCTTTAATAGTATAATCATCTTTTAATAGACCGTTTAACACTGCACTCCCATTTGAATCTGACGTTATTTTTCCAACTACTTCATTGGTTCGATCTCTAACTACCTCAAATTCTGCTCCAGCTAGTTTATTATTATCCTTATCTTTCTTTATAATTTCAATACTGTAGGTGTATCCCTCTGCAGCTCCTCCAGTTTTTCTATAGATATATTGAGTGATTTTTTCTTCTGTTTTGGTTTCATCATAATTAATAGTAACTTTATTATTAATTTCTTCTCCGTCAATCAAATCATAAGATATATCTGTCTGATAGCTTATAATAAAACCTTCTGTTTCTGATATATCACCTAACTCGATAACAAAACCAGTATTTCCCTGATCCATAGTAATGGTATAGTTCGCAGTAACATCCGCTGTATTAATTAGAACAAATTTGCCTTGTCCATTTTTGGTCCATTGTCCTTTTGTGATAGAAATCGTACTTGGAATAATAGTTATCCCAGCATTTTCTAATTCATCATGCAAGGAGACATTGCGCATTTTACTATTGTTTCTATTGACGTAGATTTCATAAAAGCCTGTGTAAGGTGTGACTGCATCCATCCAACCAATTTTATCAATACTGGTCTCAGGAATAATTATAGGACCAGGATAATGGATGTCTCCTGCGTGATATTCTGTTCCATTGTTAACTGTGATATCAATTGGTATGTCTTTTTCTTCAGTAACAGCGACGCTATCCACTTGCACATAGTAATAAAAACTACCTGAGACATCTGAATTCAGCTCTACATAATCCGTGTATGTTATAGTGATCGTCTTATTCCCCGGTTCAACTTTTACCTTGGCAACTTCGTATCCCATAGTATCATATACACTGAACTCAGCTGTTAAACTAGAAACCTTTAATGATGCTAGTAGTGTAAGGGTGGTAGTATCTCCTGATTGGACAGTATTATTAGGGACGAAAAAATCTACATTAATCCTGAAGCTTTCATATTCATCAATTGAAGCATTGGGAGCTAAGGGATTCCCCGTTGAATCACTTATACTCATATTAACTACTGTGTCAACCTCAGACATAGCTTGTATTGAGTCAGAATAATTTTCTTGTTGATTATCCATCGAACTTCTTGTAGTAAGGTCTTCTTTAGGAGCCTCACTGCTATCTGTTTCAACTTTATCTATAAAATCAATATCTTTTATCGGTTGTTGTTCTGATTGAATCGTTTTATTCTGTTCTGTACTTGTTGCGGTCGCTTGTATTGATTGAAAAATTGGTGGAAAGAAATTAATAACTATTAAAAGCAAGCTTATTATACAGTAGAATTTCTTTTTCATTCTTTTTCCTCCATTTTTAATTGATCGTTTTGATAATGTTAATATGGGTATTGATTTACCAGCATTTCCTCTAACGACTTCTTCCTCTTGTTTTTCCCTTATCGAAAGTTATCCATTTCTTTACCTATATATTTCTTATTTATATCGAAGGGGGTTAAGGAGATGCTGTCGTTATTTCACACTTTCCGATTTTTAATACAACCCCTGCCTCCTTCTTACAATAAGCTTAATATTGATTATTAACATCACCATTTATAATTATACCGATTAATATACTTTGACTAATTAACAAATCAAGCGTGGATGTAAATTAATTATTACCTAATAAACTCGTTAATTTTTATAAAAATTACCTCCCGCACACAAAAGAAAATGTCGGTCTTCCAAACCCGCTCATTCACACACTATTTACTCATACAAGCTTTTTTAAGAATAAATTTTTAACTCATCTGTGTTTTTACAGACGAGTCTTTTTGTCTATAAACACTGTTCTACCAGCTTTTAATACAAAGATAAAACCCTTTCATAAACAAATAATTTTGTCAAGCTCGTATAACTGGATTTGGGGGCCTTTTACGGAGGTTTTGGAGATTCAGAATTTTTAGAAAACCTATTAAATCAACATTTCTGTTAAATAGATAAGTAGCGTCCCTCCGAAATTGACCCACTTTTCACGAAATTGGCAGGAGGCGTTTTTTTCGTTTTAGGGTATTCTTACCTCACCGGCCGGAACTATAAAAAATTAAACTTGGAGGAATGAAAATGATTCAACGAATTGGAAACAAATTAAAGGTACAGGTCAATGCGCCAAACGAGGAAAAATTGCAAAACATCAACTTTCAAAATGTCGTGGACGCTCCAGAAGAAAGTGCCGTCTTAGAGTTAGGCGAAATCATGACTCTTCTATCACCTGACGGCAGCGAGCTTGATGGTGTTGTCCTAACCAGCCAAACTCGTTACACCAAATAGTCTATCCAACCCAATGGCCTGCTTAGGGCAATCCGACACCAGAAGGTCACTCGCTTACAGCGGGCCATTCGTTAGGTAACACCATGAAAAAAAAAGAAATCGGAGGAAATGATATGTTAAAACTAGTTGCCATTTTTAGAAGCAGTGCAGGAAAGAAACAAACGTGGAGCTTCGCTAATCCAGATACGAATAAGACGCCCGCGCAAATCAAAGGGCTATTGGAACGAATCGGACCATTGAAGCTATTTTCTAAAGAAGGAGAAGATCTCTTTGACACAGTGGAAACAGCTATGCTGGTAGAAACTACTGAGACGATTCTATTTTAATCGTAAAAGTGTCGAGGGCGGTACGTTTTCGCCGCCCTTCTCTTTCAAGGAGGAAGAAACATGATCAGGCTCATCATTGACTACAAATCCGACGATGATACACACCATCGCTGGTACTACATAAATCCTAGGACAGATTTAAAATCAGAGGAACTGCGCAGTCTTCTGGAACGTGTTACTTTTTTAACCCTTTTTAAAAACGCTGCTTTCTTTTCGATCGAAAGCGCAAAGTATCAAGAAACTATCGAAACCACACTATTCAAAGGAAATGACATCAACGGACTCGCATCTGTTCACTCATTTCTAAATCGAGGAGGAAAAACCTATGAACGAACAACCTTTTACCCGTCAACAGCTATTTGGCTTGAAAAAATCCACGCTGGAAAAACGTATCGTCTCGTATTACAGAATCTCCGGCGACTCCGATGCCACCGTACAATATCTAATCGCCCTGCAAGTCCGAAATCGCCTAGGAGATAGCGAATTCCACTTGGTTCTAAAGGATCTTGTGCACCATCTATTCACCCAACGCAAGGTTACGAAAATTATGAAAAAATACTTTTTCCACTTTAAAGAGTACTTCGTATCAAAACAGTGGAAATACTTAACGATCCGTGTCTTTCCTGTCCGACAATACGCCGAAAAAGCGATCAACGAAGTCCGCAGCCGCTTTTCTGGTATCCGCTTATTTAACAACGAAACACAGGTCGAGTGATCGTAAAAAACTAAAAAGAAAGGACGAAAAACATGAAAACCATCAAAGTCAAAAAGCTCGTATCCACCTTTAAAAACAGTGTCGGCGAAAAACACAATCTGACGATCAAAAGTCCGACTGTTGATAAAACGCCCGAAGAAGTTCATGAAGCCTTGGAATTACTGACCACCTTAGATATTTTTGAAGAAGAAAACGGGATAAAAACCTTCGCGGAAGTCGTCACTGCTAGATACATCGAAACAGTAAAATACATTCAGTTCAATCCAGACGCTCCTGTCGAATCCGAGCCTTTGCCAGAAAAGCCAGTCAAGAACCCTATGCCCGTTTCTTGCTTGAATCCCTTCAAGCCGATTAATTACGAAAAGTTTGTCGATTTAGTCTGCCCTAAGGCGCTAAACAAAGTCCCTGCCGACAAGCTTGACACAAAAGAGGAGCCGATAGAACTAGACACAAGCCTACTTATCACTCGTCCTGTCAAACAAATAGAAGTATTTGAGACCAACTCCTATCTACCTGTAGAAAGCATCCATTCAGAAGGTCGATCGCCTAGTCCCTCCTCATCAGACAAAAAAGAAGCCATTCCCAAAAAAAGGAATGGACTGCTGCAAAAACTAAGCGGGATATTTACGAAGAATTCAACGTAGGAAGAAACACTAAACGAATGGGGCTATAAACCTAGGAAAAATATAAAGAGCGCTAGTTAAGAATTTCTTCATCGCTCCTCAGCAATTTGAAGTAACTAAATGAACTCTTCGTCTGCCTTTTCATTTTCCAATAAGTTTATAAAGAGCTTCATACTAGGAGACATCCACTTGTTCTTATGGAACGCATAAATGGTTTCAATCTGCGTTTGGCCTTTTGAAAAATTTATAGGAATTTCCTTTATGTCATTCGCGGTCAACTCTTTTTCAACCACGAATCTCGGAAGTATTGCGATTCCAAGATTACTTTGGGTGCTTCTTTTTATTGTTTCTATGCTTCTAATATTCATACTATGTGAAAAATTTATATTCATTTTCTTTAAATAGCGATTCAACCGCTTTTGAAATATGCTGTCTGGGTCATTTGTCAGCAAACAGCTATCAATTGTTTGATTGGGTTTTGAAAAATCTATTCTTGTTGTATCTAATTGTGGGCTGCCAATCAAAACAATCGAGTGTTTCCAAATTTTATTTATTATTAAATTAGGTATTCGCTCTTCGACATCATAATAAACGCCTAAATCTACTAAACCAGAATGAACCTCACTAGGTATTTGATAACAATTCATGGTTCTCAGATGTAATTTTACATTCGGTGCTTCTTGATGAAATTTTTTGAGTATCGGCTGAAGCTGATAAGTTAACAACGATTCTGGAAGCGCAATTCTTAATTCACCTTCTAATTTTGTATTGTCTCTATTATGGTAGTTTTTTATCAAAGACATGGTATCAATAATGCTATTAATATGTGGAATTAAATCTTTCCCAGCTTGAGTAAGCATCATTTGCCTTCCAACTTTTTCAAATAATTTGACGTTGAACTCATTTTCAAGTTGTTGAATTTGATTTGTAACTGTTGATTGAGCATAATTAAGTTGGAAGGAAGCATTTTGAAAGCTTCCAGTCTCAACAATTGTCTTAAAAGTAATCAAATTTTTAAGTTCCATAGGTGATGTCCTTCAATTCGGTTTTATCGAATTCAAAATCCATATAATTCGATTTTTCCGAAGTTTTTTTGGTGTTATTATAGATTGTAGCCTATTAGTTGTCAACGTCAAATAGACTACATATCTTAGTAAGAATTGAGTGAGCATAATGGAAATTGTCAAATACAAAGAAAATTCTCAACATTTAGCAGAACTAGTCGATTTAATAAACTATTGTCAAAATATTGAGGCCGGCTTAGATATTAAAATGGCTGAACAGAGTGATGTTTTCAACATTAAATCATATTATCAAGATAATAATGGCGAATTTTGGATTGCTTTGAAAGAAAATCGAGTTGTAGGATCAATCGCGTTATTACCAATCAATAATGAGGTTGTTGTATTAAAAAAATTTTTTACTTATCCTGAATTCAGAGGATATCCTATTAGATTAGGCGCCCAATTGTTTGAAACCTTTCTTCAGTATGCCCTAAATGCAGATTTTAATAGAATTGTCTTAGATACACCAGAAAACGAAAAACGTTCACATTTCTTTTATGAAAAGAACGGCTTTAGACAAATAGATAAAGAGAGATTGGATATTAGCTACCCATTCCCAGACAGAGACTCAAGAATTTATGAAAAATATTTGCCATAATGATTTTTGAAATAAGTAACCACTATTCAAGGAGCTGCTCCACAGTTTTTATTTTGCAAAGTGTTGAGCTAAGGAAAAAGACCCGAAAGAGGAGATATAATAGACATCTCATTTTCTGATCTTTTAATATAATTATTTTCCCGTATTTAGTTCGGTTGAGACAGCATGAGTCACTCAGATATATTTTTACGACCAATCTGCTGCCAAGTTTCGTATAAGCAGATTGTAAGCCAATCGATTTTTTGTTTAGCTTCTTCCTTCTCTTCTAGAGAAAACTACAGCGAGAGTCGCTACTATTGCAGCTGTCCCTAATTGAACGACTGAAGATGTCCAGTCTACCCAAGCTCCTCTATCAAAAATTGTTAGAAAGATGAAGAGTACAACAAAGTAAATAAGCCATATTTTTTTATACGAAAGGCGATAATACGATTCAAGGAGCCAGAATAAAAAGAGAACTAGAGGCCCCATAAAAACAGCAAAGCCGATCTTATCATTCACATACAAATCAAAAGCTCCCAAACCTATAGCCAAAAGAAAATAACCAATTATGTGTGCTAGAATTGGATACTCAGCACCTATTTCCCGAATACGCTTAATCAATTTGACTCACCCCTTCTTAAATGCCTGCCTCTTTTTTCCATTTTTATGATCTTAATCGTTCATATAGTTTATCATAAAAGCATTTGTTGAATAAATACTAATAGAGGCTTGGCTTCAAGAAATCTTTCCACGCTTGATCTGGATTCTACATAAAGACCGCATGAACCAGTTCACTGGATATATCCCATAATTTTGCAGAAGCCTGAGCATCTAATGCTTGGCTTGCAGGTTCAATCAATTTTGGCTTTCCATAAATCTCCATCAGTCTTGTTGGTCCATAAAATGAGCCGCTTTGGGCTTCGGATGATGTAGCCGCAAGTAAAGAAGCTCTGGCCCCTTCACTAGGTGTTTGGAGAGTATGATAAATCAATCGGGTATAGAGCGTTTTGCCTGGACCATTATCTATCAAATCAGTCGCCACCCCACCTGGATGAACACCGATACTGGTGATCCCCCAGCCTGCCGCAACACTGCGCTTATGTAGCTCAAGAGCAAACATCAAGCAAGCCAGCTTAGATTGAGAGTAAGCAACATCAGGATCATAATTTTGCTCTAGCTGTAGATCATCAAAATGAATCTTTCCAGAACGATGCGCCATACTGCTCACTGTTACGACACGGGGAGTTTGCACCTTGCGAAGAAGCGGGATGAGGTGCGCCGTCAATGCAAAATGCCCAAGATAATTCGTCCCAAGCTGCAATTCAAATTTATCTTTCGTCACGTGTCTCTCTGGAACCGCCATGACACCGGCATTATTGATGAGAATGTCCAGTTTTTTAAAGCGTGACTGAATCACTTCACTAAATTTTTTTATTGAAGCCAAATCTGCCAGATCAAGCTGTTGGAAGCTGATTATCTCATTAGGATAAACGGATTTTATGCCATCCACCGCTTTTCTCCCCTTTTCAGGATTGCGTCCTGCAATGATCACATTCGCGCCTGCACCTGCCAAAGTTATCGCTGCTTCATATCCTAGTCCGCCAGTACCAGTAATCACCACATTCTTACCAATTTGAGAACCTATTTCTTTTTCTGTCCATCTTTTTTTCTCATTTCGTTTTTCATTCATACTAAATGTCCCTCGCTTTATTTTTCTAGATGTTACAGTTGCAACCTCTCGCAAAATGAAATATACTCTGTTCAACGAGGTGTTTCAAGTGTAACCCCTCCAAACGTTACAGATTGGGGCAAAGTGTTATGGCTAATGCGATGAACAGCTACAAAAACGCAATCACAAAGGAAAGTATCTTTACTGCGCTCATGATCATCATGGAAAAAAAGGACTTTCATAAAATATCCGTCACTGAAGTCACCGCAAAAGCAGGTGTCTCCAGAATGGCCTTTTATCGAAATTACGAAGTGCTTGAGGATGTCATCACTGACTACTTGAATGACTGCTTCGCCGAATATGAAAAAGCGATAGAACGTGTCGGATTATATAATAGCTATGAAGTTGTATTGCTGTTTTTCTCTACTTTCAAAGCGGAAAAAACGCTTTTATTAAATCTGATCGAATCAAAACTAACCTATCTCCTACTTGATAAGTGCAATACTTTTTTAGAAGACATCTGTAAAACAATTGTTTGTGACAAGTCTTATTCTCCAGAAAAGGAAAAATATACCATCAAATTTTTGACCGGTGGTTTTTTTAATATACTAATTGAATGGATTATGAACGACTTTAACGAAAGTGAAGAATATATGGCTGAACTCTTTTACGAATATTGTAAATAATTGGTTTATTTTCGTAACACATGTGGTTTTCGTCAAGCAGAGTTACCGTTCCACTCCTTGTTAAATGCTTCTCTAATTTTCCATTTTCTGGTCTAAAATGTTCATATCGTTTTCTATTAAGTTGGGGGTATAGGCAGCAATGTCCACTATTTTTCTTAGGTAATGAACTCGAAAATAGGACTGATCCTCCTTACATCCACCATTTTAGATAGCTGGAATGACCATACTTTTATGCCCTAAAATCATCTGAAGCATGAACGCAAAAAAGAATTCTTTACTTATCTTTCAACAAGTAAAGAATTCTTTTACGATTGCTTCAATCTAGACTACTGTATAGGGCATACCATTAGTAACAACAACAGGAGTATCTGTTAAATATCCTGCTTCTTTGATTTTATCAAGATCAAACTCCAACAATAGATCTCCAGCCTTCACCTGATCTCCTACGTTTACTTTAGGAGTAAAATGCTGTCCCTTCAAATTGACGGTATCCATGCCTACATGAATTAAAACTTCTGCCCCCTGCGTTGAGGTTAAACCAATGGCATGCAGGGTATCAAAAAGCATGGTTACTTCTCCGTCAAAAGGAGCATAGATTTTCCCTTCACTTGGCAATACTGCAAACCCTTTTCCCATTAGTTCCTTAGAAAAGACTTCATCCTGTACCTGAGCCAACTCAATTTGCTCCCCTTTAACCGGTGACACCATTTCTTGAACTGTCATGCTTGAAGTTAAATCGGCTGAATTTGTGGTACCTGCTCCTGTTTTTTCTTCCTTTTGTTCGCCAATTCCTAATACAAAGGTTAAACAGAATGCGCCTACTACCGCAATCACTACTCCAATAATAATATGAATAAAACTACTTGCTTTATACGTGGATAATGCCAGAATTCCCGGTAAAGCGACTGCATTACTGGATGCATGGAAAATACTTAAGTAAGCAGCTGCCACCCCAGCGGAAAGTAAGGCTGCGTAAAATGGCTTTTTATATTTTAAATTGTAGCCATACATTGCCGGTTCGGTAATTCCTAAAAAGGCTGTGAAGGCAGCTGAAAACGCACCGGCCTTCTGAGCTTTGTTTCTCAATTTGACAGCCACCGCAAAAGCCGCACCTGATTGTGCTAAATTTCCAACCAGTAACGCAGGAATAATTACTGTTTTTCCTGTTTCAGCAACTTCTTGAACCATAATTGGAGTAATGGCATAATGCATACCAAACATTACCAGAACGGGTCTTAAAGCCCCCAGAAGGAAGGCGCCAATAATTCCCCCTGTATTATATAACCAGTTAACACCTTGAGCGATATAGATCCCCGTGTACGAGCCGATCGGTCCTAAAATACCTAGTTGTAAGGGAACCATGATAAATAAGGTAAGCATCGGAACTGCTAGAATCTTAAAAGCATCCGGAATCAACTTATTGATCCATTTATAAATATAGCTCATAATCCAGACTGCAAAAATAATTGGAAAAACGGTTGCCTTATAATTAACGAACAATAGCGGCAAGCCAAAGAAATCTAATGCCTTGATCCCTGTTTCTGCTGCAGTCAACGCACCATTTTGAATGGTCGGATACATGTAAGCCGCAGCCAAAGCAACTGCCATATATTCGTTTGTCTTGAACTTTCTTGCTGCACTAATGGCCAGGAAGAATGGCAAGAAATAAAAGATTAAATCACCAGTCATTTGCAGCAACGCATACGCACCAGATTCTGGTGAAATTAGTTGAAAGTTGACCAACAGAGCATTCACGGATTGAATCATCCCGCAACCAATTAAAATAGGTAATGTCGGACTAAAAATGCCTGCGATGGTTTCAATCAACGAGCCGAAAGAAAACTTCTTCTTCTCCTCAACTTGTTCCTCATCACCACTTGGAACCAATGCCGTAAATGCACTGTAGACACCTGTTACCTTTCCACCAAGAATAACTTGCAGTTGGCCACTGCTGAATTGTGCTTTGATTACATCAGGAATATCATTCAAGCGATCCATTTTTACCGCTGCTTCATCTTTTACGTTTAAACGTAGTCTTGTCGCACAGTGGGTAACATTCGTAATATTCTCTTTTCCTCCAACAAACGACAAAATCTCCTTGGCAATTTCTTGATTGGTCATAGCGATTCCCCTCTTTCCTTAATCATATTTTGATACCAATAAAAACTCTTCTTTTTGATGCGCTTCATATCCAGCAGCTCTTCATTATTTCGATTAACGTAAACAAACCCATAGCGTTTATCCATACCCTCACGTCCACTAACCAAATCCATAAAGGACCACGCGCAATAACCGAAAACCGGATACCCCATTCCGATACAATCTTTGATTTGTGTTAAATGATTCTGCAGATATTCAATACGATAATCGTCATTGATTTCTCCATTCTCCAGCTTATCGTAAGCTCCTAACCCATTTTCGGTAATCAGAATTGGCAGACGATAGCGATGGTAGAAATCCATAATCGCGATTTTAAGCCCTTCAGGACAAATGTTCCAACCCCAGTCCGTTTGTGGAACATGCTCATTTTCTACAATTTTATAAATACCCGGCTCTTCATTGATGAAGACGGCTTTGTCATGATAGCCAAATTCTTTCTTCTGACTTTTGGCAACCGTTTGATTTAAATAATAGTTCATCGCCAAGAAATCCGGCGTATTTTCTTTCATCAGCTGCATGTCTTCCTCACGAATCTCAGGAAGGATGTCACGATCCTCCATGTATTTCCAGTGAAGAGGTGAATACTCCCCACGACAATGTAGTTCGGTGATATAGTACGTTGAAAGTTCATTAAATTCCATCGCCGCAATTGTATCCTCTGGTTTGTTGCTGCCAGCCAGTGCCGGCATGGGATTAATCACAGGACCAATTTTAGCGGTTGGTAAAAGCTCATGACATTTTTTAATTACGCGAGCCGTTGCTGTACACATGTGATAATTTGCCTGCTCAGCTGCTTTTAAATAATCCTGACCTGTCAATGCTTCAGGAAAACCAAGACGTCCACTAATTTTTAGTAAATGATCCTGTTCATTAATAGTCAGCCAGTGCTTCACACGATCTCCATAGTTTTCAAAAAGTACTGTCGCAAACCGTTCAAAATCATCAATGGCTTTTCGGTCCAACCAGCCACCATATTTTTCTACTAATGCTTGCGGGTATTCAAAATGATATATTGTCACAATCGGCTCCATTCCGTTATCAACAACCTCTTGTAACAGACGATCATAAAAAGCCACTCCCTCTGGGTTGACGCTTTCTCCATCCGGCATAATACGAACCCACGAGATAGATAGACGATAGGCTTTTAATCCCAATTCTTTCATCAAAGCAATATCTTCTTTATAGTGATGGTAATGATCGCTGGCTACAGAGAAATCAGTAATCCCTGGTTTCTTCGGCTGTAAATCATGAACCGCTACCCCTCTGCCACCACAGTCAATCCCTCCTTCTACTTGAAACGCTGAGGTCGCTGCGGCAAACAAAAAATCCTCAGGGAACTTAGAAATTCGTTTATGATACATCTTTCTACTCCTCTCTCCATCTGTTCTATTGTTACTTCTTATTATAAAAAGCCGCATAAAAAAAACCATTCAGTCTTTTTCCAAAAAAAATGGAAAAAAAGTGAATGGTTATACTAGAAGCCGATCAACTCCTTATATTCCTTGCTTAAGTGGATGTTTGAAGTAAGGGATGAATCACTTGGAAAAAGCCCGCTAGATTATTTGTCTCTGGATTATATTCAGCTACAATCACCGCTTCTAAAAAATGATCCTTGTACAAAATGGGTGTTTGCAGCTTTTTAATTCTTATTTGGCTCTTCCCCTTTGAAAAAGAAGCAAAGTAACCAATATTTTTTTCTAAAACCAAGTCATAGCGTTTAAAGCCGCCAAGCTGTTCTTCAGGAAAAAGCTCCGTCACTGACTTATAAGCTCCCTTAATTACATCATCTTCGGAAACAAAACGCTGATAATTTTCTTCTAGTCTGATTTTCTCATTGCTATGCAGACATCCTTGCAGGTAAAGCTCAATGAGTCCATAATCCTCCTGAACTAGGAACTTATCAATTAACAGCGCTCGATGATTTTTTACAATAACTGGAACTTCCGTGGTAAGAATCGCTAGAAAACGAGCATTGTACTCTTCCATAGCTGCTAAATATTTATATTGGGGAATGATTGTTACAGAGCACCCTTCAAGTCGCTGCATTAATTTCCTCTGTGCATCATAAATCAAGCTGGGAGCACTATCACTAATAAGCAAAAGTTCCTGCTTTGGCATTGAAGGTTCTAAAAATTTTGCAAAATAAAGAATAATATAGGATACTTCCGATTCTCTAATGTCGAGCTTAAAAATCGGAAGAAAATAGTCTCTTATAACTTGGGCTGAGAATGGATAATGCTCATTAATCGTTCGCTTATTAAAGTTCGGAACATCTGTGCCATTGTCATTTCTAATTTTCAGCTTGTACATATGCAGTAAAAAGTTTTCCCGCAGTGATTCAGACATCTCAATAGTAATGTTGAAATCCTTTTTTATTTCTTTGCTAAACAAATCCAGATTATCCTTCAGGACCTCCATGTATTCAGTAAAGCCATCTTTTTTTATAGAATGCAGCACATTCAACTCATTTAACTTCTTTTGGCAGCTCCACAGATCCTTTTCGCTCAAAATTACCTGCAACTCTGATTGAATCTGTTGATTTACCTCCATCATTAAATTTGAGAGTGGTACTTTTGCAACCTCTTCTTCTAAAAGAAAGCCCTGCTGCGTACGAATCATCGTTACTGACATATACCGATGAAATGCGGTAAAAGCATCTCCAGCAACTGTATAATGATGGGCTAGCACGGCTTTTTGTAAAATTTGATACAAAGTATCCATAGCCGAAAGAGCCTCTGAGTCTTGCTGAACGAGTGCCAGTGTTGCTGGGCTGATAATAAAAGATTTAGCCAAAAAATTTCTCTTTTTACTTTCAGACCATGGTAAACGCAAACCCTTTGTAGGAGAAACTTCAATATAATTCCGCAATCTCCAGGAAACATCCATTAGCTTATTCAGCATGGACTTAGACAAAAACAACTTTCGACCTAGCGCTTCCATGCTAATATAATCCTTTTCAAATAGTAAAATCATTAAAATACGGTTCGTTCTATCCCTGTCCACGTACTCCTCGTGATTTTCTTGAAAAGATTCATCCATAATTTTATCGATTGTCCTGCCAGCCTTTTCAATAAAGTAGCCTTTTTTTCCTATGTACTGAATTTGTTCTTCCTTCGGCAACAGCTGATTGATTGCTGCAACTTCATTTTTTACAGTCTTATCAGATACCTCTAAAGTTTGAGCTAACGTCGCTAGTAAGACGCCCTCTTTCATACTTAAAATATAGGATAAAATTAATACCTGTCGATAAGTTAGCACGAAATCACCTCATTCGTATCATAACCGAAATTCATTTACTCATACAACTAAATTTAAAACATGCCGTCATCCAACATGATTATGGTTGCCAGCGACCATGATCTAATTTAAAATTTGATAACAGCCTCATAATAGGCCAATAACAAAAGAAAATATCAGATTATGACAAACTTGCTTATTCAAGACCACATATCCAATAAAAAAAATTTGCAAGGTGAAAAAAAACTTAAAATAAATTATCACATCTTAACTTCAGGTAGTGAGCACCTAGTTGACAGACTAAAATACAGATAATGAGACTATACTCTTATTAATTTTTGACCATTCCTCTTCTGATAAACAAGCAAACTCCATGCCGATGATTTTATGATCCATATTTAGAAAGAATAATAAATGCTTGGATATCTTCACAGTAGTATGTAGTTTCTCTTTGTCTAGTTTGAAAAATAATTTTTTATATTCTCGTAATATTTTAAATTTAGAGTCTTCAGTTGCTATTGAGTTTCCATCAAAAATATCCATTTGAATCATTGGATTTTTTTCTTCACAATCTTCAATAGATAAAATAGATTCTTCAATATCGTTAATAGATAAGTAGGGCACTTCTAGCATTTTTTGTGTAATAGAATTAATTTTGACTTCAATAAAATGATTCTTGCTCATTAGCAAACCTGTAGTAATAAATTTCTCCCAGTTTATACCTATCATCATTTTCTTGAAATAACACTGTAATTGGAACATGGTAGCCTACCTCTACGACGCTCTCAATAAGTATATTTTCATAAATTACTCCTTCTAAAGCCAAGAAAAGATACTGTTTTTTTAATTGATACTGGCCAAGACTAAACTCTTGATTATCAAGCTATCTGTATCTGCAAAACAAGTTATAGGCAAATTTCATTAACGACTCAGATGACTGGACCTTATAATAATTTATTACTCCACTTAACCTATTTCTTCCATTACCATATCTAAAAGAAAGCTCCCGAAATTATCGTATAAAATTTCATTCCTTTGAGCTTCTTCAGAAAATCCTGGATAGTATGAAGTTATTTGAGGTTCATTTTCTTTATTAAGCTCGTTGAAATTCATACAATATAATTCACCCATGCCGGAATTATATAAAATAATAAGTTGTTTAGGCATCTGTATCAATTCTCTTTCATTTAAGGTCGCCCAAACAGTGTCCGGAATTCCAGAGTCTGCAAAGTCTTCTTTACATACTCCATATATTTCTATCGAACCAAATGTCAGTGCTCCAAAATCTGCTAAAAAAAGTTTGTAGTCTTCTGGAAACTCTACTCCTAGGATTTTTTGTGCTTTTTCTATACTATTTTTTTGAGCCCCACCAAAATCATCAACTAAATAATCATTTTCTTGTATTATTCTTTTCGCCTTATCGTACTTTTCAATACTCATCACAAAAATCTCCTTTACCTAAATCCCTCTGTTCTATTTTATCAATAATCTGAATTGGCTACGCCAAACTAGATAGAATAAATACAGCTGAATGCGTATCACGACTAAAGGAAATATCTTTTTAGTTAGTTCTGCCAAAATATTCATATTACTAGAATAGAAATTTACTAAAAAATTGTACACTACTTTTGGTTGTTCTGTTTCATTACTTCTTCAAACCATTCTTCTTCGATATCATCAGCTGTTTTCTCACCCTCTTCAGAATAAACTAACTCATATTGGTAACTTGCATTATAGCTGTTATTTTTAATATCATATATTAGTTTCATTTCTGTAGGCATTGGTCGACCAAATTGCTTACAAACATCCTCTATTTGTTTTAAATCATCCATCAATATCTGCAAAACGGTCTGTTGTCGATGAATTGATACATCAAGATTAGACAATTCTTCATTCACTTTATGCCTTTCCTTTAATTTCCCATTTATCTTATAAAAATATCCTACCGAATAAACCTTTCTTTCATAAGAGCAGTATATGTATATTACTTCACCATCGTTTTCAACATACTCTAAACAAATCGAGACCATATCCGCTTGTAAGTCTGTAAAATAATCTTCAAAAACTTTAGTCATATTTATTCTCCTTTTTAATAGAGTCGAGAGGGTAATTTTATCTGACTATTTGATGATTCCTACCGTTAGATCAATCAGATAGAAGCATATTGTTTCACTTATACTCACAGACTGCCGACGGGGATATATATATCATTTTATTTCTACGATATACTTTCCATAACTACCATCATCCCCCAACATTTCATAAGTGCCGAACAACTTGTCTCCCTTATTTTTTTGAGAAAAAGTAAGGGTATCCCATTCATCACAATAATTAATGTAGATTTTTTCTTTATCGCCTAACCAATTGTAACTATCCCCTAGCTGATTATAGGTTTCAAGGTTACCTTGAAAATAATGAAAACGATTTAATGGTATCTCTGTTACTTCATCTACCTCTATACTCATACCGCTTGCATCAAGTTCTTCAACTGCAATGATTTTAAGGTACCCTCTTTTTGAGAGGTGATAGATTTCATTGTGATTTCTTCTTAAACTCCATAAACCTGAGTATTTTGAATAGTTAGACAGAAATAAGCCACATAATAATATAATCAACAATAACGTTTCAATGTATCTTTTTTTCAAAACTATTTCTCCATTTCTGTTTTTTTCGCAAAATTAGTCATTGGTACTCCTTTTTGAGCTTTGAGGAGTTATATTGATCTCTCCAAAGCCCATTTTTTCATAGCTATCATCTACACTTAAATTGATTGAGACATATTTCTATCAATTTAATATGAAAGCAATGGAAGTTCAGTTCCAAGAATCTTTATTGTCTACCTTTTTATTGATAATCCTCTCCCTTTAGCAGATCACTCTCTAATCTCCTATGCTCTTGTTCCATCCTTATTCGCATAAATATATGATTCACCGTTCATAATCCGATTTTCAAAATTCTTCTATGCTGCTACTATTGGATATTTTTCTGGTAAAAAAAATCCCAGTCTTTGCTTACATTACTCCCTTGAAGAACTAACTTCATCTACCTTCTTATACTTCTTCAAGAATTCATCCATAGAATTCGGAATGTCGTTTTTTGATCGTTCTAATGGATATTCGACGTTCCCATTACTTGAATTACGGCGATAAACCCATTGTTTCTCTTTTTTCTCAATGCTGCCTGTTTCAAAATCAATCGTACTTGGTTTGGCAGATTTATATATTCCAACATATCTATTTGAATTTAACCCTTTCTCATCGTAGAAAGATAACATCGTATCTTTAACTGACTTGCCTAGATAAAATTTTCCATTACTATATGAATATTTTCCCTCGATAAAAATAATATCGTAAGTTTCCCCATCACCAAAACTGTCTTCTGGAGCGTTCGTTCCTGGTATTGCAACATAATTTTCCTCATCAAGAAATTTTATGTACTCTGGCATTGATCCCTTTTCTTGAAAAGTATAGATTTCTCCGAATACAATTTCTTTGATTTCACTATTTATAAATTCGTTCTTAGCAATCTCCTTTTTGGTTACTAAAAAGTACCAAAAAGTAATAACTGTGAGTACTATGATAGTTACTAAAAAAATTGGTAGTAGTCCAGTCTTCTTGCTCAATCATTTACCTCCTACTAATGAATCTCTGGCAAAGCTAACTCTGCTCAATTCTCTAATTTCCTCTTCAAATATTCTCTTTCATTCAGATAATGCGTGTCCTCTATTTGACTTCTAAATGATGCATTAAAAATTAGTTTCTTATTTGAATGCTAAGCGAACAGAAGTACTTTATAATTATTATCGGTTTCTTTATTGAAAATATCACATTCTGCTATAAAATAGAATCTAAAATCACAAATAAAGTTATTCGATACCTTGAACGGCAAAGTAACGACCCTAAACGGTAATGTTTATTCCTTAATATTAAGAAAAATCCAAGAATCCATCAATCGATAAAATGGCTTAGGTTTAGATGTATTCGCACCTAATTTTCCTTTTGAATCGTTCAAAATTTTTTTATAAAAAAAGAAACCAATCGCTAGGAATTAGTTTCTTTTCGTATTTCTAACTATTTCGATTTTATATAGTTTACTCCGCCTGCTTTTGGCCCTGTAGCTTTTCCTAAGAAGACAACTAACACGAGAATCGTTAGTACGTATGGCGCAGATTGCAGATACACATCAGGAATCTGCGAAATGACCGGCAAGTTAGATCCGGCAATACTGAGATTCTGCGCGAAGCCAAAGAAAACCGCGGCTCCCATTGCACCGAGTGGATTCCATTTACCAAAGATCATTGCTGCTAAAGAGATAAATCCTTGTCCGGCGATTGTAGTGATGGCAAAACGCCCGGCAATTGACTGAGCAAACACTGCTCCGCCCATACCGCCAAGAAATCCAGAAATCAGCACGCCCGCATAACGCATCGCATAGACATTGATCCCTAAAGTATCTGCTGCTTGCGGATTCTCTCCGACTGAACGTAATCGCAGACCAAATTTGGTTTTATAAATGACGAACCATGCTGCAACTGCAACAGCGATCGCAAAAAAGGCTGGCAAACTAGTACGCTTGAAAAGCAGGTCGCCCAGAATCGGAAGCTTGCTTAGACCAGGGAAATCATAATAGCCAAATTGCTGCTGAATCGTATCGGTTTGTCCCTTGCCATACATCACTTTAATCAAAAAGATCGTCAATGGCGGGGCCAATAGGTTCATGACCGTCCCACTGATAACGTGGTCTGCACGGAAATTGATCGTGGCTGCCGCATGGATTAAGGAGAACACTAACCCGGCAATTCCACCAACGAGGACTCCCAGCCAAGGCGTCATCATACCAAATTGATCTGCGAAGCTTAAATTGAAAATAACCGAACTAAATGCACCAACTACCATGATTCCCTCTAATCCGACATTTACGATTCCGCTACGTTCAGAAAAGACACCGCCTAATGCCGTTAAAATCAAAGGTGCTGCATAAACGAGGGTTTGAGAGATCAATGAACCAATTAACTGGATGTTCATTCCAAATCAGCTCCTTCCTGTTTATGATTTAACGACTGAACTGTTCTTACTTCTCGCTTTTTCTTCTCCTTCTTGTGCTCTCCAGCTTTGTCTAACGCCCGTCCAACTACATAATTGATTCCGACAAAGAAGATGATCAGCGGAATCACACTATTTGCCAGTTCACTTGGAACACCAGCAAACTGCATTCCCTGTCCGCCGAGCTTCAAGATACTGAAAAGCAGTGCTGATAAAAGAATCCCGACCGAACCGCCATTTCCTAATAAGGAAACAGCCATACCATCAAAGCCGATACTGATCGAGGAACCTTGAACAAAATAATTGCCAAATGTTCCTAGTCCTTGAACCACTCCGCCTAATCCAGCTAACAGCCCAGATATCAGCATAGAGATCACGATCGTGCGTCTACTGCTCATACCAGCATATTCAGAGGCAAAAGGATTGATTCCAACTGAGCGAATCTCAAATCCCAAGGTCGTCCGTTTCATCAGAAACCAAACCAGAACTAAGAAGATCAAGGCAAGAACAAACCCCATATTGACTCGTGACCCGCCAAACAGATTTGTCAGCCACTCTTCTCGTAGTAACCCATTCGTTCCCACGATTTTAGTAACACCTTTATTGGAAATGATCGTTGGTGCCATGACATTATTGACTATGTGATTGGCAAAATACAACAAAACATAATTCATCATAATCGTGACGATGACCTCACTAGTCCCAAAATAAGCCCTCAGCAAGCCAGGGATTGCCGCTGCCAAAGCACCAGCTGCTGCTCCTGCAAGAATCGCCAAAGGTACTACCACTGCTTTTGGTGAATCAGGCATACTCAACGCTACCCAAATACTCGCTACCCAGCCGCATAACGCTTGTCCCGATAGACCGACGTTGAAAAATCCTGCTGAATTAGCCACTGAGAAACCTAATGCAGTAAAAATTAGCGGTCCGGCACCAACTAAGATCTCACCAATAGAGATACTGCTTTGAAAGGCTGAACGGAACATCGCCTGGTACCCTAAGAGCGGATTATATCCGGTCGCAAGCATCAGCAATCCTCCCAAAATAAATCCTAAAACGACCGAGATAATCGGCACCAGCGCATTGCTGAGTTGTCCAGAACGATCATTCATTTGTTCCACCCACCTTTACTAACTCTTTTCTGGCATCTTCTAAGCTATATCCCGCCATCAGCAAGCCCAGCTCTCTTTCCGTTGTTTCCTGCGGATCAACGATTCCGACAATCTCTCCTGCATGAATCACCGCTATACGGTCCGAAACATTCAAAATTTCATCCAACTCAAAGCTGACCAACAGAACTCCTTTACTTTTATCCCGCTGTTCTATCAAACGTTTATGAATATATTCAATAGCACCGACATCTAAGCCTCGCGTCGGCTGCGCCACAATCAGAAGCTCTGGATCTCGGTCCACTTCTCGAGCAATAATCGCTTTTTGCTGATTTCCTCCAGATAATGATGCTGCTGGCGCCTGTTCACTAGTCGTTCGAACATCGTATTCTTCAATCAAGCGACTAGCGTATTGCTGGATCTCCGCGAAATTCAAAATACCATTTTTACTAAAAGGTTCATGATAATAAGATTGCAGAGCAATATTTTCCGATAATGGCATAGGTAAAACCAAGCCATACTTATGGCGATCCTCTGGTACATGTCCAACCCCATTCTCAGTGATCTCCCGCGGCTTGTTGCCAGTCACATCTTTTCCATCAATCATGATCGTGCCGCTTTCCACTTTTCGCAAACCCGTCAATGCCTGAATCAACTCTGATTGACCATTCCCATCAATACCGGCGATTCCTAAGACCTCGCCACGATGAACAGTTAAACTCAAGTTTTTCACCGCATCCAGCCCACGGCTTTCCTTTACTACTAAATCTTCAATAGAAAGAACGATCTCACCGATCGTCGGCGGCTGTTTGTCCGTCTTGAAAGAAACCGAGCGTCCTACCATCATATCTGCCAATTCCTGAGAACTCACATCTTTTACATCAACCGTTCCAATATAACGGCCTCGGCGAATAACTGAACAACGGTCAGCGACTTTTTTGATCTCATCCAGCTTATGAGTAATCAAAATGATTGACTTGCCCTCGTCAACTAATGTTGCCATGATCGTGATCAGTTCATCGATTTCCTGCGGCGTCAAAACTGCTGTCGGCTCATCGAAGATCAACACATTCGCACCGCGATACAAGGTTTTCAAGATTTCTACCCGTTGCTGCATTCCGACCGAAATATCCCGAACATACGCATCTGGATCGACCTGCAAACCATAGTTATTAGATAATCGAGTAATCTCTTCCTTGGCTTTTTTCTGATCCAACACGCCATTTGTACTTAACTCACTGCCTAAAATAATATTTTCAGTCACTGTAAAAGCATCAACTAACATAAAATGCTGGTGGACCATTCCGATTCCAAGCTGATTTGCTTTGGTTGGACTGGCGATGCTGACTGCCTGTCCATTCATATAAATCTCACCTGAGGTTGGCTGCAATAACCCCGACAATACATTCATCAAGGTCGATTTACCAGCGCCATTTTCTCCTAAGAGCGCATGGATTTCACCCTTGCGAATTTGCAGATTGATATCGTCATTGGCTTTGAAATCGCCGAATTGCTTTGTGATATGCCGCATTTCGATGACATACTGTTCTTCTGTCACGTTGATTCGCATCCTTTCTTTCCTTCTAGTGATCCCCTCTGAACAATTCAGAGGGGACCTTTCTGTTACTAATCCTCAGGTGTTTCAGGAACCTTGATATCGCCAGAAATCACTTGCTCCTTCGCTTCCTTCACTGCCGCTTTTGCTTCATCGCTTAGATAGCCATCGGTCATTTCTACACCGCCATCCTTCAAGCCAAAGGACAGGTGTTTGCCGCCAGGGAACTTATCTTCTAATGCACGAGTAGAGATATCTTGAACCACCACACCAACAGATTTAATCGTTGAAGCAAGACAGAAATTGCTTTCTTTCCCATCTTTTGATTTGTACTCACCTTCGTCCTGTTGATCGCGATCCACGCCTAATACCCAAACTTTATCTGCTTCATTTTTTTCTGAATTCAAGGCCTTTGCTTCTGAGAAAACACCGGCGCCAGTTCCGCCAGCTGCTTGATAAATGATATCCGCACCGTTTTGATAAATATTCGCTGCTAAGGCCTTCCCTTTTGCCGGATCACCAAAGGATGCTGCATATTTCACATCTACCGAGATTTCCTTGTTCAGCTTCTTCGCTGTATCTTTGACTCCTTTAACAAACCCTGCTTCATAACGATCAATTACCTTACCTTCTTCGCCGCCGATGAAGCCGACTTTGTTGGTTTTAGTCGTGTAGCCGGCAGAGACACCCGCAATATAACCCACTTCATTGTCACGGAAGGTCGCAGATACCACGTTATCCTTGCCCTCAATTACAGTATCGATAATGACGAAATTGGTGTCCGGGTTTTGTCCGGCTGCCGCTTCAATCGAATCCGCCAGTAAATACCCAATCCCAAACACCGTCTTGAAATTATTCGACACGGCAGTATCGATGTTCGATGCAAATTGAGCGATCTCATTGGATTGAATATAGTCATAGCCGCCGATTCCTCGTTTGAATTTATTTTCCTTCCCCCATTTTTGCAGACCTTCCCATGCCGATTGATTGAAGGATTTATCATCTACTCCGCTGACATCGGTCACCATCACGACACTATGATCTGAGCTTCCTTTATCAGAAGAACCACTTTTGTTTCCACCACCACAACCACTAAACGCCACTAACGCCGCCATTGCCACAAGACCCAAAGAAAATAATTTTGTTTTTTTCATTTTGTATTCCTCCTAGTTCGTTTTCATGTATTGTTTTTCAAAAAGAAAAATAAGTTAGATGCTCATCACATCTATCAATTGTCTAAAACATAGGATTTCTTTGACCGATAGCTGCAAAAAGCAGAATCGATATCTCAAAGCTTCTCCTTGCTAAACCAGCTCTTCGATTCTCGGCATCGCGCTTTGTGCTCCTAATCCTTGAACTGTCTTACTAGCTGCTAGGTTCGCAAAGTCGATGGCCGCTGCCAGATCCTGTTTCTGTCCAAAAGCCACTGCAAATGCTGCATTAAAAGTATCACCAGCACCTGTCGTATCCACTACTGGAACTTGATAGCTGGAAATCTCTACGATTTTTTCTCCATCATGATAGCGAACCCCATTTGCGCCATAAGTCATAATGATTTGATTCGGATACTTTTGTAATACCAACTCTGCCTCCTGCTCAAAAAGCTGATTGATCTCAATTTCATTCGGGGTTAAAAAAGTCGCCTTGACTAAGTGTGCTCGATCAATCTCCGGCGCTGGTGCTGGATTCAGTACCAGGCATACGTCATTTTCAGCACACAGATCAATCAAATATTCAATTGTATCCAGTGGAATCTCACATTGAGTAATGACGATGTCCGCTGCTAAAATCTGGGCTTTAGAGTCATCGATCAGCGAACGATCCACACAGGCATTGGCTCCTTGTACCAGAATGATTGAATTATCGTTTTCCGCGATCGTGATATAAGCCACTCCGGTAGGCTCTGCCACTTTTTTTACACAAGAAACATCAACCTGATTCTCTTGAAAATTTTTCAATACAATCTCGCCATAAGCATCGTTTCCGACACACCCGACCATGGTAACCTCTGCACCCAGTCGCGCTGCCGCAACAGCTTGATTGGCACCTTTTCCTCCGGGCAGCATCTTACTGTCTGTCCCAAACATTGTTTCGCCAACTTTCGGAAAGCGATCTGCTTGAACAACCAGATCTAAATTAATGCTCCCAACTACTACAACTTTCATTTTCAAACCCTCCTAAATAAACCGCTTACATAATATAGAAGAGAAACAATTCATTGATTTTATTCAATTGCTTCTCTCATAGTTCGTTATTTTGCACCAACATATACGTCTGAATACTTCTTGATACATTCCTCTACCAAATCCCAGAAATAATCGGTATCGATCTTTTTACCAACCTTCGCATTTGGTACTTGCTTCAAGACATTCAACTCATCACAGACCGTTCGCCCGTAGCAAGGTCCTTGATTCGTATCGATTTCTACAAACATGTCTTGTGTTTCAAAGGCTTCTGGATGAATCAGATAGGCCACGCATGTCGCATCGTGTACAGGGCCTGCCTCCAACCCAAAGCACTCGAATTGGCTTTTCAGTGTAAACCGCATAATATCTCCGAATAATTTACCAGCAGCATTTCCAACTGCTTCCATCCGTTCAATAACCTCCATCGTACAAAGTGTTTGATTCGTCAAATCCAATCCCATCATGACAATCGGAGCACCAGAGGTAAAGACGACTTGTGCCGCCTCTGGATCGGCAAAAATATTGAACTCAGCTGAAGGTGTGAAATTGCCTGTTCCATAAGCGCCACCCATCAAAACAATTTCCTTGATCTTAGGAACGATCCTTGGCTCTGTCCGCATAGCAACCGCGATATTGGTTAGTGGACCAACTGGCACCAGCGTAATATCCCCATCGCTTTCCAACAGAGTATCAATGATGTATTTAATCGCATGTGTTTTTTCTACCTGACGATGAAGCGGGCCAAAGACTGGTCCGTCTAAACCAGATTCACCATGAACATTGTCTGCCACTACTTGTTCTCGTACTAGTGGTTTTGGCATCCCCGCATAGACCTTCGCATCGATATCCAATAATTGGCAGACATTCAACCCATTTACCACCGTCTTGTCCAACGTTTGATTTCCTGCTACAATAGTAATTCCTAATAGATCAATTTTCGGATGGACTGCCGCCATCAACATTGTAATCGCATCATCGTGCCCTGGATCACAGTCGAGAATAATTTTTCGCTTTTCCATTTTAACGCCTCCTACAAATTTATTTCCTTTATTTATTTGCATTATAGCGAGTTCCTTCCTATCACAAATATGAGAAATCTCATACAAGGAGACAGAAAAATGAAGAAATTGCACAATGAGCAATTAAAGCAGCAATTTATCCGCTCTTCGGGCTTTTTGAATCAATTTTCCTTTGATGTCAGCTTAGATACTCAACTATTTTTCTTTCCAGCCAACAGCTATATCGTCAAAGAAAATCAACCGCCAACGCATTTGTTTTATTTAGTCAAAGGTAAAGCCAAGCTGTATGACACTTTGGCTAATGGTAAATTGGCACTGATCGATTTCTTTTCACCGCCCTGCTTTATCGGCGAGATGGAATTGGTAGATGAAAATCAAACAGCTTTTAGTGTACAGGCGATCGATGATTGCTGGTGCCTCGCCTTGGCACAAAAGGATTGTCAAAAGCGGCTGCTGTCCGACACACTTTTTTTACAAAAATTATGTATTTACTTTGCTCATAAAAACTATCGAAACATTAAAGCATCAACAAAAAATCAAGGCTATCCTCTTTCGCAGCGTTTAGCTTCCTTCATTTTATTGACACAAAACGAAGGCATCTATCGCGAAAAACACACTCAGGTCGCTGAATACCTAGGTGTCTCCTATCGACACCTGCTTTACGTGTTCGCACATTTTGTAGAAAAAGGCTACATCATAAAAGAAAAAAAACACTATCTAATTCTAGATAGCGAAAAGCTGACGCAGTTAGCGGCTGAAGTGAAAATGAGAAGCCCTCAAGAATAATTCCTCTCAAAAATTTTGATGTGTGTCAGTGGTCTTTCCGATCTGTGACTGCATGCCTATCACAATAATGTAAGCCTTTTATGAATAAATTTTTGACTCGTCTGTGTTTTTTACAGACGCGTCTTTTTGTCTACAAACACTGATTTACCAGCTTCTCAAACACAAATAAAGCCTTTTCACAAACAAATAATTTTGTCAAGCTCGTATAACTGGATTTAAGGGCCTTTTACGGAGGTTTTGGCGAGTGAGAATTATTATAAATCCTATTAAATCAACGTTTCTGTTAAATGAATAAGTATCGTTCCTCCGAAATTGACCCACTTTTCACGAAATTGGCAGGAGGCGTTTTTTTCGTTTTGCGGTATTCTTACCTCACCGGCCGGAACTATAAAAAATCAACATGGAGGAATGAAAATGATTCAACGAATTGGAAACAAATTAAAAGTACAGGTCAATGCGCCAAATGAGGAAAAGTTGCAAAACATCAACTTTCAAAATGTCGTGGACGCTCCAGAAGAAAGCGCCATCTTAGAGTTAGGCGAAATCATGACTCTTCTATCACCTGACGGCAGCGAGCTTGATGGTGTTGTCCTAACCAGCCAAACTCGTTACACCAACTAACATCATAAAAAAGAAATCGGAGGAAATGATATGTTAAAACTAGTTGCCATTTTTAGAAGCAGTGCAGGAAAGAAACAAACATGGAGCTTCGCTAATCCAGATACGAGCAAGACACCCGCGCAAATCAAAGGTCTATTGGAACGAATCGGTCCATTGAAGCTATTCTCTAAAGAAGGAGAAGATCTCTTTGATACGGTGGAGACAGCTATGCTAGTAGAAACTACCGAGACGATTCTATTCTAATCGCAAAAATACCCAGGGCGACACGTTTTCGCCGCCCTTCTCTTTTATCAATTATTCACTTTAACAAATAGGATAGAAGCAATTGAACTAGCTTTTAATCCAGCAAGCTCATAATCTCAAATCAGATATAACCTATAAAATACAAAAAAAGTTTTTATAGCGTTTTCCACTAAAAACGTCATAAGAACTTTTTTTATTTTGCGGGCAATGAACATCTCATTTCGTATCTCGGCAGGCTTCGATTCATTTGAACAGTTATTAGTTCCAGCTCGAATATGATTTTGGGATGTTCTTTTTTAAAGAGCTCTGGGAAAACCTCATTTGCTGAAGTTAACCTTGTCTCAGCGGTTATTTTTGCTAAATAAGAAGTCGCTGGCACACGAATGACAGAATCAAATGTTGAATTTTTTTCCTTTTCCTCTAGTGCGATAAAAATATAAGAACGATACGTGCCCTCTTCATATATAAGAGCGGTACCCATCTCGTATTTGGTTTGTAGGTCCAACTTTTCTAACTTCTTAAATACCTTTGCCAATAAAGTATGATAAGCAATGTCATCTATTCGACCATCGAATGGCTCTAACCAATAATCAGTGGCATCAAATTCAATCAGCGTAGCCTGATTATTTTCTTTCATATCTGACGAACGCTGAATCTCCTTTTTCAACTCCTCCAGAAAGCCTAAACCTTCCTGAAATTCCTTCACTCTTTTTTTCAACATCTCAATACCGACGTCCGCAAGCTCGGAGATATTTTCGATCGATCCATCTTCGGATAGGTACTCCTTTAAGTCCTTTAACGGAATACTTATTTCTGCACAAAGCTTGATGATTTCAACTAAATAGATATGTTCTTGAGAATAATAGCGGTACCCATTCTCTTCATTCACCCAAGCTGGCGGCAGTATTCCGATACGATCATAGTATCTCAACGCTTTGACATGAACCCCTGAGAGTTCAGCCAGCTTTCCAATTGTTAACAAATCCTTATGATCCATCTCATCCTCCTTGACCTTCCCTTTAAGGGATAGCTTATAACTATTTTATATCATTTTACTATACGTTTGTCGTCTATTGGAACAATCAAAAAAATAACTCCTATAGCGAATAAACTCATGAATGGAGGAAACAAAATGATCAAACTTATTGCCGCAGATATGGATGGCACCTTTTTAAGAGACGATCTGACCTACGATAACGCGCGCTTTCGTAAAATCTTTGAAAAAATGGAGGAGAATGGCGTCAAATTTGTTGCCGCAAGTGGGAACCAGCACTCGAAACTCCGCTCGCATTTTTCATTCAATGACCACATTTCAATCATAGCGGAAAATGGCGCGCATGTTTTAGCAGAAAAGGAGGAGCTGGTCGCTAGTTCGATCCCCACATCCAAAATCGCTCAGATCTTAGCCTTACTTAAACGAATACCCAGGATCGAGATCTTGCTTTCTGGAAAACGCTTTGCCTATACAGATTCTAAAAACGAAAAAGTTCTCTCTTTAGCAAAACGGTTTTTTGTTAATTTAAAAGTCATCGAGAACATCAAACAGCTGCCAAAGGATCAATTTTTTAAAATCACCTGTTTGCTTCCTAGTGACAGTAAAGGCTATATGACAAAAGTGATCGAAAAGAATTTTGGCGGGAATATTTGTGTTAAAGCAGCTGGACATGGGACTTTGGATATCCTTTCGCCTGACATAAATAAAGCGACAGGTTTAGAAAGGTTAGGAAAAAAATACGCTATCCGCCCTTCTCAAATGATTGCTTTTGGAAATGATTGGAATGATGAAGAAATGTTGACGTATGCTGGCAGATCCTTTGTTCCGGGAAATGCTGATCCTAGTATCCAACAACTCGCTGATAAAATCATTCCATCAAACAATAGCGATGGTGTACTGAAAACACTAGAGGATTACGCAGCCAATAATTGGGAATATCCCTATTAAACGCTGAAAAAAAAGCTGCATGATGAAATTTCCTTTGTCTAATAAAAAGAAAGAGGTGCCTTCACTATGATCAATAAAATTCGAAAATACATTGCCCAACGTCAAAATTTAGTAAAACAGCCTATTGTTGAAACAGATATCTTATTAGGCAGTAAACCCAAAAATATAAAAAGCTTTCTTACCTTTAAAGAATTCCACAAAAATAGTCATTTTTCTATTAAAAAGATCAAAGAGCATTTAAAGCAAGCCAAAGGAAAGCTGATCATTAACGGGAATCTTAAACAAAACTATATTTCAAAGCTAATGAAATTGGTTTTAAAAGAAAAAGGCGAGTTCTCAGTGATCGTCAATGATGGTTATCGGCTTTCAAAAAAGAGAAATATTGAAAATTCTTCTCAGGTAGCAGTGATATTGGAACCACTTAACAAAGGATCGGAGTGATAAAAACAATGCAATTTACAGTATCCGCAAATACAATAAAAAACAACTTAGAAAATCAATTGATGCATGGAGCAAAAAAACTGATTGAGGATAAACATTACCTGACAATCCCCTTAAATGAGCTGCTTGCAGCGTCTAAGGTCAGTAAAAAAAGATTCTATCAGCACTACAAGAACCAGGTCGATTTACTACACTCGGCTAATCACACGTTTATTACTGAACTAGAAGCGATCATTCCTTCGATTGAATCAAAAGAAGATTTGACCCGTTTAACTGATAACCTGATTGAAATGACGAGTTCTGTGGAGCAGCAGAAAAGAATAAAGCTGCTCTTTCAAATGAATCATGGGATCGACTTGAATCACTTTATGCCATTAAAAGCGCAAATTTTCACTATTCTTAACGCTAAGATGGAGCTATTCTTTCAAAAAATACGTAGAAAAACTGACTCTCTAAACATCGATGAGCTGAAAGAAGCTTTTTACACGATTATGGAGGATTCGATTATTCATGACAAAATCAGAAACTTCCATCTGATGGTCTATTCCCTGAAAATTTTGGATGTCGTATTTGAATAACTAGAGGCATCAACCCAGCAATTTAAAAAGCTCGTGTATCGTTTGGTGCAACTATTCCATTAATACACGAGCGTTCACTCTGACCTATTTATTCATGTAAGAAAATTTGTTCAAGACAAAAACATAAAGTTTTATTCAAATCTTTTTTTCAGGCTAAAGCGAGCCTTGTTTCTATGGTAAATTTGTTCGTAGGGAATGTACCTCCTAAGTAGTCGGTTTCGCCACTTGACTATTGTCATAGAGGAAAACATTCCTTTTTTATTTCCCAAAAAATAATCTATATTTTCGAAAGGACGCTGCACTATGGCTGAAACGATAGATATCTTAATTACTTTAGATGAAAATTACTTGGAGCCGCTGCATATCATGCTTACCTCACTACACGTCAATAATCCCGCTCAAGACTTTACTATTTGGTTGATACATGAGCGGATACCTGATAGTAAACTACAACAGCTTAATCGTCTATTGGCCCAATGGAAAATGACGTTCCATGAAATTAAGGTCCCTATGGAATTATTCTCTAATGCCCCTACTGTAGAACGTTATCCAAAAGAAATGTATTTTCGTCTAGCCAGCGGTAAATTATTGCCGAATACTGTCAAAAAGGTAGTGTATTTGGACCCTGACACCTTAATCATTAATCCTTTAAACTCCTTATGGGATTTTGATTTGAATGGCAACATGCTAGGAGCAGCGACTCATGCTGGGTTAACTAACTTGACAGAAGGCTTCAATAATATTCGTTTGGGTACGGATCATGGCTACTATAACTCTGGCGTGATGCTTATGGATATGGAAAAAGTTCGTGAAATCGTCCAGCTAGAAGATATTTTCAAGACGATTCATGAATTCGGCGATTACCTATTACTTCCTGATCAAGACATTCTAAACTTCCTTTATGGAAAATATATCAAAGAGATCCCTGAAGAAATATGGAATTACGATACTAGAAAATCTAATGTCTATCTCACAAAAAGCCTCGGCAAACATAACTCTCACTGGGTAGCCAAAAATACCGTTGTTCTGCATTATTGCGGCAAGCCAAAGCCTTGGGATGAAAAAAGTAATAATCGCTTTACATTGCTGTATGCTCACTATCAGCAGCTTTTGAAAAGATACAACGATCTACTAAGTTGATCGTTGATTTTTTCTTATCTCTCCTATCGTTAATCAAGGATGATTTTTGATCAATCCTCAGACAGTTTGAAATTCTTATACGTAAAATGAATAGGCAACATAGATAATCATTGATAATCGAAGGTGCCTCCTCCCTCTCGTGGTCATAATCTTCTATAGAAAATACTTTTACTTACCCTTAAAAAGCTTTTTATAAAAACATTTAAAAGTTTTTTAATGATGCAAATAAGTCCCCTCGTTTCTCAATTCCCTCTCCAAAAACAGCAGGAAAAGATTTCTTATAGGTATTTCAAATCTCCTTATGTCGTTGATTACCACGGGCAATCGATATCTCTTTTGCTCTTGTTTCATAGCTTCACAGATAAATATCTTTTTTTGAGCGGTTGACTTTTTACTGACTTCATGTGAACATACTTAAAAGAAATGAAACGCTATGAAGAGAGAATGTTTGCTTCAACTTTTGTTACAGAGAGCCTTCGGTTGCTGAAAGAAGGTACAAAATAAGCTTACTGAAAAGACTCGGAGCGGCGCACCGATTATACTTTTAAGTATTGAGGCTGCGATGGGAATGCCCATTATAGCATCAGAGTATCGGTAATTTACCCGTACTTGCAGAGATTTGTGCCGAGAGGTATAGATGAAAAAAGATGGTACCACGAAACAAAAGCTTTCGTCCTTTTATGGATGAAGGCTTTTTTTATTTTAAGGAGGAATCAATATGGATAATTTGTCATTAGAAGAAGTGAGAATAGCAAAGCTAAAGGAGATAAAAAATCCTTATCCTGACAGATACGAAGCTAATGAAAAGATTTGTAAAGTTGCCTCTCTAGAGGACGGGACAACTGATGTAAAGATTGCTGGTAGAATAACCGCTGTTCGAAAAATAGGAAAACTAACTTTTTTCCGTATCTCTGACATTGATGGTGAAGTTCAAGCAGCTATCAAAAAAGATGAGGTTGGCGAGGAAAGCTACAACCATTTTCATCAAATAATTGATACTGGTGATTTTATCGGATTAGAGGGCGCCATTTTTACAACTAAAACAGGAGAAAAAACGTTAAGAGTAAAAGAGTATACTTTTTTAGGCAAGAGCTACCTTCCACTACCGGAAAAATTTCATGGGTTGCAGAATTCTGAGATTATTTATCGTCAACGATATCTTGATTTAATCATGAATAAAGAAGCCAAGGAGCGTTTCTTGTTGCGAACGAAAATCATTCAAGCTATTAGACGCTATTTAGAGAATGAGCAATATATTGAAATTGAGACACCTGTTTTGACCAATAAGCCTTCTGGTGCTTTGGCTAAGCCTTTTGTATCACACCATAATGCTTTAGATATTGATGTTTTTTTGCGTATAGCTCCTGAAACTTATTTAAAAAGGGCCATTGTAGGCGGATTTACCAAAGTATTTGAATTTGCCCGTTGTTTTCGCAATGAGGGTATGGACGCTACTCATTTGCAGGATTTTACTATGTTAGAGGCTTATTGCGCATATTATAACTATTTAGACAATATGAAATTTTTACAAGAAATGCTCGTTTCAGTAATCAAAGAGGTTTATGGTAAAACACAGATTTCCATAAATGAACGTCTTATAGAATTTGATGGCGAATGGCCGATTGTGACCTTTCGAGAGCTGCTTATCAAAGATTGTGGAATAGACATAAATCAGTTCGATACAGCAAAAAGCCTATTGAAAGAAATTAAAAGAAACAACATTGAGCTCAATAGCACGGATGACTTAGACTCAATGGGAAAAGGAAACCTAATTGATTTGCTCTATAAAAAAGTAAGTCGTCCACGGATTATTCAACCAACCTTTTTAACAGAGCATCCTATTGAGCTATCACCACTAGCTCGAGCAAATGACGAAAATCCGCAAATTACAGACCGTTTTCAATTAATTATTAACGGTGCTGAAATTATTAACGGCTACTCTGAACTTGTTGATCCTACAGAACAAGAACGAAGACTTGAGCAACAGGCGAAATTAAATAAAGAGGGAGATCAAGAAGCCATGGTAATGGATACTGATTACCTTACTGCTATGCGTCACGGTATGCCCCCGATTTCTGGTTGGGGTATGGGCATAGATCGATTAATTCAAGTAATCACTGGAACCAAAAATCTAAGAGATTCTGTGCTGTTTCCAATTATGCGCCCAGATAAAAAAAGCGAATAACTTTCTCTATTATAGAAAAAATAGGAGTGTACATCTTCTGTACACTCCTATTTCATTCATTTCTTGAGAACTGAATCAACGTTCTTTATTTCTCTGCCAAGCGTTCCTTTAGATTAATTTTTTCTCCACGTTTGCGCAGATCTGAAAATTCACCAATAGCCGTGAAAAATAAATCGTTGGATGAGTTCACTGCTGTCTCAACAGAATCTTGAACTACCCCGATAATGAAGCCAACACCAACAACTTGCATAGCAATATCGTTGGAAATTCCAAAGAGACTGCAGGCTAATGGGATTAATAATAACGACCCGCCGGCAATTCCTGAAGCTCCACAAGCAGCTAAGGCTGACAATACACATAGCATTAAGGTCAAACTAAAAGGAACAGCGATTCCTAAAGTATGAACAGTCGCTAAGGTCATTATAGAGATAGTAATCGCTGCTCCCCCCATATTGATGGTTGCACCTAGTGGTAACGAAATAGAATACGATTCTTTTGTTAAACCTAAGCGTTTAGCCAACATCATATTGATTGGGATATTGGCTGCAGAGCTTCGAGTGAAAAATGCTGGAATCGCACTTTCTTTTAAGCAGAACCAAACGAGCGGATATGGATTTTGTCTAATGATCACAAAAGCGACTAAAGGATAAATAATCAAATCTACAACCAACATTGTACCTACTAATAGAAGCAAAAGACGGCCGTATTGCGCTAAACCGGACAAACCAGTTGATGCGACCGAATCAAAAACAAGACCCGCGATACCAAATGGTGCCATCGCAATAACTAACTGGACTACCCCAGTAATTGCTTGAGAAAATTCGTCAATGACTTCTTTTACCGAATTTTTCCGTGTACGTAGTGCAAAACCAATTAAAGCGGACCAAAATAGAACCCCTAAATAATTACCATCAATCATTGCCTGTAACGGATTTTGAACAATATTATTCAAAATAGTCGTCAATACATCGATCAGAGCTTTGGGCGCTTCTTGAGAACCCGAAACCTCTTGTAACGAAATAGTTAGCGGGAAAATATAACTAGCCAATACAGCAACAGTTGCTGCTAATAAAGTGGTAAATAAGTACAAAGAAATGATTGGCTTAATGAACGTTTGCGTTTCCGCTTGATGTTTCGATACCGAAGACATGATCAACACAAATACCAATAGTGGCGCAATCCCTTTTAACGCGCCAACAAACAAACTGCCTAGGATCGCAATAAAGCTCCATTGAGGAAGAAAAACACCTAATATTCCCCCAACGATAATCCCTATGACGATCCGCTTGATTAGCGAAAGCTGTTTAAAAAATTCTAGCAAAACGAGTACCCTCTTTTCCATTTTTAATTATCATAATAGCGTATGATAATTAAATTCTAATTGAAGTGACAGGGGTTTTCAATATAGAATGTAGCTATTTTTTATTTACTATAATTATTAAAGAAGAAATAAACTCTAGGAGAGAAATATTTGTGTAATGATTCAACAAAAAGCTATTCAAAAACATCTGCGAACTAGTGGGCTGAAATCATAAGCACTCTCATCATTTAAAGACGATCTTCTATTTATATCCCATAGTCAAACAAAGCATGTCTTCAATACAGATTCCCCCAAAAAAGATAGTCCTACAAAATCCAAAGAAGCTGCTTGGATTTTATAGAACTATCATTTACTTCATACCAACTAAATATCGTTGAAAATGACGAACAATTTCGTCAAAATTTTGATACTCAATAAAAGGAATATTTTGTGCTTTGAGGTACTTCGCTAATTTCTGGCTCTTTTTGGCATACACAATATCCGAAACTTTAGCACCTTCAAAATCTGAAATACTGTCACCTATAAAAACAACTTGATATCCTTGTCGCTGATAGTTCCTGATGACTTCAGCCTTATTAATACCATTTTCCTGATCATCATATTGGCGCGGTGCCTCCACTTTCAATTCTTCACCATTGAAAGTCAAATGATTTGAAATAATTTGTTTTTGTGAGATATCTATCCCTTTTGCTTCTAATGAGTAAAAAACATTTTGTAGAGTGCCCGCACTTACAATCATAAAATCCCAATTCTTTATCAGAAAATTTTTGAAGGTCAAGTCAATCTGCATCTCGTTTCGTAATGTACGAATGTACTCTTCTCTGGTAATCCTAATTGCTTCTAATTGTTCTTTTATATATTTCCTTACAGAAATATTTCCATTTCGAATCTCCCTTAAATATTTCTGATGTAGATCAGGAATATACATTTCAGCCAGCATTGTCGTACTATCATTAATTGAAATCGTACCATCAAAATCAATCACAAACTTATAACGATGGATCACAGTTGGTTTGCTCATGAATGGGACTGCTCACGAAACGCTTTGACCTTATCCATAAATTCCTTCACACGTGCCTGATCAACATGATTTTCGAAGACGCCATCTTTCTTAAACGTAGTACCAACAACAGCACCATCAGCGATCTTTAATTGTTCTTCAACATTGTTCAGTCTGACACCAGTGTTGGCGAAAACAACAGTATTGGGAACAACATCTTTGACAACCTTTAGAGTATTAGCGTCTGTCTCTGTTCCAGCTGTCAAACCTGAGACACAAAGTGCGTCTGGACGATTATTGAAAACAGTTGATTTGGCAACACTTGTAATGTCACGATCACCAAGATAAGTAGCAGCCTCCGGAACGATATTAAAAAGAAGTTTCACGTTTTGAGCGCCAATTTGTTTTTGATGTCGAACAGTATCTCCGACATTTGTGTTCCATAAGCCAAAATCTGACCCATATACCCCAGTAAAAATCTCTCTTACAAAAACAGCATCCACGGCTTTTGCTAAGTCTAACGATTTTTTAGCATCCCATAAAACATTTACTCCAAATGGTATATTAATTAATGGTTTCAGCTCTCCAATGATTCGTGCCATTGCGGCTACTGTCTCTGTCCGAACATCTGTTAAATAAGGTAAAGAAAACTCATTAGAAAACATTACTGCGTCAACGCCGCCTTCTTGAAGCGCTAAAAAATCAGCTTTGGCATGCTCAATCACTCTTTCCATACCACCTTCCTCATTAAAATGAGGATCCCCCGGCAACGCATCGAAATGACACATTGCAATAATTGCCTTTTCTGTACCTAATTTTTCTTTTAACCAAGTCATGTTGTTCCCTCCTGATGTTTAATCTTTTAAAGCATTTCTTTTTACAAAAATCGTTATAAAACAAGTTGCTATAATTAAAATGGCCAAGCCAAGATAACCCAAAAATCCAATGTTTGCGATAACAAAATCAAAGACATTCCCTGCCCATAAGGCACTGACCTTATCACCGGATTCTGACACGCCGCCTTTTTCCGCTAGTTTTGTAAAATAAGGTGAAATCCATGTTGCAATGTATAAAATACCTGTCATATTAATGACACCACTAATTAAGGTTTTTAGGATATTTCCTTTATGGATAATAGTCGCCATACAGATAAAGAACGCAGCAAAAGCTAAATCAGCTAAAGGCAACACACGATTTCCTGGTAAAATTGCTGCTAGTATCAACGTAATAGGAATCAGTATTGTTCCAATAATCATAGTAGTAGGATGTCCCAAGGTAACTGCGGAATCGAGTCCGATGTATACTTCTTTTCCAGAGAAATGCTTTGCAAAAAATCCCTTTGCGGCTTCCGATAGAGGCATCAGACCTTCCACGATAATTTTGATCATTCTCGGAAACAGTACCATAATTCCGCAGACACCCATTACAAGGTTCGCACCATCTTTAAAGCCATAACCAGACAATAAACTTAAAATGATACCCAATATTCCACCGATTATCACTGGATCTCCCATAAATCCGACTTTTTTCTGTAAGCCTTTAATATCCAAAGTTGAGTTTTGGAGAAAAGGAATTTTACTGTAAATCTTATCTAGAATTACGAATAACGGAACACTGCTTGCTGCATAGCCCTGAGGAATTGAAATACTTTCAACTCCTAACTCATTTTGGACTCTTTTTGCTGTGTAATCGGCAGATAATAATGACCATGTGGCTTGCACTAAGGCTACTCCCATCCCTAAAACCAAATTTCCTGTCACAGTATGGACGACTGCTCCAGTAAAGGCGTAATGAGAATAATTGAAAATATCAATGTTCATCGTTTTAGTGGCACCAATAGCCAAAAGGATTACGTTTAAAATGAAAACCGCTGGGATAATTAACGCACCGACTACTGTTGAAAAAGCAACGCCAGCACCTGCACCAGATCCTAAGTCAATAACCGTTAGATTAAATCCAAATCGCTCCACAATTAAATTGACAGCTGGCGACAAAAAACTGGAAATAAGTCCAACTGCTAAATTGAAACCAATAAATCCAACACCTACAGTAATCCCTGATTTGATAGACTTGAAAAAACCTAAACCAAATATTAGACCAATAATGAACAGAACAATTGGAACAAATACTGTCGAGCCTAGTGATAAAATATAATCGAGTATTGCTTCCATCAATCTTCCTCCTTATCAAATCAATTTTTTAGAATTTCAATAATCTTCGCAGCTGCTTCAGCTTCCCCGATTCCTACCAAGAAAGGCGTGCCAACAACCATCGGTACTCCGTAATCTTCTTCGATCCGCATCGCCGTTACAAATAAATCTGCTTCTTTGTACATGTCTAACTCACTTAATTGTGCTTGAGAAAGCGTGTACTCCACCTCGTTGTCCTCTAGAACCTGTCTGACTTTCTCCGCGATCATGGAAGAAGTCGCCATACCAGTTCCACAGGCTACAATCACTTTTTTCATTTATTATCATTCCTTTCAAAATCACTATTTTTTCCAAACTTTTGAGTGCCATCTAAAGAAAGTAGAAATTCTGCCAACAATTGATAAATTCCTAGTGCATCTTCCAAATGGATAACTTCAACAGGCGAATGTGTATATCGAGTAGGCAATGAAATATTCGCTACAACAGTTTGATTATTTTCAATGGCGATATAAGCTGTCTCAGTCAAAATCCCTGTGGCTACTTCTCTCTGAATCGGTATACCAGCTCTTTCCCCCATAGTTTCTAAATAGGTCAAAAATCGTTTATTCGGAACAATGCCTGCTAATGTGCCGCGGCTATGATGATTCATGAAAGTTAATGCGGGACCTTTTCCTAACTTAATCTCAGATAATCCGGATAAATCCGGTGTGTCAGTTGCCGGAGTAACATCTAAACCAATAACAATATCTGGATGAATCTCTCTAACAGTCGGCATAATCCCGCGAGTGTTGAATTCCTCTTGAACGCTAAATACTAGATATAAGTCTACGTCCAATTTCTCAATGGCTAAATTCTCAGTCAAATAGAGTAAAATTCCTAACAACGCACGGTCATCCATCGCCTTGTTTGCGATGCAGTTTCCATATAATTGCAAGAATTGTGGCTTGAAAGTGACCGGAGAACCTATGTCAATCCCTGCATCTAATACTTCGTCCCTACTTAAAGCCCCAACATCCAAATAGTAGTCCCGAGCATTCTCTGGAATCTTTCCCTCTTTTTGTTTTGCCAAATGATGAGACTTTACTCCCACGACCCCATTGACTGATCCTTTCTCCCCATGTAACTCGAGTTTTAAACCTGCAAGGCAAGTAGGATTCAATGAACCCAGTTTCTCACAGTAGATAAATCCATTTTTGTCGATATGATTGACCATCATGCCAACCTCATCCATATGTCCAAAAAGCATAACTCTTTGTTTTCCTATGTTTTTTGGCGTTAAGTGAACGGTCAAGTTTCCTAATATATCGAGAGAAACCTGCTTTTCCTCGCCTAAACTGTCTAGCAAATACTGAATGACTTGATCTTCGTAACCAACATTTCCTGGTAAATCGGATAATTCCATAATCAACTGCTTCAATCGCTCCATTGCTCTCCTCCTATCTGCGCAAAATGAGAAAAGGTCGTTATCAGTTCTCTCTTTGAAGCCGCCTGCTTAATTTCCTGAATGAATTGTTGATTGGTAAATAACTGAGCTAAAAAAGAAAGATTCTTTAAATGGATTTTCCCATCACTGAATACCAAACCAATGACCAAATCCACCGGCAGTATTTCTAATGTCTCAGCATTCTTAAAAAATACGGGCTGAGCTGGTTTTACTAAAAACAAGGTATTTTTAACAGCATCTTTAGGTTCTGTATGACAGATTGCGATATTCAAGCCTGCTAACTTCAAACCTGTAGGGTACTTCTCTTCTCTAGAAATAATAGACTGTTCATACGTTTCTTTAACGTAGCCTTTTTTATACAAATCCTTGGCAATTTGTGAGAGTAAATCCCGGGCTGATTTGTATTCTTCGTCAAAATAAACAAAATCTTGGTTAAGCATCTTATCACACTCCATCGAGCCACTCTTTGAAGAAATCAGATAAGGATTCTGCTTTTTCAATTGCGTGGTCTAATTTTTGATAAAACTTTTTATCATGAGAAATAGCATTGATAGTCATCACTGTATTTATTAATAGCTCTTTTTCTTTCGAAGCAATAAAGAATATCAGTCTTACTGGTAATTCATTTGGAAAAATAACTGGATTTTTCACATAAAGAATATGGATACCTGATTTTAAAACTCCACTTTTCTCACTGCCGTGAGGAATCGCAATTTGATTCCGAATAACAAAATGGGCACCATATAAATTAACGGATTGTGATATTCCCTCCAAATAACTCTTTTTCACAACTTGGTTTTGTTCCAGCGATTGGCTGCACATGGACAATCCCGTTTGCCAATCCTCTATTTCTTGAACGAAAGTAATGTCTTCATCTTTGAGGCCATCAAACAGACTAGATTCTTTTCGCTCCTCTTGTAGATTCTCTGGAAAAGCAGCTAATAAGTCCTTTTTCAAACTTAAGGAATTAGAAATAGTGGTATGACGCTCTAGCACTTTCAATAATTTATTTACAGAAATTTTATTTTTTTCCCGTTTTCTAGTAATTCCAAATTCTTTTAACTTCTGATCATCATTAAAGGTTAAGAACGGCGAAATAAACAGAATGGGAACTTCTACTGTTTTTTTAATTTCAAAGGAAAAATATAAAGTACTCACGATCAAATCAATGTTTTGAGAAAGGTAATCATTGATTTGATAGATGGAAGAAGTTCCAACCACCTCAACGTTATAATTTTTTTCGATCAGATTTTTTAAAAGGACTGATGTTCCATAGCCTGAATGACATACGAGTAAAACTCTTAAATTAGGCTGATGTGTTTCTTGAAATCTTCTTATCCCTCCTAAGAAATGAATCACAAACAAAGCAATGTCTTCTTTTGTAAAGTGAACATTAAGTTCATTCTGATAAAACTCAATATTTTTTTCTAAAAGCGAAAATAAGCTTTGATAGTTCCCAATAGCTTGTTGATAAATCTCACTATCCATCTCATAGGAGTTGTTCTTTCGATAAATCGTGCTTTTAACGTGTTGATAAAGCCCTTCCATTAGAATAGGATCTTCTGTTAATTCCATCCCAAGCTCCTTACCAACACTAGTCACTAGTTTGGAAACAAATAATTTGAAAGACAAAAGATTCTTCTGGTAACTCTGATTGATTGACTCTTCACTATAACTGACTAAAATTTCCGTCAAATAGGCGATCTCTCTTTCAGAAAAGTTATACCTCCCTCCGATACTCTGCATGAGTTTCCTGATAGCTATATATTCCCCAAGTGCTTGAATTTGAGAGACGTTTTGAACTTCTTGAATTGAATGACCATAATGATTACGATGAATGGTCACTAGTACATTTAGCAAAAATGTTTCATAAAAGTTAGTGAATGGATAGTTTTTTGCTAACTCTTTTATTTGAGCCGCCATTTTTCCAAAATCAATATCTTCAAGATCCTCAAGAATTCTTCGTTCAATGGGATTAGAGATCAGTCGTTTCTCCTTTTCAGAGAAGAGAACCAAATAATTTTCTCGATAACGGTTCAAAATAAAGCGGCGCATCTCCAATTCGTTTCCAGCAATGATTTTCCGTTCTTTTACGTATATTTGTTCACGTTCGAGAACTTGAATGACACTCCTTAAATCTGATTTGACTGTATTTCTAGTTACATCTAGAAATATCGATTCCTTTTGAATATTGATTTTTCCTGCGAGTACTAACTTGAACGTTAAATAATCTCGTCTTTTTTTCGAATCAGGCCTATAGATTTCTTCTAATAATTGATTTACAGGTTCAAAATTCACTACAGTTGAAATAAGCTGACCATTATTTTCCTTTTGAATTTCTGGTAGTTCCATCATTCTAAGATAATAGTTCAGATTATCAATTTCATAACGCACGGCACTTTCTGGAATATTTAACTGGGACTCAATATCTTTGATCGACGTTTTGGGAGTCGTTTCGAAAAAATAGATCAGTTCTAATAAACGCTGATTCGCTTTCATTGATTTACCTCCTTTCGGTTATTTATTACACTACTAGCATAATTTAGCTGTGTGGATCGTACAATGAGCAGAAATTTGAAAATCTTCTCTAAAAATTGACTACTGAAAAATATTTCTTGAATTATTATCATAGGTAGTAGGAAGAGAAAGGGGGAACTGTAATGATGAGGAACAGGATTATACCATCCTTAGCTTCTGCGAAACAACTCTATTTAGCAAAAGAATTATTAAAAGTAGAAGCGAATGGTTTTCAAGAAATTCATTTAGACATTGAGGATGGCAATTTTGTTAATAACATTACTTTTGGTCTTGCAACTATTCAGGAACTACGTTATTTAACTACAATGTCCTTTAATATCCATCTAATGGTGACTCAACCAGAAAAATACGTGAAACTGCTTGTTGACTACTTACCTTGCACTGTTTTTATTCATGCCGAATCCTGCCAAAATCTCGCTGAACTGATTTTTTACTGTCAGCAAAACAATATCAAGGTTGGTCTAGCCTTTTTACCAACTACTTCTTTAATAGAATATGCCTACCTGATTAAAAGAACCTCCATGCTTTTATTGATGACCAGTGAACCCGATGGACAAGGTCAAATGTTTATTGAAGAAATGAGTGAAAAAATTAGCAAAACCAGACAATCATTTCCAAAACAGGAGCTTTGGGTGGACGGCGATATTACTATGGAAAGAGCGCAACGGCTACGAACAATCGGTGTGGAAAAATTTGTCATGGGTAGAGAAATATTTAGAACAGAAAACAGCAAAACAGAGCTGATTTAGAAGATTTCCTTTCTAAATCAGCTCTGTTTCAAATCTAATAGTTTTAATGGGTCACAGATTTCTATTAATGTTTTTTACTGCCTTGTCTATTCAACTACTTTACTAATTTTGTCAATTTTATTAAAATCATAGACTAGTTGACTCTTGAAAAGCTATCGCCAGTCTCAATAACCTCTATAATCGAATCCAACGCATAATGGACCATATTTCGCATGGAAACATCAGTATAGTAGGCGCAGTGGGGATAAAAAGTAACTTTCGGATGGTTTAGTAATTCTTTGAAAACAGTATCTGAAATTTCTTCATGTTTACCAGGAATGTATTCCGCTTCATTTTCATAGACATCTAAAGCTGCTGCTGAAACTCTCCCACTATCTAATGCTTCAATTAGATCCGATGTATTAACTAATGAACCACGAGAAGTATTAATCAAGCAAGCCCCTGGTTTAAACTTATTGAACATTTTTTTATCAAATAAATGATGGTTCTTTTCCTTTCCAGGTATATGAAGAGTTATTATATCTGCGTTATGGATTGCTTCTTCAATTGAATCTTTGTATTCAAATAGATCATTCGCATTTTTATTGCGGTGCGTAGCATAACCGTTGATGGTCGAACCAAAAGCCTTGAACAATTTTGCCACTTCATAACCAATTCGTCCAACGCCTATAATAGCAACTGTTTGTTCCTTCATTACCTTCCCTCTTACCTCTGGACTCCAATTGAAATCAAACCTTTTAACACGTTGATCCAAATCCTTTGATCTTCTTACTAGCTGGAGTGCGAGCATAAGCGTGAACTCCGCGATAGATTCTGGTGAGTAGCTAGAAACGTTTGTAATAATAATTCCACTGCGCTTGGCAGCTTCCAAGTCAAACCCTTCAAAACCAGATGTTCTCTGCGCTAAGTGTTTAATTCCATATTTACTTAGTTGAGGAAAAATGGAAGAATCGAATTTCCCAGCTTCTGATATGGAAACACCATCATATCCTCGAACCATATCTACAGTTTCCAAAGTGAGTTTGTAAGGAACAGTATCTACTTGAACACCAGTTTTTTTCACCCATTCATTAACAAACACTTTTCGTTCTTCATTCGCTTCAAAACATAAAAGTCGTGTTATCGTCTATTCACCTATCTTTTTTTGGGATAATTTTTTTCAGTTCATGCAACTTCTTCATTTTCTCCAGAATTTTCCTTCAGGTTCATCGTAAAATTTCTATGTGAAGTCGATTAATAAGTAGCCTTGAAGCAATTTGACTATCTAAGCAAATGTAATATGTGTTCCAGTTTTACCATCTAAAGCTTCTATTACTTTGTCCAACGAAGTAATAATTGCCTTTTTTGACGGATTACTTCTAACAAATTTCATTGCTGCTTGAACTTTTGGCAACATACTACCTGCTGCAAAATGGCCTTCTTCCACATATTTGGTTGCTTCTGTGAGACTCATGCTGCTTAAGTTTTTTTGATTAGGCTTATTAAAATTAATTGCCACTTTTTCTACTTCTGTAAGAATGAGTAAAAAATCCGCCTCAACTTGTTCAGCTAAAAGTTCAGCTGCGTAATCTTTATCAATCACAGCTGGGACTCCTTCTAATAGTCCATCTGACTTTTCAATTACTGGGATTCCGCCGCCGCCACAGGTAATCACAATTGCATTGTTCCACAGCATTTTTACTGCATCAATCTCAACAATTTTTCTTGGCAAAGGTGAAGCAACGACACGACGCCACCCACGTCCAGCATCTTCCTTCAAATCATACCCTTTTTCTTTTTCAAGTAATGTCGCTTCCTCTTTAGAATAAAATGGTCCAATTGGTTTATTCGGTGTTTGAAACGCTGGATCATTTGGCTCTACAATCATTTGTGTTGCGACTGTTACTACTGGAACATTCCGATTCCGTTTATTAAGTGCATATTTCAGCGCTTGTTGAAGATGATACCCAATATAGCCTTGTGACATTGCACTACATACATCAAAAGGCATCGGAGGTACTTCATCTTTGGCCGTCTCACTGGCTAAGATGATTCGTCCAACTTGAGGTCCATTCCCGTGTACAATAGTCATTTCATATCCGCGGCCGCTAATTTCAGCTATATGCTCACAAGTTTCTCGTACAATTTCTAGTTGTGCTTCTGCAGTTGCCTCACTCTCTTTTGATTGCAGGGCATTCCCGCCTAACGCAATTACAATTTTAGGTTTCGTCATATATAGGACTCCTTAATCATGAATATCTCAACACAGTCGATTCTGTGCTGAGATATTAGCTTTTATCAATTATTTGGCTGAGATTGGTATGTTCTTTGTTGCACAATGAACGCCGCCACCGCGAATGTTTAATGCTGTACTAACGAATGGTACGATTTTCCGATCAGGAAAGGCCTCTTGTAAAACCGCTAATGCTTGTTTATCCAGTTCCTTAATGCTTTCTGGTCGACCTTCCTCCCAATAGGATTGAGCAATTACAATATTGTTTAAGATTAAAAAGTTGCAATAGCTTAAGGCCGGCTGCATAACCATATCTCCGTGAGGCATCGGTGTTCCATCATCTAAATAGTCGCCGCCTTCGCTGTAGCGACAAGTCCAAGTGTCATTAATCCAATCACCTTTCTTTGTATGAACATAAAATGGCTCAGGGATGGGCATTCTCAAAATTTTGAATGGCTGCCCAGCAGCATCTGTAGAATTATTTAGGATTTCATACGCCGCGTCTAGACGTTCTTTCGTGATCCTATGTGAGTTCATTGTTGCTGCTTCCTCATCTGTAACTTCGGCTAATATAATCGTATTCGTATCAACAAATCGGCAGAACTCGTCAATATGCCCATTCGCAGAAGAAGAGCGGTAAACGGGCTCACCATCTACATAGTCCAAAACACCTGAAGTGGTTAGTTCATCATCAAAAACACCTTTTTCAAACCATATAACTTTCTTGACATTGAACAATCGTTTTAACTCTTTTTCCACTTCTTCTGTAGACATATGCGGATTGCGCTTAGTTACCTCCGTATCTCTTAGTGTCATCAGGACACCATTACCATTGAACTCTTTGTCGCCGCCTTCAGTAATCAATGTTGAATTAACAAAATCTCTATACCCCATTTCTAATGCTAAATGAGGAGCAAATCTTGCACAAAGTTGTGAAGTAGTGCTGTCAATTGTACTTTGCCCATACATATTGAAGCGTGGATTAGCTAAAATCTTATTTCCTCTATCGTCCACCATCATGTCTGGTCCATAATCTCTTGTCCAATTACTGCCATCAGGATACGTAGTAATTTTTACTTTTTCGATGTCTACTTTTTCTTCAGCAAGAGCTTTTTTACAACTAGTTACCATCTCTTCTTTTGGACAGTTTACATAAACGGTTACATCATTAGCTTGTTCAACAATAATTTTAATTAATTGTGCAAAAGCCTGATGAAGACTGTACCCTTTAACACATTCAGCCATTTCTGGCCAGCCTAGGATTACTGCTTCCTGGGGTTCAAACTCACCCGGAAATCTAAAATCCTTATAATCTAGTTCTTTATACTCTAAATTATTCATAACTTCCTCCTTGTTTTGGATAAAAAATTATTGAACAGCACGAATAACTGCTTTAATAGTATGCAATCTATTTTCAGCCTCTCTAAAAATATGCGCCGCATTTTCTTCAAAGACCTCGTCCGTTACTTCCATTCCTTTCTTCAGAAACTCTTGTAAATCTTTGTCATCTACCGCAGTAAGCAACCTTTGACCAGAGGCATGATCCATATTATGAGTTGCTGGAAGCATGTGAAGAGCAATACAGTTCGGATTTTCTGTGCGCTCCATAAGCTCACGATTAACTTGATAAGGTCGGAAACGAATAATTCCAGGTAACCATGTTTCAACTGGATCGGTAAAGAACCCCCAATTTTCCGTCGTAATAATGTCGACACCTTTAATTGCATCAATGTTATCGGTTTCAATAAATTTGCAATCTGGGCTATACTTAGCAAATAAATCTTCCACAATTTTGCGCTTTTTAGGATCCATTTTAGTGTTCCAGTTAGGTGATACTTCTCCTTCTGGTACAAATTGATGGAAAAGGTCACGTTGCGCCTGAGTTAAGCCGTCCATTGCTTCCTCTAAATCCATATAAGAAGTGATATAAGTGAAATTCATCCCTAGCATCGCGCAAATCACACCGTAAGAAAAGGAATTAACGGCTCCACCTCTACCAATAAAGCATAATGTCTTTCCTTTGTATCCTTCACGTCCCCATATTTCATCTAAAGTCATCGCATCGGCCAACATTTGTGTAGGATGCTGGTGATCGGTATACCCATTAATAATTGGAATCGTACTGTGCTTTGTCATTTCCAATAAAGTACTATGTTTAGCTCCACGATAACCGATGGTATCATACATGCTGCTAAATACTCTCATCGAATCTTTAATCGTCTCTGTTTCCCCAAAATGTGAATTAGACAGAAATGTCGTCCCCATTCCAAGATCACAGCCAGAGGTCTCGAAAGCACATCGTGTTCGAGTAGAATTCATTTCAAAAAGCATCAATAAGTTTTTTCCGATAAATTCCTGTTGATTTTTTCCTGCATGTTTCTCTTCTTTCAATTGTAATGCTAGATCAAGCAAATAGCGAATCTCCTCAGGAGTAAAATCCTCCAAAGCTAAAAAGTGTCTTCCTTTAATTGATACTGTCATTTTTTCTCCTCCGTTTAACTCATTTTTTAATATGAATGTTCATTGACTTAAATTGATATATTCCTTTAGTTAATTACTTAGGTAACGATGACTAGAAGTAAAACAATCGCTAAACAAACTGCAAAAATCATGGCTAATTGTTTCCAAACACCTCTAACCCAAGACAAATAGTCTATCTTTGCATATTGCGTACAGGTCATAACAATAATCGAGGTTGGCGTAAACATCTTCGCTATCCCTAAAGCAAAATTATAAATAATGATCATAATGAAAGGCTCAACGCCTACAAAACTCCCTAACGGAACCATGACTGCTATAGTCGCTCCAGCAAGTCCAGTTGAACTAGGAAGAAAACAAGCAAACACTAGATAAATGACAAAGGCAAAAATGACGAAAATGATTAATGGTAATGAGCCGATGCTTTTTTCTGTAGCATTCAAAATTGTTGCCGTAATATTTCCTTGCGTCATTAATACTTGTATGCCTCTTGCCATAGGAACCATCAATGCTGTTGAAATTAATGCTCCAGCACCTTTCATAATAATCTTGATTATTTTATCAATTGAAAATCCAGCGACCTTCCCTGAAATAATACTCATAATGAGCATTAAGCCGCATAATTCTACAAAGTACCAATCTCCAAATGCAACGACATCACTGCCGATGATCGTGTTAATAATAGGTGTGGTATTAATCCATTCTGCGATATCTTGAAAAAGTGTGAAATTCTCATTTATAGATGTCCATGGAAATAACGCTAAAACCATGATGACAAAGGTGCTAATGAATACCGCTACTAAGGACTTTTCCTTTCCACTCATTGACTGATCATTGTCAGAATTTTCTGATCCTCCACCAAACTCAAGTAAATCGTCATCGCGCCTAAAAAATTGGATAGAACGCTCTGGATGAGCTTTGACACTTTTCGCATAAAGGCAAATTATAAATGAAACAAAAGCGGTTAATACGAAAAAAATCAACAGTCTTTCCATTATCCCACTACCAAATGAGATTCCCGCAATATCTGACGCTATCCCGGTTGAGAAAGGGTTTATCACAGAAGACGCACACCCAATTTGCGTCCCAAAAACGGTAATCATTAATACAGTAATAGAGTCCATTCCAAGTGCTAAAAAAATTGGAAGGAACAATGAGACGTAAACATATCCTTCTTCATAGGAACCTTGGGTTGTTCCTAAAAAAGCCATAATGAATGTTAAGACGGTAATAAGCACATAAGGATGCTTTTCAAATCGCTTTGAAACAGACTTCAAAACTAACCCAATAACTCCTGTTTCATCCATCATTTCTAGAAAACTTCCGAAAAGCATAACGTATAATGAAATGGCGACTGCTCCACTAACTGCACTATTACCGACCATTCCAATAATCGGGGCTACAATAATATCCCACAGCCCTTGTTTATTTGAAGGCAAAGCAGAATAAGTTCCTGCTATTGCGTTGCCTGCTTTGTCCAATTGGTATTCCCCGCCTGGGATTACCCATGTTAAAAGCGTTATAAAGACCATTACAACAAACATGACAACAAAGGAATTGAGTCCCTTCATTTTCTTTTTACTTTTTGTTGTATCGTCAACCATACTACTAGACACTCCCTTCTATAATGTTCTTACTTATTTTCAAGTACTTCTATACATACTCCCTTTCGAAGCTAATTTTGGTTGCGCACTCCTAGCTGTTTTATCAAATGTTCTACAAAACAATAATTATGAACAATTTAAGTTTAGAAGAATCTACTCTAAAAATGAATTAGCTAAATACACAAAAGAAAAGGCTTACAATTGTATGAACAAACAAAGGAGACTTGCCTAGTAAAAATCAAAAAAGACCTTACAATTTATGTAAGGCCTGTTTCAATGACTATTCTATTTTTTCAAAATACCCAAACTGATACAATAGAACTGCCAACCGTATATTCATTAGGCTATCAATTCGATTTGTATCTACATTCAAAATTTTTTCGATTGTTTTTATTCGAGCCCTTAAGGTATTCACATGGATAAACAGAGTTGCACTCGTCTTTACGAAAGACAAGTCATTGGAAAAAAATGTGACCAAGGTTTCATATAATGCCGTTTGCTGCTCCTTATCATACTCTAAAACAGGCTTCAAAAAAGTTCGATACATTTCATTAGTATAAACACTATTGATTTGACTATTCTGGTCTGTAAAAAGCTTAATTATTCCTAACTCATTGTATAGCAATGTTGATTGGGAATTACTATTATGGACCAAATAATCAACAGCAAATGAGGCTTCATTAAACGCCTGTTTTAACTCCCAATAATGGTGTAGATTGCTGATTCCTATAACAAATCCATCATTCTCAAAATATGTAACCAGTAACTCATAAATTGTATCACCGGTCTTCTTAATAGAATGGATGGAATCATCAATCAAAATGATCCAATGCTCTTTATAAACAAACAGTAGAAGCTCATCATCGGCAAACCCCTTGTGCTTAATATAATCAATAAAGCCTGTTAATAAATCAACATTTTTGCAAATCGTATTGTCTTTGGCATTTTTTATTATTATTAAGTGATAATATTCTTTCAAGTCTTGTTTCAAATTCAAACTGATATGATGGCGTTTCTTTTCATCTCTCTCTTCCATTTCTAATAAGTCTTCAAAAACTACCGTCTTAAAATAATAATTGGACTTTCTCAAATCTGAGATAATACTATGCTTCAATGAGTAAATTGACTCCACTGTTTCTATTCGACCTATAATCTGAGGAGATAAATATAAAGTCTCTTCTTTGTGCTTAACGATGATATAAAAACATGCACCATATCTTGATAAACGATCAGGAATAACAAAATAATCAGGTGTTTCTGCTTGGCTTTCTCTTGAATAGTGAAACCCGAATATTGGCAATTCATTAAAATTTTCTCCGATTGCTTTTTTTTCGACTAACTCTTTTTTTGTTAATCCAGCTAAGTCCGATTCCCAATCATTATCTTTTGAGTAATCCACTAGCTGAAGATTACGATTCGTGATTGCGATAGTTATTCCAGTTAAACTGTGCACAATATCACATAAACTATTTTGAGAACTACTACTCGATAAATAATTTATAATGGAATTTTGAAACTCTTGATTCTCAACTAAATAATGGGTCTGGTTTTGAATAATCAAGTTCTGTATCGCAACAATCAAATCACTCCAAGATGAAGAATCTGAGACAAAAATAATCGGTAGATTGTTCTTCTTCAATAACTCAAACTGCTCATCTGTCACATATTTTTTGAACTTCTTTTGTGTTATAACACACGATACTTTTTTTAGTAGAATTCGCTGAATAAAAATATTAGTAAAGCAATTTTTCATGAATCTACTAATAAAAACAACATCTCCTTCATGCAACCAAGGAACAATATCTTCTACATCCATAACAGTTGCACTTTTGATTATATTATCCAAGCTTAATTCATCTGCGTATACCTCACTTGCTTCAAGTTTTTTAGACTTGACCAAGTCCTTAACCGTAACATCTCTAAACTCATAATTGAACACATATTGCATTGGATTATCTAACAATTGGAACACCACCTTTTGTATAAGGATACAACTCGAGAGAGCTCTGTCAATAGAAAATTATCTACCATCCTAATATTGAGAGAAAAACTGAAAACTTTTAAATACTTAGTTTTTAAAGCACAGCCAGTTCTATTTATAAAAAGAGAAAGCATCTGTTCAGGATCATCGAGCTATTATTTATACAAACCATTCCTTTTATCTTCGCAAATGCAAAAAAGGCAATACCAAAACACCACTCAAAGTATCTTGGTATTGCCTAAATTTATTTATCACCCATCAGTCCAGCTATAGGAGAACTTTTCTTCCACCAGTTAAGACTGAATAGAGCCTCACTTTTCATAATATCGCACTGAACAATCAATTCGCTTCATACACAAGCCTTCACTATTTGATGCTCTAGAACTGGCAAGGCTTCTACAAGTAAAAATCTAATTTCAAACTTATTTATTCCGTTCCTTAATCCACTCCGTTGATAGGGTCATCGCGGCACGAGCAGCGTTTGTTTGATCGAGTGAGTTGACCATGACGAAATCATGGATCATCCCTTGGAAACGAACTTGAGTGACTTCAACCCCTGCTTCACGAAGCTTGCGTGCATAGGCCTCGCCTTCATCGCGTAGGACATCAGCTTCGCCGTTTAAAATCATAGCTGCTGGCAGTCCTTTTAACTCTTCGATAGAGGCCCTTAATGGTGAGGCTGTGATTTCCTTACGCTGATTTTCATCTGTCGTGTATTGATCCCAGAACCATTGCATCCCTTCTTTGGTCAAGAAATAATCCTCTTGAAATTCATTGTAGGAATCTGTATCAAAATTCGCATCCGTTACTGGATAATAAAGAACCTGCTGCTTGATTGGAATACCGCCGCGCTGCTTTGTCAGGATCGTCATTACGATAGACATATTCCCACCGACCGAGTCGCCTGCCACTGTTAAGTGATCCACATCAAAATTTTTCTGTTTGGCAAGCTCTGGCAGCTGCTGCAATATCGCATAGTTTTGCTCAATAGCTGTTGGATATTTTGCTTCTGGAGAGCGGCTGTATTCAGGAAATACGACAACAGAATTTGTTCGTACTGCGAGTTCTCGTACTAGCTTATCATGAGTTTTCGCGCTGCCGAATACCCAACCAGCACCATGTATATAAAAGATCACCGGCAATTTTTCCGTCGTGCCTTCTGGTCGAATGAAACGGACATTGATCTCGCCCCATTTGCCGGTATTCAATGTTTCGTCTTCAGTCGTAACGGGCTGTTTTTCTACTGGTGATTCTTGAACTTCTTCTAATAATGCACGCCCTTCCTCGGGTGGCAACTCATAAATTCGCGGGTGAGGTGCATTTGCTTCACTAAATTCTATTGCGGCTTGTTCAAGTGAGATTCTTTTTGTCATTAAAATACCTCCTAATGGATTGCATATATTCAACTGCTATCTGCTTTTTATTTCAGTACATCCATACACCTGGTAATTTCGTTTTATTCAATTAGCGGGAGCTCCTCCACTGGCTATAGAATAAAAAAATGACTTCTATTTGTCAAAAGACTGAACTGTGACCTCTGACACAATTAGAACCTCGATCAAGAACAATTTTCACCCTCTCTTTGTTCACGGCTTCACCTTTTTTCGGTGGTTGAAAATTTTTAATAATCACTCCAACAAACTGGTCCTCGTTCTACAGAAAAGGCATCATCTAGGCTTTTTATTCTATTCGGATCAGAGCACTCTAGTCGTCCCGCAGCGTAAATTTTTCCAAATGTCGTCGCTCCAACAAAAATTGAACTGAAATCTGACAGCGTTAGCGCAACACTTAAAACAAAAGGTTCCTTCGTTCGTTTTATTTCTATATCGCCTTCTTTTATCACGATGTTATACACCTGTTCACTAGAACCTTCTTGTAGTGTCAATGTGAAGCAAACACTCTGGTTGTTATATCTTCTGTGCGTTACATGCTTCAGCATAAGAGGCAGGTCAATTATTTTATACATGTTCCCGATATATTGCGTATTTGTTTCAAAATAGCCATACTCCGTAGCATTTTCTGAGCAGCTTAAGGGATTAGAGAACAAATAGTGAAAATCTTCTTCATAGGTTTTTATCTCAATCGTTTGTGCTTGATCGCTTTGGTTTGCAAAGAAGCCGATTAATTTAGACAGTACTTCCCGGTTTGTATAAACCAATTCCCTCACTAAAATTTGAATTTTAGTATAATTGTCGGCATCGGTACTCTTGAACTTGAAAATGGCGTACCCATCCGTCTCACCTTGTTGATCAACACTTTTAATAAACAGATTTTCTGGATCCGCAAAATTATTCTCCCATTCATAAGCCATCTTTTCCGCCATTCCATGTGTTTGATGCAGCATTTCTGAATGCGCTTTTTTTAATTTAGATATCTCTTTCTTTGTGGCAAAATCACACGTATTTTCACCTGCATATTTAGGCAAGACACTGGTCGGTACAATATATCTATTCATTTTAGTACCATAGCCATAGCCTTTGTTGTAATAAAAAGGAGGCGAAAAAGGGAGTAAAGTAACTAAAGGAATTTTTTGATCCAAGAAATACTCTTCACAAAAATCGATCATTTCGCGGGCAATCCCCTGTCTTTTATACATTAAATGAACAGCTAACGATCCTAAGCCGCCTACTTGAATAGTCTTATTCAGAAAATTCATTTTAAAGGTCAGCAGCCGCATTTGAGCAATTAATTTCTTTCCCTCAAACATCCCCCAAAATTGAATATCTGGATCGTGCTTTCTCATAAAAAGCATTTCACGAATAAAATCTTTCTTCCCTTCATCAGAAAAGTCCTTATAACTAGGGTAAGAATGAAAAGCTATCTCACAATATTGATCCATTTCAACGATTTTTATCTCTCTAATTTCTCTCATTTTTTATCACTCCTCCATTTCTCACCGAAAAAGTAAGGGCTTACATTTTCTGTTTAATTAAACTATACAAAAAGATTGTATCAATTAGCAACCAAATTGGCATACAAACTATTCCTTTTCCCGCTAATAAAAGAATAGGAATCTTCTCACTTATTATAAGCGAGAAGATTCCTGTTTGTAGTCCTATACAGTTCATTTCTAATTTATTGTTGTCAGAAAGAAAAACGTCAAAAAAACAATCATACTTGAGAGAAACAAAGCATTCACTAATTTTTTATTTTTCATTTATCAAAGGCTCCTATCTATCAAAAGTAGCATTGTGAACAGTTTTCTTCCAGTTATTTTGCGGTTTAAACCAGGTGAAAAAGCCGATCACTTGGGCAATCATATAGGTCAAAGAGTTCCAGACAAAACCAATTGTTAAGCGCACATAAAATAATAGCTTAGCAATAACCCCTTCCTTTTTATCGAAATACGGGGCTGCTTCTTGTGAAAAATAGACTATTGGAATAACAAAAAAGTTCAAACATTCGATGGACAACCAAAACATAAGTAACGAAAAGGTATGCGGAAGATAGTTAGCTAGTCGATGATCTATCAGCATTAGCAATAGAATACACAAATAAGCAATTGGTCTGACCATTGAATAGGAATAGAATAATGTTTCTACTTTACTAAGGAATTCCTGCAGTGATTTTGCTTTAAACAATGTCGTAATTTGTTTCATTGTAGTAGTAATAGCAACAAACCAATGTCCTTGCGCCCAGCGCGTGCGCTGATTATGACTGGCAATAAAAGAGTTCGGTTTTTCATCATGCACAACTGCGAAATGGTTCCAGCCACTCTTCTTTCCTGCCATCGAAAGCTCGACCTGAAGCTCAAAGTCTTCAGTGTAGCTTCTAGGATTCCAGCCTCGCTCTGCCAGATAGACTGTATCCAGCACGAAGCCAGTTCCTCCAATCGCCGCATTCCAACCTAGACGGTAATTCGCATATTGAACTGCTCGATTCGTAATAAAATAGACCGCTGCATAGCCTGTGGCTGTTATGGATGTGGAGACATTCTTCATCCCTAAATATCCTTGGACAGCGGTAAATTCTGGATGTGCAATCAGCTGAGCATTCATTTCTCTCAAATAATTCGATTCTACAATATTGTCGGCATCAATAAAGGCAACATAATCGTAGCTTTTCCAATGATCAGTAGCAATATATTTGGCAATCGCATGGGGTTTACCTCTGGGTTCATCCGGCAGCGAAGTATTTTCAAAGGCAACAACGTTTTCTTGATTAAAGCTTTGAATGATGTCTAGCGTATTATCCGTGCAATTATCGGCAATAACAACAATATCATATAGATCCTTACGATAATTTTGGTTCAATAAGCTTTCGATCGTGGCTTCAATAACCTCTTCTTCATTATGAGCAGGAACAACAAAAACGAATTTTTTCTTATCTGCAACAAGCTTGTACTCTCTTTTGGGTTTAATTAACCCAAAAAGAGAGAGACAAGTAAAGTAAATTAAATTGGCAAAAACAATCACTACTAAAACGAAACAGATCCATTTCGCAATGATAAACAGCATGGGTGGTAATGTAAACATTCTTTTTCCTTCTTTCGTACTCTGTGAGACTAGCCAAATGTGCCGTTAAAAAGTTCCTGTCCATTGTCATCATTTACCACCAAAGCAAAGGTGAACGCTGCTTGATCCGAAAATTCTTCTGGAATAATCGCTTGGAAGGATTCTTCATCTGAAATCCCTGTTGGCAGCCCCCATGAACTTGGTGCAGATGTCAAACTTGCTTTTTCATACACGACTTCGCCATCTTTGTTAGTAACGACTAAATTTTTACTTGAGCCAGAACGAGCTGTTTCGCTATCAAGATAGCCTTCAAAAACTAGTTGATTTTCTTTATTCCAGTATTTGTTCACTAGCTTGATCGAGTCAGTTGAATTTTTAGTAATAGAAATTCCAGGTCGATTGCCGATAACCTTTGGTTGAACAGTGTTGCTCTTAACAACTACTTTTTCTAAATCAGCATAATTGTCATGGATTGGTCCCATACGTGAGATCATTTGAGTCAAATCTAGCTCTGTTTCCTCAACAACTTCTCCATCAATGGCAACAGTCATTTGAATCGTGTATGTTCCTTCATCTAGTGCTCCTAATACATCATTGCTGGCAATGATTTGATAGCCATTGAAACGTCCTTCTTGATACCAGTCTGTATTTGCCACGTCTAGTTTGGCTGCAACTTGTTTCGTTTCTGCATCAATTAGATTAGCTGTCTTGGTAACACGTGCGGCATCTGATAGGTCCCATCCTTCATTCTCGATCTTACCTTCATACACTAGGCCAAAGTTCTCCCAGTAGCCAATCTCAAATTTTGATGTGGTCGGATAAGATTTTTTGGCAACAGTCATTTTAGTTTCTTCACTAGCTTTGTCTTCTTTATCTGGTTGGTGACCGATTACTTGAACAGAAACTTCATCATTTTCTTTTAAATCAATGGATTTAGGTAGCGTTGCTTTGTAATCTGTATCAGAAATAACCGCTGTAGAAGTTATTTCTTCACCGTTTATGCGGACAACTAGGTCGTAATTCCGGTCAAAATTGCTATCTTCTTGAGGGATATGGCCTGAAATCGTCGCATCATGTTCGAATAGTTCATTAAGACTTGCTTCTTCAACGACCCATTCATCATAATCTGATGTGTCTTCAACCTTCACAGTCACTTTTTCACTGGTCTTATCTTTTTTGTCCGCTTGGTAACCGATTACTTGAACAGCTACTTCATCACCATCAGCTAATTTCACTTCTTTTGGTAGCGTAAATTTGAACTCTTTTCCAGCTTCAGCATCAATTTTCCCAATTGATTCTTCGTTGACAAAAGCTTCTAGCTCGTAGGTACGTCCGAATTCTGTGTCTTGGCTGCCAATTGAGCCAGTTAATTCTTCATCTGTACTTTTCACACTATTTAGCGTTGGCTGATTGATTTTCCAGCCTGTGTAATTTGAAGCTTCAGTTACAGTACGTTTTGCTTCCTCACTGTATTTGTCTTCTCGACCTGCTTGAGAACCTATAACTTTTATAGCTACTTCGTCATTTTCGGCCAGCTTCACGTCTTGCGGCAAATCAAATTTGAATTCTTTGTCTGCTTCCACATCAATAGTGCCTACTGATTTTTGATTCACAAACGCTTCAATGGCATACGTGCGTCCAAACTCTGTGCTTTGGCTACCCGTATTTCCTGTTAACGCGTGATCCGCATCGGTTACTTCATTTAATGTAGGTGTAGTGATCTTCCAGTCATTCCAATCGGTTTTGTCGTTGACCACTTGGGTTGTTTCAACTACTTTATCTGCTTTTTTATCTTGATGCCCAATGACTACAACCTTCACTACATCATTTGGAGCCAATTCATCTACTTCTGCTTCAAACGGATAAGACTTCAATACGGCTTCAATATCTTTTTCTGAATCTACCAATGTGTCATTGACATACAATTCATAGTCATACGTACGTTCTCCAGCATGGTTTTGGATGGGAATAAAACCTGAAATGATTGTTTCCGCAGCAGAAAATGTATTCTTGAATACTGCCGGCTGCACTTCCCAGTCTTCATAGCCGTCTGTCTCTTCTTTCACAACAACCATTTGAGACTTCGCTGTTTTATCTGCCTCACCTGATTGCTTACCAGTAATTGTTGCTTCAACGACATCCCCATCTTTCAGCCCATCTATATAAGGAACAACAACATCCACATCATCTTTAATATTTTCTTTTTTGTAAATCTCTTCACCATTAAGTGTTACTTCTAATTGATAAGAACGATTTAATTGTCTATTTTGAACAGGTGTCGTCATTTGAACTAAAAATTCTTCTTCATACGCTTGAGCAATTGCAGGCGCTTCAACCTTCCAATCTTTCCAAGGGACGATATCCGTTTCATTTATTGCATAAACAAAATCAGAGTATTTAGTATTTACTTTTCCATTATTGTTTGTATATTTTTCTGTTCCTTTGACCCGAGCAGAAACTACATCACTGTCCTTCAGATAGGTACCAAAGTCAAACTCCCAGTCTCCTTTTTCATCCATTGCTATTTCCCGATAAGGCTGATTGTTTACCGCCAATTCAATGACATAATCTGTTTCATGCTCATTTTTTTCATCCTGCAAACCATTTCCATAGAAAAATGATGGCTGCTCTTCCAGACGGTACATTGTCGTATCTTCAACAGGATTTTCAATCCAAGAATCTAAAATACTCTCACCATTGACAACCGAAACGATCGAGCCTTTGCCTCCTATCGTAATAAAATCAGCCGAGCTGCTGCGTGAACGAATTGAGTAAGAATCTTTCCGCTCAACTAAACGGTTCGTATCTTTGTGCCATTGACCTAAGTCAATATACAGATCTGTTTGTAAGGTTACCGAACTTAAATTAACAGTAAAGTTTGGTGATTTATAAACGATCTTCTGACCATTTGCTTCATAATACATCGTTTCAGAATTGAAAAGGCCTGTTTTTTTGTTCCAAAGATCGCCTTCAATCTTATTCGTGGTTGTCCCAAGTCCACTTGGTCGAGTAACCGTTCCTCGAATGTATTTTTCATAATTTGGTGTTGAAAAGAATTCATCAGCAATCTCAGGATCAATAAAAATTTCTTGTTTAAATTGCGCTCCGACTCCTGCGGAAAATCCCGATCTCCCTTTCGTACTAACATGGAGTACATCCCCATCAGCAGTCAGCGTTCTGAAGGTATCGGTAAAACCTGTGTTTAAGTTCATTGTTGGTTCGATAGCATCTAATTTAGTCTGAGCATCTAAATCAAGCAGCGTTGGTTGATGTTTTTCCGTGTTTACTACCTTGACGTGATCATTCTCCTTGGCAAAATAATGCGTGCTGTATAATAATGGACTGGCCAATACTGTAGCAATCACAGCCCCCTTCAAATATCGAGTTGTGTTTGAATTGTTCTTCATAAAGTTATTCTCCTTTGCGCTTTGAGTTGACTTTACGAATTATAGAGACTTTCAAGTCTTCGTGCAGGTCGAAAAATACCATTAAGAAATGGAAAAAAATGACCGTCAAAATAATGGATTACTTTTTTACTATTTACATAATTATGATAAGCTCATCTGGATAAAAGAAATGGAGGGTTACGATGATTGATCCTTATATTTTTAATAAGAATATTCGAACCAAATTAAGAATCTTAAGTATTATTGAGAATACTTTACAATGGTATAGTGCAGAAAAGCTTTCTGCACTAACTTCAATTGAAAAGAAAACGATCTTGAAATATTGTAAAGAGCTCGCAGAGGATTCAGAAAAGTTCGCGAAGGGTGACCTGCAGATTTTGATTAGCAAGAGTCAGGGCATATTTTTGGAGGCAAAAAATAAAAATATCCTTTCTCAATTTAAGGTCTATCTATTGGAAGATACTTTAACGATAAAACTGATGCGTCGCCTCTTTTCAAGTCAGCCAAATAACCTGACACAGCTAGAACAAGAATTCTTTGTTAGTGAATCTACTATTAAAAGAAAAATTCGTTCTTTCAGAAAAAACTTAGCTCCCTATGGTATCCAAGTTATTTACAAAAATGGCAGCTACGAATTGGCCGGAAGCGAATCTCAAATCAGAATGTATTTTCTTATTTCGACATGGATGACCTTTAAAGGAAGCTGCTGGCCTTTTCCTACATTAAAAGAAGAGAAAATCAACAGAACAATAAATGATATTCTGGCACTAGAAAGGCTTAACTCCAGTGATTTGAGCGAGACAGATAAGCGTCTATTAAGTTACTCCTTAGCGATCATCATTTTACGTTATCATCAAGGAAAAACGATTGACTGGCGTTCTGAATGGAATGTGTATGAAGAAGTGAATCATCAGCTGCAATTGGATTCTGCTTTAAAGGAATACCTACTCTCAGATAACGAAATAAATTTTTTTCTAATTGTGCTGCAAACATTTGTAAAAACATATGATTTCCCCGAATTAAGTGCGCGTTTCATTGAGGCCCATAAGAAATGCAACACGCCTGCTTATGAAGCTTCAAAGGATTTTTTTCATTTTTTCAAGCAGCGTTTTGAAATTCCTGTTGATGATGATCTAGAGAAAAGTACCATGGGGTATTTCATTGCGTGCCATCTTTTTACAGATATTTTCAAGGGCTTTCCAATCGGTATTATTGGGTATGATATCACGACAGAAACTAAAGCTTCGTATCCTTTTGCTGCAAGCGAGGTGTATCAATTGATCGATGATTTGCAGGCACACACCAATCTAGCGCTTTTTCGGGAACGGGAACAACTACATATGAGATATACACTGTTTCTTATTTCGATAGAACAACTAAGTAAATTTGAACCACCTATTACAATTTATTTCGAAAGCGATCTGCCTGTTTTTGCTGAACAACGAGTAAAGCAAAGAATTTCATCCATTTTTATCAATTGGTATCACATTCATTTTGTTAAAAATGCCAGCGAGGAGCATGACTTAATCATCGCGACCAGTTCTGCCCCAAATACTCATCGCTTGAGTATTAGTGGAAAACCCGTAGTTTTTATCAATCAAAATTTAAACTATGAGGATTTTTTCGCTCTAAATTCTGTGTTAAAAGAACTCCACTCTACCAGAAGGAATCTCCAGCAAGATGAATAGTTTCTTTCAATTTATTAAGCGTCTGCTTTTTAGCAGGCGCTTTTTTGCGTATACATCATCATGATTTTCTAGTTTCTCTTGTAAAATATATTCCAGCGGTCACTTAAGTTAAAAAGATATCTTCAGAGCCAAATTATGTTAATATTTGAATAAAATTAAATATATACTGTTTCTTATAAAAAACGGAGGTCTACCATGATTCATTTAAATAATTTCTTGGGAAATGAGTCAGTAAAAGAGCTGGAGCTGCTCCGAGTATTATATAAGAACCCTCGATTTATAGACGTTGAGGAATTAAGTACCCAATTAAAAATGAATCGACATTCTATTTATAAATACTTTGATTTATTGCAGAATACCCCTTACATAGAAGAAAATAGATCAAAAGAAATCTTGCTTGCTAAACGTGGTCAAGGATATAAATTTACTGGAACTAAAAAAGACTATAAAATTATTTATCAACAGGTCATTCAAACGAATCCATTTTTCAAACTAGTGGAACTACTTTTACAGAATAATGAAATAAATATCATAAAATTCACTCATGATAATTTTATTTCTGAATCGAAGGTTCGAAAGCGCCTTTATGAGTTAAAGCCTCTCTTTGAAGATATCGGACTTTCCTTAAAAAGAAGAGATGGAAATGTCCTACTGCGTGGAGACGAGGCAAAAATTCGATTTTTCGCAGTTGCCTTTTTTTGGAATATCTACCATGGGTCCTATTGGCCATTCCCTGGTATTTCTGAGAAAAAATGTGAAGAACTTGTAGCTAATATTTTTGCTAAAAATACTATTAATTACAATGACATAGGCCTTAAGCTTACCTGTTACGTTTTTGCCGTCACTATTCTACGTTTTAGAAAGGGCTTTCGTATTGAGGAGAAGAAAATTGACTCTATCAAGCATTCTCCTTATATCGCTAAAAACTTGTTGGCAATCATCTTGAGTACAGATAGTGATTTCAACACGGTATTGTTAGAAGAGCTACATTCAAAGTATCTTTTAGATCGAACAGAAATCTACTTTCTGATTCTTTGGTTCTATTCCAACTCTAATTTTTATTTACTAAATAGTAAATTGGTTCATTTCTTAGACAAAGCTCCTGCAGAACTATTGCCCTATCCAAATCCTTTCAGCGAATTATTGAAAGACTCAAATCATTTTTCTGATTTTGACACCTTTTCAACGAACACTAAACAAAGCTTTTTAAGTACAATTTTAGCAGGCTGTCTATCTGTAGAACTGTTTAGCAAAACAAGCTTTACAGTAACTGGATACGAAGTAGAAAAATATATAACAAAGCATTTTCCAAAGCTATTGTTCCACACGACCAATTTATTAGCCCAATCAGCTGTTTATCCTGATGACCCCGATAAACGTCAAGGATTAGCTCTAACATTTGCAATAGCAAGTACGCTGATTGAAAGTCCCTCTAAATTTGCAAAAAAAATTAGAATAAAAGTAGAGACTGACTTGCCTACTGTCCTTGAATTTTTTGTCATCGAGCGGATTAAAAGTACTTTTCAAAGCTTTTACAACCTTGAAATAAGTAACTCGATAGCCTATCAAAATGCGGATTTCTGTATAAGTACAAATTTTCTTTCTGAGAGCGACTCCTTCGTTGAAACGTTGCTGATCGATGCCCAGGTAACTCTTTCAGATATCCTCACTATCAACCAGAAAATTCTTCAGATTTTGGATGCCTGATTATGCTGGGTTTGAACGGATTGCTCTATAAGTCTTTTCAAAAGACAGAGAACCATTATATAAAACAAAAGTGTACAGAAAAGATAATTTGAAGTGTATCCTGTCACGTAGACGGAATACACTTCATTCCTTTTCTGTACACTAAAAAATTACGATCTCACGCCAAATTCGTTTTTTGCTAGAAAGGAATGGATAGTCAATCCCATTCGATACCCCTTTCCCCAAACCGTTTGCAGCTCAGACTTTTCAAATCCGACTTCCTCAATCTTTATTTTTATTCGATTAATTAACGATGATAGTTGGCTCAGGTTAGAGTTTGTTGGAGCGCTTTCCCATAAACTTTGACAAAAGTCTTCTCTTGCAACAGTTTTGCTTTCTGCCTTGTACAACTGGAGGAGCACTTTCCGTTCGTTGCTGGATAGCCCAGAAATAAAGTGTTGACATTTGATTTCTGATAAACCTTTAGCATTCATTTTATTTAGTGATATCTGATTTTCCTGTTGTGACTCCTTTTTTTCTGAAACATTGTTTCTTGCAATTACTTCTACGAGTTCTGCTGTTGGCGTTTCAGCATCGATCCAATCATCAATATCCTCTAACATCCATGAATACTCTCCACTTTTGATTAACTCTCGATCCCCTTTACGGACAATTTTGCGGCCGCTTTTGAGCAAAATTGGTAAACAATCCACTAATTCTAGAGTTGAAATCGTATCGCTAAGGATTATTACAGAAAAGTGTTGAATAAGTTCCAAACAGTCCGCTGCCTGATACAGTAAACTAGACGAGCAATACACCTCGTCATTTAACCGTTGAAGGGCGCTTTGAAGGTCTTGTTCGGCGAGTGAATTTTTCGTTAGTATTAAAATTTTAGTCATAATGTCCCTCCGTTGTTTTGAGTGTTTTAGCAATTTGACATGCAAGTCGATTATTCTTAGCAATTTGCATCCAGTTAAAACACCCCTACGCTATTCTGAAATTTTATTAGCTTAGCACCAAAAAACTGATGCGTGATTTCTATCCAGCTCTAATTAAGATTTGTTTTTATTTTTTTCATTCTTCAATTTTTCCAATAATGCTTTTTGCTGTTTGTTTTTGCGAATCAAATAGATTGCTACTAAAACAGCTACAGCAACGATTGCTCCAAGAATAATAACCAGGGTATAACTTTCAGGCTCAACATCTGGATCAGCTTCATTAAATTTATTTGCTTGTTCGCGGGTCACTGTAAACTCTTCGTTGACTGGCCATTTATTATTTCCAGAAACGATCGATCCAGTCAAAACATAGTCACCTGCTTCATATTGCTTCCCTTTCATAGAAACAAATAAGTCAAAAATGGTGTTAGGGGCAAATTGCATATCTTTTTGATCTGTTTTAGCGATTACCTCATCTGATCCTTTTTTCTTTAATTCAGCCTGATAGTTCACTTTATTTATATATGTAGGAGTGCTGTTGCGTACTTTCAGAGACACTGCATTTCGTACGTTCAATTGGTCCGCCTGAGCTCCTTCAAAGACAACTTTTGGTGTTACTAACTCGTCATTATTTCGCAATAATAAGGCGATTTGATAGCCATAAAGATTTTTTAAACTGGTTGAAGTTTCTTTGCTGGATTTTTCGTCATTATTCTTGTTCGATTCACCTTTTTGAGCTAAGTAAATCCCCCCAGCAATCACGCCTTTGAATTCTTCCGAGGGCATAGTGATCGTTAATTTCAACTCCCTTTCTTCCCCTGGAGACAACGTAATCTCCTTTTCTGACAATTGCACAATATCTTCAATATTGTGTTTTAAACTTTCATCATATATACGCTCTTTATTATTATGATTGGAATATTCAACTACTCCGCCAGTGTTAGTCATTGCTGAATTTATCTGCGGCAATATAACTACATTTTCATCTGTAGGGTTTTTCAGTAGAGCTGCAATTTCTTGTTCGTCTCCAGGATTCATAAGCAAATCAAAATAGGAGACTTCCTTATTGTATTGATTATCAGGGATATTAGGCGTCACGCTAAATTTTAACCCGTCAACTGCTTGGGCTGTTTGGGCAAATGCTAACCCACTAAAAATCAGAAATGTGCTTAGTAAAAAAATAACAAACTTACGGCTTTTCATGTACTGACCTCTCTTTTATTTCATCTTATTTATCATAAAAACTGGCTCAAACATTGCCTTAAAAATCAGAAATGTTTGAGCCAATCTTACTCGTAACTTATTAAGTTGCTGGAGTTGCCGAAACAGTCCAAACGATTTCAGAATCGTAGGTACCTACTGATTTAGCAGATGCCCCCGGTACGTCCAATGTAAAGTGTGTTAAGTTTAAAGTAGTTGTCCCTTTTCCGACAGAACCAGTTTCAGTAGCTGTTGCACCCATTACTTTTTTCTCCTGGCCAGGAATTAACGTCAATTTTCCAGAAGTAAAATCAGTTGAACCAGAAACTGGAACTGAAGTTGGATCACCATATGCAGCCAATTCTGCTGAAGCTAAATCATTTGTACCATCATTGAATTGAGCCGTTTGTTGAACCGTTACACTCCAGCCTTTGCTAGCCGCACTACGGCCATCGATTACCTTTACCGCACCTGTTGTAAGATCCGATGCTGACGCGTTTTCATTATCGGTTCCGCTGTCAGTTGCGTAATAAGTCTTATCCGTGTCGTACTGAATCGTATGCGATCCAAAGTCAAGGTCATCTGGTAAGTCAGAGCCAACTAACTCTAAGTCCCCTTCAACATAAGCAACATGCCCATCTGTTGTTTTAGTGACCGCTGCAGCAGCTGTTGGCAACCCCGCATTCAAACTTAATAGTGAAATCCCAACGACTCCACACACATAACCTAATGTTCTTTTCTTCATATTATTCTCTCCTTAATTTTTTTTATAATAAAACAACAAGTGTTTTACTAACTTAGTTAAATAAAGCATGATACAAAACGCTATTATGCCTATCCCTATACCAACTGTCGACCACTTTATCAAGCTGCCTGTTTGCGGAAACTGCTTATTGGATTGTGATCGTGAGTCAGAGGAAGGTCGTGTTTTAGAAACCGTTTCTTCTTTCGTATTGCTCTCAGAAGTTTTTGTGTCTTCTAAATAGAAGCCAACTTTGCCGGTTGAACCATTTTTATTATTTTCCAATTCCTGAGCACCGTACCCAATAGAGGTGTTTGCTAGAAATACGAACAGGCTCAAGAACAGGCAAGCAAAAATTCTCATCAGCTGCTTTTTCATTCGTTCTTCTCCCTTCCTCCGTTTACGGTACATTTGACACCAGCCACTCTATTTGAGTTGTATAGTCACTAGCATATTTTTCAGCGGTGCTAGGGATCTCTAGCTTAAATTTTTCAAGCGGCAATTCAACGATTCCTTTACCTTGTCCATTTGAGGCTAGTAGCAACTGACTTGAGACATTGGGGGTTAGGGTGACTCTTTGATCACTTACACCGCTTGGTGCTCCTCCAGTACTTTGACTCAAGTCGGGTTGTCCAGCATGAAACGATAGTTGAGCTCCGGTCAGTTCTTGATTGGAGGCTGTCTTAAATTGAGTCAGCTGCTTTACTATCAGACTCCAACCAACAGTGGATAAGCGAGTATCCTTAACACCGACCGCTCCTGTTGTCATATCTGCCGCCGCAGCATTCTCATTATCACTTCCGCTATCTGTTGCGTAGTAGGTCTTATCTGCGCTGTTTTCTATTTTATGTGTCCCAAATTTTAACTGATCAGGAATCTTTGCGGTTAACAATTCTAACTCCTCGACGATACTATCTGGCTGCCACTGAGCTGTAAAAATTACATCTGCTTGTGCCATCGTATACGTAGCTGGTGAACTGGATAAGAATGGATTTTGATAGATTTGATTATCCACACTGTTTAGCCAACCAACGAATTTGTGATCGGATTTGACTAAATCACCTTGTGGAGCGACATTCACTATATCACCTTGGCTATATAATGTTGGATCATTAGGAGTCGTTCCGCCATCCGCTCCGTTGGGATCATACGTGACAGTATATTGCTGTTCACGTCGGACTAGCATATTGATCTCGTGTAAAATCATGTCTGGATTTACAACACTACTCTCATCAGTAAAAATTCGTTCTGCTGATTTATGATTAAAACGTCTCGCAGTCAATTTTGCTTCAGTGTAGTCGGTATCCGAGGTAAACAACTTGTTCTGAGCAATCTGAGATGTATCAACAGCAATATCGTTATTCGTATCCGTCCTAACAGCTGTCCACTCATAATTCGCATATTTTTCAATATTGAAATCTGCAGCTGTTGAATAAGGTGTCGTCGGTGTCGCATTGAAAGGATCAGAAACCTTTGTTTCATAATTTTCAATGATTTTAATGTCCTCTAGAGACCCATCTGTATCTATTTGATGATTCTCTACATAAAAAGCAGGATAGCTTCCTTTATCGGGTTGAAGGGTTTTAGAAGTTGCCTTAATACTCAACTCATTGGGTTGTTCATTCCATTCTTCATCATAATTCTTGTTATTATAGATGGTGAGAATCGGTTGTCCTTCTGAAGAAATCCCAGCAAACCAGATTGGATATTTTTGAGCTATTACGTCTATGCTATCGCTTAAATGCCCTTTTCGCTGACTCCCTCCGCCTTCAATGTTTAAAGAGATATTGTCGGTTCTAAATCCGTAGGTACCACTCTCAATCTCCATAGAGGTTCTATAAAGCGTCATATAGCCTGATTCATCCGATTCCTTAAGTTCGATTCCTTTGTCACTAGTTTTAATGGATAAATAGCTATCTGAGAAATTATAATTATTTTGGTCCATCCCTTTAATCCCAATCGCAGCATTGATAATCGTGGCATTGATTCCAGAGAACTCTATCTGTGTACTAGCCCCTTCATCTCCACTAGTATTATCCGCTTCTATAGCAATGTCTCTTGCTGAAATCGTTACTGGAATTTGATATAAATTGGAATCACCTGTAAAGGACAGCCTCAGGCCTTGTTGTGCAACGATACCCTTTCCTTCACTAGCGACAATGTTGATTTTCGATCCTGTATCATGCTCGGTTTCACTATACCCAGTAATGGAGATATCCCGTTTTGTCTGAATTCCTACTGAACGAGCATCCACATCTACGGTTATCACCCCTGCCGTATCTGATAATGCCTCTTCCAAGCGGATATCCAATTGAGCGGCTTTTATACCATGATCTCCCTTGGCCTCAACCGACACATTCTTATCTCCTACAATGCCAATTCTTGACTCCATTTCATCGTTTGAATAAATACCATAGGAGGCGTCTATTTCAATCGGTGCGGTTGTCTTTAAGCTTAAATCAACTCCTGAATGATCTAATCCCCGAAGTAAAATAGCTCCAGCGGACGTAGGTAATTCACCGCTTGAAATATTGTTGTCTGAAAATAACTGTTCAATCGTTGCCATGGTCGTATTAGACTCGCCAGTCGATTCGCCCAAAATAGAAATCTTTGGTTTTGGAGAGTCATACTTATTCGTAAGCATCTCCTCCGCTACGATTCCTTGTCCTTTGATAGCAGAGCCTGTAACTCCTACCTCTTGTTCTGGTTCTACTCGAATCCCTCCAGCAAAAATCCCCGTACCATCTGTTGATTGACCATTGATTGTTCCTGAAGTCAGTTGTATTGACCCCGCTGTAATCTCATGCACTCCGCCATTGTTATAAAAGTTTCTCATTATTATTCCAAAGCCTGTGTTGGTTGCTCCCTTTAAATCAGAAAGAAAATCCTCCCCGCTATGTGAATCAGGATAAGCTTCGTAATAATTCGCTTCTACCCCATTTCCCGATACGGAAGTACCAGCAATTTTCCCACCATAATTTAATAGGATTCCCTCAATAAAAACACCAATACCAGTAGAAGCTTCTCCCGTTAGATAGGCTTCATAAAAACGATCATTTGCTTCCCCGGCAGATCCATATTTTGTTTCTACGGCTGCTCCTTCTGTCGAAAAAACACCGTAGCCTTCTGAATTGGACTTACCGGTCAACTCGGCTCCGTCCAACGTATACCTAGTAAATACAGCCCCTGAACCCGAACTTCCAATTGCTTCTGCATGCATTTTTGTCCCGATTTCTCCTATATACTCGCCGTATGCATTTTCTTGCTCGAGCTTCTCTCGAAAAGCGCTCATTGCTGAATAATCCTCGCGAGCAGGCGGGTTTTCTTTTGTTACGCTAATGCCTGCTTGATTCGCCGAAGTATGAACATCTCCGGTAATGTTCTCCGTCCCATCAACCGTATAAATCCCAATTTTATTTGATGATACATCTAGTTTAACTGGCTTCCAGTCCAGTTCCTCTCTCTCTCCAATGATCAATTTTGAAACCTTGATTCCATAATCCAAATTGTTATGAACAGCCAAAGCAGAGTCACTTAAAATGGTTAACTCACTAAACGTGCCATCTGCAATAATGATTTGCTGAATCTGATTAACACCTGAAGGTTTTCTTTCAGAATAGAGTTCATTAATAGTGGTGCTCCCTGAATTCGAAAATTCAACGATGGTGTTCTCGTCGTACTGACCTTCTTCCTTCACATGAGTGTCAGGATCGTATGTACCATCCACATAATCTTTTGGTGTATCCATCAAGAGATAGCTTCCATCATTTTTCAAAACTATTCCTGTATTTGAAACAGTTATTTTCGAGGCAACAGCATCTGTTGTTCCTCTGGTATTTTTCGCAGCACTCTTTATATTCTTTTCGGGTTCACTATTTTCTGGAACCAAAGCATTGCTTTCTTCTGTGGTTTTGCCTTCATCAGATTCCTTTATCGGCGTTGATTGACTATTCTCAGACAGTTCATTTTCTACTACATTGCTCTGAGCAGCCTCTCGTGAAGAAGTATTCGTCGTTGTTGTTTCCGTCTCAGCTAAAGCAACCTCTGAAAATACTGGTACATTAATCCCCAGAACCACCCAAATGCTCAGCAAAATTTTTGTTTTTCTGATCACACCCCTCATTTTTATAAAGTTCTCAGACTTTTTTTCCAAAAACTATACACCTCCACTTTGACTCAACTGGATTAGAGTAACTATCTTGATCAAATTTCAGCAACAGCTGTTCAATCATTATGATTCGCTCCAGTCCATCATAAAAACCAAAAAATTATGATATCGAATAGGTTCATTTCTAACTCTCACAAAAAATAAGCGAAACTTTTCGTTTTCTCACCCATAACTTTTAACAAAAAAAAAGGTTATCTGGTAAAATGAATCATAGAAATAAACACCCATTCATTTTTGCCTTGGTCTTATAAAAACCAAGAAGCACGTCTAAAACGTTGGTGTAAAAGTGATTACAAGCGGTGTTTGACGTAATCTGACGGCAAATAGAAAAAGAATGACAGGTGTAATGTAGAATTGTTCGATTTTTTTTTGAGGACTGAAGATTTCATAATTGCTTTACTATCACCGTCTTAAGTAAGCGCTTTCTTTGAATTTGAAAAAGAAAGCACCCAAAATTGTGTATTCATTTTTTTAAATTGTTTAGTAATTACTGAAGGATTTTCTCCAGTTGAACAATGACATGCATTCGCTGCTCCATCATCGAATCGGCATAGGTATCTAATGTTAATTGCGTAGAAGTATGTCCCAACATAGCGCTCACAGATAAGATATCTCCTTGAGCCTCCAAACAACGAGTCGCGAATGTATGACGCAATTGGTGGAAATGAATATCCTGAATACCTGCTTGATCACGTAAACGATGAAAATGATACGTCAACAATCGCGGTTCCATTGGTCGACCATTTTTCGAAAATACATAAAGGCTAGTTGATTGCTTCCTTAATCGAAGTAATTGTTTTTTTAGCTTCATACCGAACGGAACTATTCTTACCGCTGCTTCGGTTTTAGCAGTATCATAGCTTAGCTGAGTCTTTTGCGTCTCGCTTGTCAAAGCAAGTCGTTGATAAGTATTATTGACATGTATGATGTCTCGTTCAAAATCGATATTCGACCAACGCAATGCCGCAATTTCCCCAATTCGTAAGCCCGTATACAATGCCAAATAGGTTGGTAATCCCCGTGCCCCTCCTTCTTTTAAAGCAACCTTTTCCAAATTTTGTTGTTCTTTTTTTGTCAACGAGCGAATCTTTTTTTTCTTCTCTTTTGGCATTTTAATAGTAGAAAAAGGGTTCTCTTTCAAATGATCTAACCTTTTTGCATGATTTAAACATTGACATACAATACGCATAGCAGCTTTCATAGTGGAGGCCTTTAAGCCTAAACGAACCCATTGCTGGACCAATTGTTTTCCTATTTCAGAGTTCAACTCGTTTAATAGCTGGTTTCCGATAAAAGGAAAAACATATTTGATTAGTTTGTAGTGATAGTTCGCATAGGTAGATGGCTTCACCTCATATTGAATCGATTGTAGCCATTGATACCCCCACTCCTCAAAGGGGATACAGGAACTTCCTTGAATTTTTTGAATGGTTTGATAATGAACCTTTAATGGATAAAGTTTTACCCGCACTTCTTGCAAGGTCTTTCCATAGACATAGCCATACTTTACTTTTCCATCAGCCTTACGTCCTTTTTTATACCGTCCTTCCCAACGACCATCTTTTCTCTGATAAATATTTTCTCCTCTACGCATGTGATTCTCCTTCTATATTGACGGCGCAACTGACGTTCTAAACGTACAGCTTTTGCCAGATAATTGTGATTTCGAAGCCTCAATCATTTCTTAATTAATCTCAATAATTTAATTTCACGATATTTTACTAATAAAAGTCAAAAAATAAGTTGATATTTCACTCTATCTGACATATAATGTTGCTAACAAATAATTAATATCACGTTATATTTGTTATCTGTTGATTGTTTTACTATCTTGGTCTTTATAAAACCAAGATAGTTAATGGGTATATACATTGTGAAAAAAACTATGAGCTGACTCTTCTGGGAACGAACCTAGAAGAGCACTTTTTGTATACAATCGAGTAGCTCTTGATAAGACGAGTAAGGACTAACGATCAATACACAACTTCGAAAATCATCAGTATCGAAAGATTATCATGCTAAAGATTACACAAGAGCTCAAAAAACTACCTTGTTCAGGATTATTTTTTATCATTGACTATTTATCCATAGAAATTGTCAGTTGAGATGCTTTAGTACTGATTTGAAAAAATAGGTAAACAAAATCACTTATTTTCAACTGAGAACAGCGATCAAAAAAGCAATTGATATTTATTATCATTTAATATAAAATATACTTATTGTTTTGAAAAAAATGATGGATAATGTTTTGAAAAAAGTGGTGCTTGGGGGAAAATGTTGTTTGTTTGGTTTTTTGGGGTAATTTTCTACAGAGCAGATGTATATCCTTTCAAATTTATATGTTCATTATGACAATAACTCAACTATTCATAGTGCCACGAGATGTTTAATCTTTAAAGATTCAGGAGGTGATTTGTTGAATAATAATATTAAAAAGAAAGCTTACAGGAATACACCAGCCTTTGTGTTGTTATCTTGGGCTACATTCATATTCTTTTGTGTACTTATACTTATTGGTCTATATACATTAAAAGAACCATTGATGGTCAAAGGATACTATTTAATGGGTTCTGTTGGTTTAATCTCCTCTTCTTTTACTCTTTCGAAAGTAATTCGAGACAACCAAGAAGATGAAGAGAGATACAATAAAATGTTCCGCGTTCAAGACGAAGATGAAGCGTAATAAAAGCCTAAACTGCATAGAACTATGCAGTTTAGGCTTTTAATTTTATTTATCCTCTTTTTACTTGATGAAATCGATTGGGCAGAAATAGACTATTTTTAATCCGCTGTGAACCAAAATTATTTCTTCGCTAGGATCCGCTCGATCGTTGACAGTTCATCTGCACTGAAATCTAGATTATTCAGTGCCTTTATATTGTCTTCTAATTGACTTAGTTTAGATGCTCCAACTAATACGCTGATAACAGATTTTTGCTGCTGATTCCACGCCACCGCCATTTGGGCTAATGTCTGACCACGCTGTTTTGCAATTTGATTCAGCTCACGAACAATTGACAGCGTATCCTCCACATTTTCTTCATTTAAAAATTGAATCTCAGAACGGTGTGCACGAGAATCTTCTGGAATTCCATCCAAATATCGATCTGTCAATAAGCCCTGTGCCAACGGGCTAAAGACAATAGCTCCAAGCCCTTCTTCTTCCAACACATCTGTTAATCCATCCTCAATCCACCGATCAAACATGTTATACCGTGGTTGATGAATAATAAAAGGCGTCTTTAATTCTTTAAAAATTTTCGCGATTGCGGCGGTCCTTTCTGCATCGTAATTGGAGATGCCAATATACAGAGCCTTCCCTTGTCGAACAAGCAGATCCAAAGCACCCGCCGTTTCTTCTAAGGGTGTATCGTAATCTGGGCGATGATGATAAAAAATGTCAACATAATCCAAGCCCAATCGCTTCAAACTTTGATCACAGCTGGCAATGATATTTTTCTTTGATCCCCACTCGCCATAGGGTCCAGGCCACATATAATAACCGGCTTTTGATGAAATGATCAGCTCATCACGGTAAGGCTTTAAATCCTGAGTCATGATACGTCCAAAATTCTCTTCAGCTGCTCCTGCAGGCGGACCATAATTATTGGCTAAATCAAAATGTGTAATTCCTCGATCAAAAGCCCCTAATACAATCTCCCGCTGCTTTTCAAAATGGTCATAGCCGCCAAAATTGTTCCACAATCCCAGTGAAATCGCAGGAAGCTTCAAACCTGATTTTCCAACTCGATTGTACTTCATCGTTTCATACCTTTTTTCATCTGCTACGTACATCATAACCCTTCTTTCTCATCTATTTTTTCCTGAGATGTCCGAAACAAGCTCAATGACATCCTTCCTTCAAATTTTACTGCGGATTCTGATTCAGAACAACTAAAACAACCATAATAAAATATTTAAGATAGGAAAAAACAAAAGTCAGAAAAGACTGCCAAGCAGCAGTCTTCTCCGACCTTTTTTATGCTGTTTCTTCTATTGAAGCTGCCTTCTTTGTCATAATCTTATATAGTCCGCACAGAAGCAGCCCTATCCCACTTAGCCCTGCGGCGATTATGAACGCATTTTGATAGGAGCCTTCGCGCTGTAAAACACTCCGCATCACGGTTGGACCAAAATAACCTGCTAAGGCAAAGCCGATAAACATAATTCCATAGTTTACACTGTTGTTTTTTGCTCCAAACTGATCTGCTGTAAATCCTGGGAAAATCCCCATAAAAGCGCCAAAGCAAAGGCCGATGATCGAAATTCCTATATAAAACAAAGCAGTCGTTCCTTCACTGGTGAAAAAGAGTACCGTTACACCCGCGATAGAAAATGTACAAGCAATCATCAGCGTATTGATTCGTCCAATCCGATCCGATAAATAACCTGCGATTATTCGACCACAAGAATTAAACAGAGCTAAAATAGAAACTGCTGAACTGGCTGCTAAAATATCCATCCCAATCATTCCTTGTGCAATTCCTGCCGCCTGAGAAATTACCATCATTCCACTAAAGGCACCACAGGTTAATAGAATGATCATCACATAAAAAATCGGTGATTTCATCATTTCCTGCCAGTTTTTTTCAACGCTTTCCACGCGAGCATGGTTTTCCTTTGGCTGCCAGCCTTCAGGTTTGAAATTTTCTGGAGGTCGTTTGACAAAGAAACTACTGATGATTATCAACGCCATAAAAATTCCACCAATCATCTTAAAGGCCGTCGGGGCACTTGATTTTTCAACAATCATAGTAACGATCGGAGAAATCACAACTGCGCTTAAGCCATAAACCGCGGTCGCGATCCCGCCAACTAATCCGCGTTTATCTGGAAAATATTTCACTACCGTAGAAATCGTACACCCATAAGCCATTCCTAATCCAAGGCCGCTAACTAGCCCATAGCTAACAAGAAGAAAGCCGGTGCTTTTAGCAAAACCAGACAAAATCAAGCCGCCTGTAAACAGAATGCCTCCAACTAGAATCACATTTCTTGGTCCAAAGCGGTCATTGAACCATCCTCCTGTGATCATCGTAATCGGACCTACTGAATTCGCTACTGTATAGACCAACGCTAAATCGGCTGTTGTTACCAACGATCCCGAGAAAGAAGTTAAATAATCTGCCATCGGAGTAGCAAACACGCTCCACGAATAAATAGAACCTAAACAAAGATTAATCACACAACAAGCAATCAATATCAGCCATCTTTTCTTTTCCATCATAGTCGCCCTCCTAAATATCCATCGCAGCATGATAGCCTTGATAAACAGCTGTAGTGATGGTCGATGCCCGAACAACATCGCCAATCTCAACGACGAATGGTGCAGCATCCAAAAGTTCTTCTGCTACGCTTCTATTTGGTCGTTGACCAACCGCGACAACTACTGATTTCGCAGGGATTAATATCTCTTGGTTGGAAGGACTCAAACACCATAATCCTTCTGATGTGATTCTCACCCCTTGATGTTCTGTTTTTACATCTACTCCTTTTGCCAGCTCTTGAATTAGTAACGGTCGATGACGAACATTGGCATCCGGCGCTACTTCTTTTCTCATTTCGACAACGGTTACCTTTTTGCCTTGGCGGGCAAAATGGATCGCTGCTTCACAGCCTGCCAGACCTCCACCTAAAATCACAACAGAATCTTTAATTGCATCCGGCTTTTTATGATAGTTATTGATCAATGTTACATTCGGTCCGTCAATCCCCTCAAGCTTTGGAAGGATCGGAGATGATCCAGCAGCAATAATTAACGCATCTGGCTGTTCTGCCTCAATATTCTGTTTGTTCGCTGCTGTATTTAGGCGAATATCAACTCCTAAATCACGCGCTTGTTTAGCAAAGGTTTGACCTAATTGATACATTTCATATTTGAATGGAATCGCTGCTTCACAATTTAGAATACCGCCCAACTCAGCATCCTTTTCAAATAAGATGACTTGATGGCCACGTTGTGCTGCTGTTTTTGCGGCTTCTAAACCGCCTGGCCCTCCACCAACTACCACGACCTTTTTCTTTACAGGTGCTGGATAAATATCGGTCCCCTCCAGCTCTCGCCCAATCAGTGGATTGACTGTACAGCGACGAGTAGTCGTTTCCGCACGCTCGGCCATACAAACAAAACAGCGAAGACAATGAACAATGTCTTGATCCTCATTTACCATTACTTTACGCGGTAAAAACGGGTCTGCCAAAAGCGCTCTTGCCATTTCTACTACATCGGCTTTCCCAGAAGCAATAATTTCCTCCATCTGCGCTGGATCATTCAGACCTCCGATTGTTGCGACGGGCTTTTTAACCTGTTTCTTGATCTCTGCCGCTAGAAAAACATTGGTTCCATGTTCGGTGAACATCGAGGGATGAGTGATTCCAAAAGTTCCTTGATACGTACCAGCTGATACATGAATCAAATCAACATATTCTTCGATTCTTTTAGCAATTTCTACACCTTCAGCAATATCATATCCGCCCTCAACAAATTCCGATCCGCTCATCCGAAATTCAATAGGAAAGCCTTCGCCAACTGCCGCTCTGACACTCTTCAGCACTTCCACCGCAAATCGGCAGCGGTTTTCCAAGCTTCCTCCGTAGTGATCCTCTCGTTTGTTAAAAAGCGGTGAAAGAAATTGATTGATCAACCAGCCATGGCCGCCATGAACCATGACCATCTCAAAACCTGCCCGTTTTGCCAGCCCAGCTGCTTCACCGTAGGCTTGGACAATCTCGTTAATTTTCTCTTGTGTCAATGGCTGAACATGGATGCCATCAGCACGAACCGTTGGAGAAACTCCCCATTGAGTTAGTGACTGCTTCTTAGTCTTATCAGCCAGGTAAGTGCCAGCAAATTGACCCGAATGAGATAATTCAACACTTGGAATTGATCCATGACGGCGAATCGCATCCGCTGTATAGGTTGCGCTTGCTAAAGAACCAGGGATACTCAAATCCAAATGATAGGCATGGGAACCATCTGTCTCGCCATGAACCATGACCTCAGATACTGTTACTGCCCCTGCTCCTCCCTTAGCCCTTAATTCATAAAAAGCTTTAGAGGCGGGACCAATACAGAAATCCGCGGTAATATCTGTTCCCCCCATCGGCGCAGAGAACATTCGATTCCTGAACATCACATTTCCGATCCTAATAGGTTTAGATAGATTTGGGAATTTACGTTTCATTTCTATTCGCTCCTGTCTTGTTAAATGATTAACAATATATTTGCTCTAACAGTAGCATAGATATGAGTCACTCCTCTATCAACAAAAGCGGTTGTCCTTATCTCTTTTTGTTACAACTAAGCAGGTAGTTTTCTAACCATTCTACCTGTTGAAGCAGCTCATTAGAATGAGGGTAAATCAGATATACATCCCAGTAAATAGGCGTTTCTAGTGGAATCATCTTTAATTTTTTCATATCAAATGCATCCACTGAAAAATCCAGAATGATCCCTAAGCCTTGGCCGCTTTGACACAGCTTATACAACAGATGACTGTCCTCTGTTAACCCAACAATTTTCGGTGATATGTTATTTTGTTCACAATAGTGATTGAACTCATGAAAAATTTGATACTTCTGGTTTAAAATGACGATTCGTTCATTTGCCAAATCTGCAGGAGTGATCACTTCTTTCATATATAATGGATGTCCTTCATAAATCAATACTTTAGTCTCTCTTCGTGCGATAAAGACCTCATCAACATCCTCCAAATTGGTTTTTCCGATAACTAAGCCCGCATTTGCCTGCCGCATGTATATGCTATTCTTAACTTCGTCATTAGGCATTTCACTCCAAGAAATCTCGATTTCCTTATGATCCTCAATAAAGTGAGCGAGCCCATCAAAGGACAAAGCATTTAATGATCCTCTGGCGCAATGGAGAGTTAACTTGTTTTCTCGCTCATTCTCCTGTTGAATCGCAGCATTGATAATACTGAATTTATCCAAAAGCTCTTGACTATGCTCGTATAAAATTTCAGCGCTCCTAGTCGGCTCCATTCCTTTGACACTTCTGACAAAGAAACGGGCATTGAGTTCATTCTCCAATTTGTTAATGATTCTGCCTACGCCTTGAGCAGTTAAAAACAACTCCTTCGCTGCCCGATTCATACTTTTTAGTTGGTAGACCTTTTGAAAGCATTTTAATTCTTCAAAGTTCATTTCTTTGCTCCTCCCCCATCCTATTACCTAATAGACTTCACTAATTCCTTTCCTTTGTCAATAAGTATAAAGAGAGGCGTGATGGTTGTGTACAGGTTGCAGCCAAAATAAATAGATAGCAGGTAAAGAGAATCATTGATTTTCTTTGCCTGCTATTTGAATCATTCAATAAATTCCATCTCTTCAATTTTAATTCTATTGATAGCCCTATTTTTATAACTTATCTGGCCTATTCCATCCGCTTATTTTTGACAAAAAAACAAGCCAACATTGTGCATTGTTGACCTGTTTTTAATCTATCCTCATTTAATGAAACTCATATTTTTCTAAAAACGAATGTAGCGTAGGCTCAATAAAGTATCCTTTTCCCCATAAAGTTTTTATATCTTGTTCATTCAATCCTACTAAGCTCAGCTTATTTTTTAGTCGATGGACAATCGTGGATAGCTGGCAAAGAGAGGAATTTGTAGGTTCACGGTTCCAAAGTCTCTCACAAAGCTGTTCTCTTGATACTGTTTCACCTTGTGCTTCATACATTCGTAACAGAAATTGTTGCTCTTTAGACGACAAACTAGAAACGAATTGGTAATAGCTAACGTCTGAGTAAGGAGATGGATCAGTAGAGCTACCTCCTTTAGAAGTCACGGTTTCTTTCGGTTTTATTGTGTATTTTGTGACCATATCAACAATTTCAGCAGCCGACATCGGATCTTCTATCCAGTCGTCTATTTCTTCAATCATCCAGTCATAGTCGCTTTGACGAACTAATGCTTTATTCCCTTTTCTGATTATCGGAAGCTTTGATTTCTTTAGCGATGACCAATAGTGTGATATCTCGATTGTAGAAATCGAATCACTTAGAATCACTAAAGAAAAAAATGAGAAAAGGTCTGAACATCGATCTATCTCAAAGAATAAACGAGAAGAACAATAGACTTCGTCGTTCAAGCGTTGAAGTGTATTTTGTAGCGGTTGTTCTGCTAAAGAGTTTTTAGTGAGGATCAATATTTCCGCCATCTATCGGTCTCCTTTGTTATCGATTTAAAAAATATGCCAATTGTTCTTGCCAATCTAGATAAAGCAGCACAGCTGCAACGAGAGCGGCAATGGAAATAAACAATAGGCCGCAATCTAGAAGGAGTGTGGTGCTTTTCTTGCCGATCACTAATCGTAACCGACTATCTTTCATAAAGAAGTATAAAAAGCTTCCTAGTGAAAGAATGCCCAGTCCGCCAGAAAGACCGATCCATACTTGTATTGACATCAAATGCCTCCTATCTTACAAAGTATCATCTAATGACCAGGTTAATTTCGCAGTATAATGCTTGCCGCGTTTCCCAGCATTTGGTGGAAGATGCAGGGTAACTTTGTCGAACGGAACACGTACTTGCCAAGTTCCATTTCCTTCACCGCTGCTTGCTGATACCAATGTTGTAGCTGTTGAACCAGCATCAAGGATGGTATTTGCAGAAAAATTAGAAGGCACGCCCGTCGGTGACGGATCGATTGCTTCTTGCTGCGATCCACGATTGAGGACCGATTCCAGCTTCATGTTTTCCATATACAAAGCAGCTCCTGCACCATTCGGCATTGCTTCATTCGATGTATCAGAAAAATCAGATAACTGTGCCGTTAGTTTCCAACCAGTACTTATCGTCCGATCGTCTCGCAAACGAGTATAAAACCCGCTTGTTACTACATTTGTATTGGTCTGATACAACGACGACTGCAAAGGAATCACTTGTGCGGTATTTTCTACACCCCAAATGCCATAACGGAAAGAAAGCGGTACGGAGAGCAGTTCCATATCATTGGACGGCTCATCAGGAAGTTCAACTTGCTCATCATCTAAGATTTGAACAGCCCCTTTTGATTGATTCGCATTGGCCGGTGGTCCCCAAGTCAGTTTTCCAATCGCCTCCAGCCATTCTTCCGCGTTTCCTTGGCAAATGGTCTTAAAAGTGATTAGATGGCTATCGCCAGGTGCTAAATCACTGACTGTAGTCGTGCCGTTTACTATATTATCAGACACACTATTTCCATCGAGTGTTACACTGCCTGGTACAAGTGTTAAGCCGCTAGGCAACTCTAAGTTTGCATAAATTTGTTCTGCCGGAATATTTCCAAAGCTTTCCATTGTCCACGTCCAAGTAACTTCTTCTCCTGAAGTTAGTCGTTGCTTTTCAGGTTTTAACTGGTTCTTCAAATCACTGACAGAAACAAACGTAATCGTTCCACTAAATTGCTTAGTCACAATAGGAGTCGTCCCCTCTGTTAATTGGTCAGGATCATATTCAAAAGCTAAACTATTTCCATCAACATCATCATAAACGATATTGGACATCTCAATAACATCTCCAGATATCGTAAAAATTGGTGACCCTCCTATTGTTTGATTCACAACGCTTAATCCAGCATGCGCACTTGTCTTTAAAAGATCGACAATCATTTTACCACTCTGATTAATAGGGACTCCGAATTGCAGCCTTTGATCTGAGGCATCGAAATCTTTAAGTTGAGTTAATCCATAGGCACTGGTGATGTCTGAGATTCTATTATTCATGCACCAAAGTTTTTTTAATTTTGGCATGTTGCTTACATCCAAGCTCGTTAGCTCATTGTCATAGCAGACCATGATAGTCATATATGGATTATTAGTTACATCTAAACTCGTTAATTGATTATTCCAACAATACAGACCACCCAGCTTAGTAGCTTTAGTTACATCTAAACTCGTTAATTGATTATCGTAGCACCACAACGTTTCCATTATTGGTGCCTCAACCATTTCTAAGCTTGTTAATTGATTTGCGTTAAGATACAATTGTTTAAGCCTTGGGAAAGCGGGTGGCATTTTGACATCCGTTAACTGATTACGGTCTAAAAATATGGTCTCCAACAATAAAGAATTACTGATATCCACTTTTTCTAATGTAGATTCCCGTACAGCAAGATACATCAGTTTTGTCTGAGCCCTCAAATCTAAACTGATTATTTTATTACCAATAAACTCCAAGCGTTCAAGGTTTACTGCGTATTCAATCCCCTTTAAAGACTGCACATTTCTGTGAAAGAACGATATATTTACGTAAGTTAGTTCCTCCATATCTTCAACTGTCAACTGATCTTTTCCTTTATCATCTCCAGACCATTGACCATATTGAGGCTCCCGAAGATCCGCACCTGTTCGTAAAATTTCCGCGAAATCTGCATCGATGTCCACTCCTTCAATCAGGGTTTTACCAGCTTGTGGCCGAATCGATTCTGCATCATTGGTTTTCTCTTTTGGACTAGTTTCACTGGATCTGCTATCGGCCTCTGGTAGATCTGATTCAGGCATTTCTGAAGTATCTGTTTCTACCTTTTGTTCAATGCTTTTAATAGAAGTAGATTCATTACTTGAACTTTGTGTTCTTGGATCATCCGCCACTGAACTTAGTGTAGAACTGATTTCGCTTGTCATCGTTTCTGCTGAAACGAACGGAAAATTACTAAATTGTGAAAGCAATAACCCTACTAAAAGCAGGTATTTTACACGTTTAGACATCAGTGATGGATTCCTCCTCTTTGAGTATGACATATAGAAACAACCAGAAAACCAGCATCAGACATAAACTGCCTAATATCTGCATCCACCGAGAGAGCACAGAACCGGTCTGTGGCAGGCGTTTAGCCGGCGTCCACTCTGTTGCGTGAACAGCATTGTCTGTTTTAGGGAGTACTTGGTTAATTGGTTCGTTTTTTGGCGAGTCATTTGTTGTTTTAACAAATCCAATCCCCACTGTTGTCTCCTTTTCTTGGGCAAAACCAGGTTGAACAACAGCAAACAGGGTCAATAAGACCAGCAAAAAAATAGTGCCTATTCGTTTCATTTTATCACGTCCCTTCGTTTTTTTTACTCGCTGCTTGCCACTTCCGTAAGCGAGAGAACAAAGCGGCAAAGAGACAAATGAAAATAAGGAGAAGTCCACCAACAACCCATGGTACCCATGACGGCAGCAGAACTCGGTAAACCGTTTCATCATTGATTCGATCAGCTTGTTCTTGACCAATCGTGAATTCTTTCGTCCATTTCCATGTTCGATCATCTCCTTGTGCTTTCCCATGAAAAACATAGGTGCCCGGTTGGAATTTCTCCAATCCTAAGGGAATCTCAAAATCAAAGTTTGAGTTTGGAGCAACAGAAAAGTCTTCCATCTTGTGTTTGGCTAACACATTTTCCTCGCCTTTTTTCTGCACGCTCCCTTGAATCGTTAGTTCTTGTAATACTTTCGGCTGATCATTCTGTATCCGAGCCGCAACTACTTTACGCCCGTTAGATAATTGTAAATCCGCTTTCTTAAGCTTTAAATCTGCCCCGTGATTAAACTGTTCTTCATCTTGTGTGAGCATTAAAGCCACTACCCGTGCATACTGAGGAATCAATCCCGTTTGATTTTTTTGCTCTTTATCCTTACGAACAAATCGTAACGAACCAAGCTTCACACCAGAAAATGCTCGTTCCGGTAAAGCAATCTCAAAAGAAACTGTCGTCTCTTCCTCCGGCTCTATCGTCACTTCGCTTCGATCATCTTTGATATGTACCAAACTGGTGATTGGATCTGTTAAACTCGGGTCTAACTTCGGTTTATTTTTGGCGTAATCGATCGCTCCTACAGAACTGCTGACGGCATCATGCACGGCAATTTTTATCGTTACCGGTTCTTTTTGCAGATTTTTAATCTTCACCTGAATCGTTTGTCGGTCATTTGGTGACATAGACAGATAAAAATACGATTTCGTCGTATCTACTTGATTTTCCGGAATCACACTCTCCACTGCAAACCCCATTTGAGCTGGTGCAGATTTGTCTTCTGCTTGACTTTCGACAGGGATGAACAACCATAACAAAATCAACATCAAATAGGGCAATCGTTTAGATAAATAGTTACATAATTTCACGAAGAGCCTCCTAAAACTCAGCACTCTTGACAAGCAGTCAATAGAAAAATTAGGGGGCGGCATTTCCTCCTCCCCCTAATCCTTCGTGCTTTTTTCGATTTGATTTATACTTAAATTACGTCATCCAATGACCAAGTTAGTGTACCTGTATATTGAGCTCCAGCTTTCGCTACATTTGCGGGTACTTCTAAATTAATATTGTCCATTTCTAAAGCTGATTGACCTTGGAAAGTACCGCTTCCAGCAGTTCCGTCTTCCAATACTTTAGTTGCAGCAGCACCTGCACTGATATTGCCTGAAGTAGCAGCAACAGCTGTTCTAGCATCAGTAGTAACTGATCCAGCAGATTCCGGTGGATTCACACCCTCGTATCCTTTAACTGCTGTAGTAAACTGTAGTTCTGCACCTGTTAACTTGTCCACACCAGTTCCACTTGCTCTAGGACTAGTTAACTCACTCAAGCTAGCAGTTAATTTCCACTCATCGGTCGCGCCAGCACGTTCATCTTTCACGACAGTATATTTTTTGTTTCCAGATATTTCTGGAAATGCCTTAACTGCTGTATTTACTTCATTACCATTATAAAAGTCCAAGCTAAGTGGTGCCCAAGTAATTTCTAGTGGTCCATCCTCTTGACCAGGTCCGTGTTCAGTAAACCCAATTCCGACATCTGTGTTCGCTCTGTCCACTTCTGCCGCCAACACGCTTGCCCCACTTGCCACACATAGACCTGCGACTGACAGGCTGGTAACTAAACCTGCAAATAATTTTCTTTTCATTGTTTGATACGCTCCTTCAAAATTCTTTTTTTTATCTAAAATGCCGAAGCATTTGAGACCGATAAATAACATCCTCTTCTATGGATACATACTTTGATATACATTTATTGTTTTTTTCGGTAAAATGGAAGTTACTTGTTTTTCTTAAAAACAAGTAATCCAGCTAAACTCTTGTACGAATCAGCTTTTTACGATACCGTGACCAGAAATTGACGGTCTATTTTTTTAGAGAAAAAAAGGATTTGAAAAAAGAGCAAACCACACTCTTTATTTAAGAAGAAAAAGCAAACTTATTCTCTAGTGCTGCCACTATGAAAAAAAGGCAAAAAAAGAAAAAAAACTACCCGAATATTAAATAACGTTCGTTTTTTATAAAATATTTATTTAGGCGATAGACTCAATGACTTTCATCCGCTGCTCCAATAGTGCTGAAGAATAGGTATCTAAGGTCATTTGTGTCGAAGAGTGTCCCAATAACGCACTGATGGATGCAATATCTCGATTCCTTTCAACGCAACGTGTTGCAAAAGTATGTCGCAATTGATGAAAATGCTTGCCGATTAATTGAGCTTTCTTCATTAACTGATGAAAATGATAGCCAATTAACCGCGGTTCACTAGGTCCTCCTTTTGTCGAAATAATAAATGACCCTGTTCGCTGCTCTCTGGCCTTGAGCAATTCCTGCCGAACCCGTCGAGACATCGGGATAAGCCGTTTTGAGGCGCTGGTTTTGGGCGAGGATAAGACTAATTCCGAAGCCTTCTGTCCTCGATCCACCGAAGGAATCCGTTGAAACGTGTGCTCTACATGGATCACATTCGAATCAAAATCAACGTTTTTCCATTGAAGTGCTGCGATTTCGCCAATGCGCATACCTGTTTGAAGAGCAAGAATAACTGGTAATCTTTTATTTAGCGGAGTGTCCGCAAGTGTCCGCTCTAGCATTGCCTGCTCCTTTTTACTAAGTGCACATACCCGCTTCTTATCCTGCTTAGGTAAAACAATCTGATCACAGGGATTGCTTACTAAGTATCCTTGTTTTACAGCAAGCGACAAACAACTTTTCAACTCCTGAAAAACTACCCGAATGGTCGATTCTTTAAATTGCTTGGCTTTCCATGAGTCCAACAAGCCTTTGATCGCTGCTTCGTCGAGCTCATTGAGATAGGTATCATTCAGCATTGGTAAAATAAAGTGAATCATTTTGTAATCATAACTGGCATAGGTTGCCGGTTTTATAGTTCCTCGGATCGTTGTCAGCCAATGATTTGCCCATTGATAAAAGGGGATAGCACAAGTTCCATGCATGGAAATCAATCGTTGATATTTTATTTTCAGTGGATATAGTTTGTATTTGGTTTCTTGATAGCTCCGTCCATAAACAGAACCATATTTGATTTTTCCATCAGGGGTTCGTCCTTTTTGATAGCGACCTTCCCATCGCCCATCTTTTCTTTTATAAATATTTTCACCGCGTCTACTCATTTAACATTCCCTTTCTCTTTGACGGTTTATTTGACGGCATTTGTAATAACGCATTTGATCAAAATGTGGATAATCCTATTGAAAAACAATGAACCAATCTATTGGATTATCAAAATAAATCACTATTATCACAAAAAAGTCACAAAAAAATAAAATAAAACTTGCAAATAAATAATATGCATATTATAATTAACTCATCTTCTTCGGATAATACGTTGCATATAATTTGAATTCACGTGATTTTTCCGGGTTTTAAGAAAAACACGAAATAGTTTCGCTAAAAAAGCAAAAAAAGCCGTTAAGCTTCATCTTTTACAGAAGACTATCTAAACGGATACTGCTTTTTTCTTTTTTGCCATTATTCGTTAAAATAACGGAAATAACTATTGCTAACGGACCGTTCCCCTTGAATATTCACATATCCAAAATAAATTACTCAAATCATTTTCATTCTACCAATTTTTGAAGAGAAAATTCATTGTTCTTCGTAATAATATCGTTATAAATAAAAAAAGAAAGGACTCTTTTAAAAGGAGAGTCCTTTCTTTTTGATATAAGAATCACTATTTTAAACACAACATAAGAAATTTATGACAAAAATGAACCTAGAAATCCAATTAAATCACTCTTCATCCCCCGTTGGCAAAGAGCCCATCAATGCATAAAAATATTCTGGCTTACCAGTACTAAAATACTCATACCAAGCTTCCAGTGTATCTGCTTGAAAAACATCTAATCGCTCAATAATCTGTTTAGCCCACAGCAAGCCTCCAGTAGAGCTGGCTGTAATCAAATGATCACCTGCTACTGATGGTTCATCTACGTAAAACTCTTGCCCGCTGTAATTAGACGAGAACATTTCAAGAAAGCCTGGCCCATTACTGGTATGTGCTCGTTTGTTTAATAGACCAAAGTTAGCCAGCGCAGCAGTCGCTCCGCAGATTGCACCAACTGTGGCACCTGCCGAAAGGAATTCACTGGCTTTTTCAATGATGGCGCTATGCTTTGGTTCAGCCCATGTGTTTGCTCCTGGCAGCAGCAGTACATTTTTTTCACTCACTACCACGTCATCGATCAAGCAATCAGGTACGATTGTCATCCCGCCCATTGACTGAATTGGGTCTTTAGAGTAACTCACTGTTTTGAGCGATACTTGCGGCCCGTCCTTTTTGAAAAATCGACCTGATTTCAACTCTGAGGTCACATTTCCCAGCTCCCAGTCAGCGAATGTATCAAGAATATAAACATAAATTGTCGTCATAAAATTTCCTCCATTTTCTTTGATCTAAGTAGATTGATTGGTTTATCTACTAGTAGTATACCTAAGTATTGTTGACACCATTATGGCAACAATCTATGATGAAATTAAAGAAAGTTTAGGAGGTGTGGTCAAATGAAAGTGGAACGACTCATTAGTATTATTATGATTCTGCTTGATAAAAAAAGAATAGGCGCTCAAGAGCTCGCAGATCAATTTGAAGTTTCTCCCCGCACGATCTATCGCGACATTGATTCGCTAAATATGGCAGGAATTCCGATTCGCTCCACTCCTGGAGTAAATGGCGGCTTTGAGATTATGGAGCAATACAAAGTCGATAAAAAGGTCTTTTCAAAAGGGGATTTATCTACCCTGCTGTTGAGTCTTTCCAGTCTCTCTAATATGGTCCAAGGAGAAGAACTGACAAATGCTCTGGCAAAGGTCAAAAGCTTCATCCCCGCAGATAGCGCAAGGGATATCGAAGTAAAAGCCAATCAAATCCACATTGATCTGAGTCCTTGGATGGGCAACAGAAATATCCAAACCTATCTAGAGATACTCAAAAAAGCTTTACAAGAAAATAAATTGTCTTCCTTCACCTATGCGAATCAGCAGGGAAAAACAACCGAGCGAACAATCGAACCTTATCAGCTGGTATTGAAGGGCAATCATTGGTATGTCCAAGGCTATTGCTGCAAAAGAAAGGATTTCCGCCTCTTTAAATTATCTCGTCTATCGAATCTGCACGTACAAAATGAAACCTTTACACCGCGAGAATATCAAAAACCTCAGCTGGAAATTTACGATATTTTTGAGACACTGCAAATAGAGATCACGCTTCGGATCCATCGCTCAGTCATGGATATCGTGCTTGACCATTGTTCCTTTGATCACTTTTCGCCAGATGGCGAGGAGCATTACATCGTCCTTTTTCCTTTTATTGAGAACGATTTTTACTACAATATTCTTTTCAGCTTTGGCGATAAATGCGAGTGTTTAGAGCCTGCCCATGTGCGTGAAGAAATGAAACGAAGAATACATGATATCGCTGCCTTGTATAAAAATTAAAGGAATCTTTGTCTATTTACGTCTTTTTTGGCAAGTACAATGGAGCCTTAGCAGTTGAATGCAGGATTCCCAAAATGAGAGTCCTGCACAGCCATAGTGATTCGTGCTTATCCATCACTCTTTAGAAACTCGTTTATTTAAAATCGGAGGAGCAGAATCAAACATACGCCTCTTTTTTCAGATAGACACTACTAGTTACAAAAAATTACCATACGATCCGCTTTATTCCTTAAGTGAATTTGATAACCACCTTGCCATTAGGATGACCATTTTTTACATATAATATAGCTTCATTGATTTGTTCAATAGTGAAATCATGGGAATCAATAGCCGGAACTATATTGTTTTTCTCTACAATTTCGGTAACTTTTCGCAGTTGTTCACCATCTGAACGGACGAAAATAAAGCGATACTCTGCCTGCTGTTTTTCAGCCTTTTTGTCTAATTTTGAACCGGCTGCTCCAAACAACCATTGCTTCCACTTCGGCAGTTTTTGTTCAATAGCAAATTGTTTGTTCGGTCCTGCGATTAGGCTAAGCAATTTCCCATTAGGCTTCAATATAGAAAGTTCATGATCAATCTCGTTGACTCCCAAGGTGTCGATAACAAAATCAACGTTATCTAACACTTCCCAATAATTTTCCTTTTTGTAATCTAAATACTGATCCGCTCCCGCTTGAAGGATCCGATCTTTTGCTGCCGCGTTGCCTGAAACGATTACCTGTAATCCAAGAGCCTTGGCAATAGGAACGGCCATTTGTCCAAAGCTGCCCGAGCCGCCAGGGATAAAAACAGATTGTCCTGGTTTAGCCTGCAGTACTTCTGTCAATCCTTGATAAGCAGTTAAACCTGTCAACGGCACTCCTGCTCCTGTAACATAGTCAAGATTCTGAGGCAGGAACCAGATCGCTGATTGATCCACAGCCGCATACTCAGCAAAAGCTCCTATTTTAGCAATAGGTAATCGCGAGTAAACCTTGTCTCCTTTTTTAAAATTCACTACTCGACTCCCTACTTCTTCAATCACGCCAGTCAGCTCATTCCCAAGCGTGAATGGTTTTTCGTAATCTTGAATCAGCTTCACACTACCCGTAATATTTAAGAGTTCTAGTGGATTTACTGCTGCGGTTTTGACCTTAATCAGAACTTCTGTTTCTCCTATTTTCGGAACGGGAATATCAACAACTTGAACATTGATATCCTTTGAATATTTTTGTATTTGTGCTGCTTTCATCTTATTCTCACTCTCCTGTTTAAAGAAAATTCTCCACGAGCCTGTCTTAATAGCTTTTCACAATCTGTTATAATCGTTCATTCCTCAGCAGATTCATGGAGTAAAATTCCTATTTTTGAAACTTTCCTTACTTAATAATCGATAATGTTTGTTCAATAATACGATCCAGTTTTTCGTTATCATTGGTTGTCTTTGATAGCACCCTGATACCCACAAGAGCATTTTGAATATAGGAAGCCAGTGACGCGATGTCAGCATCAGGTGATAATTCATTTTGCTCTTGTGCTGACAAAAGGATATTAAAGAGAAATTGCTCTTCGCGTCCAAAGAAGGAACGAATTTCTTCTGCTATCACAGGATCGATAGAAGACAATTCAGTCGCAGTGTTCACAATTAAACATCCTTTTCCCGGCTCCTCAGCTGCTATGGAAATAGAAAAAATATGCTTCAATTTATCCTGCACATTCTTGCCTTCTGAAACTTTTTCCGTCATCACCGTTTCAAGCATTTCTTCATAGAGCTTCAATGCATCGATAAATAGATGATGCTTATCGCCAAAAGTATCGTAAATACTTCGCCGATGAATTGTCATGGCATCTACAAGATCCTGCATGGAAGTATGTTCATACCCTTGTTTCCAAAAAACATCCATCGCTTTTTTTAGTACGAGTTGCTTATCAAACTCTTTTTTTCTTCCCAAACGGCTCTCTCCCTTCTCAACACTAGAGTCTAACTTCATTTTATTAGAACGTTCATTCTAATATTCATGTAAATCCTCTGTTTTGTCAATGAATAAGAATCAATAATGATAATCTTCCTGAAAAAAACTTTGATTCAAAAGCCTTTTTGAAAAATAATTAAGAAAAAGAAAAGCCGTTCCCTGCTAGACAGGAAACGGCTTTTTTCGAGTCCATTGCAATCCTAGAACCCATTATCGTTTTTTTCTTCTATTTTCGGTGAATGACTTTCCTATCTGTAAACGCTTATTCATCCCCTATTTTTAACGCGTTGGAATCAAGTACCCTGCCATTAGTATCAATGACCGTTCTATACCAATAATAGGAAGCTTTTGGGTATCGTTTGAAGCTGCCTTCTCCATGATTATTGGTATCAACGTAGATAAATCCGTACCGTTTTTCGACACTTCCTGTAGATAAAGCGACCAAATCAATCGCACTCCAAGGCATATAGCCAACGACATCTACTCCATCATGAATGGCCTCGATCATAGCGGCAACATGTTCCTTCAAATAATCGATTCGATAGTGATCCTTCACCTTGCCATCGATTAATTCATCTTTGGCGCCTAAGCCATTTTCCACGATCATGATTGGCAATTGGTAACGATCATAGACAGTGTTTAGTAAATAGCGCAAGCCGGTAGCATCAATCTGCCAGCCCCATTCACTTTCCTCCAAGTAAGGATTTTTCACGCCAAAACCTGAGATCAGGTTCCCCGCAGCCTTGTCCTTGCCTAAAGCGTCACCTTCATTTTGTCCGCTGACGCAAATCGATTGGTAGTAGCTGCAGGAATAGAAATCGACACAGCCCTCCCGTAAAATCGCTGCATCTTCCTTGAGAGTCTTAATTTCAATTCCCTGCTCGGCAAAATATCTTTTGGAATAGCTTGGATAATAGCCGCGGATCATTACATCGCTGCAAAACATATTTTTCATTTGCTGCTGCTGCAGAGTGGCAAAAACATCCATTGGTCGGCTTGTCAGGGGGTAACCGATCATACTCGCAATCATACAGCCGATTTGTAAGCTGGGATCGATCTCATGAGCCATTTTCACTGCTTTTGCACTTGCTAAAAATTGATGATGCAAGGCTTGATAACGAGTATGCTCATTGTTGATTTCAGATGGAATCGACGCATTCAAGCCCACGGCTGTTCGAATCCCAAAATCAACTAACGTACAATTGATTTCATTAAAGGTGATCCAATACTTTACTTGATTGTGATACCGGTCAAACAACTTCTGGCAATATTTCAGATAATGATCGATCATTTCGCGATTGGTCCAACCGCCTCGTTCCGCCAAATACCATGGTGATTCGTAATGGGAAATTGTCACGATCGGTTCAATCCCATATTTTGTTAGTTCGTTAAATACTTGATCATAGAAGAGAAGTCCGTCTTCATTTGGTTCCTCCTCAACGCCATTTGGATAAATTCGCGTCCATGCAATAGACATGCGATAGGCTTTTAATCCCATTTCTCCCATCATTTTGATATCTTCCTTGTAATGGTGATAAAAATCCACTGCCTTATGGGAAGAATAGTATTCATTCTCAAAAGCCGATGGAACCTCTACCCGAACCCCTTTTTCAAAATCGGTAGCGATGGTGTCAATAACACTAACACCTTTTCCATCTTCATTCCAGGCACCTTCAATTTGATTGGCAGATGTAGACGCGCCCCATAAAAAATGACTAGCTACTTGATTATTTAACATACAGCACCTCAACTCCATCCGTATCCTTTAAATGTATTTCTTCAAACTCTTTTGAATTGGTAACTACGACAGCTGTGGTCGTATCAAAACCTGATTGTTGAATTTTTTTATTGTCAAAGATAAGCAGCTCTTGATCTTTTTTTACAAAGTCCCCCTGCTTCACTAAGCTTTCAAAATACTCGCCATTTAATTCAACCGTATCGATCCCAACGTGAATCAATAATTCCAGTCCGTCTCCGCGCTTAAGACCAATTGCATGTTTCGTTGGAAAAACCGAAACAACCTCTGCGTCAAAAGGACTGATTACTTTGCCTTCACTAGGTACTACGCCAAAACCTTCTCCCATCATTTTTGATGAAAAGGCTTGATCATTTACTTCTTCTAGCTTGATGATTTTTCCTTTTACTGGCGAATGCAACGAATGCTCCTGATTCGTATCCGTGATATCTTCAAAGCCAATAACATAAGTGATGACAAAGGTAATGAGAAACGTCACAGGTATACTCGTAAGACCCAAAATAAAGTTAGGGATCGTTCCTGCAAAAATCGGAATCGTCAACAGACTTGGTGTAACAAAAGTCGGTGCAGTAATTCCTAAGAATCCGATGTAACAGCCGCCTAAGAGCGATCCTAATAGTACGGCGATGAACGGTTTTTTTAAGCGGAGATTAACACCATAAAGTGCAGGCTCTGTAATCCCCAACAGCGCTGAAATCGTTGCTGAGATTGCCGTCCCTTTTAACGCTTTATTTTTTGTTTTAAATGCTACTGCGCCAGCGGCACCAGCTTCAGCGATATTTGCAGCTAATCCTGATGGTAAAAAGATTGCATCGAAGCCTTGCGTCGCAAACATTTGAACCAATAATGGAATCGTCACATTGTGCGTACCAGTCAGAACCATGATTGGGAATAGTGCCGCGTTCAGGCCAACCGCTAACCAGCCCCATTGATTCATAATATTTACTAATGCGAAGAAGCCATCCCCTAGTACAGAAGCCGCTGGACCAATGATAATCAGCATAACTGGAGCTACAATCAACAGGGAAATCATCGGACGTAAAAAGACTTTTACAATCGAAGGACTCACCTTGTCCGCGAATTTATCCGTGTATTTCAGTAGCCATACACCGAAGACTGCCGGTAGCGCCTGTGAACTGTAATTGATGATCTTTACACCGATTCCGAACAGTGTCGTGGTAGTTCCCTCATCTCCTAGCGTTAGCAAAGTTGGATGCAATAACACCGCGCCAATCACTAAAGCCAAGAAAATATCCACGTTCATCTTTTTCGCAGCATTGTAGCTGACGATCACAGGCAAGAAATAAAAGACCGTGTCGCCGATCATATTCAAAAGGATATAGCTGGAAGAATCCAGTGCTAACACTCCTGCAAAGTTCAACAGAACAGCTAAAACTTTAATCATCCCGGAGCCGGCGATCACCGGAATAGCAGGAACAAAGCAGCTGATCAAGGTGTCTAGCCCTTGTTTTCCTAAGTTTATTACTGGATTGCCATCCTTCTTCTCCATCGCTGGAGCCGCATCTTGAACGGAATCCCCAAGTTCCTTTATTACCTCCTTGTAGACCTTATCGACCTCTGGGCCAATAATGATCTGAAATTGCCCTCCTGAAGTTGCCGTTCCGATGATATCGCTCTCATTTTCCAGCTCATTTCGCTTAACCAGCGAATCGTCTTTCAGTACAAAACGCAACCTGGTTACACAATGAGATAAGGATGAAACATTTTCTTTTCCCCCAACGCAACGAACAATAATTTCTGCAAGATTTTTGTATTTCATTATAATTGCTCCTTTCAATGATATACCTAATTATCGCTAATACCATTGGCCTTATCTTTCGTATTATTATCTAAAGGAAAAAGAATCCTGTGTCATTTTTAACCTATCGTACGGATCAACCAAAACGGCTTAATATTCACTCATTACTTTTTAACATGAAGGTCATTCAATGAACATAAACCAAATGTAAATGCCTAATTTCATTCGGCTGCATCTCGATCTCTATTTCCAAGCAGTGATTATCGGCTGTCAGCTGTTGTCCTCGAATAATCGGCTTTGAAGCTGATAAAAGATAATCCAGCTCGTCTCGTCCAAAAAAAGAAAGATTTTCAAACCCCATCTCATGAAAAACACTCAGGCAGCTCCCTTGTCCCTCACTTATTTCTCGTGATTTTAAAATATATTGACCATTTTTTATCCCGTTGATCGTGACTTTGACCCGCTTAGGATCACTGTCTTCAAAAAGCTCGTCAATTTGGTCGGTCAGCACGCCTTCATCTTCTTGAGAATAAAATTTATAGTTTGGCCGTTTGCAATTATGACAAACCATTTGCAGATAATGGTCATCACTGCGAGAAACCAAGATTGTTTCATCCTTATACAAAAAATATCTGTCCAGCTTGTTCAGAAATTTCAAACTATAATAGGAAGCTTTTTTAACGCCACCTTTGGTAATAAGTCCCGGCATGCCTGTCAGAGGTGCATTTGATGTAACCGGCAGCATCAAATCGAAGGGCTGATCGATGGGTAAACTTTCAATCCTTCCATAAACGTCGATCATATTTTTTAATATACTTGCGCCTCTATAGGAGGAATCATTTAAAGTGGAATATTCATTCAATCCATCTTTCCAGCTTGTAATCATGATGTTCTCGATCCCTTGGGTCCTCCCGATTCTTTTGGCCAACTCGTATTGTTGCAAGATATAGCTTGTATCTGATTTCCGATTGATATACAGTTTATTCCCATATTTCTCTATTGAATACGGGGCGATAGTCAGTGTCAACCGTCTTAATTGTTGATTTTCTTTCAGAAACTGCAGTAAATTTTCGCCCTCGTTATCCATTTGTAGCCCTGGTCCAAGCAGATTCCCTGATAATTTGAGCTTATCTAAAATAGCCGCAAGTTTATTGAAAAGAGCAGCGTATTTTTTTGCTTTTTCACTTGTGAAATAAGTGTTGTACAGCAGTTCGAAGGTCGTATTTCGAATACTCTTGATGCCGTAGCGATTAATAAAGTGTGTTAAAAATTTTTCAAAATATTCGTCAAATCGAGAATTTTCTGCGATGTCACGATAATCAATCACCAGCATGAGACGAAAGTCATGACTGATTAAGAAATCCAACGCTTTTTCTTCAATAAAAAAAGTAGGATTCACTGTTAACTGATTATCAAGAAAGACTCTGGCAGTTTTGAAGGGCATCTCCTTTTTTAATTCCTGTATCTGTTTGTTCAGCCCGTTATCAAAAATCTTTGAAATTGAGCCCAGATTAAGGAGATTGAACCAATACGGCGTCAGTAACTCTCGACCCTGATCCATTACGACAGTTACTTCATGTCTATCGTTGTTCGGTTCTGCAACTTTTCTAGCTAACAGCTGTTTTACTTCTGAGCTCCGTATACTTTCTAATACGTCCATTTCTTCAAAGTGTGTTCTGCGATAGTCGGTAGGATTAACTTCGTATACCTCCTTAAAAGCCTTCGAGAAGGAATTTTGATTTGGAAAACCATGATCCAGCGCTATTTTCAACATCGTATCTGTAGTATTGACTACCTCGATCAGCGCCTGCTCCAAGCGAATTTCTGTTAGAAATTTCAAAAAGGTTCTCTGAAATGTTTCCTTAAAATATTTTGAGAAATACTGTGGAGTGACGTTAAACCTTTCGGCGATCATTTGCAGGGAAAGGTCTTCAGCATAATTGGCGTGTATATAGGCAAGAATACTATGTTTTCTCGCTTCTTCTTCATCTTCAATAAAAAGATTATTCGAAAAATTGGTGATCAAAAATGAAAGGAATTGATACATTTCCTTTTGATAATGAAGATAGTAGTAGTCTCTTTCTAAACTGACTCTGATTAGTTCATCCAATAACACTCTAAATTTATCAAACAGCCTACCAGTCTCCTTTTGACTATTGCACATGATCACTACCTTTTTATAGTCAAGCATTCGCAACAGCTCATTACTAGAAATACTTATTTGAACATAAACACTGTCTGCACAATCAATCGCAACCTGTTCATTTGGATTCACCACTAGGATGTCTCTAACATTCATCACGGTCGCACCTTGAGACAGAGTCATCGTGATCTGCCCCTTCAAAACATAATAGAGATAAAAATTTTTATCTGGCCGTTTTTCTAGTGGCTGATCATAAATATCTATTTTCACTACCTTATCCATATGATCCCTCTTTTCTATGTACCGTTCTTTTTTACTTACTCTCATGGTAAAGGAAGCAGCGGTGCCAATACTAGCCCTGATTCCAAAATAATCCAGCGAAGAAAAAGCATCTTGAGACCCTTTGAATGAACATAGTGCCTCATTCCCCTAGTCTCAAGATGCTTCATTACTTATTTTATCTACTTAACTGTACCTGCATAGGTGTTATTGTGTGAAGTCAGGTAAGCATAGGCAGCCCCATAGATGCCTGCTTTGTTTCCTAGTAACGCTTTTTTGACTGAAAAATGATTTCTTATTTGCGGGAAAACATAGGCGTCCATCTTTTCCTTCAATGGATCAAGCAACGCGTCCCCAGCCTCAGATAAACCTCCGCCGATGATCACTTCTTCTACATCGATGGTGTTCATGATTCCAGCTAAAGCCTGTCCCAGGATATCCATAAAGTCTTCTAAAACCGCTTGAGCATAAGGATCATTTTTTGCCACTGCTTCAAAAACATCCTTCGAGGTCATTTCATGCCACGGTTCACCAGCTTTTTTCAGCTTTTCGCGCATGGACATAACCAGCCCGTTCGCTGAAGCAAAAGTCTCCAAGCAGTTTCTTCCACCGCAGCCGCACAATCTATTTTCCTCCGAACGGACTGGGATATGTCCGATTTCTCCGCCTGCAGAATGACAACCGTTTAAGACTTCACCCTTTAAAACGATGCCGCCGCCGACACCGGTCCCCAAGGTGACGAACAATAAGTCAGCCTTTCCTTGTGCTGCGCCTTTCCACATTTCACCCAAGGCAGCAGCATTGGCATCGTTCAATAAACGGACACCGATAGCTAATTCCGCTTCGATTATCTCCTTCAAGGGGACCTGTTCCCAATCTAAATTCACTGCTCGAACGACAGTATTTCCATCTGGAGAGATCGGACCCGGAACGCCGATTCCTATCCCCAACAATTCCGCCAATTCATTTTGATCGACTGAAGCACGGATCGATGTACAAATATCTTTGGGAATATGCTTGCCTTTTTCCGCAATATCAGTCGGGATCATCCAATCTTTTTCAATCGCTCCTTCTGTATCCATTAGAGCAAATTTGATAAAGGTTCCGCCAACATCGATGCCGATCAATTTATTTTGTCGATTTTCCATAGTCCCACCTGCTAAACAAAATTCCGCAAGTAGTGAGTACTTTGCTTGATTGATCGCTTCACATCGTCATAGTCTGATTCATACGCACGATCTTCCACCTCGATACAGGTGTAGCCGCTGTAGCCAATATCCGTGAGGGCAGAAACATACTTACCCCAATCCACATCGCCTAAGCCGGGCAGCTTCGGTGACATGTATTCTAATGGTGTCGCCATTACGCCGACTTCCTGCAGCTTGTTCCAATACAGCTTGATATCTTTATAATGGATATGAAACAATTTGTCCTTGAATTCATAAAGCGGTGCGATGTAATCCATCTGCTGCCAAACAAAATGCGAAGGATCAAAATTCAAACCAAGATAGTCACTGTCTAAACTAGCAAATATTTTTCTAAACAAAGCAGGTGTGGTCATCAGGTTTTGTCCGCCTGGCCATTCATCTTCCGTGAAAAGCATCGGACAATTCTCAATCGCGATCTTCACATTTTGCTTTTCAGCATGGGCAAGAATCGGTGTCCAAACCTTTTTCATTTCCTGCAAATTTTCCGAGACCGTTTTAGACGGCATCCGTCCAATAAAGGTTGTGACCAAATTGATCTCCATAAGTTTTGCCGCATCAATCACAGAATATAAATGATCGATCACCAACTGGCGTTTTTCCAAGTCCTCATCTAATGGATTCGGATAATAGGCTAAAGCCGAAAGCGCAACATTTTTTTCTGCCGCGTAGGCCCGGTATTTCTGCGCCTGTTCCGCTGTTAAATTTTCTGTATCAATATGAGAAACGCCCGCATAACGGCGCTCGGCTTTCCCTGCTGGCCAACAAGCGACTTCCACACAGTCCAGCCCATTTTCCGCAACGATATCGATCATTTCATAAAAATCACTTTGATCCAAGATCGCTGATACCAATCCTAATTGCATGTTTTCTCCCTCCTTCTATTCAAAATCGACTGAGCGATGTTCCTTCGCTGATAATTTGATCGCATCTAAAAGCTTCATTAAGCGCAGGATTTCTGTCGGTTTGACGACTAACTCTTCTTTTCCTTCGACATATTGATTGTAATGATCAAAGAACATTTGATGATTGACCGTTACATCCGGTAATTCTTCAGTGACTAAGCGACCTTCTGGCGGCGGACCAAAGGAACGAGTCGGCCCAGCAGCGGTCATAGTGATTTTGCCGGGAACATTGGTCAATAGCTCACTGGTGCGGACGATCTTTCCTTGCGGATTGAAGCCGTCAACATAGGCACTGCCTTTGTTTCCGCCGACAAACCAATGGCGTTCAAACCAAGAAGCTTCATCCTTTAAAAAGTAGGTACCTAATTCCACCTGTCCCGTGATGCCGCTATCGAAATATAGCTGAATATTGAAATAGTCATCGACATTTTGATTGATCACATTCCGTACATCGGCATAAACGGTTTTCAGCTTGCCAGGGATCATCCAAAGCATTTGATCTAATAAATGAACGCCCCAATCATAAAGCATACCACCACCAAACTCTGGATAGATGTGCCAATCGTGCATATTTCCGTTAAAGCCATAAAGACTATTTTTGATCGTGTAGATATCGCCTAACGTTTGACTCTCAACGACTTCCTTCATCAAACGATAATCCTTGTCCCAACGACGTTGATGATGGATCGTGAAGCGCACGCCGGCTGCATCTGTAACAGCCATCATTTCCTGAAATTCATTTCCGTTCATCGCTGCTGGTTTTTCTAAAATAATGTCTTTTTTCGCCGCAGCGGCTTTTTTAACCATTTCTAAATGGAGATGATTAGGTACTGCAATGATGACCGTACCAACAGCTTCTTCTGCTAATAATTGGTCCGCTTTTAAAAAGGTTTTGACCTCCGCCGGCACGTCTTTCAACTGATCCTTGTTGATGTCGCAAACCGCTTCAAGCTTCCCGTAATCTAAGTTTTTGATCATTTCTCCATGGGTTTGCCCCATGAAGCCATAACCGATGATCCCAAAATGCAACATTTTACTCGTCCTTTCTCTAAACCGCCACTGCTCGTTCTTTTACCCCGACCAATGGAACAGGGATATAAGCCGTTCTAGTAGCGACCGTCAATTTGATTTGATGTTCGCCTTTGGCTAAGCCGCCCGCTTGCAATACACGGATATACAACGGTTCGCCGTATTCCCATTTATATGTCGTAACCGTCGCAGCTTCTGCCAAAGTAAACCAATCCTCTTGATCGATCGAAATTTGGATTTTTTCCGCTGGAGCCTCTTCACCATCTACCGCTACTTTGATGAACTCCACCATGGAAAGCGGCACGCCGCGATAATACGTGATCAGCGTTTGTAATTCGTACCCAATCACTTCACCGTTTTCTTCAATATTTTTACAGCTGTCCTTTTTGAATACATTATTATCAAACATTATTTCCGTCCCCCTTGAATTTCTTTCAAGCAAGCCTGCAAGTATTTTTGATTCGCCGCGACTTGTTCTTTTTCCTGCATTGGTTTGCCTGGCAGAGTGAAGCGATTGCCTTCATATTCCGTCGCTACATAGCCGTCATAACCCTTTTGGTCCAAGTATTCTAACAAGCCTTTATAATCCATCGAATATTCTGGACCTTCTGGTGTCATCTCGAACATCTTGATATGGAAATGCTTGATGTAAGGCATTAAATCGTCCATCACTTCAAAGGGATAGTTTTCATAGCCATCACATAATGGCGCAAACATCTGGTCTTCTTTTGTTTTGATGACCTTTTTGAAGGCTTCAGGGTATTCTCCGTTATTTTCCTTTACTGTGCGATGCAAATCGGTACCTTGTTCAAACAGCTGATCTAAGTAATCGAACATTTCTGGACTGGCACCGTTGTTGATTTCATAGGCCTTGACCACTCTCGGGAATTTTTGACAGAAGATGCCGGTATCGATCACTAGTCCCACATAAGGAGAGTTCAAACGTTTCATTTCTTCGATAAAATCAAGGGTCTCAGGCTCATCAAAGGCCATTCCTGCATGAACCTCTAACGCGATCGTCACATCATAGTCTTCACAATAGGGTAAAAGTGGTTCGCAGACCCAGTAAGGGACCATCGAAACTAGGCGAATCAGCTTGATGCCAAGGCGATTGGCCTGTTTGATCTCTTCAATCAATAAATCGATACATTCCCGTTTCGTCAGGCTGCGGTTCTTGTATAAATTTGTATTCAAAAAGACATCCGCAATCACTGGTGTGATCCCTGTTTCTGCTAAAAGCTGATGCCATTGTGCCACGTCTGCTTCTGATGGATGCGGCGCGTTTTTGATATTTTGATCCGGTAAAATTTCTACCCCTTCAACGTTGTGTTCCTTTAAGAAGTGCATCATCGCGGTTAAATCCATCCGATGATTCAAATATTCGTCCTGTAAACTGTATAAACTAACTGCTGTCTTGATTCGAGACATGTTATTCCCTCCAATAAATAATGATTGGGCGAGCAGATTGCTGCCCCGCTCGCCCTTAATCCTGTTTCTACAGCTCTACGACTTTTCCAGTCTCAGCAGATTTGTAGATGGCTTCTAAAATTTGTGTCACTACGATGGCCTGTTCTGGTTTTACGACTGGTTCGGTATCATTTAAGATCGCTTCGACCCATTGCTTCGCTTCCGCATCTTTTTGTTCCAGGCTCGATCCTTCAAAGCCGAAGACGCCGCCAGCATCAGAAGGTTCTGTTTGTTCCAATTGATTATGAGCCGCTTTGTTAAAGACCACATAGCCTTGATCCAAGAAGGCTTTTCCGAACATTTCCGCTCCGCCTTCTGTTCCGCAAAGAGTGACTTGTGCTTCTTTCGGGTTGATCATATTTAATGCCCAAGCGGCTTCTAAGAAGATCGTTGCGCCGTTTTCCATCTTGATTAAGCCGAATGCTGAATCTTCTGTTTCAAAGGTTTCTGGATTCCATGACCCAAACATATTGGCCATTGGATTGTCTTTCAATTTTTGATACGTCGAGCCTAAGACCATTTTGGGTTTGTAGTTGTTCATATACCAAAGAGTCAGGTCTAATGCGTGAGTCCCGATATCAATCAACGGGCCGCCGCCTTGTTTTTCTTTATCCGGGAAGACACCCCAAGTTGGCACGCCTTTGCGACGAACGGCATGCGCTTTCGCAAAATAGATATCGCCTAATTCCCCTTTGCTGCAGGCATCATAAGTTGCCAATGAATCAGCACGGAAACGGTTTTGATAACCAATTGTTAGTTTCTTGCCGGTACGTTTTGCCGCATCCAGCATTTTTTTTGCTTCCTCATAGTTGATCGCCATTGGTTTTTCACACATGACATGCTTGCCGGCTTCCAATGCATCTACGGTGATATACGAATGAGAAATATTCGGTGTCAACACATGGATCACATCGATGTTTTCCTGTTTTACTACTTCTTGATAATCCTCAGTCACTAAAGCCTCTGACACGCCATATTCCGCTGCAGCTGCTTCAGCCCGTTCGATGACTGTATCGCAAAAAGCGACTAACTCCACTTGATCAGCTAATTTTGCCAAAGCGGGCAGATGTTTTTGATTGGCGATTCCGCCACAGCCGATAATTCCGAATCTTAATTTTTTCACGTTGTTTCCTCCTCATGATGGTAGCCTGTTCTCGGATCTGTTAAGCAGCAGGCTATAATAGATATCGCTTACAATGATTAGTTTACTGAATGAGTGACCCTCTTACTCTTCAAAACCTTCAAGAAAAGATCAACCATTTTTGCGCATCCCGCAATTTCTTTTCGTAAGGAACAAAAATGTATCATACTTATATTACTAATCATTGATGCTTTCACGTTTTAGGTCTAACTGTTCACGAATATCGTCCGTATCGTTGTCGCTTAAATTCCATAATAGGCAAGCGAACGCCGCTAAAAAGAATAAGATCGCCGGGAGTAAATTCACTACTAGATTAATCCCATCCTTCGTTGCCGCAGATTGCTCCATATTGGCTTGATAGCCAAATGAGTGAAGCAGCATGATCCCAATAGAAGCGCCGATAGCGTTTCCAATTTTTGTCGCTAGACCGTAAGTAGCATAAGCAGTTCCATCGGTCCGAACACCAGATTTCAATTCTTGATAATCCACCGAGTCCGCTACTAAGGAAAGGGAAATCGGAAAGCCCATATTGAATAATCCAAAAATGACGTGTCCGGCAATAATCATCGGCAAGTTATCAAAGTCCGCAAAATAAACAACTAATAGTCCAATCCCTTGAAGAATCAACGAAACCATCAAAACATTCCGTTTCCCAAAACGCTTCACTAGTGGAACGATTGCCAGCGAACATAGCGCACCGCCAATTGATGGAATCGTCATTAATAGAGCGATCAAGGTAAAGGCACCTAGACAATAGATGACGTAAAAAGTCGTCACCGCAATTCTTCCCATGAAGGCCGTCATTTGTAAAATCATGATCAGAAAGACGATCATTAAGTACTTGTTGCCAACCACATTTTTGATTGTTGTACGGAATGGTACTTTCTTTTCATTTTTCATTGGCTGAACAACTTCTCTAGAGGTTGCAAATACAGCAAAGAATAATGGAATGGAAATCACTGCGTAAATCAACGCTGTCATAAAATAGCCGCGACCCGTCGCGACCTTCGAGCCATCAGAAAATGCCAGCATGATGAATGATGAAAGTGAGTTGACAATGATCATTCCGACATTCATCCCCACCGAACGCCAAGCATTCAGCTGATTCCGTTCATTGGCATTCTCACTCATGACTGCGGCCAATGCGCCGTAAGGAATATTAACTAAAGTGTAAATCATGCCTGCTACAATATAGATGACTGCGGCCCAAATAATTCCCGCCGTGCCATTACCAAACGGGCCGGTAAATGTCAGAACCGAAAACAGCGCCAAAAACGGTGAGCCGAAAGCAATATATGGACGGAAACGCCCAAGCTTGCTTCGTGTTCGTTCAGCGATCATCCCCATCATCGGATCATTGATCCCATCCCAAAGCCGAGCAATCAACATAATCATAGAAACGGCCACAGGTGCTAACCCTACAATATCTGTATAAAAAACAGTTAAATAAGTGCCGACGAATGTCCAGACAAACTGACTCGCCAAGTCTCCCAAACCATAAGCAATCATAGAAAATTTCGTTAGTCCCTTTTTCTCCACGTTCATTCCATTATCAAAGACATCTTTTTCCATGTGAACCTCCTGAAATTGATTTAATTCGCAAACGTTTACAATGCTTATTTTAGTCTGTCGCTTGGAAGAATACTCTGCACTTTCCAGCTAATCGGCTGATACTTTCAAAGGATGATCGCCTCTGACTAGACAAAAAAACAAGATTGTATAACACAATCTTGTTAACGTGAGACTTTTTGAATCTCAATTAATTGAATATCTTGAGGAGAGATCTCCAGATCGATTTTCAATTGATGATTTCTTGAAAGCTCCTCTTTTACCTCTAATTGAGGCTGGCATCGATGCTTTAAGTAGGTGACTAATTCATCATCTAACCGATCCGAACTAGCCGCTTGATTAATTTCCTCCAAAATATTCCCCGCCTGCTGACCAATGCGATAGGATTTAATCCGATAACGGCTCTCCTCTTCTTTTAAATCCTTCAATAAAATCTGCTTCTTTTGGACACTCGCTGAAGCAAACAGCGCGGCGGCATTTCTTCTCGTAAAGACACTATTGAAATCATAATAATAGGTAGAATTTAAATGACTATAAGAAAAACAGAGGAGCTGAATTCGATTTGGTTCATCTTTCGTAATCAATAAATCTTCCGATTGATGAACGACTAGATTACTTAATTTACTTAAAAACAGATAAGCGTAATAGCCAATTTTAGGAATACCGCTTTTAGAGATCAGGCCTGATCCGCCAAAAATCTCCTTATTCGCCGTATCAAAGGTGGTGACCGATAAATCTGTTAATTGCCAATAGCCGATGAGATCACAATAAGGAATCACGGCTAGAACATTTTTCAAAATGTAGCTGCCTTTAAACGCAGTGTCATTGATGATATCCCGATTCAAAATCGTTACATTGAACTCTGAGATATAGGTCTTGCCAAGATAATCAATCTCCGATAAAAGCTTCTTGAACTCCTTCATTCGATGGAGCATGTAATTCGAATCCGGCGATATCGGTTCGTGATGACTTTTTTGCTGGTGCATTTGTTGCTTGACCGCATCCATCGGATAGATCGATAAGCTGATAAAGTCTGGCGCCCCTTTTCCTTTCGTCCACTGTGAAAGAAAGGCCCCTAAGTCGCGGGTTTCAATATCCAGGCTAAGTCCGCAGCCGCCGATTTGTATCTCAGGTACGATTTGCTGAACAGCCGCTTTGATCATTGAAAAGACTTCTATATAAGTCTTTTCCTTGGCTAGATTCAGCCGCTTCCCGTGATCATCGATCCAAGTTAACTCCTCACAGCCGATCGTCTTTAAAACCAGCTGATTGGGTTTCCAGAGCTCAATGATCCAAGTCTTGACCTCCTCCAGGCCAAAGACATCTACACAATGATGGAAAAAGGCTTGAAATCTTTGGATCAAATCCGACAGCTCATACGATTTTCGTATAAACAGATGACTTTTGATGATCTGAGTATGGGATTCGTGAATCAATTTTCCCTTGAATCCCAATTCCAAGAAAGGCTTGATGCCTGCTTTGACCATTATTTGCAATATCTCGTCAACGGTTGAAAAATCATAGACCTCTCCCACCTGCTCTAAAATCTCTTCACTTAATAGGCCCCAAATTCGGCCATACATGAACGGATTATTTTGCTGCAAATAGTGAATCTGCTCCGCAAAAGACGCGTGCGTCAGATCCCCGGCATAACCGAGATTGATCATGTTCTTTTGAAAATTCTGCGGAGAGGCTTCCTTCATCGATACTTGAATCGTTTCGTCATCGATCTTCGCGTCTTTTTCTTTGAAATAGACTTCTAAACTTTTGATGTCCTCTTCTGCCAGACTAGTCGCTTTCGTCACGATCTTGGCTTCTGCTTTGATCTCCTTGCGAAACTCGCTGGGGGTCAAGCCTTGATACTTTTTAAACAGCCGATTAAAGGAATTGATATTGGAGAAGCCGGCGGAAAAAGCAATGTCTGTGATTGATTTTTCCGTTTCCAGTAAATCCTTGCGCACCTTTTCCAGACGCTTGCGAATCAAGTATTCATTCATCGGCATGCCGATCTCATTGGAAAAGCTGCGTGATAAATACTGATCAGAGACATACAGCTTATTGGCAATATCGACGAGCCGAATATCCTTGTCAAAATTATTATCGATAAAAAATTTCAGCTCGTAGACCTTCTGCTTCATGCTCCGCTCTTCCGCTAAGCTGGCGGTTTTCGTATAGCCTTTTTCCAAGAGCTTAAGGATATGAAAATACTCCTCAAAAACCTCTGAGATCGTGTGCTTTTCCTGTAAAATATACAGTTTTAACAGTCGTTCGATCGATTGGATCAGCTGGTAATCGGAGCTCTTACTGTCTGTTACCGAATTTCCTTCAAAAATCAGGCCTTCCTTCTCTTCAAAATAATAATCCAAAACGATTTCAAATGCCCGCGTATTCTCGGCATAAACAGTATGTACTAAGGATTTCGTTAAAAGATAAAAATCATTTTTTTGTAAGGAAATCACTGTATCTTCTCTTTCAATCGTTACTTCTCCAGCTAACACGTAGACAAGGTGAATGTTCGTATCAAAATGCTGCATGACCCGATTTTCTGTTAAAACAGTTATTTCTATGTTTTCCCATGGCTCGATTAACCGCATAAATATCACCCTCTTCTCTTTTAGATGACTCGCAACAAAGTCATTCTGTTCTATTTTCCAACGAAATAAAACGTTGTCATTTTAACTCCATAATACACGAAATGAACTTGAAGAATAGAGCTTTTTTTCAGTAGGTCGGTTTTTTCTTCAAAAAAAGCCTTTGTCCTACAAGTCGTAGAACAAAGGCTCTCAGATGTTAAACTCTAATCCAGCACCTATAAAAATCCCTTATACTTTGAAAAGCCTGTTCAGGTCTTATGCTGACCTAAAATAAGTTGAGCTTTTTCTTCACTTCGATATAGATTAACGGAATCATTGACACGGCAAAAACAAAGAGCCACTGATAAAGATGTAGCACAGCCAAGCCCAATATGCCGGCAGTTTGTGGAATGATTGTTAGTAATACAATCGTTACTGCACCTAAAAGTGTCGTCATCACCAGCAGCTTATTTCCAGTTAGCCCTACTTTGAAAATGGACTCAGTGCTTCTACAGTTATACATGTGTACAATTGTAGATAATCCTAAGACAATAAACGTCATTGTATCAGATATCTCTGTACTTGGTCGAATCCCCTGAATAGCGAATGTACGACTGACGTAGATAGTCCCTAGCGTCAAAATAGTGAAAACAATTGAAATCTCCACTATTTTCCTTAACAATCCATTGTCAAAAATACTTGATTCCCGACTAACAGGCATCCGAAGCATAGTCTCTTTTTCCGCAGGTTCCACTGATAAACTGAAACCAGGAATCCCATCTGCAACAACTTTAATGAGTAGTAATTGGATTGCAGTAACAGGAGCTCCCAAGCCTAGCACCAACGAGATTAAGACAATCGTCAACGCGGAAATATTACAGCCCAGCATGGCATAAAGAGATTTTCGAATATTGGCATAAACTCGTCTTCCTTCTTTTACTGCCTCAATGATCGTCGCAAAATTGTCATCCAACAATACCATATCAGAGGCTTCTTTTGCTACTTCCGTTCCCCCGCCCATCGCTATTCCAACGTCTGCTGCCTTTAGTGCCGGTGCGTCATTCACTCCATCCCCCGTCATCGCTACTGTCTCGCCATTTTCCTGTAATGCCTTAACAATTCGAATTTTGTCCTCTGGAGTGGTTCTTGCAAAAACGCGATAGTCATGAATAATCGCGGATAACTCTTTATCAGACAATTTTCCTAGCTCAAACCCTGTCATCGCCTTTGTGCCCGGTTCTAAAATCCCTACATTTTCAGCTATTCTCTTCGCTGTCAGCAAATGATCACCAGTAATCATGATTGGACGAATACCGGCTTTTTTCGCAGTTTCAACTGCTTGATAGCTTTCTTTGCGGGCAGGATCAATAATACCAATGAAGCCTTGAAAATGTAAATCTTTTTCTAAAAACTCACTTGTTACATGTTTAGGAAAAGAAGAATATTCTTTTACAGCTACACCTAAAACACGATAAGCTTGGCTAGCTAGGTCGTCATGGATTTTCTGATAGTCACTATGCGGCGCAGCGATCGGCAAGCGATCATAGGCACCCTTAGTAACTGAAAAATAGGTATCGTCCTTTTTATAGAAAACAGTCATTATTTTTCTTTTTGAATCAAAGGGAATTTCTTCAATCCGATCATACTGCGCTAATTTCTGTTGTAAGTTCCTTTTACCAAAATGTTTCTCTGCAGCTTTTTTGATTGCAAGTTCAGTCGGATTTCCGTGCTCTCCTTGTTCTTCAGAGAGATTACTCGCTAAATAGAAATTCAACAGCAACTCAGATTTAGTTTGCGGTTTTTCATTGCTCAACACTGACTCGATCTTTTCGACTGTCATTTTATTTTCTGTGATCGTTCCCGTCTTATCCGAACAAATTACCGAAACATTTCCAATCGTTTCTACAGCTGCCGGCGTTCGGACAATTGTCTTTTTTTTCGCCATATTTCTGATACCAAAGGATAAAGAAATGGTTACTACTACCGGCAGCACTTCAGGGATCGCCGCTACCGCCATCGAAATAGCCGTCATGATGGAGACTTCGATCGAGTAACCGCGAATGATCCCAATCACAATCGCTAAAAACGCCGCACCGATAGCAACTCCGCCTAACCCTTTTCCCAACTTCTGCATTCTTACCTGCAGCGGTGCTTGCATTGGCGCTTCTTCAGTCAACAAACCAGATATTTTTCCTATTTCTGTGTGCAGCCCTGTTTGTTCAACGACTGCTTCGGCATGCCCACTGACCACTAATGATCCTGAAAATACTTTATTCTTCAAATCTCCAATCGAATCCTCCGGCATAGACTGATAACCTTCGTCTTTTTCACTGGGCTCACTCTCACCTGTTAAAAAGGATTCATCGATCAACAGATTCTTGCTTTTAATGAGTTTTGCATCGGCAGAAACCCGATCCCCTAATTCCAGTAACAGTCGATCCCCAGGCACGACTTCGGTACTATTTATCATTTTCAATTGACCATCCCGGAACACTTTCGTTTCAGGAATACTAAAACCTTTCAGTTCCTCCATTGATTTTTCGGCTTTTTTCTGTTGCCGAATAGATAAAAATATATTCAATATCACGATTCCAAAAATGACGAGCGGTTCAGAAAAATTATCTGGATGGTTTTTCCAAGCGACATAACTAGAAAGAATAGTTGCAATCAGTAGGATGATTATGGTGATATCTTTCAATGACAACAGCAAGTACTCAATAAAGCGCTTCTTCTTACGCTGTTCAATCGTATTTTCCCCATACTTTTCTAAACGCTCCTCTGCTTCCAACTGTGTGAGTCCTTTGTTCAACTTATTTTCTCCTTCTATCCATTTCTTTTGCATGCCTGATCCCTCCTAAACAAAAAAAGTCAGTCAAACTAACCATTAGAGCCTACGGTTAGTTTGGCTGACTTTTTATCATACTATTCCGGCGAACAGTATTTTAGTCTAATATTTAAATCTCCCTTATCATTTCACATCGCTAAAAATAAATCAAGCTTTACCTATAAAAATCGTTAAACGTTTACTTGGCCTTAAATCTCAAACACATAATCAAAAAGCTTATCTTTTGATCAAAACGGCTACATCAAGCTTTGATACAGCTCAATGATTTCTGAAACACTCGCATCCCGCGGATTTCCCGGTGTACAAACGTCCTTGAAGGCGTCTTCGGCAATTTTGGCAATATCTTCAGACTTAACACCTAATTCAGAAATAGTCGCTGGAATTCCGACATCCTTGCTTAGCTGATCGATTGCAGTACAAGCAGCTGCTCTTGCTTCTTCAATACTCATCGTATCGATGCCGTCTATTTGTAATGCTTTCCCAATTTCGCGATATTTTTCTCCTGTAAAATCCTTATTGAACTTCATCACTGTAGGTAACAGCGCAGCACATGCAATACCATGAGGAATGTTATACCAAGCACTCAACGGATGCGCCATGCCGTGTACAAGGCCCAAACCGACATTAGAAAAGCCCATTCCTGCAATATATTGGCCCAATGCCATTTCTTCTCGCGCCGCTTGCTGCTCATTCACCGAATCTCTTAATGAGCGGCCAATGATTTCGATGGCTTTAAGATGCAGCATATCAGTCAATTCCCATGCACCCTTTGTAATAAATCCTTCAATGGCATGCGTCATGGCATCCATTCCTGTGGAAGCGGCTAAAGTCTTCGGCATTCCCATCATCATATCGCTATCGATGAAGGCCACAAGCGGGATATCATTAGGGTCCACACAAACAAACTTGCGATGGCTCTTTTCATCGGTGATAACATAATTGATCGTAACCTCTGCAGCGGTTCCCGAAGTAGTTGGAATTGCTAGGATTGGCAAGGATGGATTTTGAGTTGCCGCCGTTCCCTCCAAGCTCAACACATCTGAAAATTCTGGATTGGTTAAAATGATGCCGATGGCTTTTGCCGTATCGATCGGTGAACCGCCGCCGATGGCAATGATCGCCTCTGCATTTGAGTCCTTCACAAATGCCACCCCATCCTTCACGTTTTGCACGGTTGGGTTCGGGACGATTCCATCATAAATCGTATAAGAAATAGTTGCTTCGTCCAATAAGTCTGTGACTTTTGCGGCAACCTTAAAATCAATTAACCCTTTATCAGTAACAACGACCACCTTTTTATAGCAGCGCTTTTTAATTTCCGGCACAATATTCGTAATCGCCCCTTTTCCAAAATACGATGTTTCGTTCAAAATCATTCGATTCACTGTCATTTTTCTTCCTCCATTCAATCTGGTTAGGTGAGTAGGAAATCCCCTCACCTTCAGCGCTTAGGCTTCTAAGTATCCTTCACGCGGTGTCACGCCAAAACGATCTGCTAATAAGCGTAAGTTCTCATCACTGATTGTTTGTTTGATTCCGCCTTGGGCACACACATAGGTATAAACCTCTGCGGCTTTTTCTGCCGTTTCAATCAGCCCGAAGACCTCATCCATATCTTTTCCAGCGCCATAGATGCCATGCTGCGGCCATAAAACTAAGCGGGTCTCCTTCATTTTCGCTGCTGTTGCTTCACCGATTTCCGTCGTTCCGGGAACAAGCCAAGGAAGAATGGACACACCCTCTGGGAAAACCACCAAGCACTCTGTACACATTTTCCATAATGTCCTAGTGAAGGCTTTTTCCTCTAAATCATGGGTAAAGCTCATCGCTAACAAATGCGTCGCGTGATTATGCATAATGATGCGATTGTCAGGATCAACGGTTAAACGTGCCATATGACTCATGAAATGACTAGGCAGCTCACTTGTCGGCACCGCCCCGTTTTCTAAGCCCCAAAGCAGCTGCAGCGTATTTCCGTCTTCCTTTACTCGAATAATTCCTAAGTTTTCCGCCGGATTGACTTGAACATTTTTGAAATACTTTCCTGAACCAGTGACAATAAAATATTTTCCAGCTAATGACGCTGCATCAAAAATCATTGGTATCTCTCGAAGAACTTCAGCAGGATCTAAGAAAGGCAGGATTTCATTTTCCTCCAGCAGATAGCTAATATTTCCTCCATTGCGTTCATCCCAACCCAAACGATATAAATTGGTGGTGACTTCAATCATTTCTTGTACATAATTCGCGTTCAATATATTATTTTTCTTCATGATCTTTCTCCTACTTTCTTGAACTTAAAACAGCTTTTTCATATTGCTTAACCTCAGTCAACCAATCTAAGCCAACCGGCACATCATTGATCTCACAGAAATAATTCCACACATCCGCAAACGGAAAATCTTTTAGCTCTTCAATCATTGCTAAGCGGCTGGTATAGTCTCCAGACAATTCGATTTGCTTAAGTGATTCGACCGGCTCAAGCATCGCCTTCAAAAGTGCTTTTTGAGTATTCCGAGTACCGATCACCCATGCGGCTACTCGATTGATCGTCGCATCAAAGAAATCTAAGCCGATATGTGTTTTCTTAAGTAAATCGTTGCGAACCAGTTCACGGCCAATCTCCTGCAGCTCATCGTCCATAATCACTACATGATCACTATCCCAGCGAACCGGACGACTGACATGCAGCAAAATTCCCTCACTAAACAGCCCCAAAGCGGACAGCTTATTGGAAATCACTTCTGTCGGATGAAAATGGCCGGCATCTAGACAAATCAGCTTGTCGCGAGTTAGACCATAGCCCATATAAAAATCGTGCGAGCCAACGGTATACGCCTCAGCTCCTAACCCAAATAATTTACTTTCCACCGCATCAACGGTATATTGGCTTTCAAGTTTTTCAGCAAAAACCTCATCCAAAGCCTCCATCAACCGTTCTCTTGGCGTGTAGCGATCAATCGGATTGTCTTTGAAGCCGTCAGGTACCCAGAAATTATTCACACATACTTGGCCGGTTTCTTTCCCAAAATACTCTGCGATTCTGCGCGATCGTTTGCCATGCTCAATCCAGAAATCGCGGACTTCCATATCGGGTGAAGCTAAAGTAAAGCCGTCCTTAAACATTGGATGAGAGAAAAAGGTTGGATTAAAATCTAAGCCTAACCCCTGTTCCTTCGCCCAAGCGACCCATCTTGCAAAATGCTTCGGCTCTAATTCATTCAGATCCACCTTTTCATCCGTATCCAAATAGATCGCATGTAAATTTAGCTTATGCTTGCCTGGAATCAGGGAGTACGCTTTCTCCAGGTCCGAACGAAGCTCATCTGGCGTACGCGCCGCACCCGGATAGTTGCCGGTAACAGAAATCCCGCCCGAAAGCTCCTCATCACTTAAAAATCCTTTGACATCATCGCCTTGCCAAACATGCATGGAGATTTTTACCTCCTGCAGCTGCTTCAACACAGCATCCGTATCCACGTCAATTTTTTTATACGCTTCTTTAGCCGCTTGATACCTCTCCGTTACTTTACTCATTTTCCATTGCTCCTTCTGCTATAAATTTTTGGTACTGCTCTAATACTTTCCGATCAAACGCCTGTGGTAAATGCTTACTGAAAGCAAATGATTTTAAAATGCAGTTACGTCCCTCTTCTATCGAAGCAAACTCTTTTGCGGCCACCATTTGCATGAGTATGTTGCCAATCGCCGTAGCCTCACTTGGTCCGGCACTGATTTCAATTTGCGTGGCATCGGCTGTAAGCTGGTTGAGAAACTTATTATTGGAGCCGCCGCCAACAATATGCAGCGTGTTGATTTTTTCATTCGTTCCAGTCATTCGTTCTAACTTCTCTAATTCACTCGCATAGCAAAGCGCTAAATTGTCATAAATACAGCGAGCGATCGCCCCCGGCGTTTCGGGAACTAGTTGTCCCGTCGCTTTACAATAATTCTGGATAGCGGCAATCATATTTTCAGGATTTAGGAAGCTGTGATGATTGACATCAATAAATTGTTGGAAAGGCGGTTCCTTTGCTGCAAGTTCAGCAAGCTCAGGATAGCTGTATTCATATTTCTGCATACGAGCCGTTTCTTGAATCAGCCACATCCCCATGATATTTTTTAAAAAGCGAATGGTATTATGGGCTCCCCACTCATTTGTATAATTCTCACTAAAGGCCTCTCGACTAACATTCGCAACCGTTGTTTCAATTCCCAAAAGCGACCAGGTACCGCTAGAAATGTATCCCCAATCGCTTCCTTGACCCGGTGTCCCCAGAATGGCCGAAGCCGTATCGTGACTCGCAACTGAAACAAAGGTCGCAGCTGGCAAATCAAAATCTACGAATTTCTCCTTCAAAAGCGAGCCTAAAATCGTCCCCGCATCGACTAACGGCGGCAACTGCTCCTTTTTTATCCCGACTAGCTTTAACAGCTCCTCATCCCAAGACTCGCTTCCAGGATTTAACAGCTGCATGGTTGAGGCATTGGTCTTCTCCATCACCCCTCGACCTGTAAAAACATAGCCAAGATAATCTGGGATCAATAACAATTTATCTGCCGCTTCCAGCAGCTCTTTCTTTTCAACAAGCAGCTGAAAAATCGTATTAAAGGACTGAATTTGAATCCCCGTCTTTTCATACAATTTTTCCAAGCTCATCACTCGCTGAAAATCCTCGACTGCATCTTTCGTCCGATTATCACGATAAGCGATAGGTTCGCCCAAAAGCCCACCCGTCTTATCTACAAGGCAATAATCCACTGCCCACGTGTCGATCCCAACAAAACAGTGGCTGGTGCCGTTTCTTTTTACCTTTTCTAAACCAATGAGTATCTCTTGGATCAAATAATGAATATCCCACCGCTGAAATCCTTCCAGCAGCCTAAATTCATTTTTAAAACGATGAACCTCGTGAAGCGTCAGCTGGCCGTCAATTAATTCACTTTCCATCAATCGGCCGCTGGAGGCGCCAATATCAATAGCAATGTATTTCTTCATTTTCTACTCCTTTCACTTTATTGATCACACTTAAAAAGAGGTGCTTCTTTTCATTCAAACCTGATCTCAAACTTATAATGCTATTCTACAATTTGATGTAAGCTTTTACATTACACGATTTTGATGTATACTTGCACTATCTTGGTGAAAGGAGTCAAAAAATGACTTATTGGGAAAATGCAAACCATTCATGGACATCAGACTCAACCAGATTTATCCTTACTCCAAAACAAAGAACCCGTGAATTGTTTTATTTCGTTCAAGAAATCGGCTATTTCAAAGCGCATCAGCCTTATTTCACTGAACGAGAAAACCTTCCTTCATATCTTATGAAATTCACCTTGTCTGGTGCCGGAGAGCTGCATTATCAGGATGCGGTCTATTCATTGAAGGCCGGCGATATTTTTTTGATCGACTGCAAAAAGTATCAGTATTACAAAACAACCAGCAAAGAGCCTTGGGAGATGGACTGGATTCATTTTTCTGGCGGAAACTCAGACAGCTTCTATCAGGAATTTATTAAAAACGGCTCTCCTGTGTTTCATACCGACAGCGAAAATGTTCGAACCAACCAAGTTCACCTAATCGTGGACAAACTATTGCAGCTGCAAAAGGACCCAAATGCGAAAACAGATTTTGAATCATCGATTTTGGTCCACGAATTATTGAATGAGTTGATCCTACAAAAATATCAAATGGACTTTTCTGACAGTGAAATCCCTGTCTATCTTTATGCTGTGAAAAATTATATTGATGAGAATTTTCGGCGCGGAGTGACCTTAGAGGAGCTGGAGAGGCAATTTCATATCAATAAATATCAAATTGTCAAAGACTTTTCAAAATACATGGGACAGCCGCCGGTAGATTATCAAATCAGCTGTAAAATATCCTACGCTAAAGATTTATTACGCTATTCCAATCTTTCTATTAAGGAAGTCTCTATGGAAATAGGGATTGATAATTTTGCTTATTTTAGTCGGTTATTTAAAACGAAAACCGATATTTCACCTAGCAAATACCGTAAAACCGATAGTCATGCGAAACAAAATGAATAGAAAAAAATAGACTGGACTATCAAGTGATAATCCAGTCTATTTTTGGGCATTGCCAAAAACACTCTATTCTAAACCTCAACCCGGTGAAATTTTTTCCGATAGTTCGTTGGACTGCTGTTGAATCGCTTGTTAAATTTGGCGATAAAATAGCTTAAATTATTGAAGCCTACCGCAAAGCATATTTCTGATACACTGCTGTCCGTGTTTAGCAGCAGTTCTTTGGACTTTAACAAGCGGTAATCAATCGTATAATTCATCGGAGATTGATTCGTATATTCTTTGAACAGATGGGTGCACTTATTCTTATTGATAGGAATAACCTGGGCAATCTCAGCAACCGTAATATTCCGATGATAATTTTGATGAACATAGTCAAGCAGGCGATAAATAGAATGATCCTCTTTCTTCGCCTGTGAGGCTGGGTATTTTTCAATGTCATTCAAGCAGCTGAGGATTAGTTCATAGATTTTCAAAAAATTATAAGAGCTGCTCCTGTTGGCCTCCACGATTTCACCTAGAATCGCTTGTTGTGAAATAGTCAGCGTTAACAGAGCACATTCAAAACAGCTGTTACTCTCGATCTCCTTGATACTCGACTGATAGAGCGCTTCGTTGATAAAGCGAGGCGAAAAATCAATGCAGATATATTCCGCAGCGTCTGTTAGAGGAACCGCATGGTGCAGCCGCCGCGAGTTTATTAAAATCCCCTTGCCCTCATCTACTGAATAATCGCTTTTTTCAACAGAAAGTTTTAGGCTTCCCGTAAGGACCAACGTTAACTGAAATTCTTCGTGCCAATGCCACACTAGCTCATCATTCCGTGATTTTCTCAAGGTTCTATGATAGATACCGATTGGAAAGTTGCCAGATTGGTGCACAGTCTGCTCCTGTTCGAATTCATTAATCTCAAAGTACAACAATTGTCCCTCCTTTACACAATAATGATACTATTTGTATTTATTATGATAGTAAAAGTCCATAATAAAGCTTTATAATACATTATCACAACAACATTCGAGAAATCAAAAGGAGATCGCTATGCATTCAAATGAAAAGAAAACAGGAATCATTTTCGCAGGACTTGCTGCGACATTATGGGCGGTTTCAGGTATTTCAGGAGAGATTCTTTTTAATCATTTCGGTTTTTCTGCAGAATGGCTGGTTTCTGTCAGAATGTTTGTCGCTGGCGTTCTTTTACTACTTGCCTCAAAGCTTACTGGCCCGCACTCTATTTTTTCGCCATTCAAACAAAGGAGAGATTTTTTAGCGATTCTTGTCTTCTCCATACTAGGTATGTACGCTGTTCAATATACGTACTTCAAAACGATCGAGTTAAGCAGTGCCTCCTTTGCGACGATCATTCAATACACCGGACCCTTTTTTATCATTATTTATGAAGCCATTAGAGCGAAGACTCTGCCTAACAGGAAAACTTTATTTCTAATGCTGCTTACCCTTACCGGCGTCTTCCTCATCGTTTCAAATGGAGATATCTCTCAATTAACAATCACACCTATCTCCTTGCTTTGGGGTATCGGTTCGGCGATTTCTTTAGCATTTTATTCTGTCCAACCGCGGAATATCCTAAAACAATATGGCAGCTTGCTGGTTGTAGGCTGGGGCATGCTGATTGGGAGCATTCCAGCGAACCTGATCCAGCCATTTTGGCAAACTGCTGGAACTCTTTCGTTCGGATCACTTATACATGTCTCGACCGTTATCATACTGGGAACTGCGGTTTCCTATTTCATTTACCTGTCTAGCTTAAAGTATATCTCTTCATCATTAGCCAGTATTTTAACTGCTTTTGAGCCAATCTTTGCGACGTTTCTGTCCATACCGATTTTCCATACTACCTTGACTTTGGCGACAGCACTTGGCTTTTTCATCGTTTTAGGAACGATTCTCCTTCTGCAGAAGGTTCTTTAAAGTTAAGTCTGCCTATTTTGTATTAAATAGAAAGCCAAACGCCCAAATTATGATCGATTATGATCGTAATTTGAGCGTTCGCTTTCATTTTGTTAAGTATTTTTCAAAAAGACTTTAAAGTCTGCTGCATTGACTATGCTTCTTGATCATTACTTCCTTGTCATTTTCAGCAGAAGTTCTTGATGCTCCTCCCTCTCTTGCACGTGCTCCTCTATTTGCCAATCTTCAGAAGAAAAGCTCATTTCATACGAAATGTTTTTAGGCAATACTATTTCCCCTATTATCATTTCCTCCACCTTCTTCCACTGAAGTTGGATTTTCCCATATGGCGTTTTGAAGCTGCCAGTTACTTTTTCAACCGGCAGTTCAGTTTGCGGTCGAATAACCACTTTTTTGAAGATCCCTTCTGGAAAGCTGATTCCTAAAAATTGCTTGACCATCCAAGCGGAGTAGGAAGAAAACATCGCATGGTTTAGTGACCCATTATAGGTAGATTGCTGGTCCTGAAGTGGAAAATGTTCACTTAAAGTGCCCGTTTCAGCAAACATCGAATGGTAACTCAGAGGCTCTAAACTAGTCAGCCAGCTGAATAAAATTTCTTTGTACCCAAACCTTTGAAGCTGATCGTATACCCAAGACATCCCAAATATCCCTGCTGAAATAATACCGCCAGTTCTTTCGATCAGCTGAGCCAATTGTTCAGCCAGGTCGCTTTGCTTTTTACGATCAAGCAGCTTTGCTTTGATGGCAAAAATATAGCTTGATTGAGTTCCCTCTCCAAAACATCCTTCTTCTGGTCGATAATAGGTTGTGAGAATCGTTTGATTTACTTCCGCGATTTTTTTTACGAGCTGTTGAACGAGTGCATCTTCAGACAGTTGCTCCATCACCGCCAAATACTCTTGAAGAATGATGCTGTAGCTGCAAGCCGAACAAAATTCCTGATCTGGCGAAGTAATCACAAGGCCATCCCTTTTCTCATCAATTGATCCCCAATCTCCCAAGCTGCACATTTTTACATAATCAAAATCAAAACTGAGGAGATAGCGGATATGCTTGATCAAGCTGGAAGTAAATTGACGAACAAACTGCGTTTCATCATAAAATTCTATCAATTTGTTTGCGATGGTCGGTAACACCAGCTGCCAGTCAATCGCCCCTGCTTTATTACTAGGCCCATTGGTCATAATGCCGACAAAAGGAGCGGTTGCTGGAATCCCGCCCTCTATTGTCTGGTCATTAATGAAATCTATCAGCACTTTTTTTAATAAGTTTGAGCCATCGATCGAGTAGAGATGAGAGTCAATTAAAGCGACAATATCCCCTCCATATCCAAAGCGTTCCCTAGTACAGTCTTCAAAATAGGAATGAATATTATTTAATCGCGTTTGCAGCCCCACACGCCATAGATTATTAAGGATCGGTGACGAGGAATCAAACTCAGTAATCGCCTCGACATTCGTATGAACTCTGAAAGCTGACAAGTCCTGAATCACCTCTTCAAAAACAATCGGCTCGTTAAAAATGAGTTCAACATATCTAAATGAATGATAGGTATATTGATTAGAAAAGTGAAAGTCTGCCTGCTTGTTTTTTTCAAGCGTATCACTTTGGATGATCCGCTGATTGGGTGTAATCCCCAATTCGTGATCAGTAATGCCATACGCACCGCTGATCGTACTTGAAAAATCCAACGTTTTCTCATTAGACAGTTCTTCCGAATAATTCATGATGATCTTGCCAGTGAACTTCTTAGAAACGATAAAATCAATTTGACCAGAAATAATTTCGCCAAAATCAACGATGACCTTATCTCCTAAGCAAGTAGTTCTTTTAGGTAGGCACTTCTCTACTCTTTGTATTTTAGGAATGCTGCTTGGTGTAAGAACACCGGAAGGTCCCGGAATTTTTACCGTTTTATCGTTTTTCTTCCTGATTTGGTCCGTAACCTTTTCTCCAACAAACAGATTGTTCATTAGAATATTTCCCTCTGAACTTCGCCAAGAGCCGTCTGTTGAAAGCTGCCAGCGTTTTCCTTCGATTTCTTCAAGTTCAACACTCGCGATTAAGCAAGGCTTGCCAATAGAAAGCTGCTTACGCACATTATATTTCCCTAAAATATTGATTGGAGCTGGATTGTACCACCCATTCCCCAGCTCAACAGCGACCAGATTTTCTCCTATTGTAAGAAAATCTGAAATCTCATAGGTATCATAATAGACCACCTTGTCGTAATTAGTAACGTCATTATTTAGATAATCATTTCCTACTCGCTCCCCATTGATAAACAAGGTATAGTAGCCCAAACCGCAAAGATCGATCCAAGCATTTTTTATCTGGGAATCAAGCTGCAGGGTTTTCGACAAAATGATAGTAGGATTGTCTCTAAAGTACGTAGCCTCTTTTGCGATCGGATGGTCTAAGCGCGTAATCCACTCAGCTTTTTTGATTCCTTGACTGATTGTTGTAAACCGACTAGAAAAATTTCTCTTTGTCTTCTCTCTAGAACGCAAGCTTAATTGAACAAAAAATACTTGATGAGCTTCTGTTGACGGACTCAGTTTAATCGTTGCTTTCCTAACACTTGTCTGCTTTTCTTCTTGAAATAGCAGCGTGCCGCTTTCATCTGTTACTTGTATTGAATAGCTAGCCTGCTCAAAAGCTTCATCTAGCCAGCTGATTATTATTGGTAAATCAGTTGAAACCGAACAAGGCTCAACCATTCCGTTTATCAACACACTAATAGGTACCCCTCCCTTCAAAAGCTTCTTACGTTAGCCCAAATCAGCAATTTTTTCAGATTCATAAATTTGTTTATCCGCCGCTTTCACAAATGGCAGCCATAATAATGTTACTAAAACTAACAGTACGATTTGCAATAGAGAACCTCTGATACTACCTGTGACAAAGTATCCGCTAAATATTATTGGCGTGGTCCATGGTAATTGGGCCAATCCTGTAGGCAGCGGAACGATTCCTGTCGCAAATGCAACATAGGATACGATTGTAGAGATCGTATTTCCTAATAGAAAAGGAATGATGTAGCTGAAATTCAGCATCAAAGGAATACCGAACAAAGTCGGTTCGCCAATATTAAATAAATACGGAACAAAAGCGATCTTTCCTACTTCTCGATACTGTCTGCTTTTTGCCACAATTAGAATCGCAATGATCGCTCCAACAAGACCAATGGAAGCAAAATGATTTCTAAAGCTCATACTAATAATATTTCCAGGAATGTCGCCAGCAAGTGAAGCTACTTTATTTTGATCCTCTAAAACCTGATGGATCGGATCCATTACAGCTGCGATTATTGAAGCACCATGTAAACCGAAGAACCATAAGAATTGTTCAAAAAGCTTAACAACAATCATGCCTCCTAATGAACCACCCAGTAGTGTTAATGGCACACCTAAAACGGTATTGATCAAACTTAACGCATCGTTTTTCAAACCGATTTCTAAAATTAGGCGAATAACAAAAAAGAACAAGACAACAATAAATGATGGAATGACGGATTCAAATGGCCCCGCTACTGCTGGCGGAACGGAAGCAGGCATCTTGATCTTGATATCCTTGTCCGCTATCAATTTATACAGTTTTACACTAATGATGCAGACAACAATCGAAAGGAACATTGATTGCGCACCGATTCGAGAGATATCTAACATGGGGCCACTCTCCGTTTCGGTCAAAGGAGTCAGCAATAAAAAAGAAACGAGTGCAGTTAAAATGTTTTGTGTATTGTTAACATTTAGCTTCTCTGCTAAAGACTTAGATAAAGAAATTACGACAATTAGTCCACCAATAGCAAGTGTCGCATTGTTTACATACAATAGTTTATTTTGCCATACACTGGCATCTGCGACTCCCAGCATCTTCGTAATAAAATTGGTTACAGCATCAATCGGGAAAAAAGCAATAATCAAAAATATAGATGCAATAAATGTAAAAGGCATATAAGCCAACATGGCATCTCTAACTGCTTGAATGTATAGATTTCCATTTACCTTCGCCGAGAACGGTCCCAGCTTTTCTTGTATTCTATCCCCTAAAGGCTTTTTTTCACTATTCATCTTGTCACGTCTCCTTGTCTGTTTTATAGTGACTATAAACGATGTCCGGACCACCCTTTATGATATCGCTATCATGATCATCATATATGAATAACCATCTTAAGTTAATATCTGATTTTGACTATAATACTGACGGAAATTTACTTTTCAACCAATTTTCTCTTTCGAAGAACTAACAGCACTTGGATGGCAATCATTTCAGGAAATTGCTTGTTTGAACTGCCTGTCCTGCTTCTTTTTTCTAGCAAGGCTGCTATTGACACTGCCGATCTCCTAAGACTAACATAGGTCCTAGACTGTTGGGGATTGACTATTTTTACTGGAGGTAACGTATGGATAAAAGCGAAATTCGTAAACGACTGGTGACTTATACAGAAACCGAATTGGAACTACTAAGCCCTTCCCATAAGACCACCTCAATGAACTATGATGATTTTAGTTTCTTTACCTTGGAGGATGGACAAAAGGTTTATCAGTACACGTTTGATAAGCATTTGGAGAGTGCGCTAAAAAAAGGGCTGGCCTATACCAACTTTTTAGAAAGCAGCCAAGTCATTATCCTAAAGCATGCCCGGCATTCTTATACACCTTTTCATATGCATGATTTTATCGAAATGAGCTATGTATACTCCGGAAATGTCGAAATGATCATCAATAATGAGAAAGTCCAGCTAAAAAAGGGAGCATTTTGTTTACTTGATACAGATGTTGTCCATCGAATAATGGAGACCTCTGAAGAGGATATTTTAATCAATCTGTTGATGAAAAAAGAGTATTTTTCTTCCCGTATGCTCAGCCGCCTCGCTTCAAATAGCATGATTTCTCAATTTGCGGTCGATGCTCTCTCAGAAACACAAAAACACGATCAGTTCATTGTTTTTGAAGCACTAAACAATGAATTTATACTAGACGCTATTGAAGGTCTGCTTTCACATTATTTCGATCCCAGCAGCGATTCGCATGAAATCATCGATGCCTATATGATCATTATTTTTTCAGAATTACTGCGCTCTTTCCAAAAAAAGAAAGCTCAGGAATCCAAAAGAGCCAACGAGTTTTATATTGGTGATATTTTAGATTATATGAAAAAAAACTATATGGATTGCACGCTAAAAAAAGTAGCGGAGCTCTTTGGTTACAATCCTAGCTATCTTAGCCGCTTGATCCATAAGCATGTGGGAAAATCCTTTATTTCAATTATTCAAGATATTAAGCTGAACCATGCCAGCTTACTTTTGAAAAATTCCAATCTTCCAATCGAACAGATTATCCAGCAAGTTGGCTATAAGAATTTGAGCTTCTTCTACAAAATGTTTTATGAAAGATATGCTCTTTCACCTAGTGAATATCGCAATTCAAAGAGTTGAAGTCTTCAAAAAATGAATGTTCTCTTAGCCTGCTGAAACACAATTACAGCAAAAAGAACTAGGCTAGTCGATTTACGACTAACCTAGTTCTTTTCATTCCTCGCTTATTTCCTTTTCCGCAACGCTTGAACTAGCCCAAGGCTCACAAGAAGCAGTCCGCAGGCAATTACCAACCACTGAATTTTTACCACATCGGCAAGCGGTCCAAAAATTGCCGTACCAAGCGGCATAAATCCACTGTAGATCGTTCCCAGCAGACCAAAAATACGTCCTTGCTTTTCTTCTGGCACATGTTCTTGAATCATCGTTGTAGTTGACGACTGAACGATGGGAATAAAGAAGCTCATCGAGAACATCAGCAGCGCGAACAGCCAAAAATTGTACGTAAATCCCAGGACTAATGACAGGACTCCAAAGCCAAGTAATCCGAAGATAAAAGTGCTTATTCTCTCTTTAAAGCCACCCCAAGTACCTAGAACAATACCTCCCAATACCATACCGGCAAATCCCGCCATTTCATTTATCGTCAGCAGCATATAACTATCACCAAAGGTTCGTTTTAGCATTAGCACTGTTAAAAAACTGGATGGAACGCTTAAAAAGATAAATGCTCCATAGGTAAGCAGCAAGCGTTTAACCACTTTATCACCGACAGCATAGCTCAACCCAGACTTCATGTCTGCAAAGAAGGTGCTTGAATGTTCGGATTCCTGCTTTCTTGTATTTGCGATCGATACGAAACATAAGAGGGTGATACCGATAATCGCCGTGACTACATCAAGCAGCAATACCCAGTAAAATCGCCCGAGGGATAAAACAGCTCCTGCTGCTGCCGGAGCAGCAAATTGTACAATGGCCATCATACTGCCGTTAATTCCATTGTACCGAATCAGCTGCTCCTCCGGTACGATTTGCGGAATCACTGCGCTCACTGCCGGTGTCTGAATTCCTGCTCCAATTGATCGAAGTGCCGATACGACAACCAAGAGCGGAAGGATCGTTGCCGTTTCTCCAGCTATGAACACCAGCGCTAGGAAAAGGGTCACCGCAGCAATCCCTGCATCCGCAAGCAAGATCAGTCTCTTTCTCGGATAACGATCCGCCCACACGCCTCCGAAAAAGGAAATAATCATTTGCGGGAGTGTAGAACTCAATGTAAGGACGGTCATCCACAGCCCTGAAGAGGTCTCTAATGCCACCTGCCAGATGATCGCCATTTGAACAACAGACGATCCGAACAATGTAATCGCTTGACTGATGATAAACATCACGGTCCTGCGACGCCATATTTGCGGCTGATCTTGAACTTCTTTTGCTTCCATCAAATCCCCTCACTTTCTTGTCACCAAAAAAGTGTACTAGAAAAAAGCCAAGTGGTGGCTTAGTGGAGGGTTGGTTGCTCCTCTGTTTTTTCTCTGTCATTCTTAAAATTGAATGACGCAAAGCTATTTTTTGTTTGACTTATATTCAAACTACTAGAAATACAAAGCGTTTTTATAGGATTATACAATTACTAGTTGAAGATGGGGTTAGAATCTCCAATTAAACATCTGACTTATTTGATATGGATTATTTTAAAGGTTCAGACTTGATCACTACTCATAGATTAAGCTACTATTCTATTATTCATGTTTGAGGTGTACAGAAAAAATTGCCTTTTTCTGTACACCTCATAAATGAGCTTCTAATTACGTATTCTTTGGCTAGTTTCCTTCCAATTTTTTATTAGTCATTAATCGATTAATATGAATCGTCAAATAGGCAACTTCTTCCTTTGTGATTTTATTGCTATTTACAATTTCTACATAATCTTTCACGTTATAGGCTACAGTTAACGCTTTAGGGTAAAGAAGCGCAACTTGTTCAAAAAGTCCTGTATCATTTTCCGTAATCATTTTTCCTTCAAAATAGCGTTCTACAAAGAACTTCAGATGTGTTATAAACCGTTGATAATGAACATCTTCACGCTCAAAATCCGTTTTAAGTTCATACTTAACAATATCTGAGATTCCACCAACTAGCTTTGCGTAATCCATCCCTTTGCTAGTAGACGTATCCACATTTTGAGCATTGATAATATGGAAAGCGATATTCGCCGCCTCTTCTGGTGGCAGAACTTGTCCTAATTCCTTTTTTACCAGTTTTAACGCAAATTCTCCCACTGAAAATTCTTTTGGATAATAGTTTTTAATTTCCCAGTACACTCGATTAAGAATGTTCAACCCATTTTTGTACCTTTCAACAGAGAAATTCAAATGATCGCTTAGAGTAAAGAAAACACTGGTATTCAAACGTGTATCCAATAATTCTTCGGCTCTCTTGATAATTTGTTGCGTAATATCAAAATAGACTGCTGGAATCGAGTCAAACAACCGCAGATACTCTTGAATTTGTCGATTATCCACGGGAATGAACACCCGATTCACATCCTCATCATCGACCGTTTGCCCAATCTTTCGACTGTATCCAATTCCCTTCCCAAAAAAGACATACTCCTGCTGCTCATCATCTGCTGCTAAGATAGTATTAGGATTTAGTATTTTTCTGATAATCATTCTGCATTCTCCTAATCTAGAATATCACCATTATTCTCAATTACCTTTTTATACCAGAAAAAGGAGTCTTTTTTGATTCGCTGCAAAGTCCCTTCTCCTAGATCATCTTGATCAACATAAATATAGCCATACCGCTTACTCATTTGTGAAGTCGACACACTGATCAAATCGATCGGTGCCCAGCTAGTGTAACCAAATAAGTTAACCCCTGCTTCGACCGCTTCTAGGATTTCCTTGATGTGCTGTCTCAAATAATTGATACGGTAGCTATCATGTATTTCCCCATCGGGTGTAAGTTCGTCCTTAGCACCCATCCCATTTTCTACAATGATTAACGGCACATTGTAACGATCTTGAAGCTCAAGAAGAGAAATCTTCAAACCAACAGGATCAACCTGCCAGCCCCATTCAGTTGAAGGAAGGTAAGGATTTTTCACGCCCATAATCGTATTACCGGATGTTTGCTCTAAAGATGAATCTGATGATTCTGTCCGAGACATATAGTAGCTAAATGCTAAATAATCTGCTGTATACTCTTTTAATAGTTTATCATCTTCATCGGCCTTCGTGATGGTGATTCCTTTGTTTTTTAGCTGTTGTTTGTACAATGTTGGGTACTCGCCGAAAATTTGAATATCTGCGTGCGCATAGTTATTCAAGTTACTTTCTAGTGAAAGTAGGACATCCTCTGGTCTACAGGTATTTGGATAGGTCGTTAGTTTTGTCAACATACAGCCCATTTGGCTGCCGGGAATCAGTTCATGACAAAGCTTCGTTGCGATTGCCGCGGCTACATATTGATGATGAAGTGCTTGATAGATCGCATCCTCTAAGGAATAATCAATACACTTGTCTTCGACGATTCCAGCAGTTGTAAATGGATGGCGCCCCACACTATCGATTTCATTAAACGTCAACCAATAGGTCACGTACTCTCCGAATTCTTTAAAACAAACTTCTGCGTAGTTAACAAAAAGATCAACTAATTTACGATCTACCCAGCCATTATATTTTTCAGACAACGCTAATGGCATTTCGTAATGGGATAAAGTGACAATCGGTTCGATCTTATATTTTTTTAATTCTCTAAATACATTTTTGTAAAACTCAATCCCTGCAGCATTTGCTTCTTTTTCTTCCCCTGTCGGAAATAATCGTGTCCAAGCGATCGAAATTCTTAAAGATTTGAATCCCATCTCTGCAAAAAGTTGAATATCCTCTTTATATCTATGATAGAAGTCAATCCCTCTGCGCTTAGGATACCACATGATTTCTGAATCAGTTCGTGCTTGTTGGATCATTTCACTTGTTACGGTATTATGTGCTTTATAATCTTTTACATCAACATTGGGCTTGAAAGTTGCCACATCCGCAACGGACATGCCTTTATTGTCTTCATTCCAAGCACCCTCCACTTGATTTGCAGCAATTGCACCGCCCCATAAAAAATCTTTACGCAATGGCATTTTCTTTCTTCCCTTCAACAATAAATATTTTTTCTTCTTTCGTCACTTGCTCTTCTGAAGCTATATTTAGTTTGACACTCTTTGGTTCAGTAATTACGATCATTGTTGTTGGATCGAATCCGGCTTGTTGGATCTCCATTAGATCAAATTTGATCAATAGGTCACCTTGGCTAACCTTCTGTCCTTCTGAAACAAAGCTTTCGAAAAATTTCCCATCTAAATTCACCGTGTCCAAGCCAATGTGAAAGAGAATCTCAATTCCATCCTCTGTTTCCATTCCTAACGCATGCTTCGTATTATAAATCATTTTAATCGTTCCATCGATTGGCGCATATAATTCACCTTTTGTAGGGACAATAGCGACACCATCGCCCAACATTTTACTAGCAAATACATCATCCTTTACTTTTGATAAAGGGATTACTTGACCTTCAACCGGTGCATTAAAGACCACTTCATTTTGTTTTGTGTTCTCATTTGCTCCATCCGCAATCGGTTCTTTCCATGAAACTAGAACTGCCACAAATGAAGCTACAAAGGAAACAACCAGACCGATAACAGCATACATCAGGTTATTAGGGAGTGTTTCTGAAATAAACATCGATAGACTAGCAATCCCAGGTCCAACAGCAACATACGCTTCAACACTCAAAAGACCTAAAGTCGCACCACCAATCAAGCTACCAAACATCACGCCATACAATACACGTTTGTGTAAGATGGTTACGCCGTATAAAGCGGGTTCAGTGATTCCAAAAAGAGCAGAAATTCCAGCAGAAACTGCTGTGGCTTTTAATCCTTTATCTTTTGAACGAATCGTTACTGCAAAACATGCGCCTGCTTCTGCGATGTTGTGTGCTAGAGAGGCTGCATTGTAAATAAGTTCTTTTCCCGTCTCACCCAAAGAAGTGATCACATATGGAATCATTGCTTTATGCATCCCCGTTACAACCATGAATGGCAAGAATGCTGCTAGCAACGCGACTGCAATCCAACCAAATCGAGCAAAAATCGTCATAATTACGCTTGCAAAACCTTGACCAAACGTGAATCCAATAGGACCAAGTACTAATAATGTTAACGGAACAACGACTAGCAAGGACATCATAGGAACAAAGAAGCTTCTAATTACCTTAGGGCTGATTTTTGTAAAGAATTTCTCTAAAAATGAATAACTAATCACACACAAGATTGCTGGGAAAACTTGGTAAGCATAATTAATGTTTTGAATTGATAGACCAGCCAGTGTTGTTCCTTCTGTGATTAACGCTGTCAAACCAGGAATCAGAAGACCTCCAACAGCTGACACTGCGACTAAACTATTTACCTTCAACTTGTTTGCTGTTGTGATTGCGACTAATAGTGGTAGAAAATACAGTGGTGCATCGCCCACAAAAGTCAAAATTTGATAAGTTGATGTTGTCTTATCTAGTATCCCTACTAAGTTCAACAACATTAATAGTGACTTCAAAACTCCTCCGCCGGCGATTGCAGGAATTAGCGGTTGGAAAACGCTAATGACAAAATCTAAGGCAACCGCTCGCCAGCTTTGTTTTTTCTTAGGTCCATCACCTTTATCCATCTGAACTCCTGAAAGCAGCTTTTCAACTTCGCGATAGACTTCAATTACTGCTCCCCCGATAATTACTTGTGTCTGTGCCGTTTGTGTGAGTCCTAGGACACCTGGAATTTTTTTAATCTCTTCTTCATTGACTTTACTATCATCAACTAATGTAAATCTTAGCCGTGTTGAACAATGCTCTAAATGTGAGACATTGCCCGCTCCACCAATATTTCTCAAAATCTCTTTTGCTACGTTCTTCTCTTCCATTTTTTTCGCCTCCATTTTTTTCAACAAAAAAACCGAATCGAATCATTCCCCCAAAGAGAATGACTCAACTCGGTTATGCCTACTATTACGTAGTAACACGCCTAATATTCCGTTGGCCAAAGTATATAACAGAATTAAGAAAGCGTCAACATTTATTTTAGGTAAAACAAAGACTATTAAAAAACTCAGAGCAGACGCCATTTTATTAAGTAATTGACATTTTTTCACCAACTAATAAATAGTATTGATCTTATAAGTAGAAAGAATCATTCAGAAAAATACTCAAGCCATTTTAACGAATGAAACTTTATTCAAAGAAACTTTTGGACTATTTTTGCCCATACTAAAGAAGCTTGATTGACTCACCTTTTTTCAATCATGCCATTGCTTGAATTAAACGGAGTCATTACTCAATTACTTCCGCTTTTTCCTTTTCTTCTTTTTACCGTTCTTCCTGTCGGCTTCTCGTTGCAAGCGTTTGTTTTCCCGTTCCTCTTCTATCTGGGCCTCGCTTTTACCATAGCGCATGTAGGAGGTGTCTGGCCTTTTCGGCAATTCCGCCGGTTTATTCGGCTTTTTCTTTGTGGCGGGCTGGAGATTTTCTCGCCCTTTCTCTCCATCTGAGGTCGGGGAATTCATTGGTGAAGCCGAGTCATTTCCGTTTGTTTCTGGTAATGAATCGCGAGTATCGTCTTGCGCTTCTGAGCGCAATTCTTCCCTCGGGGCTTGGGTATGACGGGTTTCACGGTCAGCCGGTAATAGTTGACCTGTTTCTTTTTTGTTTGCGATGCTTTGAACGAACTGCTTTTGCTCCTTTTCCTGCTGTGGTGCTTGGGTGGCAGCTTCCGGCACGTTCTTCGTCTGTGACGCTTGAGCCGCTTTCTTCTCCTTGCGACTATTGTGGGCAGACGCGATAGTCAGCCCCGGTGTCTTGTAGCTGACATATTCAACGAATTTTCTTACGCCGGCATTTTCAAAAACCGTCAAGAGAGACAAGGTCCGTAAAATATTCACGGTCTGCTCTTCACTTTTGGTGGGATCTGTGTCAGGAATCGTTAGTTTGTGCTTTTTCCCTTCGGCGTCTTCAAACACCGATTCCACATGATAAATAAGGTCCTCTCTGTGATTTTTAAGAGTCCCTTCACTTCCTAAATAGTTATTATAAAAGCGTGCTTCTTCGGTATTGGCGAAATAATTCGACTCATTCTTGAAGAGTTTCTTTATGAGTCCCTTCCATTCGCTTCCGCTAAAGCAACGCTTGAAAAACGGACTACAGCGACGCATTGTGTCATTCGGCTCGGCGGTCAGATAAACCTCTCGAATCAACTCCTTCAGCTGCTCCGTAAAGATTCCCTGACTAAGAGAATTTCGTACAAGAATAGCCACCATAAACTGAATCAAACGCTCATTATTATTAGTACTGGCGTAAAAATCCTGCACCCTTTTCGTCAAGCTCTCCTTTTTCATCAAAAATATTTGTCTCGAACCTAATTTCACCGCATCCATATTTCCAATCCCCCATCCCCGAAAAAACGTTTTCATTTTTTTATAATTTAATAATAACCATTAACTAAAAAAATTGTAAATAGAAAATACGAACAATTATTTTAATAAAAAATAAACTATTTGAATGGAGTTATTTAATTAAAATGTAGAAGCAAAAAAAAGCGTCATCACATGTTCATGATGACACTCTGATTCTAAAGAAAATAACTGGGATATCCTTCGTTATTATGCACTCTCTGTTTGACGTTTTCGCTCCAGCTCTTGGATAATCGCGGCTTCATTTTTTTCAAATTTGAAATAGCTTATCATGATTATCGCACCAGCCACAAAGAAAATCGCTGGTAAATAGGAAAAGCCAAATTTAATCGCTCCTAAAGCTGCTTCTGTCTGTGTCTGATTTGCTACATAGCCGAAATGCTGCATCAGCTTCAACGGAATGAAATCGCCAAACCCTGTTCCAACCTGTAAACCAACTGCACTTCCGACTGCGGTCAAAAATCCGCTGGCTCGAATTCCAGTTTTGTACTCTCCATAATCAACCGTGTCTGACAGCATGGCAAATGGCATAGAGACAGCCATTCCTGTACCAATACTCGTCACTACCCACATAGAGGCCACCAATGGGAAATTGTTCCCCGCCAGCCCTAACATCACTTGGCCAACTGCTGCTGTACACAATCCGATCATCATCGTTTGTGTTTTCGAAAATCGTTTCACTAGGAATGGGATAAAGATTACTCCAATCATTTGAGTTAAAACTAAGCCATTCAATACTGAAACATAATTTTCATTTCCTAAGTTATAACGAGCATAATAAATCAGAGATGAGGTTCTAGTCGAATTTCCCAGCCAATAGCACATACTGCCTAAAACGATGATCACCCACGGCCAGTTTCCTTTAAGCGCTTTGAAGCTTTCACGTACAGGCAGACTTTTACCGGCTGCCTCAGAGTTGATTTCCTTCGTGTTTTTAAAGGCATAGAAAAACATCGCAATTGAAACGATCGCATAGATAGCAACTGTCAAAAAGAAGCCTCTCTGGCGATTCGCTCCGCCTAAGACAGAAACTAGGGTTAATGTAAATGTTGCCGTCATAAAATACCCGACATTCCCGCCAATCATCCGAAAGGAATTAAGCTTGGTTCTTTCCAGCGAATCATTACTCAAATTGGGAAGAATTGCCGTGATTGGTGTCGATATCCCGGTGTATAAAATACTAGTAGTCAAATAAGTGAAAACAGCGTATGCTACTTTTGCTGTTCCAGTTAAGCTAGGTGTTAAGAAAGTCAATGCCATAAAAACACCAAACGGAATGGCCAAACGAGCAAACCAAGGACGTGCTTTGCCATACTTTGATTTTGTTTTATCTATCGCTAAGCCCCATAATGGTACGGTTGCCGTATTAATAATCCGAACCAGCAAAGCGATCGTCGCCGCAGTGCCGATTGAAAGACCAAAAACATCTGTATGGAAGAAATTGATAAAACTGGTCAAGGTACAATACAGTAAATTCCCAGCAGCATCTGTACCTGCATAGGCTAAACGATTGTTTAAAGTTAAGCCCTTCTTTTCAGTTGTTGCTGCATCGTTCGCATTTGTATGCTCCATAAAATTCTCTCCTTAATTAAATATCAGTGCTCCTTATATTTATTACGAAAATGTTGAGGAGAAAGTCCTTCTAGTTTTTTAAATCGATTCGAAAAATAGATTTCTGAATTGAAGCCCACCATCGTTGAAATTTGTTGAATATCCAAATCTGAACGAAGTAAGTATTGTTTGGCGCGTTCCAAACGGATTTCAGCTAAAACCTCTAACGGGGTCTTTCCAAAGGTCTTTTTCATCGCTGTGGAAATGTAATTGCTGTGCAAGTGAAAATGATCTTCCAGCAATTGATTCGTGACCGGCTTCTCATAATTATTTTCTAGAAACAGCTGCACTTGTTCAGCAAGCACAGTCAAACGGTCACGATGGATCCCCTGATTTTCGATAAACTTTAAAAAACGTAAAAACAGCTCTTCTGTCTGCCAAATATCATGTTGCTCTCCAGATTCTGCTACTGTGCTATCAAGGATCGTCTGGATCAGCTCAAACAGAATCTCCGGTTCTTTAATCGTTGCCTGTTTTTGTAGGTGCAACGTATATGAACGCTGGTGATAGTGAAGCTCAGGGATAGGCAGATCAGAGATAAACCGGCTTGGGCGAAAATCTTGTTTCCATTGAGCCGTCGTATAGAAATGCAGCCAATAAAAACCGGTCTCTTCCTCAACGGGTTGCCAAGAGTAGTGGTGTTTGTCAGGAAGCAGGATCAACATCTCGTTTTCCTTCACTTCGAAGCGCTGATCATCTTCAACTAAAAAGAGACGGCCTTTTTTCACTATAATCAAATCAAAGTAACCTAGAGCCTTACGATTTGGATGGTTTTGACCCTTTTGAAACACTCGATAGTTGCCCTCGATAAAATCTGGAAATGGCGGGATCGAGATTGAAATGATTGCTCCTGACATAACACGCGCTCCTCTCTTAACGTTTTACTTCATCATCTGATGGACTCCAATTGCCATAAATCTTTCTTTTTCAAAATCAGCTCTTGGCTCGTTTCCTTCAGTTCTCGAATACTGTCATTATCTATCAAATAATACGATTGAATGAATGGCGCAAAGCTAACCACTCGATAGTTATCATCAAATTCTTCAAAGCTGCCATTGATTACTTGTATACCGTCCGACTGCTTAAGAATAAATGTTTTTTGCCCAAAGCTTTCCATGTAAGCTACCAGCTCTTCACCCATATCCCAGTCTGGCGTTTGACTATCGTTTTCGAACAAACGACTGAAAATTCCGCCATCGCGCCAGAATGTTGCTTGACCAAATCGTTCTCTGGATAAATCTGGTCGATTCAGATGCGGTCCGGCAACGGCATACGTTGATGCCGCCATTCCCTTTTCCAACGGCAGAGTCGTAGATGAATGCGTGTCGTAGCAATACAATATGCCGGCAGTTGCTCGATAACTCGCCTCTAAATAGGCTGGGTTCTTCAGCTTTTCAAACACCTTGAAAGCAGCCGAAGCAGTGACTCCACCCCATAGAGAGTGAATCATATAGGTCAATGCTTCCCACCAGCGATCGGCATTTTGTGCTCGAAAATCATTCGAATAGCCGATATTCGCCAGCAGCAGCTCCCCATATTTTTCTGCACTTTCCTTTAACCCGACTTCACTCAGTGCACCAGCAGTTGGTCCAAATCCCGCGTTGTCGTAGAAATGTTCGGTGATAGCGGCTTTATATGTTAATGTTTCACTGTCGACTCGATGAGTGACCTTCTCCCAAAGTCTGTTGATGGTTTCATATTTTTCCGTGAGGCCATATCTCTTCAATTTTTTTAATAGGTCTTGAATATACAGGAAATAAACACCCAACATTTGTGCTTCTTCTTTGCCTCGAGAATCCTGATGAAGCTCGGGATTCACTCGCAGATCGAATACATCCGCGGCCCAACTCAAGTAGACCTCACTCGTATGCAATTGAAGAATATCATCCTCAAACTCTGAAAGCAGGTAAAAAAGATGCCCAATGTATTCAAAATCCATACAGCGATAAAAGTCTCCATATAGTTTTTGCGGCTGAGTGAAATCCCCGTCAACAAACCATTTAGGTCTCACGTACCGAACAGCGCTTTCTTCAACCTTTCGAACCTGCTCAATATCAAGCTTTCCTAATAAGTTCTTCTTAAGTACTAAATTCAGCTTCCCTAACGACTCGCCTTGATTTGATACGGGTTCGAATGAATAGGGGACAGCTCCAGACTGCCCGCTGTATAGCGCATCACAGATATATGCTGCGCGCTCCTCAATCACTGTTGCTAACTCGTTCATGACATTTAGAACCACAAAATCTTCGCTCCCATCAGTAAAGCTAAAAACGATTTTGTGTTCACCTAAGCATTCTGGTCTGAAGGTAATTACCTGTTTTCCATTACTTTCTTTTTTGGAATTCAGTACGTCTTTGTGTAATTCATTCTCTTCACAATAATGAACGTGTATTTGTTCAATTTGCAAATTACTCGGTAGTTCCACGGTGATTCGTACAGGTTTTCCTAGAACATTTAACGGTGTATAAGTGATTTTAGGATGTGCCAGCGCCAAACCTATTTGATAAAATTCTTCCTGATCCTTATTCCTTGCCAACGCATAGCACCATTTTTTTGTTTCTCCTCCGTTGAGGGTCAGCCCCTCTTTGGAATATATCCAGTCTCGATTTTCAAAATTCTCTGGGTACCCGCCGGCTAAAATCAACTTGTGAAATAATAACCCGTCTAATGAGGGAGAAACATTTTCAAAAAAGAGATTTTCGTATACACAATAGGTTCCGATCGAGCGAGTCTCTCCCTTTGTTTGGTAGATTCCTAAATTACCGCCCTGGTTATCGCGACGAACAGCATTGATTTTCGTGTAATTCGTTGAGATTGATGGAAAAACGGCAGCAGAATCATGAATGTTTCGCAGGACATTTTTATCGCGAAACATCACATAGCTTAACGCTGCCCAAATACCAAACTCATCAATTTTTAGAGCTTGCTGCGTTTCGTTCATCAGTTCAATTTCCCAATTTAACTGTTTTTCCAGCTCATACTTCATGTTCACGCTTACATTATTGAACCGATAGTTCACGCTGATCGCCTTTGTGGTTTTAGTAATTTCAGGCAGCGTTCGCGTGCTCTGCAGCTTTTCTCCATTCACAGTTAGATCGAAATGTCCAAATAGCTTTTCACTATCATTATAGCCTACTTCATTCAGATAATTTTCCTCGATCACCCAGTTCATATGATACGGGTCATTTTTAAAATACAGCTGTGATAAGTGACCATCCTCTGCGACAGCCAATTGAAATTGTTCATTTTCCAGCATGTCTTTCCCCCTCTTTTCTTCTATGCCTTAAAGATAGCACCTCATGAAAGCGATAACTATTTATGATTTCAACCTAAAGTTAAACTATTTCACACAAATACTTAGATGAGGTTCATTGGAAAAACATGTTCTGGGCAGTAACATTTTCCCTCTATATGATGATGGTTGAAAAAAAATCCATTTTCATCACAAACTAAAATAGACAGCTTTTTCTGCTTAATCTTGCAATGGTAAAACAAAAACAGAGTATCATCATTTGTATTTGATGACACTCTGTTGATTTTTTTTAAGATATCCTTTGCTTTTGCAGCACCCCCTCATTCAAGTAACTATCTACTGTCTTCTTAAAGTAATTGATTAGTGGTCCTGTAAAAAAAGCGGTCAAAACCGTTCCCATACCGACTGGTGCGCCTAAAGAAAAGCCTGCTATGACGCAACAAACATCGGTAAAAATTCGAATTTCTCTGTATTTAAATCTTCTTTTTATTTTTTTCTCAAGAACCATTCCTAGCGCATCGTAAGGAGCGATTCCCAGATCAGCCGACATATATACTGCGACTCCAAAACAGCAAAGAACCAGTCCAAGGAACATAGCGATGATCCTCATCCCATAGTTTTCTGGAAGAAGCGAGACAACTTTTAAAAGAAAATCAGATAGATATCCCACAAGGAATATTCCTAAAACAGTTCCCAAGTGAATCAGCTTGGGACTAAACCTTAGCATAACAGCTAATAAAGCAATGTTTGCGATCATCTGAATGAAGCCAAACTCAAGGGATAGAAAATGGCTGATTCCGATATTCATTGTAACGAAAGGATCGGTTCCAAACTGGCTAAATCTCATCCAAGCAATACCAAAACTGATTAGACAGACGCCTAGGACAGTGATGGCTGGCCGAACAAGCACATCATACTTCGAAATTGACATCTTCTTCTAATACACCTTCATTTGTCTTTTGAGTTTTATTTGCTTCACTATGAAATTTGGTGATCCTTTTTGAAAGATCGAGCAATCTTTGTCCCTTTAGTTTGTACCAATTTTTATAGATCAAATAGCTGAAAATCACACAGAAAATCGGAACGATACAAGTCAACAATCTTATTCCTAGAATTGCTGTTGCAGACTGAGCTGCATTAGGCACATACCCTACAATAGATAACCCGACACCAGTCAATAAGCCTGCAACCGCTTGAGAGGATTTCATTAAAAAGGTTTGGGCTGAACAAATAATACTCTCATTTCTGGTACCAAACTTAATTTCACCATAATCGATACAATCAGCAATCGAAACAGTGGTTACACCCAGAGAAAGTCCGGAACCAAATTTTAGGACCAAACCAGCAGCCATGGCAAAAATGGCATTTGTTGGTGCGATAAATCCAGCGACAAATAGAATCAGCAACCCGATTACTGGAAGCAAACATGCTAAGATATAGGTTTTTTCGCGACTGATTTTCCTGCTGATTTTTGGAAACAGCATCAGGCCCAGCATTTCAGCAAAAATAGTGAAAAAGAACAACGAGAACAAGGCCTCATTCCCAGTCACATATTTGAAATAGTAGATCATAAAACCATTCATGATTTGCATGGACAGATTGAAGGTTAAAAGCAGCCCAATAAAAGCTAACAGCTGATCATTACTTTTAATAACCTGTACCGCTTTCTTCATAGTCAGTTTTGGTGCATTTTGCTGATCAAGTGTCGATGCTTCTGGTACATTTGTCACTGTGATTCCAATAAAAATGATAAACGCAATTGCAATAAGGACAGCAATTAGCTGGAAGCCTTTCATTTGATCGCCGCTGCCTAAAAGATTGACTGCCTGAAGTCCGAAAGTTCCCGTCAACAGACCCGCTAAACTAGCGAATATTCTTGGTAAGACAGAGACTCGTTCTCTTTCTTCTGGATCACTGGTTAGATTTGGCAGCCAAGACCAGTAAGGTACATCCATTACTGTGTAGGTCATACCAAAAATTACATACATAATCGTACAATAAAGATAAAGGCTGCCGCCTGTTAAATTAAATGTGGTAAAAAGTAAGACAAAAACAATAGCATTCAATACGGTTCCTATTACTAACCAAATACGAAATTTTCCGAATCTAGTTCGAGTATTATCAATGATCATTCCCATAACAGGATCATTGATCGCATCCCAGACTCTTGCGCCAAAAAATAGTGTTCCAACAAATGCCGGAGATAGATACAGCACATCTGTATAATAAAAAAGCAGAAAAGTATTCACAAAACAAATCACAGCATCTTTACCTAATGCACCCACACCGAATGCATATTTTTCTCTAAACGGAACTTTCATTTTCCTAACTCCCTTCAAATTCGGTATGCGCTTACCTTTGAACTCATTATACGTTTGTGTAAGCGTATTCTATATAGTATAATGTAATCAAAATCAGTGAAAATGTTAGGTGAATATCTTGGAGAAATCTTTTGTTAAGACCTATGCTTTTGATACACAAAAGGACCTGAAGTTGTTGTTTACTGGAAAAGCTGCTTGTGGTGCACTTCATAGCTTTGGTCCGGCAGTTCGTCCCAATTATATTATTCATATTGTCACATCCGGTAAAGGAAGTTATCAGATAGATAATCGGAGATATCAAGTTACTGCAGGACAAGGATTCATTATTCCACCTGATAAGCTAACCTTTTATCAAGCTGATCGAGAGGAGCCATGGAATTACTATTGGGCGGCTTTTACTGGTGAGCTAGCATCACCTTATCTGGAAGGTCTGGGATTTGATAAGAATCATCCAATTTTTTTCGTTGAACACTTAGAAAAAGCTGTTGAGCTCCTCGAAAAAACATTTCTCTTAGATCAAACTTCTGTCTACTCAGAACTGATGCTATCCGCCTTGCTATATGAATTTTTAGCGCTCCTACAGCAATCAAAAGAGCAGATAGCAACGACAAATCAGGTAACCAACCCCCATGTACAAAATGCGATTGACTACATCAAAGCAAATTACGCCGCTGATATCTCTGTGCAAAGTCTCGCTCATACGCTTTCTCTGAATCGAAGCTATTTGTCCGCTATCTTTAAAAAGGAAATGGACCTGACCTTGCAGCAATACATCACAGAGTACCGTTTGACACGAGCTGCTGAACTCTTGGGAATCAGTGATTTCTCAATTGAAATTGTCGCCGAATACAGCGGTTATCGAGATCCGTTAGTTTTTTCAAAAGCGTTCAAACGAAAATTCAACCTCACTCCCTCGCAATACCGTAAAAAGATGCAAGAAAGACAGCAGCGTTATGATGAAACTGGCCAATCCATTACTTTGACATAACTAAAAAAGGAGTTAAACCAATTTATTTGGTTTAACTCCTTCTTCTATTTTGCTTTAAAAACGATTAACTGAGAGTCAAAGTCATGTGAAGGAACACGTCCATCAATAATCTGACCACAGGATGTATCGCTGGTTATCAATCCTATATTCATTAGTTCATCCCCATAATAAAGATGCGCGTTATCGATTCGCTGGTATTGCTGTTCAGGCTCCAGTCCTTTTAAATACAGTCGTTTAAAAGGAGCATTTACCTCATTTAGTATTTTGTAATAACCGACAATGACTGTATTTTTATCTTTAGAAACAACCATCCATGCACAATAATTGGTTTCAAAAGGATTCAACAAACGATAAAACGTTCCTTCTTGAATTACCTTTCGCTGATCCTTTACAAACTCTACCTGCCGACGAATAACTATTCGTTCTTCCTCAGAAAGTGTATTTAAATCTAATTCATACCCAAAGGAACCAAATAGAGCGACATTCCCACGAGTCTTGAGACACACATTTCGGTAGGATTGTTCATTGGGAACAGCGGAAACGTGTGCTCCCATCATGCTTAACGGATAAACCATCGATGTACCATACTGAATCTTCATTCGTTCAACCGCATCTGTATCATCGCTCGTCCAGCCTTGAGGCGAGTAGTAGAGCATTCCAGGGTCAAATCTGCCGCCGCCTGATGCACAAAATTCAAATAGAATATCAGGAAATTCTGTCGTTAATCGCTCATAAATATCATACACACCTAACATGTAACGGTGAAAAACCTCTCCTTGCCTTTCTGGTGGCAGCGCAATGGAATAAGGTTCAGTAATACAACGATTCATATCCCATTTAACATAACTTATGTCCGCTTCCCTCAAAATTTTGGCTACCATCTGATAAATGTGGTCTACAACTTCCGCTCTGCTAAAGTCCAACACATATTGGTGACGACCATGTGATGCCTGTCGGTCTGGTACTTTGATGATCCAATCAGGATGACTGCGAAATAGCTCACTATCCTCATTAACCATTTCTGGTTCAAACCATAAACCAAATAACAAACCCAGTTCATTAATTTTTTGCGCCAACCCTGTAATTCCGTTCGGTAATAGCTCCTTATTGGCTACCCAATCACCTAATCCTGCTCGTTCATGTCTGCGGCCACCAAACCAGCCATCATCTAAGACAAACAGTTCAACACCATCATTTGCAGCAGTCTCGGCAAACTCAAGTAGTTTCTCCTCAGTAAAATCCATGCCGGTCGCTTCCCAATTATTGATTAAGACTGGACGTTCCTTATCACGCCATGCTCCTCGTGCAAGTCGTTCACGATAGAGCTTGTGATACGTTTGGCTCATACCGTTTAAGCCTTCATCACTATAGACCATGACGACTTCTGGTGATTGGAAGGTCTCCCCAGACTTGAGCAGCCAATCAAACTGAAAAGGATTGATTCCCATAGTGACACGAGATACATCATATGTATCTACCTCCACCTGTGCTAAAAAATTACCTGAATAGACAAAACTGAAGCCAAGTACTTCCCCTGTATGTTCTGTACAATCAAGGCGCTTCAATGCGAGAAACGGATTTTGATAATGACTAGAGGAACCCCTTGTACTCTCAATGCTTTGAACACCGGAAACCAGTTTTCTAAACTCAGGAAATCGTTCTCTTCCCCATGAACCTGAAAGCTGTAGCATCTCATACTCGCAATCTGGCAAATCTAAGCTTAAGCTCATCACTTTTTCAAGGTGAAGCTTTTCGACGCCTTTATTGAGTATTTGAACAGACCGGCTAATAGCTGAATGCTCTTCAAAAACAGTATAGCTCAGTACTAGTTCTAAATTTATCAGCTCGTCAAACAGAATAAAATCTATAGTGGTCGCTTCTTCCTCTGATTCCGTATATGTCGCCGGTAAGCCTTCGAGCTTTTTCTTTCCCTGATAAATATGATATTCAACAAATTTCAAGGAAACTATGCGACTCCCATTTTCTTGCAAAACAGATACAGCAGGATGACGATAATCCGTTGTTCCATATACCGGATATTCCTGGCGAAGATGCTCCCGAGAGAAATCTACCTCTCCTTTATTGACATATGCCGTGTTAGGTCGATATTCATTTTCAATAAGGTGGTAAAAATCTTCTCGATCAGATACTTTCTTCCCAAAATATAAATTTCCGAGTGTACCATCTTCGAGTATCTGGATCAAATAGCTGAGTTTTTGATTGGTCAAATGGAAGAGCTTTCCATTTTGATGAACATTAATTGGCATAAATGATGCCTCCTTTTCAGTTTCTACCAGAATTGTAACCCCTTTCCAAAATGATTTAGAGTACGATTAGTCGGAAAAAACAGTCAATATGTTAGTTGATATATGTTTTTAGAAAAATCTACTATTCCTATAAAATCTCACTTATTTTAGTAAGTCAGAACAACTTAAGCATCTTTTTCACAGAGGCTCCTTCCGATAAATGTGCAACGCTCTTTTATCCATTGTTTATTTGCATCTCTCATACAGCAGCCTTTTAGAGTTTTTCCAAATTTTAATATCCGCAGAAAATAAAAAAAGGACCGGACAATCATCCGATCCTTTTCCATGTTTCATAGCATTGAATTAAACACCCTTAAGCCTCTTGCACTCCTTCACTCTGACTGAGAGCTGCTTGATCAGACTTTTTTTCGATGCGTGTTCCTAACCGAGTAATCAATAGCACAACTGCCATCAGACCGCTGATCACGATACCTGCAAGGTAGGAATTTGCTCCAGCTGAGATTTTCGTTGCCGCAAGTAAAATCGGTGCAGCAAATCCGGCTAAGGACGAAATCAATGTGTTCATCGCGATAGCAACTGGAAACTGTTGATGGTTCGCTAAAATTGACAGCTCAAATGGAATCGTCGCATTTACCATTACGATCCCCATCCCTGAAAACATATTTCCAGCGATATGCAGGAATGGATTGTTGAAGAAGACGATGCAGATATAAGACAATGCAAAGGCAACAAATCCCCAAGCCATGGTATCTGTCTTAGTAAGTCGACGAATGTATTTTAGACCAAATGCCGTACAGATTCCGCCGACATTTCCTAAAGCTGTAACCATAGCCGTATAGGCCGTTCCGTTTCCTTTTGAAGCCAACAGAAGTGATTGATTTGCCATGAAGATCATCAGACATAAAGAAGTAACAAAGGTGACAATCAGCATTACATAAACATAGCCGTTCAAGCTTCTTACTGTTTTCCCAAAGCTAACAGCTTGTCGATTTGAGAGCTCTTCTTCTGATAATTTTCGATCCTTCGGTACTAGTACTAATACGACTAGAAGAATAATAATAGCTGCCCCATACACCCAGAATAAGTTCTGCCAATTTGTACTTCCTAATACTCCGCCAATTGCCGTAAAACCCATCATTCCTAAGTTATTAAATCCAACTGCCCAACCCATAACGGATGCGCGTTCTTCCCCTTCAAAATGCTCCTGCAGCAATACTGGTCCGACATTGCTGATCAAGCCCAGTCCAAATCCTAGTGCGATCATGCAGGCTAAGATAATATTAAGACTGCTGTTGTAAAAGACCGGCAGCAAACCACTGATTGCTACGATCGCCACCGAAATGACACCAATATTCTTTCTAGTCATTTTATACGTCAACCAAGTGAAAAGTAACGTTGCTGCCAGCTGTCCTAACTGCGGGATCGAGCTGAGCATTTGTACTTTTGAAATCGGTTCTTGTGGAAAGGATTTAGAGATAGCCGCGATAGCCGCTCCAACGACCGAGCCTGACATTAGTAAAAGGTTCATGCTTAAAATACCTAAAGCAAGAGATAATTTTTTCTTATTCATAATAATTGCACTCCTTCATATTTTTGTTTCCGCTTTCAACCAATGAATAAAGTATAGGCTAGAAAAAGCCGCCTCACCATATGCAAAATTCATGCGCTTTGTGGTCTTTTCATAGATGGCTTTTTCCGCTGCCTACTTTAGTTTTGAATCACTGCTGTCACTTGAGCATGCTTTGCTGCTGTACGAACGATCGCCAGTGCCTTTCCTTGGAATAGACGAATCGTTTCTAAGCTGTGGGCATCCTGATTTATTGGATTTCCATTGGCTAACCCAACGATTTCACCGTTTTCGACACGGATTGATAACAGCTCATCTGCCGTAGGAACTAAACGCTGTTGCTCATCGATTCCCTCTAATTTATAGAGCGTATACTCAGCTCCTTCAAACACTTTCTCGCTTCTGACTGACTGTATCGCAGTGCTGCTCTCATGGCTGGCTTCAGCAACGATTTGACCATTCTCATAAGCTGCCACACTTATTTTCCCTGCCTGATAAGGGACTTCCCAATTCACTATACACTCAGCGACTGGTTTTTTCCCAAAGCTTTTTTCATTGACGAAAAGCTCTACTTCACTAGCATTACTGAACACTCGAATCGCCACAAGGCCATCAGCAGTTTTCTCAAGACCCTCTTCATTCCAATGAGGCATGATATGAAGAACAGGCTCTTTTTTCCAAAACGCTTGATAATAATAGTAATAATCTTTAGGAAAACCGCACAAATCAGCGATACCAAATTGAGAAGAGATCGCTGGCCAAGCAAATGGTGAAGGCTCCCCATAGTAGTCAAAGGCGGTCCAAAGAAAGACGCCTCCCATATACTGATGTTGAGATAGATACTTCAATACTCTTTCAGGTTTAGCGGTTCCTCCGGCGCCTGGATCCTCTGGCTGGCGCTTTCCAGGCAGAATCATTGAAAACAACGAACCAAAATTGGAGCACTGGCAGTTTTCTTCATTGTCTTTATAGATGCCTCTAGTAGAGAAATAGGAGGCACTTTCCGCACTCATGATCGGAAGCTCCGGATGCTGTTCCTTGATCTTGATTGCGCCTGGTCCCATCGCATCTGCTTCCGGATAATTTACACCTAATACATCATAATTTGCCAAGTAGTTTTCGTTAACTATCCCTTCTGGATTCAGCAATTCGGCTGATACCACGAGGCTTTCATAATTGTTTTGCTTGATACAGCGAACCAATTTCTTAGCGATTCGGCTTCCCAGATCCGTGTTGCCGATGACCTCTTCATTTGCCACAGACCAAAAACCAATCGAAGCATGCATACGGCTTCTTTTAACCATTCTTTCTAGATCGGCTATTCGCCACGGCGTGCTTTCCAGCAAACGATTTTCATTCATTAGAATAATCCCAAAGCGATCGCAGGCCTCCAGCAATTCTTCAGAAGCAAAATGATGCGCACTGCGCCAAGCATTGACCCCCATTTCCTTCATTACTTTTACTTTATAATCAATGATATCTTGGGTAAGAGCCACACCCACACCCGCAAAATCCTGATGCTCACAAACGCCGCGCAGCTCATAGGTCTGTCCATTTAATTTGAAGCCTTGTGTATCATAGCTAAATGTGCGAATACCAAACTTTTTGCGGCATTCATCCGTTTCCATTTGAAAAACAGCTTCGTATAAATAGGGATTTTCTGGAGACCAAAGTGTCGGGTTCGGCAGAGTAAAGGTTTCTGTTATAGTTTTCTTCTCAAAGGGCTGTAACATCTGTACCCCCAGCTGAAGGACCTGCTCATCGATTCTGATCGCTGGTGCGACCTCGACGGTATCCAAAGAATAATTTTCTATGCATACCTCCGCACCCAAAACAGCCTGCTCAGCATTTACTTCTTTTGTATAAATGTAGGCAGCGTCCTGATCAAATGACGTTAGCGGTAAAAATTCCAGCCAGACATCTCGATAGATTCCAGCACCTTCGTACCACCAGCCCTCTGCCCCAGTGGTCGTATCCGCTCTTACGAGTAATACATTGGTTCCTTCATCCCCATATCTAGCCATTTCACTGATATCAAAAGAAAACTCTGTGTATCCGCTATCATTATGACCTAAGTAAGCACCATTCAGCCAGACATCCGCAGCGCGCATCACCCCTTCAAAGTGTAAAATGATTCGGCTTTGATCAATGTAACTATCTGACAACATAAAGGTCTTGCGATAATAGCCGATGCCGTCTTCTTTTGAACCGGACATTAAAAGCTCGGGGTCTTGCTTGTAAGGCTGGCTGATTTTCCAATCATGAGGAAGTGTGACTGCTTGCCAGCTTTGATCTAGTGCAGAATCAAAGTCTGTTCCAGCCAGATTTTTCAATCCTTGAGTCGCATCGCCTCGGGCAATCAGCTTTAAGAAATGTTCACCTCCTGCACCATATTCCACATTCTTTCCAGCCTCTTCATTCAACGGTGCGGTAAAGCCTCCTAAAGCATGCGCTTTTTTAGCGGTCTTTTTAGGCATTCCGACTTCTCCGTAATGAAATAGCCATTGCTGATTTATTTTTTTCTTATCTCGCATCTGTGTTCCTCCTCTGATATTCTTCATTCTAGTTAGTCTGCCGGTGTGATATAATCAAAAATACCGACTTCAAGAAAACGTTTACTGCATTTTCCCGACCTATTGGAGGTGTCCTATGACAAAAAATCCTTTTTCTGAGCTTCATTCTAACGATGCAGAAATCCCTCAGATCAGAACACATACGCCCATCGCTATTTTTTATAAGCAAAAAATCGGTGAAAAAGTTCTTTATACGAAAGTCCAGGATGGCGAAATCGTCGCATTTGAGGATGAAGAATACCAAGCGCTACATAAAAATCAAAGCTTTGAGCTGATGTATGTTTTGCAAGGAGAACTGACGAACTTTATAGAAGATAAGGAATATGTTTTCCGTGCGGGTGAAGGCTGTTTGTTGAACACACAGATTTTGCATCGGGAGATTCTTTCGGATGGCTGTAATGTAGTATTTTTAAACCTATCGCCAACTTTACTAAGTGAACTGTTGTCAAACGACTCTGGTGAGGGGCCGATTTTTCAATTTCTCCAACAAAATCTGCAATCAGATTCTCAATGGAAACGCAGCTACATTGAATTTACCCCATGCCTGCCCTATCAAAGCGCTGGCTTTCATGTGATTATTGATTCGCTGCAATTGGAGGTGGCTACTTCTAAGATTGGCCGCTCTTATTTTCAGCGGGGATTGATTTTGCGCTTATTGGATGCATTAGAAAACACCAATCTTTTTTCGCTGCAGCAAATTGATCTGGATCTTTCCAAAGAAGATTACCTGGTCAATCGCGTGATCCACCTGATTGAAGGCAGCTTCGGCAATATTTCTCGAAAAGAAATCGAAGCGTCTCTGCACTACAATCCTGAGTACCTAAACCGGCTTTTAAAGCGGCAAACGAAAATGACGATCGCCAATTATGCCCAGATGATTCGCACGCAAAAGGCGCAGCAGTTGTTGAATACGACCGATTTAACCATTCAACTGATCGCTGAGCGTTTAGGTTTTTCCAGCGAAGCATACTTTTATCATTATTTTAAAAAACAGACCGGTCTCTCCCCTAATCAATACCGTCAAAAATTTAAGCTCTAAAAAACCGATTGAAGGCGCTCAATCGGTTTTTTTTGCATGAAAAGAATATTTCTCACGATATTCAGTTGGCAGTATTTTTAAATTTTTGCGAAACATCTTATAGAAGTAAGAAGGATTTTCATACCCAACCTTCAGTGCGATTTGTTCAATTGGCGCATTTGTATAAGTCAGATATTCTGCCGCTATATTTACACGCTGCAAATGAACCAGCTTAATGAAGGTGAGCCCTGTGTGTTTTTTTAAATAAGAAGATAAGTAATTTGGATTGAACCCAAAATGCTGAGCCATTTCCTCCAAAGTAATCTGAGCGTAGTTTTTTTCAATATACAAAAGCAGCGACAATAAATTGACAGACGTATCGTCGACGCCTGCGATCACCTCTTGTTCATTGGCGGCCGAACGGATTAAGCGGCCAAATAGTGTCAGCAGCTCCAAACGAATGATTTGATTCGATTGAGTATCAGGGTAGTAATACTCCTGAATAATATCCTCCACCAACAGATGAATCTTAGTATCTTGATGGGTGCGAAACAAACGGTAGATGTTTTCTCCTTGAGTCTCGTTTGAGAGCAACGAAAAAAGCAGAGAGGACACTTTTTTTGTTACTCGATCTTCATACATAAAATGATAATCGTTCAAATTGAAGGCTGTGTCCTTAAGCGTTAGGTTGATTACGACACTCTCGGCTTCGATCGGCTCAACACGATGGATCGTATGATTGCCAATAATAATCAAATCATTTTGTCTTAGCTTCAGCTCATCATTTTTCGTAATGACCGTGCAGCTGCCCACGATAGGAACGATTATTTCTACATAATCGTGTATGTGGTAAGGAATAAAAGATTTTATAGGCTGGACGGAAATCGCAATTGACTGTGGATTGACCTCTAATGAATCATCCAATGTATGAAAGAATTCATACACAGGCTCATTTTTCAACACACCTGCACGCTTTGGCTTCATTTCTGGCCCCAGCTCATCCCAGCTGCGAGGTTGATTTTTCTCTTGCAATATTTTTAATAGCTCGTTCTCCACGATCCTATCCCCTCTCAAAAAAAGACACTTATTCCTTAATAAGTTGAGTAATTACAGGTTTAACTTTCTCAAGTCGTTTTTTTCTATGATGTTCCTTCCGCGCTTCGACTAAACTATCTCATGAATGAATCATTCAAGCAAGACGCAATTGACGACAAATGAAAGGAGCAGTGAAATGAACACACCTCAGATGTTTTTTCGCAATGGTTCACTTTATTTTTCCAAGCTAGAATGAAAGCGTGAACAAGTATACTTAAATCATTGGAGGCTTATCATTCATGTTAGATCTAGCAAAAAAACCGTATCACTTAACAGAAGAACAAATTCAACTGCTTCAAGACAACGTTCAAAAAATGTCCTTAGATGAAAAAATCGGACAGCTCTTTTTTGTCATCGGACAAGACGAGGATCAAGTAGACATTAACGAATTTATTCAAACCTATCGTCCTGGCGGGATGATGTATCGCCCTGCTTCAGCAGAGAAAATCAAGCGGCAATTGGCTACAGCTCAAGAAGCAAGTGAGATTCCCTTATTCTTTTCGGCAAATTTGGAATCTGGCGGAAATGGAATTATTTCTGAAGGCACTTGGTTCGGAATGCCGCTGCAAATCGCAGCAACGAATGACCCAACCCATGCTTACGAATTAGGCAATGTCGCCGGACACGAAGCCGCTCAGGTTGGCTGCAATATGTCGTTTTCACCGATTGTTGATATTGATAAAAACTTCCGCAATCCTATCACGAACACGCGAACCTTTGGCAGCGACCAAGAGCGTGTCATCCAAATGGCGGCGGCCCAAATCAACGGACTTGAGCAAAATGGTATTTTACCTGTCATCAAACATTTTCCGGGTGACGGTGTTGATGAGCGTGACCAGCATTTGTTAAGTACAGTCAACTCCTTAACCGCTGACGAATGGATGGACTCCTATGGAAAGATTTATCAAACCTTCATTGACCAAGGGGTTACCAGTATCATGATCGGTCATATCCTGCAGCCGGCTTGGGAAAGAAAGCTGTCTCCAAAAATAGCGGACGCGGATTTAAAACCTGCTTCTGCTTCAAAACTCTTGATTGACGGACTGTTGCGGGACAAATTGGGCTTTAACGGATTAGCGATCACCGATGCTACACCGATGATCGGCTACAATGCGATTCTGCCTCGTGAAGAGCTGCTGCCAGCAACAATCAATGCGGGAATCGATATGATCCTTTTCAATAAAAATATCGATGAGGATTACGCCTTCATCAAAAAAGCGGTAGAAAATGGCACACTGAAGCTGGAACGTATCGAAGAAGCCGTTCTTAGAATACTCGCAACTAAGCTGACTCATGGGTTGTTTGATTCTAAGCTGCCTGAAACGCTAGATTTAAACATCGAGGAACACGCGAAAAAAGCAGCCGCAGCAGCAAAAAAATCGGTCACTCTCGTTAAGGATCGCGATCAGCTTTTGCCGGTAACAGTGAAACGCTATCCGCGAATTCGCATGGTCGTCTTAGGGGATTCAGATGATGGCGGCTTCAAGGAAGGCGGTCAGGTCTCAGGGCTTTTTCAAAGTCAGCTAGAGTCCCTTGGCTTTGAAGTGAGCTTATACGACCGGCAGCACTTGAACTTCCATGAGATTTTTGAGGAAGGCGTCGCTGAAATGAAGGAGAAGTTTGATTTAGCACTTTACATTGCCAATATCGAAACTGCCAGCAATCAAACAACGACTCGCTTAGATTGGATTCACTTAATGGCCGCTGATGCACCATGGTTCATGAAGTCGATCCCAACAATTTTTATTTCTACTGCTAATCCTTATCATTTATTTGATATTCCAGCCGTATCTACCTACATCAACACCTATACTGGAAATAAGGAAAGCATTGACGCTGTCATTAGAAAAATGACCGGAACGGAAGCCTTTGAGGGTATCAGCCCGGTTGACCCATTTTGCGGTGACTTAACCGCTAAACAATTATTTTAGGAGTGTGAAAAAATGAAGATTTCAAGTATTTTAATCAATCATATGACCGAGCCTGTAGGTTTTCAGCTGGATGATTTACGAATCGAGTTTATCGTTGACGCTGATCACTTTATCGAACTAAACAAACAAGTAACTATTTGGACGAATGACTACAATCAGCCCGTTTATCAAAGCGAGAAACAGCCGTTTGAAAACAATTATTTTGACGTTCCCTTAAAAATGAGTCCACGTACTCGCTATCATGTGGAGATTTCACTTTCTGATGCAGATAACAACCATTTTTCCAAAACAAGCTTTTTTGAGACCGGTAAAATGGACGAAGCGTTTCAGGCAGACTGGATTGCTCATCCAGATAAAACGATTCAGAACACACTTTTTAAAGGCTCCTTCACTCCTAAAGCTAAAGTAGCCAGCGCGCGTTTATATGCGACTGGTTTGGGAATTTATGAAGCTTCTATTGATGGTGAAAAAGTCGGTGACGAGTACCTCACCCCAGGTGTCACAGCCTATGATCAATGGGTTCAAGTTCAAACCTACGATGTTACCGAAGCATTCCAAGGGACCAATAGCCATGAGTTGCTTTTCACTACTGGCGATGGCTGGTACAAAGGAACTTTGGGCTTTGACGGTGGACAGGCGAACATTTATGGCGACCAGCACTGTGTGATTGCTGAATATCATGTAAATTATACAGACGGTACTAGTGAAATTATCACAACGGACGATTCCTGGCTGACAACTAGCGGAAATGTCACAAAATCTGAAATTTATTATGGTGAAGACCTAGATGACACGAAGACACCTGGTGATTGGCAAGCAGCTATAGTATTAAATAAAGAGAAGTCCCTTCTGCAAGACCGCTTAAGTTTGCCGATAAAAATTATGGAACGCCTGTCTGTTCAAGAAATTCTTGAAACACCTGCTGGCGAACAGGTCCTTGATTTCGGACAAAACCAAACGGGTTGGCTGGAATTTTATAACCGAGAACCTAAAGGCACTAAGCTTGTCTTTCAAATGGGAGAAATCCTGCAAAAGGACAACTTTTATCGGGAAAACCTGCGCGAAGCACGAGCGGCTTTTGTCTACATTTCTGATGGTGAGGAAAAATGGGTACGCCCTCACTTCACTTTTTATGGCTATCGTTATGTAAAAGTCGAAGGAAATACCCAATCATTGATGAAGGACGACTTCCAAGCAGCGGTCATCTATTCTGAAATGGCAACAACAGGAAAAATCGAGACGACCAATCAAAAGGTCAATCGTCTTTTTGAAAATATTTTATGGGGACAAAAAGGAAACTTCTTAGACATCCCGACTGATTGTCCGCAACGGGATGAACGGCTAGGCTGGACAGGCGATGCTGAAGTATTCTCCAAAACGGCCGCCTTGAATATGAATGTCTTCCCTTTCTTCAAAAAGTATGCAAAAGATATTGCAGTCGAACAGGAACTGCATGATGGAATGGTACCTATGTATGCCCCGGCAATGGGAAATTCTGACGGCGGCGCTGCCGTCTGGGGGGATGCAGCAACGATTATCCCTTGGAATATGTACCAAAGCTATGGTGATCCTGCAATCTTGCGCCAAAATTATCCAGCTATGAAGGCTTGGGTCGAATGGATCAAAAAGAACAGCCACACCAATGATTTGTGGACTGGAACCTTTCAATTTGGAGACTGGCTGGCGTTAGATGGTGAAAACCCTGCCTTGCCAACGGGAAAAACAGAAGAAGATTTTATCGCATCAGTCTACTACTATTACTCTAGTACTATCGTAGCCGATACATCTGAAATTTTGAATCTGCCTAAAGATGCAGCTCACTACCACGAGCAGGCGCAACAAATCAAAGCGGCGATTGTGAAGGAATATATTACTGGAAATGGCCGCTTAGCAATCGATACTCAAACAGCCTATGCGATTGCCCTGTATTTTGAACTAGTTCCTGAGTCACAACGGCTGCGGGTCGTAAAAGATCTAGTCGCACGGCTGAAAAAAGACAACGACCATCTTAAGACCGGCTTTGTTGGTACTCCGTTCATTTGTCAGGTCCTCTCTCAATATGGGTATCATAAACTAGCCGCCAAGATTTTTCTTTTGGAGGATTTTCCAAGCTGGCTCTATGCTGTAAATCTTGGCGCGACAACCGTATGGGAACGCTGGAATTCTGTCCTGCCCGATGGTTCGATGAATCCTGAAGGGATGAATTCTTTGAATCATTACAGCTTCGGGGCGATCATGGAATGGGCTTATAATTATCTTCTAGGCATTCAAAATACGAAACCCGGCTATCAAGAAATGACGTTTGCGCCGCTTTTCGATTATCGTTTGAAACAAGTCAGTGGGCATTTCGACACACCTTATGGAAGAATCGCTGCGGACTATCAGATCGAAGCAGACAAAGAACACACAATTAACATTCATTTGAAAGTTCCATTTGGCACTACCTTGAATGTTGAATTGCCTAGATCAGAAAATGCTTCTGTTACAGTAAACGGCGAGCTTAAAACCAACGGGCACTTCTCTCTTTCCTGCGGTACGTATGCGATCAGCTATATTCCTTCTGAAGATTACGTCGAACATTATCACAGCGAAACAACGGCGGCGGAAATCATGGCGGATGCGCTGCTGGTTGAAAAAATCGATGCAATTGACCCTGTATTAAATTTCTTTAGAGCCGATCCGGGTGCTGTTCAAGGTGGATTGGGTACTATGTCATTGACTAAACTGAATACCCTCTTACCTTTTATTCAAATTTCACCGGAAAAGCTTGCGCAAATTAATGAAGTATTGGCCTCGACGCCTATTCTAAGTGAACGGGAGGAAGTTTCTCTTGTTTAAAGGCGCTCTATTTGATTTGGATGGTGTCATTGCTGACACCTCCAATCTGCACTTCAAGGCTTGGCAAGATCATGCAAGAAATTACTTTGCTGCCGAACTGCCCCCAAGTATAGAGGAACAAACGAAGGGAGTAAGCCGCAGCGATTCGCTAAATGTTATTCTGAACTATCTTGATGTTGCCGTTTCCGATAGTATGTTCCACCAATTACTGCTGGAGAAAAATGAACATTACAAGGACTCGCTAAAGCAGTTGTCCCCTAAGAACATTCTACCGGGGATCACGACATTCATAGCTGAACTAAGGCAGCATCACGTGAAGCTCGCATTAGCCTCAGCTAGCTTAAATGGCCCAGTCATTTTGGAAAAATTGGCGTTGAGCGAAGCTTTTGATGCCATTGCTGATCCGAGTAAGGTTCCCTGCGGCAAGCCCGCTCCAGATATATTTATCGCTGCAGCAAAAGCACTGGACCTCCATCCGTCAGAATGTATCGGAATCGAGGATGCCATTGCCGGAATTACTGCCATCAATGAAAGTGGCGCATTCTCAGTCGCCGTTGGGGCTAATCCTGAACTGAAAACCGCTGACCTTCCCTTTCTAACCACATCCGAATTAAAATTTGAGACTATTCGCACAAGCTATAGCCTCTGGCAAAAGGAGCGTTTCCTATGATCAATAGTTATCAAAATCCAATTTTACGAGGAATGTACCCCGATCCTAGTATCGTCTTAGTGAAGGATACTTATTATATGGTCAATAGTACATTTGAGTATTTCCCTGGAATTGCATTAAGCAAAAGCACTGACCTATTAAACTGGACAAAGGTACCTGGAATCACTGAATCGAAAGAACAAGCAGATTTATCGAAGGCTAAGTCTAATGAAGGAATTTTCGCCGTTTGTATTCGCTTTTTCAATGATCATTTCTATGTCATCACGACAAACTTTGCCGAGTTCAAGAACTTTATTATTAAAGGCCGCTTAATAGATACTGGCGAAATCGTTTGGGAAAAACAGCGAGTAGAAATTGACATTATGGGGATAGACCCTGATCTATATCATGAGAATGGGCAGACCTATGTCACCTTCACTGGGTATATTGACGAAAAAGGGACAAAAGCTATCCAGCAAGCAGAAATCGAGCTTTCAACTGGAAAAATTGTCAGAGGACCAGAAGTCATTAGTATGGGGACGGGCGGACGAGATGTTGAAGGGCCGCATATTATAAAAAGAAACAACTCCTACTACCTTCTTGCCGCTGAAGGCGGTACTGGTGTAGGACATATGATCACGATGTTTCAATCAAAAAATCTTTGGGGACCGTTTGAAGATACAGGTGGCATCAATCCAATCTTTACAAACCGTGATCGGGCAAATGAACCCTTGCAGAACATCGGGCATGCTGACTTGTTTCAAGATGTTCAAGGAAATTGGTGGCTGACATGTTTAGGAACACGGCCTTCGACGATCGGCTTCAAGCAGATTACCAATATGGGACGCGAGACCCTGCTTTACCCAGTCAACTGGGAAGGCGAATGGCCTGAAATCAATAACGGGATTCCAAGCGAAACCGTCGATATGACAGGCTTCCCAAAACATCAGAGTGCTCTAACCAATGAACAGAAAGCCGTTGCCTTTTGCGATACCTTCCAACAGCCTGCTTTAAATCCTGAATGGCTAAGCTTACGTGATTCGCTGAAGGAAAATATCGTTTTGCAAAACGGCACCTTGACCCTAAAAGGACGTTCAACAACTATTGAGCAAGAAGCAACACCCGCCTTTCTAGGAATTCGGCAAACAGAAAAGGCAGAAGCATTCACTGTCGATGTTGCAGACACCACCGCCATCAATAATGGGAAAATTGGTATTTTGAGTTTGATCAATGACAGTCATTTTGCTGCTATCTTGGTAACCAAACAAGAAAATCAGTTCCTTGTCTCTCGCTATCAAAAAGTCGAGGATCTCATCATCGAAGAGAACTTAGGCAAGCTTGAATCAATGCCCAAACAATTCAAATTGATCAATCAACCAGCGACAAAAACCTTCACCGTAACAGATGGGAAAAAAGAGCTGAGCTTTGAAACAAGCTCCCTGCACTTTTCTAATGAAGCCATTGCTGCACTAAACACAGGTGATGTGCAAGGGATTTATGTGTTAGCTGACGCTGAACTTGTCATCATTAAAGCACAGCGACAGAAAATCGAGGTAGAGTAAAAAAACAGGTACTGTCTTATTATTGACAGTACCTGTTTTTTTAAATAGATAGAGAGTGTAATATTAACTGTGTAAGTAACCACTAATCCTAGGCAGGTGGTTGCTTCACAGTTTTTCTTTTTCTAAAATGAAGCTAAGAGGTGATTTTATTATGGCTAGTCAGAAAAGAAATCGTGATGCTGAAAAGCTAGCTAGAACCATTCTA
>NZ_JAFLVR010000011.1 GCF_017315985.1 Candidatus Enterococcus murrayae | reverse complement strand
TCTACTTCCAGAAAAAACTAGCAGAAGGAAAACACTACAATGTCGCTATTAGCCATGTCGTAAGAAAACTGGTACGGATCATTTATCAACTACTGAAAGACAATAAACCCTATGAGGAGCAGAAAATGATTATTAACTGATCTTTTCAAAAATTCCCTTTGCCTAGGGTTTCTTTGTCATGCCTTCAAACCACATCCAAACTATGTTATTCAAAATTTTCATATTACGCTTGACTTAATATAGTTTGTCTCTATTTTACAAGGAGATAGTCTTCGAGCTATGGCCCATCGCAATATTCAACGAATTTTCGGTACAATCGTAGGTCTCATCATTGCAGCCGGTCTGCTGAATTTGCCGCTATCCATTTTTGAAACATTGCTGCTGATCACAGCATTATTTGTAACAGTCGAATATTTTGTGAAACGCAATTATGCAATCGCACAATTTTTTACCACCCCAATGGCATTGATGCTCTCGATGCTCGTTAGACAACAATATCTTTACTCCCTGATTCAATTCCGTTTTCTGGGGATCGTAATCGGCAGCTTACTAGGGCTTCTAGCTGGGTGGCTTATGAGTACTAGCCTGACGTTTTATACTCGTAAATTTCATTCAAACTAACTAGGATGTTCAAGAAAGGCTTCACGAACTAGCTTATTGCTCAAAAGCTAGTTCGTGAAGCCGGACATGGATATGCTGCAAAGTGATTTATTCCTGTGAAAATTTTATGCTTTCTTTATAGTTCAGAAAACCGAGTGGCGCCACTCGGTTTTTGCTATAATGAGGACATGAAAACTGAAGGAGGCACTTCTATGTACCGATTGATTGCTTGCGACTTGGATGAAACCTTGTTAGACAAAGCTCGTCATGTTTCAAAAAGGACGCAAGAAACCATAAAAATGGCCGAAGCTAAAGGGGTAGTTTTTGCTCCAGCAACAGGCCGCGGCTTCTATTCGATCAAGCAAACCTTGGAAGAATTAGAGGCAGCAAATAAAGCAAACCATTATATGATCGGGTTTAACGGCGGAGTGGTCGTTGAAAATCAGGGACCTGCGATCATCAAAGATTTCCCTATGCCCTTTGAGATTTTGAAACGCTTATTTGAATTTGGATCAAATTATGATGTAGCGATCCACCTATATACATTTGACCAGACCTATGTTTATCATAGCAATCCAGAGGAAGACGCGTATTTAACAACGATCCCCCATGAAAAACGCTTCGAGGACGATCTTCGTTTTCTAGAGGATCAAGTCTGCTACAAAGCCCTATTCCAAAATTTGGACCGCGGGTATTTAGAAAAATTGGAGCAAGAAATGCCTGCTGAACTCCACGATCTATTGGAAATCAGCTACTCGTCTAACCGTTACATTGAGTTCAATCCTAAAGGAGTCAATAAAGGGGCCGCTTTGCAGACCTTGGCCGATCATCTGAATATTCCTATGAATGAAACGATCGCTATCGGTGACAACACCAATGATTTAGCGATGATCCATGCAGCAGAATTAAGTATCGCTGTAGCGAATGCTGTTCCTTCGGTCAAAGAAGCGGCACAGCACACGACGATCGCGGATCACGAACAAAGTGCCATAGCTGAAGTCATCGAAACCTTTATTCTATAAACAAAGCCGACCGCTCCTGTCGCTATCAAAACCGATAGAAACAGGAGCGGTCGTTTTTAATTTATTAAGTATTTTTCGGCTCAGCCTCTTTATCGTATTCTGCGCCATAAAATTAAGATTAACCAGATGGATAATCCCAGACTAATAATCAAGGTTATGAGCCAACCAACTTCGGAATGAGTAAATGGCAAGGGCATATTCATCCCGAAAAAACCCGTTACGATCGTTGGGATCGTCAATAATAATGACCAGATCGTTAAGATTTTCATTGTATCATTCAGATTATTATTCAATAAATTATTGTAGGTACCGGATAACTGATCCAAAATCTCACTGGACAATTTTGTCATCTCTACCGCCTGCTTAGCCTCGATCAAGGCATCATCCAGTTCTTCTTTTTCCTTGTCAGTAAAGCTGGAGAAAATCGTTTGCGCTTTTATTTGCTCCAGTAAAACTGCATTTTGCTTAGTCCCAGTCACTAAATAAACCAAGCCAATCTCTAAATCCGAAAGTGCCAATAAATTCTTATTCGTCGTTTTTTCCCGCAGTCTTTTGTTCAATTGGATTCGTTGACTATCGACTTCCTCTACCAAAGGAAAATAATAATCAGAAACCAAAAATAGTGTGTGAAACAACAAGCTCGCAGTACTTTGATTTGGTTCACTGGATAAAATGTTCTCAATCACATTCTCAACATAAGAGATCCGCTCATTCACAAAAGAAAAAAAGTAATGATCCTTCAAAATAAAGGCCATCGGACTCGTTTCATAATGATTGTCTTTCTTCAAAAGATTCGGCACATTAAAAATCAAGAGCAGGGCTTTTTCCATCGGATCATATTCTACCCGTGCTCGTTCATTATCATCAAGCGCATACGTCAGCATCTCGTCACTGATCGCGAAACTAGCTCTCAACTGCTTTATCTCATGGGGTTGGGTAGTATCTACATTGATCCACGAACACATTTCTTGATTAAATGTTTGTCTGCTGTCCATCAGAAACCTCCTGGTGCTAATTCAGTCTAATCCCAGTATAACAAAAACTTTCGAGCTATATTATTCCAAACACCAGATACAAATCCTTTTGGCAATTATTCCTAAAAATAATAAAAAAAGCACGCAAAAATTTGCATGCTCAGCAATTACTCAACAGGAACACCTTGGACTTCGAGAATCTTTTCATCGATCATCCGAATAACTTCATCACGTGCTTCCGCATCATCCACAAAGTTCAACCGATCACCGTCGATTTGAATCTTAGGACTCTCATTGTACTCTTCATACCATTGATCATAGCGACTGTTTAATTCTTTATAATAATCATATAAGGTTGGATCAAATTCTAATTGTTCATATTCACGTCCGCGTTTTTGAATCCGCTCCATCATTGTTTTAAAAGAAACACGGATGTGGACTAACAAATCAGGATGCTTTTTGTGAGCAGCATAAGGCAGCTCTTGCATCATGTTCGCCAATAATTCATCATAGACCTTCACTTCAGTCTCAGTTGCTCGACCAAGATCAGCATTCAAATGGAACAGTAAGGAGTCCTCATAGATTGAACGATCCAAGACATTATTGTCATCCTGCATCGCTTTTTTGATACTGTCAAAACGTTTATTTAAGAAATAAATCTGCAATAAAAAAGCATATTGCTCTGGATCAGCATAAAACAGCGGCAATACCTCATTATCATCGATTGATTCGTAAAAAGCCTGACTACCTAAATGTTCTGACAACATTGCCGTCAAACTTGATTTTCCTGCTCCAATGGTTCCTGCTAATACGATCACGCTCATAAACCCCCAACTCGCTTCATACAAAATATAGTGCGTATTTTTCAACTTATCTAATATACCCCCAATATCTTGTGCCGTCAAACGAAATACTTCTAGAATAAGTCCTTTTTTTCTTCTAAGGAATGTTTAAAAAATCGTTGATTTTCAAAAACTTTTCAGTCGTTTCGTTTACTTGTCGTCATTCTCTGAGTAAAATGAGAAAGAGACTTAGATGAATAGTTGCTATTAAGTAAAAAAATCAGCCCCTGTTTATTCAGGTGGAATACCAAAAACGTATTGCTTTCGCTAGAAAAACAATTGCTTTAGAATCATTATTAGACAGCAATGAACCGCGCGTTAGTAATCACATGTATTTTCTTTGGGAAAATAATTACTCTAAAACGAAATAGGGGTTTTTTTAATGAAATCGATTGGCACGGGTTATGCCAGCGGGAAAATCATATTAATGGGAGAACATTCGGTTGTCTATGGAGAACCGGCGATCGCCTTCCCATTTTCCGGAACAGGTATCCAAGCGACGATTCGCGCAAATAAATTAGAGTCCTGGATCGAATCCAGCTTCTTTCACGGACCGCTTTCAGAAGCTCCAAACACGATGCGAAACGTTACAGTCCTGCTTTGGTATTTAGTTAAACACTTTAGAATTCCAGAACCATTTTATTTGAAAATAGAAAGCTCCATCCCGGCAGAACGCGGAATGGGCTCAAGTGCAGCAGTTGCTGTCGCTATAACACGTGCTGTCTTTGATTGGATGGAAGAACCGGCAACACAGGAGAAGGTTCTGCATTTTGTAAACCAAGCCGAAGCAGTTGCTCACGGAAACCCTAGCGGCATCGATGCAACAACAATCAGCGGCACTGAACCAATCCTTTATCAAAAAGGAATCGGCTTCCAGCCTTTCCAATTAAATATGGATGCTTTTTTAGTCGTTGCCGATACAGGCATCAAGGGACAAACACGCAAAGCAGTCAAAGATATTGCAAAATTAATGGAGCTGCGTCCCTATGAAACGAACAAACAAATGCGAATGTTAGGCAAGCTAGCTAACCAAGCACAGCAGGCAATTTCACAAAACCGTCCGCACATTTTAGGTGACTGCATGAATCAGGCTCAAAGCTTGTTGCGGTTATTAGGAACCAGCAACCGTCATCTAGACCATTTGATCAAAACAGCCTTAGAAAATCACGCCTTAGGGGCTAAATTAACTGGCGGAGGTCGTGGCGGTTGTATGATCGCGTTGGCCGAAGACGAAAAAAGCGGGCGTCAGCTGCAACAGATCTTGTTAGATGCTGGCGCGCGCAATACTTGGATCGAAGGGTTAGGTGTGTACGCACATGTTTAGCGGCAAAGCTCGAGCTTATACCAATATCGCCTTAATTAAATATTGGGGCAAAGAAAATCAAGATTTGATCATTCCAATGAATAACAGTTTATCACTAACCTTGGATGCTTTTTACACAGAAACATGCGTAACTTTTTCAGAGGACATAACGGAAGACCTCTTCTATCTAGATCATCAATTGCAAGATTCGAAAGCGACCCTCAAAGTGAGTCGCTTTCTTGATTTAGTGCGGTCAAAAGCAGACTGCTCCTTGCACGCAGTTGTCAAAAGTCAGAACTTTGTCCCTACTGCAGCTGGTTTAGCTTCCTCTGCCAGCGGCCTAGCTGCTTTGGCTGGAGCTGCCAGCGCAGCGCTAAATTTGACCCTTTCACCAGAAGAGTTATCCCGCTTAGCTCGTCGCGGTTCCGGTTCAGCCTGCCGCAGCATTTACGGCGGCTTTGCAGAATGGCAAAAAGGGGACTCTGACGAGACTTCTTATGCGACAAGCATTCCCAGTGATGGTTTCGAAAATGACTTAAGTATGGTTTTCGTAGTCGTTAATGATGCTCAAAAAGATATCTCCAGTCGTGACGGTATGCAGCGAACAGTTGAAACCTCCGCTTTTTACAATGGCTGGCTGCAAACCATATCACAGGATTTAGCAAAAGCCAAAAAAGCCATCGCAAACAAAGACTTTACAGCTCTTGGAGAAGTGACCGAAGCCAGCGCCTTGAAAATGCATGGAACAACATTGGCGGCAACGCCGCCCTTTACCTACTGGTCTGCAGAAAGTATGAAGGCCATGAATCTTGTTCGTCACTTTAGAGAGAGCGGCTTGCCTTGCTACTTCACGATGGATGCCGGACCAAATGTCAAAATTTTGGTTGAACGGAAAAATGAAGCAGCTCTATTAAACGCCTTAAAGGATCAGTTTAATGCACAACAGATTGTTGTCGCTCATGCTGGACCCAAAATTGAAATTTTGACAGAGGAGGAAGCATAAATGATCGAAGTGACTGCACCAGGGAAATTATACATTGCCGGCGAATATGCGGTAGTGGAACCGGGACATCCGGCGATCATCGTTGCGATTGATCAATTCATTTCAGTCTCTATCGGCCCCGCAAAAAAAAGCGGAAGCATTCAATCAGCTCAATACAGCGACATGCCGATTCGTTGGACACGACGAAAAAATGAATTAGTATTAGATATTCGCGACAATCCCTTCCATTATATTTTAGCGGCGATTCATTTCACTGAAAAATTTGCTCAAGAAAAAGGAAAGAAACTCGCTTTCTTCGACCTAAAAGTAACCAGTGAGCTAGACAACTCTAATGGCCGAAAATACGGATTAGGCTCCAGTGGTGCGGTGACCGTTGCTACAGTCAAAGCACTAAACGCGTTTTATGAGCTAAACCTTTCACAGCTAGAATTATTTAAATTGGCTACCCTTGCTCATTTAAATGTCCAAGGTAATGGCTCTTGCGGCGATATCGCAGCAAGCTGTTACGGCGGCTGGTTAGCTTTTTCAACCTTTGATCACGACTGGGTATTAAATAAATTGGCCACTGAAAAAATGACCACCTTGATTGAAAGTGATTGGCCAAACCTGCAAATTGAACCTTTGCAAGTACCAGAAGATTTACGGTTGCTGATTGGTTGGACTGGCAGCCCAGCTTCAACTTCTGATCTCGTGGATCAAGTGCATCAATCTCGAAACGAAAAGAAAACTTCTTATGAAAATTTTTTAAGCGACAGTAAAGCCTGTGTTGATCAGATGATCCAAGGCTTCAAACACAATGATATCGCCTTGATCCAAAAAATGATTCGCAAAAATCGAAGCTTGCTCAATCAATTAACTAGCCTGAGCAACGTTTCGATTGAAACGGAAGAATTAAAACGATTGAATGATCTTGCCGAAAAATATGGCGGTGCCGCAAAATCTTCTGGTGCCGGCGGAGGCGATTGCGGGATCGTAATCGTCGACAAGCGTGCGGGGATCTTACCTTTAATGAGTTCTTGGGAAAAAGCCGGCATTACACCACTGCCCTTACATGTCTATCATCTTACGGAGGATCGCCATGAATCGTAAAGATGAGCATGTTTCTCTAGCACGAGCCTTTCATCAAAAACCGAAGGAAAATGACTTCGATGCCATTCGCTTAATGCATTCTTCTTTGGTAAACACTCGACCAGAAGATATTGATCTAAGTACGGAAATTCTTGGGTTAAAGCTCAGTGTTCCCTTTTATATCAATGCAATGACTGGGGGCAGCGAAAAGACTAAAAAAATCAACCATGATTTAGCCATCATTGCTCGTGAAACGAACTTAATGATGGCCACAGGTTCAGTCAGTGCAGCTCTAAAGGATCCTAATGTTGCAGACTCATATACAGTCGTTCGTGAAGTGAATCCTAACGGCTTGATCTTAGGCAATATGGGGGCCGGCAGAACAAGTGACGACGCAAAGAAAATTGTTGACCTGCTCCAAGCAGACGGGATGCAGATTCATCTAAATGTCCCCCAAGAGCTTGTGATGCCAGAAGGCGATCGTGATTTTCATGAATGGTCTAAAAATATCGAAGAAACGATTCAACAATTAACTGTTCCTGTAATCGTTAAAGAAGTCGGCTTTGGTATGAACAGAGAGACTATTCAGCAATTACAAGAGTTGAATGTCAAGGCTGTTGATGTATCCGGACGCGGCGGCACAAGCTTCTCTCAAATCGAAAACGCCCGCCGGAAAAAACGAGAGCTGAATTATCTAGATGACTGGGGCCAATCAACTGTCATCTCGCTTTTAGAAGCTCAAGAATTCGATGATTTGACGATTTTAGCTTCTGGCGGAATACGCGATGCTTACGATATTTTTAAGGCTCTTTGCTTAGGAGCAAAAGCCGTTGGGATCTCTGCCACAATCCTAGATGAGCTAATCAGTCATGGGATCGACGGTGCAGTCGAAATGATTGAAGACTGGAAAACCCAGCTTCAGCGTTTATACTTGATGACCGATAAATCCACAACTGCTGATTTAATCCACAATCCAATCATTCTTTCCGGTTCACCAAAAGATTGGTGCCAAGCTCGAGGAATTGATTATAAGAAATTAGCAGCACGCCACTAACCAAAAACTTGAACTAGCAAATAAGCGGGTGAGATCGAATGATCTCACCCGCTTACTTGCTGGTCCTTCAGCTGTATTTTTATCTTCTAAGCAACCGTTGAAGCCAATTTTTCTTTTCACCGATTCGGATGTTTCCACTGATTTTCTTGGCATCTAGCATGGATTGGAAAAAAATATTGTCTTGCAGCAGCAGTTGATTAATAATCTGCAGACGTCTTAGATGCTTTTTCTGATTCTCATCAATTTTCAAATCTTCTGGTAAATTTTTAGTTACCTCAAGTCGAGCATAGTCTCTTTGAACAAGCTTCATTAACTCATATTGCTGTGTCAAAAGACGATTGATTTGTTTGATTTCAGGCAATGTCACAGAAACTTTAGAATCCGAGGGAGCCAACCGATTCAACGCAGCAACATAATCCTGCATATCTAACATAAAAATATGGTTTGATTTACTTGCCATTAATTTCTTTTCATTCGCTAAATAGTCGATTAGTGCACCTAATCGTGCATTTGATTCACCTAGTTCTTTTATCTCTCGTTTCAGTTTCTCCATGCCTTCGTACCCTTCCTCTTATCCTAATTCTAGTCTATCGTTTTTCACAGACTATAACAATCAAAGAGGTTCATTTTATCTAAAAAAAATGAATGTTTTAAATAAAAACAATTGAAATTATTTTTTTAAAAAAAATATGTAAATTTTCTCTGAATGCTCGTGAATTATACTTATTCGCTGCAACCAACTATCCAGACTTGCTCAAATTATTAAAAAAGAGCCCTCATAATGAGGACTCTTACTTTCGCTTTAAGCTTTGTAATCGTAAGCTGTTACGATGATTTCTTTCAACTCGCTGATCAATGGTTCTTTCGGATTAGCTGTTGTACATTGGTCTTCGTAAGCTAACTCAGCCATACGATCCACAGTAGAATCTAATGTTGCTTGAGTCACGCCTTGTGCCTTCAAGTTCATTTCGATACCGCAAGTTACACCTAAATCATAGATAGCAGTAATCAATGCTTCTACTAATTCCGCAGTCGTATTGCCTTTCAGACCTAAGAACTTCGCGATATCAGCGTAGTCTGTGTCTGCACGGAAGTAGTCATATTTAGGGAACATTGCATGTTTTTGAGGATCTTTGGCATTGTAACGGATGATATGAGGCAATAGAATTGCATTCGTACGTCCGTGAGGAATACCATATTCTCCACCGATCTTATGTGCTACTGAGTGACAAATTCCCAAGAATGCGTTCGCGAATGCCATACCAGCCATAGCTGAAGCGTTATGCATTTTTTCACGAGCTTCTGGATCAGCTGTTTTTACTGATTTCTCAAGATTTTCAAAGACGATCTTAATTGCTTGTAAGCTTAGACCGCGTGTATAGTCAGATGCCATAACCGATACATAAGACTCGATCGCATGTGTTAATACGTCCATACCAGTATCAGCAGTTACTGAAGCAGGAACAGTCAGAACGAATTGTGGGTCAACGATTGCCACATCTGGTGTCAATGCATAGTCTGCTAATGGGTATTTCACGTGTGTTTCACTGTCGGTAATAACAGCAAATGGTGTTACTTCGGCACCTGTACCAGAAGTAGTTGGGATACATACTAATTTTGCTTTTTCAGGTTTTGCAATTCCGTAAGTCCGTTTGCGGATATCCAAGAATTTTTGTTTCGCGCCGAAGAATGAAGTATCTGGGTGTTCAAAGAACATCCACATGCCTTTCGCCGCATCCATTGCAGAACCACCACCAAGAGCAATTACTGTATCTGGTTGGAAATCATTAAACATTTCTAAACCTTTATAAACGGTATTAGTTGAAGGGTTAGGCTCTACATCTGAGAAGACTTCAACCTTCACGTCGTTTTTACGACGACCTAATACTTCGCGAACAATGTCTGCATAACCAAATTGAACCATTCCTGGGTCACAAACTAACATTACACGCTCAACGTTTTCCATTTTTGTCAAATACAATAGAGAGTTCTTTTCGAAAAAGATTTTTGGTGGTAATTTAAACCATTGCATATTATTTCTCCGTTTCGCTATAGTTTTAACATTGATTAAGTTAATAGCAGATACGTTCTTAGATACTGAGTTCTTACCGTATGAACCACAACCAAGAGTCAATGATGGGATCATTTCATTATAGATATCACCGATACCGCCTTCAGCAGATGGTGAATTTACTAAAATACGGCAAGCTTTCATACGCAAACCAAATTTCACTTGTAAGTCTTCATCTTCAGTATGGATAACAGCTGTATGTCCTAGTCCGCCTAATTCAAGCATCCCTTGGCAAAGATCAAATCCGTGAACGTGATCATTCGCTTTGATCATTGCTAAAACTGGAGACAATTTTTCACGAGACAATGGATAGTCAGCACCAACACCATCTAATTCTGCAATCAGAATTTTTGTGCCTGCAGGAACTTTGATACCTGCACGTTGTGCGATATCTTCAGCTGAATGACCAACAATCGCAGGATTAACTGCATATTTGCCTTCGTTCATTACAGCGTCTTCTAATCTCTTCAATTCTGCTTTCTTCACTACATATACTTGGTGTGCTTGGAATTCTGCTTTCACTTCTTCGTAGACTTCTTTGTCAACGATGACTGCTTGTTCAGAAGCACAAATCATACCATTATCAAATGATTTTGATACGATCAAATCATTTACTGCACGTTTGATTTTTGCCGTTTTTTCAATGTATGAAGGTACGTTACCAGCACCTACACCTAAAGCTGGTTTACCAGTAGAGTATGCTGATTTAACCATTCCTGGTCCGCCAGTCGCAAGAACGATTGCCACGCCTGGATGATTCATTAACATTGATGTTGCGTCGATCGATGGCTTTTCGATCCATTGGATACAGTTTTCAGGAGCGCCCGCTGCGATTGCAGCATCACGAACGATACGTGCAGCTTCAGCTGAACATTTTTGAGCACTTGGGTGGAATGCAAATACGATTGGATTCCCTGTTTTCAATGCGATCATTGCTTTGAAGATCGTCGTAGAAGTTGGGTTAGTTGTTGGAGTTACCCCACAAACAACACCGACAGGACCGGCAACTTCGATTAAGCCTTTTTGCTTATCTTCACCGATTACGCCAACTGTTTTATCATGTTTGATGCTGTTCCAGATATATTCTGATGCATACATGTTTTTGATTGCTTTATCTTCGACAATCCCACGACCGGTTTCTTCAACCGCCATTTTTGCCAACATCATGTGTTTGTCTAGTGCTGCCATTGCCATTTCGTGAACGATATGGTCAACTTTTTCTTGATCGAAATCTTCCATTTCTTTCAGAGCAACATTTGCTTTTGCCGCTAATTCATCAATCACTTGCTCAACGCTGATTGCGTCTTTTTCCTTTTCAATCGCTTTAGCCATGTGTATCCTCCTAAAAATTTTTGTGTTACTTTTCACATACACATCATACAACACCGATAAACGTTTGTAAATAGTTTTTGTGATTTTTTTCACACCAAATATATTTATTAACAAATGCCATCATATCAACACTTAAAGAACATCTGTTTTTATGGTATTTTGAACTCATAAAAACGGTGTCAAAGAACTTTTTTCACAATTGTTTTTAGTAAAATAGTAAAAGAAGAAGCTGATCAGCAGAAAATTGCCGATCAGCCTCGTTTTTTTATCTTCTTTTTCGATACAACAGCATAACTCCTAGCAAACTATAGCCTAACACTGAAAGTAATCCACTTTCTATTGTCCCTGTTTTAGGATACTGCTTTTTTATGGAAGAAGATGTGGTTTTGCTTGTTTGTTCGTTGCTGGATTCTTTCGTTGTCTTTATTTCTTCCGAGGATGTCTGACTTACTGTAGACGTGTTCCCTTTTTTCGTATTCTCCTTTGTTAAGGTTATTACTTTTTTCTTCTTAGAGAAAGTAAAATTTATCGGTTCGCTGTCCAGCTCGTATCCTTCTGGCGCGCTCCTCTCTATCAAGGAATACTTTCCTATTGGCAAAGGATTAATGTGAAGCAGACCACTTTCATCCGTAATCAGTTTCCTACGAAGATACATTTTTTCACCTTGTTCATTGTTTAATTCAAATTCAGCACCTTGAAGTTTTTCCCCTGTTACTGAATCTATCTTAGTTAAATTGATTCCCTCCTCATTAGACCTCTCAGCAGTTTTTTCAGCAGAGGAAAAGGTTGCGGTCTTTTTAGGTGCCGTTTGATCAGCTCTTTGATTTGCGTCTGCATCTCCAATCACGATCTGTTTGTCTTCGTTTTTAATCTGAGGGATTGCTCTTCTAGGCACTTTCGCTAAATCATCCGGGAGCTGCTCCTTCAATGCTGTTTGATTGAATATCGTAAAACGGACCGTTTGATGATTTTCTATTTGATAATCATACTGGCCGCCTTCTCCGATACCACCAGTGATTACTGTTAGATACTCGGGATTAGGTATTTCACGAAGCAAGTAGCTATGATTATCCTTTAGAATCGAATACCATCCTGTCACACCAATATTTCCTTCAATTTTTTCTAAATAGCTTCCTTGAATTGTTTTACCTTTATAAAACACAATTTTGACTCTCTCACCTTTTTGAACTATTTTTCTTTCTGTGATTCCGTAAGCGATAGGTTGCTTTAAATTTGCTTTATCAACGATTACATATTCAAAATTTCTAGAATCTGTCAAACTGCCGACACCCGCTATCTGGGTCTCTGCTTGGATCCGTTCAGCAGCTTTGGGATTGAGCTCGGTGATTTTCAATTTTGGTATGTTCGCTGCTCCATTACCGCCAGCACTGATTCCCTCACCTGCTTTTATCGCTCTCATCTTAATTGCTAATTTGAAGTTTTTCAGCTCTATTTGATCAGCGCCATTTTCATTAATAGTTACTCTAAAATGATCTCCCATTAAAGAAACTTGTCCAATGACCTCCTCAGTCTCAGGTTCTTTCAGCTGTATCGGCGAGCGTTGCTCCTCCGCTTGAAAATAGCGTGCATCTGGCAAAGTAATGATAAATGTATCTCCTGAACTGATTTCATCCATTTCTTCTTGGGCGATTTTCAAAGAATAACTCACATGAATGCTATCATTCACCTGAATGGCATTTTCTTCTGAAAGCTTGCTTCCATCAGCCTTTATCAGTTCCATTCCCAGAATACTTATCTTATCTGTAATATCTTTTGCACCTGACGAGACTATCGGACGTACCATGACAACAGCGATCATACACGTACACATCAGGAAAAGAATCATACAGACAGCCACTCTATTTTTCTTCATTTCTTCCCCTCCAGTACCATCCTTTTCAGTTAAACACTCAACGATACTTTACTTCAGCTACTATTCTTGTTTTGCTACATCTATTCCATAAAATACTGCTCTTTTTATTTTCTCAAAATATTTATTAAAACAGAGGTGATTCTTGAAACTTTATATGCCCAATTTTTTACTCACACTAAGGAATCTGGTTTTTAAACGACATGCTGATTCATTATGACCACAAAAAAAGGCGCGTATAAATACGCACCTTCCTTAGACAATTTTAAGTAAGCTATCGCTCCTACTTATCGTCGGTTTTATCTTCTGGTTTTTCTTCAGTTACTTCTTCAGCAGCAATTGTTTCAGGCTCAACAACTTCTGTTTCCACAGGAGCTGCTGTCGGACCTACACCAGATTTGACAGTTCTAATTGAAGAACGGTCAAATACTAAGAAAATACCTTCACAGTCCAAGGTAACCGTCTTGTCGCTATTGTTGATTTCAGAGATTACACCGTGCAATCCGCCAATAGTTACGACCCCATCTCCTACTTTCATTGCATCTAATAAACTTTGACGCTCTTGCTGTTGTTTTTTCTGAGAACGGTTCATCATAAAGAACATCCCTAGCATCAACACAAGTAAGATAATCATTGAAAAGTTTCCCATTTTTAAATTTCCCCTCGCAATCTTAGTAATTCCACTTTTAACTGTAACAAAGTTTCCATTCTTACACTAGCGTTTTTATCTATCCTTTAAAAACTTTTTGCGTTTTGCTTGTTAAATCCGTATTCCTCGAAAAACGCTTGACGAAATTCCAATAAATTATCATCCATGATCGCTTGACGAACTTGTTTCATTAAATTGATCAAAAAGTATAGATTATGATAAGAGGTTAAGCGAATTCCAAAGGTCTCATCACAATGAATCAAGTGGCGAATATAAGCACGCGTGTAATTGCGGCAAGTATAGCAATCACATTTTTCATCTAACGGACGGAAATCATGAGCATACTTCGCATTTTTAACGACTAAACGCCCTGCAGATGTCATGCAGGTTCCGTTACGAGCAATACGTGTAGGTAATACACAATCGAACATATCAACACCGCGAATCACGCCATCAATCAATGAGTCAGCTGCCCCAACTCCCATTAAGTACCGAGGTTTGTTTTCTGGAATCAACGGAGTCGTGAACTCTAAGACGCGATTCATCTCTTCTTTTGGTTCTCCTACGGAAAGTCCGCCAATAGAATAGCCTGGAAAATCCATGCTAACTAAATCCTTGGCACTCTGACGGCGCAAATCCTCAAATCCGGCTCCTTGGATGATACCAAATAAGCCTTGTGTTGTGGGGTTAGCATGAGCTTTTAAGCCACGTTCGGCCCAACGAGATGTGCGTTCAACAGATTTTTTAACATAATCATAGCTTTCATCAAATGGCGGACACTCATCAAAGCTCATCATAATATCTGAGCCTAATTTGTTCTGAATATCAATCGCTTTTTCTGGCGACAAAAACATTTTTGAACCATTTAAGTGATTCTTAAAATGAACGCCCTCTTCGACGATATTTCGCATATCTGCTAAAGAAAAGACTTGGAAACCGCCAGAATCAGTTAAGATCGGCTGATCCCAGTTCATAAACTTGTGCAAACCGCCTGCTTCAGCAACTAAATCCTCTCCAGGACGCAGCCAAAGATGGTAGGTATTGCTCAAGATGATACCAGCACCCATTTCTTTTAATTCCTCAGGCGACATTGTTTTTACAGTCGCTAGTGTTCCCACCGGCATGAACATTGGTGTCGGGAACGTCCCATGGGGCGTAATAATCTCTCCAAGACGCGCTCCTGTATGTTTTTCTTTCTTTATTAAGCGATAAGAAATGGCAGGTTCTGTCATTTAATTTCCTACTTTCTTCTATATATGTATGTGTTTGCAACTTGTATCATGATACTGGTTTTAACCTGCTTTTGCAACTTTCTATTGGGGGTTTAAGACTTCTGTAAATTAAGAAGGCTCTTACTTGTTCAACAAAATACAAAGACAGCATTTTTTCATTATTTTCAAATAAATAAATCATCAATACATTTTACTGTTCAGTAATTTTTATAATTTCAAAATACCAGCTTTGCCCACAAAGACTATACCAAAATAGAATAACTAGAATAGTCCAACAAGTTATATCATTTAATTTTCACTTATAAAAAGCATTGTGAAATAAATATTTATTAAAATAAAGCGTTTACATATCTGGGTATACCAATTATGATGAATGTGTTAAAAAATATTAGGAGGGAAAAAATGGTTAAAGCAACTGACGAGAAAAAGAAAGAATCAATCGATGTTGAAGCCATGATCAATGAGCTGGCAACAAAGGGAAACGAGGCTTTAAAAGTTTTAGCACGCTTTGATCAAGAAAAAGTGGACCAAATTGTTCACGAAATGGCGATGGCCGCACTAGACAAGCATATGCTGTTGGCTAAGATGGCGGTAGAAGAAACCGGTCGCGGAATTATTGAAGACAAGGCGATCAAAAATATGTACGCTTCTGAATATATTTGGAACAATATCAAACAAGATAAGACCGCCGGGGTGATCTATGAGGACAAGCAAAAACATCTTGTTCAAATAGCTGAACCAGTAGGCGTTATTTGCGGTGTAACACCTACGACCAATCCAACATCGACTACTGTTTTTAAATCACTCATCGCGATCAAGACTCGGAATCCAATCGTCTTCGCCTTTCACCCAAGTGCGCAAAAGTGTTCTGCTGAAGCTGCTCGGATCGTACGAGATGCAGCAATCGCAGCAGGCGCTCCAGAAAACTGTATCCAATGGATTGAGCAGCCTTCGCTTGATGCAACCCAAGGCTTAATGAATCATCCAGGCATTGCGATCGTTCTAGCAACAGGCGGCGGAGCCATGGTGAAATCAGCTTACTCAACCGGAAAACCCGCTCTAGGTGTAGGTCCAGGAAACGTTCCATCATACATTGAAAAAACAGCCAATATAAAACGGGCAGTCAACGACTTACTTGTTTCAAAAACATTTGATAACGGTATGATTTGTGCCTCTGAACAGGCGGTGATCGTCGATAAGGAAATCTATGAAGAGGTGAAAAAGGAATTTCAGGCACATCAAGTCTACTTTGTTAAGAAAAACGAACTACGCCAGTTAGAAGCTGTCGTAATGAATGAAGGTAAATATGCCGTTAATCCCAAAATCGTCGGCCTATCTGCAAAAGCGATCGCTGATCTAGCCGGTATCGGCGTTCCAGAAGGAACAAAAATGTTAATAGCTGAAATTGATGGTGTCGGTCCTGATTATCCATTATCTCGTGAAAAATTATCTCCTGTTCTAGCAATGATTAAATCGAATAATACCGGGCACGGTCTTGATTTATCTGAAGCAATGTTAGAATTAGGCGGTTTGGGGCATACCGCAGTCATCCATACAGAAGATGCCAATGTTGAGTTGGATTTCAGTCTCCGTATGAAAGCCTGCCGGATCTTGATCAACTCCCCATCATCTGAAGGCGGTATCGGAGACATTTACAACGAGTTAATTCCATCACTCACATTGGGATGCGGTTCTTACGGAAAGAACTCTGTTTCTCATAACGTATCTGCCCTTGATTTGATCAATATCAAAACTGTAGCGAAACGGAGAAAAAACATGCAATGGTTTAAGCTTCCACCAAAAATCTATTTTGAAAAAAACTCTTTGTTGTATTTGGCTCAAATGGAAAATGTGGAACGCGTCATGCTTGTTTGTGATCCAGGAATGGTCCAATTTGGCTATGCCGATATTGTCAGAGAAGCTCTTGGAAGACGCAAAAATGATGTGAAGGTGGAGGTATTCTCTGACGTTGAACCAAATCCTTCAACTAATACCGTTTATAAAGGTTTGGAAATGATCATTAACTTCCAACCAGATACAATTATCGCCCTCGGTGGAGGATCTGCAATGGATGCAGCGAAAGGTATGTGGATGTTCTTTGAACACCCAGACACATCATTCTTTGGCGCGAAGCAAAAGTTCTTAGATATCCGGAAACGAACTTACGGTATCAAGCCGCCGGAAAAAACACAATTAGTCTGTATTCCAACAACTTCGGGTACAGGTGCTGAGGTTACGCCATTTGCCGTTATTACTGATAGTGAAACACACGTGAAATATCCTTTAGCCGATTATGCGTTGACACCAAATGTAGCGATTATTGATCCACAGTTTGTCCTAACATTGCCATCTTCAATCGCTGCTGACACTGGCATGGACGTGCTGACTCATGCAATCGAATCCTACGTCTCAGTAATGGCTTCAGATTATACTCGCGGATTAAGTTTGCAAGCAATCCAAATCGTCTTTGATTATTTAGAAAAATCTGTAAAAAATGGCGATGAGGAAGCTCGTGAGAAGATGCATAATGCTTCTGCTATGGCTGGTATGGCGTTCGCCAATGCCTTCCTAGGTATCTGTCACTCCATCGCTCATAAGATTGGCGGTGAATATGGGATTCCTCATGGACGTACGAATGCAATCCTATTGCCGCATATCATCCGTTACAATGCCAAAGATCCGCAAAAGCATGCGATGTTCCCTAAATACGACTACTTCCGTGCTGATTCAGATTATGCGAATATCGCGAAATTCCTAGGTCTAAAAGGAAAAACAACGGCGGAATTAGTTGAAGCTTTAGCTGCTGCTGTATATGAGTTAGGCGTATCGGTCGGGATCGACATGAGTTTAAAAGCTCAAGGTGTGACACAGGAAAAACTAGCTTCAACAGTTGACCGAATGGCTGAACTAGCTTACGAAGACCAATGTACGACAGCAAACCCTAAGGAACCATTAATTAGTGAACTAAAAGAAATAATCGTTACTTGTTACGATTACCAACCATAAATAATAGACGGCAAAAAAACTTCGATGATTGCGTTGAATCATCGAAGGTTTTTTTATTCATGGCTTGAATATGCTTTAAATATTTTCTGGATCTACTTCTGGCGCTTTATGGAATTTAATCAGCTCATTCACGATGATTGGTACAATCGAAAGCAAGATTGCAATAATCCAATGATTCATACTGATTGGCACTAAATAAAATAACTCTTGGGTTTGTGGAATCAAAGCAATTGCCGTCGTAATACCCAAAGCTAACCAAGCCATTTGGGCCAATGATTTATTCGTTGCCAAATCAATTTTGAAAATAGATTTGCTGCTTCGTACATTAAAAACATGCAGGATAGAAGAATATGCTAAGACTAAGAATGCTACAGTTTGCCCGACTTCTGAGCTTGGTGGTGTAAAGTAGCTAATGTGCTCAACAAATGCTCCTACGTAAAAACCAAGCAAAGTAACTACCGTAAAGACTGCTGCATTCAAGCCAATCCTTTTCCATAATCCGCGCGCAAAGATGCCTTCATCACGAGGGATCGGGGTTTCATCCATGATACCAGCCTCTGCCGGTTCTCTCCCTAAAGCAAAACCTGGCAATCCATCCGCTACTACATTAACAAACAATAGTTGAACTGCAGTAAATGGCGCGCCCCAGCCTAGCAGCATCGCAATGACTACGATAAAAATTTCTGAAATATTACAGCTCAATAAAAAGTTGATCGCTTTGCGTATTCCCTGGTAAACGGAGCGCCCACGTGCTACTGCATCAACGATCGTCGCAAAATTGTCATCAGTCAGAACCATATCAGCAGCACCTTTTGCTACGTCCGTTCCAGTAATCCCCATGGCACATCCAACGTCGCTTGCCTTTAAAGCTGGCGCATCATTGACTCCATCACCTGTCATAGCTACAACTGCACCTGTACGCTGCCAAGATTTAACGATACGAATTTTATCTTCTGGCGTCACTCGCGCATAAACAGATAAATCTTTAACGCGGCCGTCTAACTCGTCATCGCTCATTTTTTGCAACTGGGCACCAGAAATTGCCTCTTTACGGCTCTTCATGATTCCTAATTCTTTCGCAATAGCTCCGGCAGTAACTACATGGTCGCCGGTAATCATCACTGTTTTGATGCCTGCCTTTTTAGCACGTGCAATCGCCGCCTTTGATTCTGGACGCGGCGGATCGATCATACCAATCAGCCCCATCAAACGCAGATTTTTTTCCAACGCTTCTGGAGTGATTTCCTTTGGTTCTTCTTCATGGATAGCATAGCCCACAGCAATAACTCGCAAGGCTTTCTTCCCAAATCGATCATTGACAATAGCGGCCTGATCAACATCTCCATAATGGAATTTTGGCAATAATACATCAAAAGCGCCTTTAGTAATAGAGATAAATTTCTTTCCACGCTTATGTACAGTCGTCATCATTTTTCGATCAGAATCGAAAGGAATCTCACCAATTCTCGGATATTTTTCTTCCAGCTCAGCTTTTGTATGATAATTTTCTTCTACCGCGCGAACGATCGCCGCCTCTGTGGGATTTCCCTTGATCTCTAACTCATTGTCATCATTCTCCACCATAACATCGGTACACAAAGCAGCAATGCTTAGAACCTCCATCGCTTCCTCTGTCATACCTTCCTCAGTATCAACAACAGAATCCCCGTGAGTCCAAACTCGACGAACGCGCATTTTATTCTGCGTCAATGTGCCAGTTTTATCGGAACAAATTACATTTGCTGATCCTAATGTTTCTACGGCTGGTAATCTGCGAATAATCGCATTTTTCTGCGCCATCTTCTGCACACCATAGGCTAATGTCAAGGTTACAATAACAGTCAATGTTTCAGGAACAGCAGCAACCGCCAAGGAAATCGCAGTGATAAACATGTCTAACATTGGTTCGCCTTGCATCTCTCCAATGAAAAACACAAAAGCCGCAGCTGCCAAAGCGATCAAACTAATTCGTTTTCCTAACTGATTTAATCGTTTTTGCAGAGGTGTTTTTTGGTTTTCATCACTATTTAAAAGACCAGCAATTTTTCCCATTTCAGTTTTCATGCCTGTCGCGGTAACAATCGCCTTTCCGCGACCATTTACTACCGTTGACCCTTTGTACAGCATATTTAGACGATCACCTAAAGCAGCTCCATCCTCACCTATGTATTCAGGATCCTTCATAACCGGTTCGCTTTCACCCGTCAAGGCAGATTCCTCTACTCGTAATTGTGAAGCTTCTATGATCCTGGCATCTGCAGTAATCATTGAACCCGATTCGAGCAGTAATGTATCTCCCGGCACCAGTTCTTCCGCATCGATCTCCTCTTGCTTTCCATCCCGCATGACAGTGGCTGTCTGCTTATTCATATCTTGCAGCGCCAACAATGCTTTTTCTGCATTTCCTTCCTGCACGATAGCCAAAACTGAATTGATTACAACGATCGCGATAATTAAAAAGCTTTCGAAATAATCCCCATGATCAGTCGCTATTGCAGTATAAAGAGAAATAACTGCTGCAACCAATAAGATGATCGTCGTGAAATCTGTCAGACTATGAAAGAATTTTTTTGTCAGCGATTCCTTCGCAGCCTCTTCAAACTTATTTTTACCGTTATTTTTTATTTGATCCTTCACTTTTATCCCCGTCAAACCATTAGTCAAATCGGCATCATATTCACTAATAACGGTCTCTACTTTCTCTTTGTAGGGTTCCATCCCACTCCTCCTTTTGTTATAAAAAACCTGTCTATATTTTTACTATAACACAGAAAAGTAGATGAACTCAAAGCATACACCTTGTCTTTTCGTCAAAAAGAAACAAATTTGAACATTCAAAATAACTAGGTGTAATCGCTTCCAAATTAGATTCAAGTGTGCTATATTATAGATACAAGGAAGGAGGAACTTAGATCATTCGAAGGATTTCTCGATAAGAAAGTAGAAAAAAGTAAACAGTAAAATTGTTAGTAATACAGGATTCACCAAAAAGTTGTCAAGAGTGTACGTGTGAAGTATTTCCTTATAAATAGTGAATGCGTATCCGAGGTTGAGTAGTACATCAAACACACAAGTAAAAAGATACGTAAGTAAGAAAAGTTTCTTAAAACTGAATAAAAGTGAAAACGTAGTAAAAACAAATATTTATGTTTATAGTCAAGAAATTCATGTAATACTTTGCATGTATCATAAAAAGTAATATAAATTCGAATGAACTAATCCTTCCGATATTCTAAGAGCCAGGCAATCGAGAGCCTGGCTTTTTTGTTTGCACTCGATTTGACCATCATTACAAAGAAAAGTCAACGAAATATTCCGTTGACTTTCCTTCTGCTATTTTACAAACATTGCATCGCCAAAACTAAAAAAACGATAGCGTTCTTCAATTGCATGCTGATAAGCAGCTAATGTCTTTTCACGTCCAGCAAAGGCACTCACTAACATCACCAAAGTGGATTTTGGCAAATGAAAGTTTGTTGAAAAGGCTTGGACAATTTTAAACTCATAGCCAGGTGTGATAAAAATATCTGTCCAGCCACTATCCGCTCGAATCTCACCATCAAATTTTGTCCCAATGGTTTCTAACGTACGAATTGACGTGGTTCCAACAGCAATGATTTTTCCGCCATTATCACGGACCTCATTCAGTTGCGTTGCGGCCTCCTCCGTCAAACGGTAAAATTCACTGTGCATCTGATGTTCCGAAATATTATCCACACTGACTGGACGAAATGTGCCTAATCCGACATGCAGTGTCAGGTAGACGAGCTTCACGCCTTTAGCAGCGATTTTCTCTAATAACTCTGGTGTAAAGTGTAAACCGGCAGTTGGCGCCGCTGCGGAACCATTCTCCTTCGCGTAAACCGTTTGATAGCGTTCAGGATCTTCCAAGCGTTCCTTTATATAAGGCGGTAACGGCATTTCACCTAATGACTCAAGATTTTCTAAAAAGATTCCTTCATAAGAAAATTCTACGATCCGTCCACCGTGTTCCAGTTCCTTCTTCACTTCTGCTCGCAATCGACCGTCACCAAAAACGATCTGAGTACCTACCTTAGCCCGGCGCGCAGGCTTAATCAATGTTTCCCATTCGTCCCCTTGCGTGTTGTTTAACAATAGTACTTCTAAATGGCCTCCGGTTTCTGGCTTCTCGCCATACAAACGAGCCGGTAAAACTCGTGTATCATTCATCACTAAAGCATCCCCAGAATGCAATTCATCAATGATCTCATCAAAATGTTTATCTGCAATTTGACCAGTTTCCCGATCTAAAACCAATAAACGCGAACTATCACGCTTTTCTAGAGGGGTTTGGGCAATTAATTCTTCTGGCAAATCGAAATCAAAATCTTCTGTAGTTAACATAGCTTCTCCTCTTTTCCTCGGCTATTCTATCATGGGAAGCATACAAAGAAAAGTCTGTTGCTGTTCATTCAAGCTTGCCATCAAATTAAAAAAGTTCTCATTTTTAGGAAAATTTTCCTGTGAATCTATAAAATCGTTTTTTTAATTCTTCTATTTCTACCACTACATGTAAAATTAGGTGATAAAAGATTAATATAAAAGTTATTTTATCCTCCTTAAAAAGGAGCATACTTTTTTTGAAAATGACTACAAACGAGCGACTCATTTGCTTTTTAAACTCTTCTTGTAGCATACTAAAATTATAAGTCTGTTAAATTTTTTACATTTAAGATACCAAAATCCCACTTAAATGATGAATTTCGTGAATTCATACTATGGATATCGACTTTTTTGAGTGAATGACCGTCCGTCCAGCTTTCGCGTTAGTAAAATTTGACAGACAAAACAGGAATAGGAGTGCAAAAAATGATTGAGTTTGACCACGTTTCTAAGATTTATAATGGAAACAAAGTAGCAGTTGAAGACATCAACCTCTCTTTTGATAAAGGAGAATTCATTTGTTTGATTGGTACCAGCGGCAGCGGAAAAACAACGACCATGCGAATGATCAATCGAATGATCGATCCGACAAAGGGAACGATCAAGATCAACGGTGAAGACATCCAAAAGAAAAATCCCGTTGAATTACGTCGTCAGATTGGTTACGTCATTCAAAATATCGGACTAATGCCACATATGACGATCCGCGATAACATTACTCTTGTACAGCGTTTGCTAAAAATAGACAAAGAAGAACAAAACAAAACGGCAGAAAAAATGATCGATTTAGTCGAGCTGCCGCGCGATATGCTGGATCGTTATCCTCATGAATTATCAGGTGGACAACAGCAGCGAATCGGTGTCGTTCGTGCACTTGCTGCTGACCAAGATGTCATTTTGATGGATGAACCTTTTGGTGCTCTTGATCCAATCACCCGTGACTCTTTGCAGGATCTTGTGAAAGACTTACAAGAACGTTTAGGCAAAACCATCGTTTTCGTTACTCATGACATGGACGAAGCGCTGAAATTAGCTAACCGAATCGCTATCATGGACAATGGGAAAGTGATTCAATTTGATACACCAGAAAATATCTTACAGCATCCAGCAAATGAGTTTGTAGAAGAACTTTTAGGCGAAGATCGTTTGCTGCAGGCAAAACCGGATACAACAACGGTTGGCGAAATCATGATGCATACTGCCGTTTCAATTACACCGGAAAAGAGCTTGCAAAACGCAATTCGCTTGATGCGGGAAAAACGGGTAGATACATTATTAGTAGTAGATGAGGACAATGTCTTAAAAGGCTTTGTAGATGTTGAAACGATTGATCGTGAGCGTCGGCGTGGGAAAGCTACCAGCATCGGTGATATTATCAATCCGAAAGTCTTCTATGTAAAAGAGGCTGCTTTAGTACGTGATAGTTTGCAGCGGATTCTAAAACGCGGAGTAAAATATGTCCCTGTAGTAGATGACAGCAATCATCTTGTCGGTATCTTAACGAGAGTGTCACTAGTGGATATCATCTATGATGTGCTTTGGGGCGAGGAAGATACTTTCGGAGATGCAGCTGAGAGCATAACCAGTGAGGAGGCGTAATCATGCAAGCATTCATCAATGAATATGGTGGGCAAATGCTGACAAAGAGCGCTGAACATTTATATATATCTGCCATTGCTTTAGGTCTTGGGATTTTAGTCGCCGTTCCTTTAGGCATCGTCCTAACGCGACTGCCGAAAATCGCAAACTTCGTGATTGGAATTGCCAGCGTTTTACAAACAGTTCCTTCACTAGCATTATTGGCCTTAATGATCCCTTTCTTTGGAGTAGGAAAATTTCCTGCGATTATTGCCCTGTTCATTTATTCACTATTACCAATTCTGCGAAATACTTTTATCGGAATGAAGAATGTCGATCGGAATTATCGTGACGTCGCTAAAGGAATGGGAATGACTAATCTGCAATCAATCTTTACTGTCGAATTGCCAATCGCCATTCCAACGATCATGGCTGGGATTCGTTTGGCTGCTGTATATGTTATCGCATGGGCAACTCTAGCTTCCTACATTGGAGCAGGCGGCCTAGGTGATTTAATTTTCAGTGGATTAAACAACTTCCAACCGCCTTTGATTCTTGCTGGAACTGTGCCTGTCATCTTAATGGCGTTGATTGTTGACCTATTATTAGGTTTCTTAGAAGACCGTATGACTCCAGCAGCACTAAGGGGGGAGGAGTAAAGCATGAAAAAAATAAAAATGCTCGCCTTACTCGGCCTGTCGCTTCTATTTTTGAGCAGCTGTTCTTTTCCTGGTCTAGCTTCTAACGATAGTGAAAATACAATCGGGATCACCGGAGGAATTACTTCTGAGACACAAATTTTGGCAAACATTGTTTCAGGAATGGTCAAGCATTACACAGACCTAGATACGACAATTATCAATAATCTGGCAACTACGACCATCAATCATCAAGCTATGATGAACCAGGATGCGTCAATTTCGGCTGCCCGTTATACCGGAACGGATTTAACGACTACTTTGGGGCTGCCAGCAGAAAAAGACCCTAAAAAGGCTTTTGATACAGTTAAAACAGAATTTGAAAAACGATATCATCAAACCTGGTTTTCTTCCTATGGCTTTGATAACACCTATGTTTTTCTAGTTCGTAAAGACACTGCTGAAAAATACAACTTGAAAAAGGTCAGTGATTTGAAAAAGCATGCCGGCGAATTAAAAGCAGGTGTTGATACTGCTTGGATCACGCGCGAAGGTGATGGCTATGATGGGTTTAAAGAGACCTATGGATTTGAATTCTCATCGATCCTACCAATGCAGATCGGCCTGGTATATGATGCCGTTGATGCGGGAAAAATGGATATTGTTCTAGGGTATTCGACCGATGGACGGATTGCCAGCTATGATCTTGTCATGTTAGAAGATGATCTACATTTCTTTCCGCCTTATGATGCCGCAGCCATTGCCTCTGATGAGGTCTTGAAGAAGAATCCTAAGATCCGTACAGCTTTGAAACGGTTAGAAGGAACCATTACTACGAAAGAAATGCAGAAACTGAACTATCGTGCCGATAATGATTTAGTAGAGCCTTCTGTTATTGCCGAAGAATTTCTAAAACAACACAATTATTTCGAAAAGGAGTGAGCCGAAAATGGAAAACATGAATACGTTCCAACAATTTATTGATTATTTCCAAACAAATGGTGCCTATGTTTTCAGTCAATTTGTGCGTCACTTCCTGATTTCGATCTATGGGGTGCTGTTTGCAGCAATCGTGGGGATTCCAATCGGTATCTTCATTTCAAAACATTATAAATTGGCTAACTGGGTGATTCGAATTGCTAACGTTATTCAAACAATTCCTTCCCTAGCTATGATCTCGATTTTAATGATCGGTTTGGGATTAGGTGTCAATGTTGTCATTTTAACAGTCTTTCTGTATTCATTATTGCCAATCATCAAAAATACCTATACTGGGATGCGTCAGGTTGACAAAAATGCCTTAGACGTTGGTACCGGAATGGGAATGACGTCATGGCAGCGCCTATATATGATTGAGCTGCCACTTTCCGTATCAGTCATCATGGCTGGTATTCGAAATGCCTTAGTAGTTGCTATTGGTATTACAGCAATTGGGGCATTTGTTGGTGCAGGCGGTTTAGGCGATATCATTATCCGCGGAACCAACGCAACAGACGGCACTTCCTTGATTTTAGCTGGAGCATTACCTACAGCTTTAATGGCGATTATGACTGACTGGATTTTAGGAATCGTAGAACGTAAATTAGATCCAGCTACTAAAACAAGTAAATAAAAAAAATCTTCAAATCATCTAACCATGATTTGAAGATTTTTTCGTTTATTTAAACACGGCTATATCATCAATGAACAATTTCCGTTCATCAATTAACGAGCGATACCAAAATGCTGATTTTTTTAACGATCGTGTTCGCTGCTTATCTAATTCAATCCGAACTAATCCATAGCGATTTTTAAAAGCGTTCATTGGGGAAACGCAATCGGTAAACGCCCACAGCATGTATCCTTCACATGTCGAGCCATCTTCAATGCCTCGCAGCAAATGATAAAGATGCTGTGAAATGAAGTCGATCCGATAATCGTCCTGTACGATACCTTCCTTATTTTTGTATAATTCCTCCTGCTCTCGTCCCATTCCATTTTCCGTAATCAGCCACGGTATTGCCCGATAATTATTTTTTAGATACATCGACATATCGTACATAATCTCCGGATAAATTTCCCAGCCACGTGAGTTATTCATTCGCTTTCCAGGTAGATCGAATGATTCATAATATTTTTCTGGATGGAACGGAGTTTGATCATTCCATTTATATCTAGGCGCTCGCACTCGTTTAGGATAATATTGATTGATCCCAAGGAAATCAACAGGATTGTTCTTAATGACCGCAAGTTCCTCAGCGGTCGGATCAAAATAAATTCCATGCTCTTTACAGATATCAATCAATTCTTCAGAATATTCTCCATTGATCATTGGATCAAAAAAAATTCGATTAAAAAATAAATCATACATTTTTGCCGCATTCTGATCTTCTGGGGAACTGGAGCGTGGATAAACCATTTCCGGATTCAAGATACACCCGATCCGTCCGTCGTTTTGTTTTTTATGATAAAGGTCAACTGCTCTAGCAGTCGCCAAAGCTTTATGATAATTCCACAGCATCCATTTTTTGGTATTCTGCTCATGCGGCCAGCGAACAGCATCTAAGTAGCATCTCGTCTGTACAACGATTGGTTCATTAAATGTAAACCAATTTTTTACTCGATTACCATAGCGCTCAAAAGCGATTTGTGCGTATTGGACATAAAGCTCTAAAACATGCTTAGAAGACCAGCCGTCATATTTATCCATCAAGTATTTTGGCACTTCATAATGTTCCAAACAGATCATTGGCTCAACTCCTGCTTCAATCTGTTGATCAATAACCGTGTCAATGTGTTTTGCATATTCCTCATCTACGATTAAATTCTCGTAATCCGTAAAAAATCGTGACCAGTTAATTGACGTTCTGTAATGGGTTAAGTGAATTTCTTTCATCAAGGCAATATCTTTATCATAATTTTCTATGAAATTTGTCGCTACCCCCGGACCGTACCCTTCATGCCATACAAATCGTTCATTTTTATACCAGCTATCAATAAAGGAATCTTGCCCTTCCCTCTTGCCTTTCCAGCCTTCTGTTTGCCATGCAGATGATGCTGCTCCAATCACAAAATCTTTCGGTATTGAAATTTCCATTATTTTCCCTCCTGCTATTAGGCGGCCTCTGAAGCTGCTCTATTTGATATTTTTACAAATGGTAAATAGATCAAAATCGATACGATAATACAAATAATTTGCGTTATTACGGCCCCAATATCACCAGCGGTTGCAAGGTAGGCGTTCACGATCGGCGGCATGGGCCAAGGAACCATGACTACTGCCTTCGCAGCAAACCCCAATGATGTCGCAATATAGCCGATTGTTCCCGTTATTAAAGGCGTCGCAATAAAAGGAATTGCTAAAATAGGATTTAACATAATAGGCATGCCGAATATAACTGGCTCATTTATATTGAAAAGCCCTGGAGCGAAGGACAGCTTCGTGATTTCTCGCATGTCATCACGTTTGCCTACAAGAAAAATCGCAATCAAGAGACCGATCGTTACTCCTGATCCTCCCATACTCATGTACATGTCCCAGAATGGCATGGTAATAATATTGGGAATCTCCTTACCTGCTTCAAAAGCCTCTGTATTCACAGCAATCGCGGCCAGCAGCAAAGGTTCTCGGACTGGTTTCACCATTTGATTTCCGTGTATTCCGATTACCCAAAATACTTGAGCGATAAACATCAACAGCAGGATTCCCGGTAATCCTTGGACGATTCCTTCTAACGGTCGCTGAACGATATTATAAATAATGTCATAGGCATACATGCCCGTCACAGCTTTTATGGCAAATCCTATTGTCGCAATACCTGATACCGTTAATATTGTAGGAAACAACGCTGAAAAACTTTCCGACACATTTCCCGGTACCGTATCCGGCATCTTTAATTTAAGACGTTCCTGTCGACCTAACCAGCAATACAGCTCTATCGAAGCAATGGCTACAAACATTCCCAGAAAAAGACCTTTAGTATCTGTATATTGTTTTGCCAGAACATTCTCTGCTATAACATTGATATTATCTGCATTTACAAATTCATATACGAAAGGATTGACGGATAGATAACTCATTACCGCAATCACTCCTGGAAAAACACCTCTCACATTGTTTAGCTTAGCTAATTCAATGCCGATAAGAAAAACTGCATAAATTGTTAAAAAACTTAATGTAACATAGCTAACAGCGGATGATATGGGCTTTAATTCTGCTAAAAAGCCCAATGCGCTGATTTTTGCCAATCCATTCTCATTATCAAAAATCATTGCTGAAAATAAGGTGCCGAATGCCCCAGTTATGATGACAGGAATCAATGAAGCAAAAGCATTCTTGATTACCATGATGTAGCGAAGCGAATTTACTTTCGTTGCAAAATTTCCAAGGACCTCAGTCAGTTTCCCCATAAAACCATTTTCCATAATACTCCTCCTCGCGAATGTCGCTCTCTTTCCTTAGTGGTTTTCAACTATGATATACTCTTCTTACAACTTACGATAAAAGTTGTGGATCAGAGCAATTTAATGCATTTGCAATCGATTACATTGCTAATCTAATACAGCTTTATAGATTTGTAAACTCAAACTCATTTTTTCGAAAAAGTTGTAAACCTCTATCTTTTCAAATCATATTTTTATCTTTTTAAGGAGAAGAAAATGGCATTTTATCAAGATATCGCGGTTGATTTACGGAAAAAAATTATTGATGGTGTTTATCCAAAAGAATCCAGACTGCCGAATCAAGCAGAATTGGCAAAACTTTATCAGACGAGCCGAGTAACGATTCAAAAATCCTTGAAAATTTTGCAACTAGAAGGGTTGATAGAAGGTAAACAAGGTTCTGGTTCTTTTGTAAAAGGTCCTGAATCTGTTTATGATTATGACGCTAGTATTTATGGCGGCATGACAAAAAAGCTCGGCCATTTAGGTCAGCTAGACAGCAAAATTATCTCATTCGATGTGACCTTTCCAAGTGAAAAGGAACAAGAAAAATTGAAGATCAGTAAAAATGATCCAGTCTATGATATTATTCGTCTACGCATGCTTGATGGTGAACCCTTAGCCATTGAATACACCGTTATGCCGGTACTGCTGATTCCCGGGATAACCGAAGAAATCTTAAAAAAATCGATCTACCAATACATTCAAGAAAACTTGCATTTAACATTCGGTCAATCTCATCGCAGGATCAAAGCAGACAAACCGGATCACTATGACATTGAGTATCTTCATTGCCAAAGCGATGATCCAGTTCTAGAAATCGAACAAACCGTCTACTTAGCAAACGACACCCCCTTTGAATATTCACAGACAAGACATCGGTATGACAAAGGAGACATCACCATCGTAAACCAATCAAGCAGACACAATTATCAGTTGTAAAGTTTTTATTTAACAAATTTATCTCAATAAATAAAACCCTTTTTCTTCAATTTAAAGAAAAAGGGTTTTAACTATTCTGGATATTTTATGAAACAATATAGCGGTCATTTTCCCACGATTACGGACACACTCTAATTAATACTAGCTGCTCAGCAATTCATAGCCAACTTCTTCATCACAGATCAGAACATTAATCAATTTTCCATTAATCGCCCCTAATGTTGCCGTTGCTCGTTTCTTCGAACAAACTGCTCCGATACTGATTGGCGCTAAGCGTAACGAGTCCAAGCCGCTAGAAATCGGAAATTGATTGCGGTATTGGATTTCTTTTCCTTCAATATCAAAGGCCCGGCCAATCATCGTTCCTACAGCACCTTCAGCAACCAAATCGTTGAGATCGCGGTTATCTAAAATGCCTGAGGAAACTAAAGTATTGCGTGTTGTTTCAATATTTCCAATTCCGCTAAATGCTACATCGATTTTTCGACCAAGCGAAATATTCAAATCAATTTGCGGCTGTGCCAATAATTCTTCTTGCAGTTTCCGCGAATTAACAAAAGCAGGTGCATTAAAAAATTCATGCCGACCATCTAACTTCTGCGCCAATCGAAAAACCAATTCATTTCCATCCATGACAGTCCGGTTGGGTCCCAAGCTTCCAGTCAATTGGACCACATGAACATTTTTTAACTCATGATCCGGGAAATTCTTCACCATTTTTTCAACGGTTGCTCCCCATGAGATCCCAAGTATTTTCTCATTGGCCAATACACCGTTGATATAATCTGCAGAAGCCTTTCCCACGTTGTCTAAATCATAGTCATATTCGCCTAATCCTTTCACAACGATGACTTCCAACAGATCAAACTTTTCTTTTAACTGCATCATCAGTGTGTTATTGCGCTCGAAAGGTGCTTCGATCGAGATTTTGACAATCTGTTTTTCTCGTGCTTCCTCCAGCATTCTGGAAATGGATGGACGTGATACCCCAATTATTTTCGCAATATCATTTTGGTTCATCCTATCTAAATAATACAGTTCTGCTACTTTTAATAATGTAGAAATATCATTCGCCATTTTTTCCTCCTAGTTCAAATACTGGTCAGACATCCTATAGTCATGTAATAAAATTATCGATAATCTCCAACGCCTTTACTACGCCGTCTTCATCATTCGTTGGGCAGTGCCACCGAGCCGCCTGCTTTAATTCGGTTGTGGCATTTCCCATAGCGATCGATTGTGAAAATCGTTTAAACGACGAGAGATCATTTCCATTATCGCCAACAACAAACACCTGTTTATCAGAAATACCATAATAGTTAGCCAGTTCAGCTAAAGCATTCCCCTTGCTAACATTTTTCTTAGCAAATTCAATCATGGTCGGGTATCCTTGAACACATGAATAATGCTGAGAAAAACGCTGCTCTATCTTCCTTTTATTCTGTTTAATTATATCGGGGTTATCACAAATAAGCAATTTGGAATATTTATCTATTGGATCAAGTTCGCTAATTGGACAAACTCGCAGTTGATTATTGGTTAAAAAACAAAATTCCAATGTGCCAAGATTTATAACTGGAAATGCAGTGGTCGCTCCGCAGTCATTCACCGCAATGCAGGTTAATCCATTTTTACGGCAATAATCTGTCAGCTCTCGATACACTTCAACATCAAGCAGTTCCTCCGTAAGCTTCTGTCCGCGGCCATTTTGAATAACCGCACCATTCGACGTAATATGATAATCATCCGCGATACCTGTGCTTTGAGCATGGGGCAATACCCCTGACATTGGACGGCCAGAACAAAAAGCAAATCGATACCCTGCACATTCTGTTCTTTGTCGAATCGCCTCCATAACCTTTTCCGTTAGCTTTCCGTTAGAATCGAGTGCTGTACCATCAAGATCTAAAGCAATTAAAATCATCAGGATTTCCTTTCAAAAAAAGACTGGACATTCCTATCCAGCCTTCCAAAATATTATTTTCCCATCTCTTTTAAGGCCTTCAGTGCTGCTTCTAAAAATGTCTCTTCGTCTAAACCTGTCAGTAACCCAACAGAATTTATTTGTGGTATCCCTTCAGCATCTGCCGGATCAATCGGACTAGTAAAAGCGACTAAATCAATATCTCCATTCGCAACTGCTCCTTTAACCATTCCAGGATTCACCTCTTGAATCTCTACCTCATACCCATGCTCCTCGAGCAATTCTACAATCCGCTCGCCAACCATGGCAGAACTAACCGTGCCAGAGCCGCACACAGATAAAACTTTAATCTCTGTCATCTCTAAACCTCCTATTTTCAGTTATTACTTTCTATTATAGTATAACGCTTACATCAAATACTGCTTTTTAAAATTTAATTTTGCTCGTTACCGCTAAGACCTCATCTGGTGTCTTAGCCAAGCTGATCGCATCCAAGTCTTCTCTAGTTTTAAAGACACTCATTAATTGACGCAACAAAGCCAACTGCTTCTTCGGGTGCTCCATCGCTAATGGGAAAAAGATCCTACTTTGTAGTTTGATATCTGGGCTTCCCATCATAGAAACTTCAATCGGTTCTTTCGTAATAACCACTCCCATCCCCGGTCGTAAAACATGTTCAGGATCGGTATGAGGAATTGCGATGTTATGACCATCCGCAGCTAAGCCCGTCGGAAACGTTTTTTCTCTGGCTATCACTGCGTCAACATATGATGGTTTGACAATCTGTGCTTTTTCGAACTCCACACCAATCAATTGAATGACTTCTTCAAATGAATGGACATCTTGATCGAGTAAAATACAATTTCTTTCAACGAGATTTTTTTCTTCCATCGCTATCCCTCACCTTATTGTTTGTTCGGCTGTAAAACTACCTTGATTTCATTACCTGCCATCACTTGCTCTATCGCTTCTTCCCATTTGTCTAATGGATAGATTTTCGTGATCAAGCGCTCAGCATCTATTTTGCCTTCTCTCATCAACTCTAACGTTAAATGCCAAGTAGACGGTTTTTGCGATCGAGACCCAATCACATTCATCTCTCTTTGCACAATTGAATTCATGTCCAATTCATTTAAATTTTTAGAAAAGACACCCATTTGCACTAATGTTCCTTTTTGTTTTAAATAATCAAAAACGTTCTTGATCGCCGGTGCTGCACCGGAGCATTCAAAGCAGTAATCTGCTCCCTTTCCACCAGTGACCTCTTTAATGACTGCTGCTGCATCTTCTTTCAACGAATCAATCACACGATCTGCACCTAGTTCCTTCGCTGTTTTCAAACGCTCTGTATCTTGAGTGATTCCTATGACGATCACTTTTGCTCCCACACTCTTTAGTACCTGACTTAAGCATAACCCAATTGGACCAGGTCCTACAATAACTGCTACGTCATTTTTTTCAACCTGAGCTTTTTCTAGACTGGCATGAACCCCACAGGCAATTGGTTCAGTGATTGACGCCGCCAATAAACTGATTCTTTCATCTAATATATGAACACTTTCCTCACGCGTCAGCACGTATTCAGCAAAACTGCCGTTCACTTGACTGCCCAGTCCTTTTCGATTCAAACAAAGATTGTATTCCTTATTTGCACATGATTCACATTCCCCACAAGTATCAAAAGTCGTTTCGCTGGTAACCAAATCACCAACCTGTACGTTTGTCACCTCTTCACCAATCGCGTCGACTATACCTGAAAACTCATGACCTAATACCAAAGGAGTTTTCAATCGGTCATATTCTCCTTTGAACCCATGGATATCTGTTCCGCAGATTCCGGTGTAGCTTACTTTGATTAAAACTTCTTTTCCTTTAGGGACAGGCTTTTCGATCTCTAACAACTGCATTTTGTTGTAGCCCGGCTCCGTTTTGACTAACGCCTTCATGCAACCACCTTTTCTTTAGGAGTGTCGTTCTTTTCACCTTCCAAGAAGCTCCAAACAGCTTGTTTGTTTTTCTTGAACAATACGTACATTGCTAAATAAAGGACAATAACGATTCCCATCCATAAAAAGTTTCCTGACAAGAACGCTAAGAAAATCAAAGCCATCACTGGATTATATAAAATCCCAAAACTAGTAATCATCATCGCCCCTTCTGGAATGTTGACTCCAACTTGAGCTGCAACCTCCGTAAAATAAGGAGCTGTTAGGGTACAAACATAAAGTCCAATTGTAAACCAGATAATCCCTGAAATAACGCCCTTAAAAATATTTCCTTTCGAAATACAAATAATCATTTCCACCATGTATGGCAAAGCAATCAAATCAACTAACGGCAATGCTTCATTGCCAGGTAAAACCATAGCCAGCAAGACCATGATAGGGATCAAAATCAACCCCGTCATCAATGTTGCCGGTTCGCCATATCCTACGGCATCATTCACTGACAGCATCCATTCGCGGTTCTTCCCGCTGCCTTTTGCCGTTTTCTTACTAGCATTTGTCAAGCTGGTAAATGCTGAGGCGAAGATACTCGCAACCCGTGGGAAGACTGCCATCACAGCTGATACCGCTAATCCCATGGTAAAAACACTGCCCCAACCATCTAAAGTATTTAGCGTGTTCAAATTCCCCATGATCCCGATCAACAGCCCAAGAAACAGTCCTAAAGTGATGGGTTCCCCTAGAAATCCTAATTTTTTCTTCAATGTTGCCGGATCCCAATTGATTTTACCAGCACCTAGTTTATCCAATATCCAGTTCATTACAATCGCATATGGCACGGAAGTCACATGATGCGGTGCAGTTAAGGTCGTCCCTGGCAAATTGTAATAATTCGCCCATCGTTTCGCGATGACTTCCCCGAGCAGCATCACATACAAGTTCTGAACGATCATGCAGGCCATTGCCAGTGCCATGTTGTCAGTAATCAGATAAATCATTGAACCCCAAACCATGAAAGAATAATTATTCCACATATCACTCGGCATAAATACATCGGTCCATTTTACTAAGAATAATGCCACTTGCAAGACCAATCCTACTACTAAGAAGATCACACCCACTTGAGTAGAGTAAGCAATAACGGAAGTCGCTTGCCAGCCTGTATCAAACACTGGCAATTTAACACCTGTTTGCTCAACCATATTATTGATAACGGGCGTAACAATTGGAACAAATGAATTGACGATCAAATTGAATCCTGTCAATCCAATACCAGCATTCAAAGCCGACTGAAAGGCCTTCTTAGGTTTGACCTTTAAAAATAAGGCCACAATGAACAACATCACTGGTACAACAACCGCCGCACCAAATGAACTTAAGATATTTTGTAACAACTCCACAATAATTCCTCCTTTATTGAACTTTTTTTCACTTGTTAGAACTTATGAAAAGTATCGCATGGGTTTTTATATCTGTCAATACTTTTTTGGAAACGATTACACCAGTTAAAAACTAACTTATTCAGTTACATTGAAAAAAATAGGGTTATTGGTATATTGACAATTGTTCTTATAGATGAAATAATGTAAAAAACAATATTGGAGGTATCGTTATGCTTGAACAATTGAAAGAGTCTGTTTGCAAAGATAATAAAGCGCTTCCTAAAAATGGATTGGTTTTATGGACGAGCGGGAATGTCAGCGCAAAAGATCCAGAAACTGAATATGTGGTCATCAAACCAAGCGGTATTCATTTTGATGATTTAACTCCGAATGACATGATTGTTGTAGATTTAGCCGGCAATGTGATTGAAGGTGAGTTGGCACCGTCAGTCGATACTGAATCTCATTTGTATGTATACAATCATTGTCCGGAAATTTTGGGGATTACTCATACACATTCCCCATATGCTACTGCTTTTTCAATCGCTGGAGAACCACTGCCAATCTATACAACAACTTCTGCCGCTGTTTTCGGCAGAGAAATTCCTTTGTCTGAAATCGCCGCTGTTGGCGAGAAAGCCATTGGTGCTGAAATCGTACGATGCTACAAAGAAACAAAATGCCCAGCGATTCTATTAAGAAACCATGGCGTCTTTACCGTGGGAAAATCTGCTACGAACTCACTTAAAAATGCTGTCATCCTTGAAGAAACCGCTCAAAGCGTCTATTACGCACGAACACTAAATGCAGCACTTAAACCATTAGAACCCTCATATACTTCAGAGGTATATGATTTTTATCAAAATAATTACGGTCAAAAATAACTATATTAATATGAAAAAGGAGTTTTATTATGGCAAACAATTATACGATCGCTGATGTAGAAAAAGCCGCAAAGAACATTCGTAAACACGTATTAAAACTGACGATTGAAAGAAATGGCTGTTATCTATCACAGGCATGTTCTTCGGCAGAACTTTTCGCTACTCTTTACTTGCGTGTGCTTAATTTAAGCGAGAGCAAAGCACCTCGCCTACCGGAAAAATTTCCAGGGACCCCTTCCAAGGAGAATATGGATTATATTCAAGGGGCAGAATACCATGGCTCATTAAAAGCACCCTATGACCGTTTCTTTATTTCACCTGCACATTATGCGGCACCTGTCTATGCGGCTTTGATCGAAGCGAACCGTTTAGACGAAAAAGCCTTAGAAATGTTTAATCGGGACGGCTATTCAATGGAGATGATCGGAGCCAATCACACCCCAGGCTTTGAAAACGCAGCGGGAACATTGGATCAAGCAATCAGTGTCGCTGGCGGAACGGCACATGCACGAAAACTGCGCGGCGAAGAAGGACGCGTATTCGTTATGATGTCCGATGGTGAGATGCAAGAGGGCCAATTATGGGAAGCCATTCAAGCTGCTGCTTTTTATGAATTGGACAATCTAGTTTTATTGGTTGATATCAACGGTCAGCAAGTCGAAGGAGAAACCAAGAAGGTCATGAACATCGAGCCTTTAGAAAATCGCTTCACTGCTTTTGGTGCAAAAGCGGTCTCTGTAAACGGCCACGACATCCAGGCTATCGAGGAAGCCGCCAAACAAGGAGAAAAGAACAAGCCTTTAGTGATTCTTTGCTACACTGACCCGACTCAAGGTATCCCATACTTAAATGAAAGAAAACCAATCCTGCATTTTGTTCGTTTAAAACAAGGGGAAGAAATCGATAAATATACCAAGTTCTACAATGAAATGTAGGCAAAACTAGAAAGGAGTTTTATTATGAAAATCGAATCAGATGTTCATTCAAAAAATATGATTAAATTCGCTCAAGAAAACGAGGATGTTTTAGTTTTATCTGCCGATCTAGGGACCTCCTGCGAGGTAAAGGAATTTCCAAAAGTTTTCCCTGAAAAATATCTATCTATGGGGATTGCTGAACAAAATATGCTGAGCTGGGCTGCTGGATTAGCTAGAGAAGGTTTTCGACCATTTTTACACACTTTCGCGGTGTTTCTTTATCGCAGACCGTTAGATCAATTAGAAATGTCGATCGCTTATCCTAATCTCCCTGTTTCACTTTTAGGCTTTGTACCTGGTATCACTACTCCTGGTGGTGTTACCCATCAATCCATTGAAGATGTAGGTATTTTGCGAACTATTCCAAATATGACCATTTTTGATTGTGGGGACGCGACTGATGTTGAATCCGCATTGAATATCTGTAAAGAGGTCAATGGACCGATTTATGTCAGAATGCTTCGCGGACAAATGCCGCGTCTGTTCTCTCCTGACAAACCCACTGAGTTCAATAAAGGCCGCGTCATTTCAGAGGGTGAAGATATCGCCTTGTTCTCAAGCAGTATCTGTACTGAAGAAGCGATGCGAGCAACGCAATGGCTGGAAAAACATGGCGTTTCTGTTCAACATGTTCATATCACAACACTGAAACCATTTACTGACCCCTTAGTAGTGGAATCCATTGAAAAAGTAAAACATGGAGTAGTTACCATGGAAAACCATGTGACTATCGGCGGTCTTGGCACTGCAGTCGGTGAAGTAATGCTAGAGCATCAGCTCCATAAACAATTAATAAAAGTTGGAATCAATGACGAGTGGACTCATGGTGCGTCAAAACCATACCTACTGAAAAAATATGGACTAGATGCCGCTTCTCTAATCAGAGCAGTAGAAAAAATCTTAGACAAAGACCTTGGCTTCAACGAAGAAGAATTGGAAGAAATTCGCTTAGAAGATTACGACCGTGTGTAAGAAAAGCATGTTGCCGATAAAACGAATTCACTAAAGCGTCATTTTGCAAAAATGATATACTTTTAATGAAGCAATCCAAAAAAGCGCCCCTGAGAACTAATTTCTCAGGAGCGCTTTTTTAGATGATAAATTCACTTTTCCCCGTTTTTAAATACTCTTTTACCGTTCGTGCCAACAAAAAAGGGGAGTTGGGAATCGCGTCTACAGTATCTCCAGCAATATGTGAGGTAATAACTAAATTATCCAACTCGAGTAAAGGATCATCCGGATGAATCGGTTCCTCCCACACCACATCGATCGCCGCCCCAGTAATTTCTCGTTTCCGCAACGCTGCAACAAAGGCCTCTTTATCAAGAATCCCTGGCCGGGCAGTATTGATTAAATAAGCACTGGGCTTCATCAGTGCCAACAATTCTTTATTCACCAAATTCTCCGTCGCTGGCGTTACCCGCATATGCAAAGAAACAATATCTGCTTCTGCAAACAGTTCATTTAAAGAAACAAATTGCACATTCAGTCCCGATTCCAAAAGCGTTTCTTGATCAATAAACGGATCATAGGCAAGTACTTTAACACCAAGTTTTATCAAACGCTGTGCAACCATTTTCCCGATATGCCCCAAGCCTACCAGCCCCACTGTTTGTGCAGAAAGCGTTGTTCGAGAGGCATCATTGGGAAAACTTTTAGGCCACTTTCCTTGCATGACTGCCGCATGAGAAAGAGCAATATTTCTAGTCACCGTGTACATCAATCCAATCGCATAGTCTGCAACTGGTTCGGCGTTTCGAATAACATGAATAATCGGAATGTTTTTATCCTTCGCCAAGCTTACATTGATATGTTCTACCCCACCGCGACATGTCCCTATCATTTTTAACTTCTTTGCCATATTCAGCAGCTCACCTGATATGGGTGCTACATGGACAAATAAGTACTCCGCGTCTGGCAGTTCCTCCATCATTCCTTCTGGAAGTTCAACTCCTTCCGGACCGTTCTCCTCAATCAGCTTTAACTTTCTTTGGAATTCCTCTGGTGAATCCGTTGTATGCCATTCTAAGGCAACGATCTCTAACGGCTCTGGCAATCCCATCGTCTCAACCGCCCTTTTCAATGTGTCTGACGAAACAAATGTATCACCAACAACAATTATTTTGCTCATTTTTCTGCTCCTCTCTCACTATCAAAATCAACTCATTGCCCATAATTTGGAAATTGCTCATGTACCCTTGCCATGTCTGCTTTATCTAATATCACTGGTTTTCCTAATAATGAAGCTCCTACGTGCAGCCCTGCCAACCGTTCAATCTCAGTCGCCACCGAAAAAGCCTCCTTTAGTGTGGGCCCACAAGTCAACAAACCATGATTTGCTAAAAAGCACGCATAACGATCCTGCATCGCTTCAAATGCATACTCAGCCAACTTCTCCGTTCCAAAAGTTGCATATTTGGAACAACGTACATCATCGCCTCCTGCAACCGCTATCATATAATTGCTTGCCGGTAAATCTCTACGACAAGTTGCAAGGATCGAACTAAAAGTTGAATGGGCATGTACAACTGCACGAATCTCATCTCCACGCATTTGATAATTAATCAAATGCATCTGCCATTCACTTGAAGGCTTGCGATTTCCTTCAATGACTTCTCCTTCAAGATTCAGTAAAACAATATCTGCCTCAGTCATCTCAAAATAATCGATCCCACTTGGTGTAATAGCAATCAGCTGTTTTTTGGGATCATATAAACTGAGATTCCCACCAGTGCCAGCTGTTAAACCTGTTGAAATCAGCTTCTTTCCGTATTCAACTAGCAGCTTCTTTTCTTCCTCTAGCATGTAACACAACTCCTTTTTGAAATTTTGTTCTAAAACAAGAAATTATTCTCTATTAAAAACCTATCATTTTATCTATAAATAGTCAATCTAGAACAAACTTAACTATAACAGAAATTATGTTCCGAACATCCAGCTGCTCAGCTCATAATCTTCCAGTCAATAATTCAATCTCTCCCTTTCTCCTAGGTTTGCCCCATGGTATCATTTATTAAAGTTATTCAATGGATAACTTGTGCGAAATAAAAACTTAGGGTAGGGAGAAAAATGAAGGGGTTAGTTTGTAAGTATTGCGGAGGAAACCGCTTTAACAAAGCCAGAGAAGGCTATGAATGCACGTATTGTCATACTGTTTATGAACTTGAAAGTGAGGATGAGCTTGGGCAGAATACTGCTCTTCGTAAGAAACCGCCTATCATACGGATTACTTTGCTGGTTATTTTCATTCTTTTTTTAACCAGCAGCATTCTCATATCTGCCTCAAGGGAGAAAGCGTCAGTAAAAAAGAATCCTTCTTTCAACATTACCAAAAACAATAGCTCAAAAAAAGCTGGTTATTCAGCTGGCCAATTGAGCAATCCAGAAAGAAATATTCGAATTGCGGAACTTTCTTTAAATCAGAAAGCAATCGAACAGGCCAAAGCATCTATCAAAGAGTATGGTGGAGAAAATACAAAAGAATTCGAGGCGCGATTGATCAAGGCCCAAACAGAACACGATTCTGCAAAAAACAATAGAACTAAAACACCGCCTAAAGCGGATATGATTATCGAAAATCCCAATTCAGAATTCGCGGTAACAACCTATTACCGCGAGGCAGGGTTTCTAACTGCTTTCGGACCAGATTTCAATCAATACTCCGCTTCAGATATTATACGGATTTGGGGACAACCAGATGAAATCATTACTGACTCTGAACAAATCCGGAAAAATCTGGCACTTGAATTTGATAAAGAGGATAATCCAGTAAACCATGAGGCCAAGATGCTGAGGGAACAATGGCTGCAGGGGCAGCTAACTTGGAGGGAAGTCAGAACTTTTATTGCGATAAATCAAGATAGCACCTATGGAGATTACTCGAAGCAATTCGTCTACGAGAAACAGGGAAAACCGAACGTCTATTTCTCAAATAATCAAATAGAATATGTAACACCAATCGTGCGCTATGTTTCCTTTACGCGACTGCCTGAAAAATACCCGCGGGCAGGTTTAGGAAAGTACCCAGATGACTTCCCTGAAAACTATGGATCGGATGGACTTTATCATGAAAAATAAAGAGTGTATAAATTGTGGAAGTACTAAATTCCATCAAGTTGAAAATGACTGGAAATGTGATTATTGCGGCACGCTTTATCTGACTCCGAAGAAAAATACCGTACCACCATCAAACAAGGAACAGTCTGGAACTCAAAAAAATAGAAGGCGGCTCCTACTGGGTATGGTGCTTGCAGTCATCTTCTTTGCTGCACCATTAGGTTATCTAAAAGTCAAACTTACCCGTGCGGTTAAAACTTCCTACGAACCAATCAAACCCGGCACGGTGAGTTCGTCAGCGGAAAATGCGTTTCCTGGCGAATGGACCCAAAGTGTGTATGAATCAGTAAAAGTCGCAACAAAAAATTATGACGATGACAATGAAAGCTATTCTTTCACAGGCGGCTCGAGCTATGAAGAATTAGAAAAACTTGTCGGCGTTCCCGATACAGTAATTAGTTGGGAAAAAGAAAATTATGGCATGCCACCAAGAGCGATGGCGACTTGGAATAGAACTAAGGATGGGGACTACATGCCACATTCGGTCACTGTTACTTACGAAAAGAAAAGCAAGATGATCACTGATAAAGATCATCACTAACAAAAAGAAGAGGATCGGACATCTTAAAAAGATGCCTGATCCTCTTCTTTTTATTCTGGTAGTTCTTCAAATTGTGAGTTATACAGTGCCGCGTAAAGTCCATTTTGAGCCAATAATTCTTCGTGGCTTCCTTGCTCTTTGATATCTCCGCCTTGCATATAAAGAATCTTATCTGCGTCTTTGATTGTTGATAATCGGTGAGCGATAACAAAGGATGTCCGTCCAGCCATCAAATTGTTCATAGCTTCTTGAATCAAACCTTCCGTCCGCGTATCAACAGATGACGTTGCTTCATCTAGAATCAAAATTGGTTTGTCCGCTAAAATCGCACGAGCGATCGTCAACAATTGTTTTTGTCCTTGTGAGATATTAGAAGACTCTTCATTTAATTCCATATCATAGCCGCCAGGCAATGTTTTAATGAAGTGATCTACATGGGCGGCTTTCGCAGCTGCGTAAACTTCTTCATCTGTAGCATCTAAACGTCCATAGCGCAAGTTATCCATAATCGAGCCTTTAAATAGCCATGTATCTTGCAAGACCATCCCAATATTTTTACGCAAATCAGCACGATTGAAGTCTTTGATATTATGACCATCAATCTTGATCGCACCGGAATTAACATCGTAAAAACGCATCAACAATTTAACCATTGTCGTTTTCCCTGCACCAGTTGGTCCAACAATCGCAACGGTCTGACCCGGATCAACATGAGAGGTAAAGTCTTGAATGACGATCTTGTCTGGTGTGTAGCCAAATTGAACGTGATCAAAATCAACCATCCCTTTAGCTTTATCGATTTGAACAGGATTTTCAGCCATTTGGTCTTCTTCGTCTTCCGCTAAGAATTCAAAGACCCGTTCAGCCGCTGCAGCCATTGATTGCAGCATATTTGATACTTGGGCAAGTTGGGCGATTGGTTGGGTTAAGTTACGAACGTATTGGATGAACGCTTGAATATCCCCAACAGTGATCGCGCCATTATATGCCATGACCCCACCAGCAATTGCTACTCCAACGTAGCCTAAGTTACCAACAAAGTTCATAATCGGCTGCATCAATCCAGATAAAAATTGTGATTTCCAAGCTGATTTAAAGAGAACATCATTTTGTTCTTTGAAGTCCTTCAATGAGTTTTCTTCATCATTGAATAAGCGAACGATCGTATAACCACCGATCGTTTCCTCCACTTTACCATTGATCACCCCAAGATATTCTTGTTGTGTCTTGAAGTATTTTTGTGAGTTCTTCACAACGATCATAATCAGCAGTAATGAGATCGGCACGATCAAAATCGCGATTCCCGTCATTTTCACTGAGATCGAAAGCATCATGACGATAACACCAATAATTGTAAAGGTTGAAGTGATCAATTGAGTCAAACTTTGATTCAAGGATTGTCCTAAAGTATCCACGTCATTAGTGATTCGTGACAAGACCTCACCAGTCGTGCGGCTTTCAAAATAGTTCATCGGCATGCGATCGATTTTTTCAGAAATCTCTTTACGCATCCGATAAGTGATTTTTTGTGAAATCGTCGACATGATCCAGCCCTGGATGATCCCGAATAAGGAAGCAACCACATAAAGACCTAACATGAAGAGCAGGATACCGCCGATTTTTTCAAAATTGATATCGCCAGTTCCTTGATACTTCTTAATCAATCCATTAAATAATTCAGTAATCGCTTTTGATAGAATTTTTGGTCCCCAAATATTGAAAATCGTTGAGGCCATCGCAAAAATCATTACAAAGAAAACCGCGATTTTATATGCGCCAAGATACGATACTAACTTTTTGATCGTACCTTTAAAGTCTTTGGCTTTTTCTACTGGCGCAGCCATATGTCCAGGTCCGCCACCACGAGGGCGATTTTGTTTTTGTTCTGCCATTCTTCTCGCTCCTCCTTAATCCGCTTCTTCTATGCCTAATTCAGCATTGCTTAATTGTGACTGAGCAATTTCTTGATAGACAGCTGATGATTCCATCAATTCCTCATGGCGTCCTTGAGCAACGACCCGACCTTCATCCAACACGATGATATTATCCGCGTGCAGAATCGTTGAGATCTTTTGTGCCACGATGATTTGGGTTACATCCTTGACATTTTCTGCTAAGGCTTTCCGCAAGGCCACATCCGTCTTGTTATCCAACGCTGAGAAGGAATCATCAAAAATCAAGATCTTCGGATTTTTCGCTAATGCTCGGGCGATTGATAATCGTTGCTTTTGTCCGCCAGAGACATTCGTCCCCCCTTGGGAAATTGTACGTTCAAAGCCTTTTTCATTCGCATTGATGAACTCATTCGCTTGTGCGATCTCAGCAGCTTTTTTCATTTGTTCATCCGAGATATTTGCATCACCAAACTTAATATTTGAAGCAATATCACCTGAGAACAGGACTCCTTTTTGTGGTACAAAGCCCATGATTTCATGGAGTTTATGCATGCTCATCTCACGTATGTCGATACCGTCGATCGTGATTCGTCCACCAGTCACATCGAATAACCGTGGAATCAGGTTGACGATCGTCGACTTACCAGAACCGGTCGAACCAATCAAGGCCGTCGTTTCACCTGGCTTAGCTACAAAATTGATATGGTGTAAAACATCTGCATCCGCATCGCCATAACGGAATTGGACACCCTCAAATTTTACTTCGCCTTTAAAGTTATGGTCGTCTTTTGGCTGCTCTGGATCTTTGATCGAAGGTTCCGTGTTCAATACTTCATCCACACGTCCAGCAGCGACATTTGCTCGCGGTAAAATAATTGATACCATCGACAACATCATAAAGGCCATAACAATTTGCATCGTGTACGTAATGAAGGCCATCATGTCCCCGACTTGCAATTGACCATTATCCATATTATGTCCGCCGACCCAAACGATCAAGACAGAGATACCATTCATCAACAGCATCATGATCGGCATCATCAGAGACATCGCACGGTTCACAAACATTTGTGTTTTCATCAAGTTCGTATTGGCCACATCGAAACGTTCTTCTTCATATTTTTCACGAGAGAACGCACGAATAACTGGCAGCCCCGTGATGATTTCACGAGAAACCAAGTTCACACGGTCAACTAAGTTTTGTAGAGCTTTAAATTTCGGCATTGTTGTAACCAGCAAGGTCAAGACTAAAACTAAAACGGCGGCTACAGCTACACCGACGATCCAGCCCATCCCTGTGCCTGTTTTATATACTCTATAAACACCGCCAATACCTAGGATCGGAGCGTATAAAACGATTCGCATGATCATAACGATCCCCATTTGGATTTGTTGGATGTCATTTGTATTCCGAGTAATCAATGAAGCCGGTGAGAATTTCTCCATTTCATTGTTTGAAAATTCCAAGGTCCGTTCATACTGTCCGACCCGCAAGTTCTTACCAACTGTCGCAGCAACTAACGAAGCAATCAAGCCAACGATGATGGCAGCTACTGCAGATAGTAGTGTCAAACCGATCATTTTCGCTCCTGTTTGGATCATATAATCTGTTTGGATCTTCTTTGTATTCACATTTAGTGCTTTGTATTCAGCTAAGGTCAATTGAATTCCCACTGTTTTCAATGAGTCTTCACCGAGATCGCCTAAGCTTTCCTTCGTAGCCTTCCGAGCTGCTTTAACTTTTTCCGGCATGGCATCGTTCTTAGCCTTAATCGAATCCCCGATTTTTTGAGCTTCCGCACCTTTGGCCTGTGCCTCTGCAGCTAATCTTTGGGCTTCTGCCCCTTTGGCCGCAGCAGTAGCTCCATCCGTTGCGGTCGCCGCCTCTTGTCCAGCTGCTTGAGCCTGCTCGCCTAATGTTTTCGCTTCTTGTCCCAAGGCTTGAGCTCTGGCAGCATCCTTCGAGATTGCTGTATAATCATTGATAACCTCTTTTGCTTCTTTCGCATTATTAGAATCTTTTGAGCGAGTAGAAGCAATCATCATCATTGGCAGATTGAAGATTTTTGCTAGCTCATCTTTCGTCATGCCTTCTTGAAGATCTAATTTATAAATATCAACTTTTTTACCATCAACGGTTTGAGTTGCTTCCTTATAGTTATCTTTGATGGTTTGCTTCTCTTTGTCGGTCATGAATATTTCAATTCCTTGAAGCGTTGATTTTCTGATTTTATCTGGAGTCGACTGTTCAAGCCCTCCTTGTTGAATACCGATATCAACGATATCCGATGTTAAACTCGGCAAGCTCAGGTCACTAGACGCTTGCACAAATAAAAGTAAAAATACGGCGATGATCGCATACCAGTATTTACCAAGATATTTAAAAATCTTCACTATTGATCACCTTCCCCTTCCATGGATAATTTTTGAGAATAGTCGACAAACTTAGCAGTTAATTCGAGGTATTTTTTGGTGTCTTCTTCTCCCATAAGTTCAAATACTCGAATAATTTTATTTCGCATCTCCAGCTTTTCAGCCTTCGCTGCTTTTTTTCCGCATTCTGTTAAACTGACATTAATTCGGCGTCGATCATCAGGGTCCATTGTCCGGCTAATTAATCCACGTTTTTCTAAATTCCCTAAAACAGCGGCAATTCGAGCGGTTGATAAATTTAGAGTATCGGCCAAATGCTTTGGATTAGTAGGCTCACCTAAGCGATCAAGTACCTTAATAACGATATTAGCTCCCTTACTGCTTTTTTCCATCCTGCTGAATGCCCCGTGGCGATTTTGAACCATCAGCTGCATCAGTTCACGTTCAGCCTCTTCTGCAAATGTCATCAGACTTCTCCTCCTTTCAAAAAATAACTTCCGTTTCATTAATACCTAATAGTGTTAGTAATTAATGCTGTTTGATATTACCTCTAATAGGAATGAAAATCAACCCTTTTTGCTCAAAAAACAAATGAATACGTTTTAACTATTACTTCCTTTGACTTTTTTTAAAAAAAGTCCCAAAGACATAAAAAAGAGCGTACCTGACTAGCAGTACACTCCTATAAAAAAACTTATTTTTTCAAATGATAATTGTAAGTACTAATGATAATATCATCGCGATAGGATAACCGGAAACGCAATCGCAAAGCTGTCTGGTTATGCAAGGATCGTTTCCATGTTCTGTTAGGAACAAATTCCGGAATCAGAACCGTCGTCGTATAGTTATGCTGTTTAGCATTTTTACTTACACGATCCACATACCGACTGACCGGGTTAACGATTGAGCGATATGGCGAGCGAACGACTGAAAAGCGCACATCTGGAAATTTTTCACGAAACTCATGCCTAATCTCCCGTTCCTTCTCTTCATTTTCCTCTAAAGAAACATGCATCGCAATCACGTAATCGCCAATCGAACGCGCATAATTGATCGCCCCGATATTTACTTGCGTCACATTTCCCACTAGTACAATAACTGTATTTCCAGCATAATCATGTAATTCCACATCATCCGCCAAACGTAGCTGCTCTGCAACGTTTTTATAATGAGTGTGGACTTTATAGAAAGCAAAGATCAAAATCGGCATAATAATGAAGAAGGGCCAAATATCCGGCAAACGATAAATAAACAGGATTAAAACAATGGAGAAGGAAATCAATGCACCAATAATATTTGCAATAGATTTTCTGATCCAATGGTGCCCCTCTTTGTGCCATTTCAAAACCATACCTGTTTGCGATAAGGTAAATGGGATGAAGACACCAACTGAATATAATGGAATCAAACGTTCTGTTGAACCCTGAAAGATCAATAGTAAGACAATCGAGCCCAAAGCTAAGGTGATAATCCCGTTAGAGTAACCTAAACGATCCCCGCGATCTTGATAACGATGAGGCAAGAATTTATCTTTAGCCAAGTTATACGCCAAAACAGGAAAGGCTGAAAAACCTGTATTAGCCGCTACTGCTAAAATCAGAGCCGTTACGAACTGCAGGAGATAATACATGATTCCTTTACCAAAAACTGCTTCGCCAACCTGTGACAAGACAGTCACTTCCGCTGTTGGAACGATTCCGAACCAATAGTTTAAGAATGTGATTCCTGTAAAGAAGAAACCGAGAATCAAGCCCATCATCGCTAATGTACCAGCCGCATTTTTTGCTCGCGGTTTTTTAAAGAAAGGCACAGCATTACTTATAGCTTCTACCCCCGTCAACGAAGAGGAGCCCGATGAAAATGCACGTAGCAGCAATGCAATGGAAATGCCAGGTACTACTGCTCCCACTTGAGCTGTTGCATGCATAGGGACTGCTCCGGAGATGATTTTCACCAAACCAACAATAATTAAGATCGTGATAACAGCAATAAAACTGTAGACCGGTACCATCAATAATCCAGCACTTTCACGCAGGCCGCGTAAATTCATCAGCATCAATAATAAAACAATAATGACAGAAATCAGGACGCGATGATGATACAGGGCCGGAATCGCTGATGCAATAGCCTCAGCTCCAGCTGATACAGACACAGCAACAGTCAGCATATAATCCACCAGAAGCGAGCCTCCAGCGACCAAGCCAGCATTCTTCCCTAAATTCTCACTGCTGACGACATAGGCGCCGCCTCCATGAGGGTAGGCATGAATAATTTGACGATAAGATAAAATCAATGACGCTAATAAAATCAATACTACGAATGCGATTGGCAACGAATACCAAATCGCTGCTGCCGATAAGGTGACCAAAACGACTACGATCTGTTCTGTTCCATAGGCAACAGAGGATAACGCATCTGAAGAAAGCATCGCCAAAGCCGCAAAGCGTGACAAGTTTTGATCATCATTTTCAGACGATTTCAACGGCCGACCAACCAGCAAGCGTTTAAGATAATCCACTAGACTCACTCCTTGTTCTTATTAATAAGTAGCCTTTAAAAAATACAAACAAGCGAAATATTACTCGCACTCCATGCAAATGTCAATGATTTTTTCAACGACTTTTTACCTCCTCAGTAAAACACGAAAACAGGCAAAACAACAGTAATACGCTGTTGTCTTGCCTGTCCTATTTTACAAATTTTGCATTTAGCAATTAATTGGCGTTGAGCCCAATTTTAAAGTCTATCAGATTTACGTTGCAAAGTGGCTGGAAAAATCGTATGGAGACTAACGCTCAAAACCATTCTCACACTTTTCGAAAAATGACTCCTTAACAAACGAGGTAGCTTAATGGAAAATTTTGCTTTCGTGAGCAACTTTTGTAAGTTTCGTCAAATGAGGCTGTAAAACTGGATATGCCCAAGTACCTAAGATCCCAAATACAACAAAAAGTACGATCATAATAATGATATCCCCTGTTGCGTTTGGCCAATAAATTCCACCAGCACTTTCACGCAGTAAGTTAACCGCATGGGTAAATGGCAGCCATGGATTCACTGCTTGGAAGAATTTCCCAGAAACTTGGATCGGATAGTTCCCACCACCGCCGGAGATAGACAGTACGAGAATAATAATCGCTATCCCTTTTCCGACAGTTCCAAACAGCGCTACAAGCGTGTAAACGATCATCATAAAGGCTAATGCCACCAAGACAGCGAAAAGTACGCTGTAGACTGGATTTTTCACATAAACACCTAATAAAAAGATATTTCCAAGCGTTACAATCAATGCTTGACCAATACTTACGACTAGGTAAGTAAGCATCCGTGCACCGAATTGTTCACGTTTAGTGTATTTACCGCGATCTTTCTTATCCAAGAAAAATTCTGTCGTTGTAACACTCGAGAATAATACGGCCCCTACCCACAGACACAAGGCTGTATAGAATGGCGTGCTAGCTGAGCCATTATTGGCTATTGGATACATCGTATTGGTTTGCAAGTCAACTGGGGTTGTGAAGAAATCACTTTCCTTTTGCGCGTCCAGCTTCAATAATTTCAGGACTTGACCGAAGTCAATCGTCTTATCACCTTGCTGAATAGCATTCGCTGCTTTTTGAATCCCGCTGCGCAATGACGGATAATCATTTTGAATTAAATCAGTCGCAAGATCCAATGCCTTTTCAACTTCTGGCATTTTATCGTTCGCCATTTTCAGACTGCCTGTCAAATCTTTTTTCACACCAGGCCAATCATTTTGCATAAAGTCTGCAGCTAAACCCAACTTTTGTTCAACAACGGGCAGCTCATTATTGTAAAGATCAGCACCCGTATTGATACCATTGACAATGTCATTCATGTGACCATTTAATAGGACATTGGCATCATGAACTTCTTGACCGATCGCCGGCATTTGTTTTTGATATTTTTCTAAGAAGGTGATCGCGGTACTGACAGTCCCTTCTGTCGAGTTTAATAATGAAGCAAAATCAATTTGCTGTGCTTGATTCAAGACACCCTGAGCAGTAGTAATCGTATTGATCAATTGATCGAGGATTGTGCTGACGGTTTGACTAATTTGCTGTGTATTAATGTTTTCAATAATTGAAGAAACATTTGTTGCAGCAGCTTGAACTTCGGACAACAACCTTTTTATTGCATCAACATTACCATCTCTAACTAAATCATCTAAATTTGTTAAACGTTCATTTAAAACATCCAAAGCACTTCTTGCATTAGATAGTACTTGTAAGATATTAGCTAATCTTTGACTAGCATCAGCATCACCATTTTTATCTGCCAAATCTTTCATATTTTGAATTAGTTTAGATACTGAATCAATTGCAGTCTGTTGATCTTTATTTCCCTGTATGAAGCTATTAATTACTTTGCTTAAGGTAGCTCTTTCTTCAGGTGATAACTCATTATCTTCTATGGCTGTTTCAATCGAATCAGCTAAGGAATTGGTCGTATTCGCCACTTGCCCAATTGATTCCAACGTAATTTGAACACTATTTGAAATACTTGGTACAGCGGATTTCAATTGTTCAGCGCCGTTTTTAGTCGTCGCAGCAAAATCAGACGCTTGATTTCCAAGCTTTTGAATATCTGGTAAGATCGTTTGGACTTGATGAATAATATTCAGACCTTGCTTAGCTTCAGCAATACCATCATTCATAGTTTTCTCAATTTGAGCAAAATCGCTGTCGACTTGTGCAATTTGATTTCCTGCTTGCTGGATTTCTGGGATTTTTTGCTGCAAGGTCAAAATGACGCTCGCTTGTTTTTTGATCTCCGGCATTTTCTGATTTAAGGTGATCAACTTTTGACCCATTTCATCAACTTGCGGCAGGTAGGCTTGTATTTCATTTGCCTTCGCCAATTTTTCCTTCAGCTCAGGCAATTTCCCGTGAACTTCTACGACCTCTTGTGTGTACTTATCAATATCATCTAAATGATCATTCGTCGTTAAAATAAGATTTTTGACCTTATTAATGCTGACTAAATTCTCATCAATGTTGTAACCAATCTCGTTAAATATCTTCAATAATGTCGAGCTGGCCGTTTTAATGAATTCTTGGCTGATCTCCTGTTGGATCGACCCAGCACCTTTATCCGTTATTTTCGGTGCGATTGCATTAATTTTTTGATTCAAATAATATTCGATCTTTGGCTTTTGAATATCACCAGAAGTAAAACTCAATAGATCCTTTGAGAATTCTTTCGGTAAATAGATCCCTGCATAATATTTACCTGACTTCACCCCTTCGACAACTTGCTTCTTTGAATCAACAAAACGCCAGCCTAGCTGTTTATTCTTATGCAGATTTTTGATTACTTCATTTCCGATTTCAACATCCTTATCTTGAAATTTCGCACCTGTATCGGCACTGTATACAGCAATCGGCAATTCACCTGTATTTGAATATGGATCCCACAATGCCTTGATATTGAACCAAGCATAAAGGGATGGGATGATGACTAATGCTGCCATCAGAAAAATGGCGATCGGATTTTTGAAAATTCGACGCCAATCTAATTTGAAAAGACTCCATGTGTGTTTAAGAGATTGAAAAACTTTCATTGATTTCACCTACTATTTTTTCTCGCTGAACTACTGTAGCACGGAATTTCGGCCAATTTCAATTCTTGCGAGTGTCTGAAATCACCTTTTTTGACATTCCTAGCAATTTGTCACAATTGTATCCCTTTTCACCTATGAAATACTAAAGAAATGCTTAAAGACTAAGGTTTTTTATCCTTATAAAGCGATCCAAGAGCTGATCTGTCAACTCCTCAAGTTTATCGGGGGCATCGTCTTTCGATAAATTTAAAATAGGCGTTACTTCTAAATCTCGCAGGCGAAGCGGCTGAACTTGTTGCTTTTCTTGCCTAAGAGTCACTTCCGGGTGCGGATTTTTATCACCGCACGGTCCAGCTACTAAATAGGCAATTTGATAGCCGCCCTCAATTTCACGCAAACGATAGTACCCATCCGCTAAGTCTTCAGTTCCATCAAAATTCTTCTTTACTAATAACCATTTTTGCTGATCCATTCTATCGCTCCTTTTTAATAATGATTTTTCCAGCAGCAGGGTGTCCCTCTAATTTTTCGTGTCCGGCAATGACACTGGCTAACGTAAATGGCAATACCTCTGCAATCGTTAAGTGAATAGTATCTGCCAATTCCGTCAAAGCAGTCAATGCATCAAAATCAGAGTAATCTTTTGACGGCCCGAAAGATAGATAATTGCCTGGCTTTTTTTGTTCACTCGGCAAATCATTCAACGCTACAAAGTTACCGCCTGCTTTCATAATTTCCATCCCTGCTTCACCAGCACGACCGCCCTTGGTCGCATCAATCACTGAGTCTGCCTGATCAGCGAATATTTTCCCCGCATCTTCTTCATCGTAAGCAACGAACTGATCCGCACCGAGTTGTCGAACCAATGTTTCATTGCGTTTAGAGGCAGAAGCTAAGACTGTTTTCCCTTGTTTCTTTAGAAATTGAACGAGCAGCGAACCAACTGCCCCTGAAGCACCTTGAACCATAACTGTGCCTCCAATCGTATCACCTAACAAATGTGTCACCAAGTTATATGCTGTCAGCCAAGGTGTCACTGCGCCTGCCGCAACCTCCCATGACATAGATACTGGTTTTCTTACGATTTTCTTTCCAGGAACAACAACTTCTTCTCCATAAGTACCGCCAACTGCATGAACGATTACTTCATCGCCAACTTTTACATGCGTGATTTTACTGCCAACTTCTGTAACGATTCCTGCACCGTCGTTACCTAATACATAAGGAAATTTTAGTGTCCGAAAATCACGCATCGCTCCTTGACGCAAAGCGACATCATATGGATTGATCGCAAACGCGGTGAGCTCCACTCTTACATGTGTATCATCCATCAAACGCGGCTCTGCCTCAATTTCGATCAATACATCACTGGCTGGTCCATAATCCTTTATTGCAAATCGTTTCATCTTTATTCATCCTCTCTGCTAAATATCATTGGCTGAAACCGGATCCCCGAGACCGTCTCTTCTTTTCCATTAAGCTGAAACCCTAATTTTTCATACACTGATACAGCATAAGGAGAAGAATTGACTGTCACTTGCTTCAGTGATAACTCTGACAGCATCTCTTGGTACATTTTCTTTGCGATGCCCTGACGATGATAAGCCGAATCGACAAAAAGCAGCGCGACATGGTCAGGCAGACGAACAGCTAATATACCTACGATTTGCTGATCCTGTTTTCCACACCAAAGCTGTACCTGTTTCGCTGAAAGCTCCTTTTCAAGTTCCTCATTCAAATAGGTCAAAAAATGGGCAACGCCTTCATCAGAATAATCGGGTGCCTCAAACGTCATAAAAACTTTTTTGATCATTTTTTTAGCTTGGGGTAATTCTGATAAATTCAGCCGTGAAATTTTAATCGTCATAGCTTTTCACCCTCTCCAAAAGTCTTTATTTTATTGTAGCGATTATCTTGAACTTGTTCCAATTAAACGGCTGAAACTTCAACTAAAAGATGATTTTCTCAAATCGTTCCTTTTATTTTTATAAAAAAATAGTTGATTTTTTGTTTCAGAACGGTTTTCAACTGGTAGTTGATTCTTTGCAAGGCAGTAAAAAAGGTGTGCCACGACATCGGGCACACCTTCAATACGTTTATTAATCTAACTCAACTTTTCCAGTATATAGTTGATAGTACATTCCATGTTCAGCTAGTAGGCTTTCGTGGTCTCCTCGTTCAATGATTCGACCATGATCCATCACCATAATGACATCAGAATTTTGAATCGTTGACAATCGATGGGCAATCACAAATACTGTACGTCCTTCCATCAAACGATCCATCCCTGTTTGCACGATACTTTCAGTTCGAGTATCGATACTCGAGGTTGCTTCATCCATGATCATAACAGGAGGATCAGCGATCGCTGCCCGAGCAATCGCAAGCAACTGGCGCTGTCCCTGTGACAAGCCTTCACCATCACCAGTAATTACTGTATCGTATTTTTCTGGTAGATGCTGAATAAAAGTATCCGCATTTGATAATTTTGCGGCTTGATAAACCTCTTCATCCGTTGCACTTAAGTTGCCGTAACGAATATTCTCTTTGACCGTTCCCGTAAATAAATGCGTGTCTTGCAAAACAATCCCTAAAGACGAACGAAGAGAAGCCTTTTTAATTTTTTTGACATTGACTCCATCATAACGAATCTTGCCTTCTTGAATATCATAGAAGCGATTGATTAAATTTGTAATCGTTGTTTTCCCGGCACCAGTTGCACCAACAAATGCTACTTTTTGGCCTGGCTCAGCATATAAGTTAATATCATGCAGGACTAGTTGCTCATCGTTGTAGCCAAAATTGACGTCTTCAAAACGAACATCTCCAGTTAATTGAACATAGGAGGTAGTTCCATCTTCATGAGGATGTTTCCATGCCCAGATGCCCGTCCGCTCTTTAGTTTCAATCAGTTTTCCATCCACTTCTTTGACATTCACTAAAGTCACGTAGCCATCATCCACTTCAGATTCTTCATCCAATAGTTGGAAGATACGATCAGCACCAGCTAATGCCATAATAACAAAATTGATTTGTTGGGAAATTTGACTGATAGGTCCATTCAAGGAACGACTCAATTGCAAGAAGGATGCGATCATCCCTACTGTCAAAGCGGAAACACCGTAAACAGCAAATAACCCTCCAATAATCGCTACTAGAACGTATTGAATATTTAACAGATTCATCATGATCGGCATCAAGGTATTTGCCGTAGCATTGGCTTTCGTAGCACTTTCCTGCAGCTGATCATTGATTACATCGAATTCCTTCATTGCTGTTTCTTCATGGTTGAAGACCTTCACTACTTTCTGGCCATGCATCATTTCTTCGATGTAGCCATTGACCTTCCCGAGAGAACGCTGCTGCTCCCCAAAATAGCGCCCGCTGCGGTTAGTAATAAAGCGGAGCATCACGAGCATCAATGAGACCGAAACGATGACGAAGCAAGTCAAAGGGACGCTCAATGAGAACATCGCGATAAAAACTGAGACAAAAGTCACCAATGCCATCATCAAGTTTGGTATACTCTGTGAAATCATTTGACGCAGCGTATCCGTGTCATTCGTAAAATGACTCATGATGTCCCCGTCTGCATTTGAATCAAAATAACGAAGCGGCAATGTCTCTAAATGATTAAACATCTGATCGCGAATTTTCTTCTGTGTCCCCTCAGATACCTTCACCATGATCAAATTATAAGAAAGTGTCCCAATAATTCCGACAACATAGATCAATGCCATCGTTACGATCGCTTTTAACAAACCAGTAAAATTCGGATTGCTTTGTCCAATCAGCGGTGTGATGTAATCATCGATCACAACTTGCAAGAACAGCGATCCTCGTACATTTGCAAAAGCACTAATCAGGATCATGAAAAAGACGATTACCAATTGAACTTTATGTTCTTTCGCCATGATTTTCAATAAGCGCTTGATGGTTTTCATTGGGTTGGATTTGGCTGCAGGCATTTTATTCATCATGATCACCAAATCCTTTCTGTTGAGAATCAAAAACTTCTTGATAAATCAAATTATTTGCTAACAACTCATCATGTGTTCCGATTCCATTTATTTTTCCGTCATCTAATACAATAATACGGTCCGCATCTTGGATGGAACTGATCCGCTGCGAGATGATAAAGGTCGTTGTTCCAGGAATCTCATTAGTCAGCCCTTCGCGGATTGCTCGATCTGTTTTCGTATCCACAGCACTAGTCGAATCATCCAAAATCAAAATCTTCGGCTTCTTCAATAACGCACGAGCAATCGTCAATCGTTGTTTCTGTCCGCCAGAAACATTATTCCCGCCTTCAGAAATCATCGTGTCATATTTATTAGGGAACTCTTGAATAAAGGAATCTGCCTGTGCAATCGTTGCAGCATGAATAACTTCTTCTTCCGTTGCTTTTTCATCGCCCCACCGAAGATTTTCTGTGATTGTTCCACTGAATAAAACATTATTTTGTAAAACCATCCCAACTTGATCACGTAATGCTTCCAAGTCATAGCTTCGCACATCGTGACCGCCAACTTTGATTTCGCCATGAGTCACATCATACAATCTAGGAATCAGCTGCACCAGACTAGATTTTGAACTTCCGGTCCCACCGACGATTCCAATCACTTCGCCTGAAGCAATTTTCAAATCGATATTTTCCAGTACTAATTTGTCCATATCATCTTTGTAGCTGAAGCAGACATTTTGAAATTCTACCGAACCATCTGGTACTTCCGTCAATGGATTCTCGCCATTTTTCAAATCACTTTCTTCATTAAGCACTTCTGTGATTCGCTCAGCGGATGTACGAGCGATCATCAATTGGACAAAGGTCATCGACATCATCATCAAGCTCATCAAAATCTGCATCGTATAATTGAACATACTGACTAGTTCACCCGTCGTCAGATTTCCTTTATTTACGATCAACTCTGCGCCTAACCAAGAAAGCAGCAGCATACACGCATAAACTGCGACCTGCAGAAGCGGCATATTGAAAGCAACAATTCTCTGCGCTTTCGTAAAATTATCAAAAACCATTTTTGATACGCGGCTGAATTTTTCTTCTTCATGCTCTTCCCGCACATAGGATTTCACCACACGAATTCCCTGCAGGTTTTCGTGTACAACATTGTTCAGACGATCATATGTCCGGAATACTTTTTCGAACAATGGGTGGGCAAACCGAATGATCAGGCCAAGACCCACGATCATAATCGGTACGATCACTAAATAAATCATTGATAGTTCCCGATTGATATGAAATGTCATCACTAAAGAAAAGATCAAGATCAATGGCGACCGCACCAAAATCCGGATCACCATTTGATAAGCATTCTGCACGTTCGTCACATCTGTTGTTAAACGGGTAATCAGACTCGAACTTGAAAAGCGGTCAATATTCGAGAAAGAAAAACTCTGAATCCGTTCAAATAGGTTATGACGTAAATTTTTTGCAAAGCCTGCCGAAGCAATTGCTGCCGTCCGTCCCCCTAAAGTTCCCATAGCAAGTGCAAACAATGCACACAAAAATAGTAGGCCGCCATAACGCAAAATCGTATTCGTATCACTTTTTTCGATCCCTTGGTCGATCAAGCCTGCCATGATTAAGGGCATGATCACATCCATTAGTACCTCTCCCATTGTAAATAACGGGGTCTGTAAACTCTGCTTCTTATATTCACCGACATTTGCCAGTAATTGTTTTAACATGTACTCACGTCCTTCCATTCTTTCATTAATGATTGCTTACTATAGTATAGAGATTTTTTCGCAAAAGTTCTAATAAATTCACCCCTTTTTCATAAAAAAGAAGACTCAGAGCGAGTCTTCTAATGAATATTTTTGATAAAGGAGCCGATCGATGATAAATCACTCTCCGTCAAAAAATCATCGACAATTTTTAAATTCCCATAAGAATAATCTTTTATCGGATAGTTAGCAATCACCAGATCGTACTTTTTAAAACTCTCGTCAGGAGAAAAATCCAATATCGATCCCTGATGCGCCTCGATCCCCACAAGATAATAAAAACGGTTTCTAATCAATTCCGCGAGCATCTCTGCATGACTTATCCCCGAATCACTCACTACTAAAATCTGTACCTTAGCAGAATGAACATCCAGTGAATGTGCCAGCCCTTCCCATTCTTTAAATAAAATCGTCAAAACAGCAAAATAAAACTGACTAAACCAAGGATCACTATGCGTTCGTTCCATACGTAATAGTAATTGATGAACATACTTCGTAAAGTGGGGATATTGTTGTTTTGCATTTCTTGAAAAATATGCTGCCGAATCGAATAGAATTGAGCGTGGATACGGACATACTTGGTAAGCGGCCTGAAGCTGCAGTAATTTTTGTAGAATCTTTTTCCTTCGTTCCTCTGTCAATGTCAGCTCATGAACCAGTTCCAACTCCCTTAAAAAACTTTCTAAATATCTCAAAGTGATCTGACAGCTAGGTTCAAAGCGTGTAATGAAACAAGAACAAAATAAACTATTCGCCACTTCGTAATACCATTGATTTGTCACATTATATTGGGTACCGTAAACTATTCGATCTGCTGCTGGCCGCAGAGTCAAAATTTTATCAATCAACGCTTGATTTAGATTCATTTTCTCATTTTCAGTTAAAACAAACCCTTGAGAGGTCCGAACAATAATCACTGCCAGTAAATAGCTGCTTTCCAAAATTTCCCGATCATTATAAACAATGTCAAAAGAGCGATTCGCATTTCTTATAAAATCGATCACTCGTTCATGTTCGAGATCAAAAGGCCATTCATTTAAGCCATATTTCTCTAGCAATAATTGAACATAAAAGACACGCACCCAGCGTTCATTTTTAGCGGTAATCCGAAAAGGCCTGCGTTCTAAAACCAAACCTTTTTCTTTTAAGACCTTATCAATCTGCTTAATCATTCGATAAAAAGTAGCCTCGCTAATATACAACTCATTGATCCAATAATCCATGTCTTCATTCGGTTGAAAGAAAATCCGCTCTAAAAATGTAAATGCTTCAGATTCTTCCATTAAATTCCGTGCCAATTGCCGTGTTTTGTTGTGAAGCGCATCGTTCAACCGCAAACCATTTGTACGGGAATACTCTACACCGACGTGCTCGCCCCAATGTTCATTGATTGCTTCTACATCAGATAGGATTGTTTTCATCGAACAATCTAACAGATCTGCAATCATTTCTGGATTCTGCCATCCAATCAAATCTCGTAAAACGCCAATAATGGCTAATCGTCGTTGTGTTGTATTTTTTAATAGTCTCCGCACAAAAGTATCCTCCTAAGCCAGTTGTCACTAATCTTCAAATCCGATAATAAATTTTAAGTTTTTGGATTATAACATTACTTGGTCATTATATCATAAAATAACTCTATGAAAACGGAAAAATATTGATATTTATTTAACTAAAATTCACAAATAACATTCGCATTTAACAATTACGTTATTTTTATTCCCCATTATTGTTTCCTACTTTATCCTTTAGACAAATAAGAAAAAGGAGGGATTTTCTTGAAACCATCAAGAAGAAAAAAAATCTTACTTTCCCTTGTTATTGTAAGTCTCCTATTATTATTTGGTCCGCTCATTTTTTCTTCTATCTCTAATGCCCAAGCTGAAAAGGAGGAAAGCTACGAAAAACAAGTAAAAATCTATGGTGATGACGAAATCACGATTACCGCGAATGATTCATTTCATCCAAAACAGTATTACAAAGCTGTGGCTGATGATTTTCAACCTGTTCAGATGAACTACACTACTATCAATACAAGTAAGCCAGGTCGCCACTCCTTGGTTTTGACCGCCAAAAATAAAAAAGATCATGACAAACGAACCGTTTGGATTATCGTTGAAAAAGAAAAAAAGAATAAAGTTGCAAAAGCAGAAAGTAAAACTTCTCTCAACCAGCCACCTGTCTCCTCGACTTCAGAAGAAACTCTAGCAGAACAACCTAAGCAATCAGCTACTCAAGAATCCATTTCCTCCACAGAAGCACAACAAGCACCAATAGAAAATACACAAGAATCCATGACACAACAAGAAACCCCACAACCTGTTCCAGAAGAACCACAACCCGCAGCTGCTCCTCCTATTCAGCAACAGCCAGCATTACAACCCAATCAGATTTCTTTCCATGGCCAATCTTTACCTTACCAAAATGCTGGGCAAGGTAGTGGGCAAGGAATCATCAATAGCGGCGCAATTGCTGCAACTTGGGGAGGTAATCCGACACAATCCGGCACAGACAATCAAAATACCCATTTCATTGGGCACAACCCCGGGATTTTTTCACCAATCTTATCGCTTAGCGGAGGCGATGCCATTACAGTTACTGATAGCGCAGGTAATGCAACAACCTATATAGTGACTGGCTTGACTCAAGTTGACGACAGCGGGAGAGATATTGCTTCTGGCTTAGATAATTGGGACCAAATTACATCTGCTGGCGGCGGAGAACGAATCACTTTGCAAACTTGTCTTGGCGATACAGTCAATCTAATCGTTTATGCTCAGGCATAAAAATAGGCTGGCACCTTTTGTGTCAGCCTATTTTGTGTTTAACCGCTTCAAACCATAGCGAATAATATGAGCGATGATCATTGTGGAGAAAATAATACCGGTACTGATTTTCAACCACATTGGAATATATCCTGGAGGTGCCCCTATACCAACCAATCCGCTAATTGCCAGTAAACAAACTCCACCTAAATTATACGTAATCAAAAGCAGCTTATTGATCTTATGGATTCTTTCCATAACTCTTTTCTCCTTTCGTAGTAGGCACTCCATATTGATTTCTAAAATTCTGCGAGTCTGCTAGATAATCTAAAAGACTAGGTTTGGCCTGACCCAAAAGAGCATCAATACTTTTTCGATATATTTTACTAAGAGCGATCAGCTGATCATAATCAGGCGCGCTCTTATTCAGTTCCCACTTGGAAATAGTTTGTGGGGTAATGTGCAGAAGTTCGGCAATTTGTTTTTGACTCATTCCTTTTCTTTGTCGAAAATATCTAAGCTGTTCACCAATCTCAACCATCGTTCCCCCACCTTCATCTTGCTGTTTTTCTTTATCTATATTATACAATAGAAAAATTCTGGTTTACTACGGATTGTAGATGGACAATTCGTTGAAGTGAAAAAAAAAGGACGCAACGAATCGTTGCGTCCTTGATAACTCGCTAAATTTTATTTCTAGTAAAAAACCAACAAAACAAATTGCTTGATAGTATCTTTCAACTTTCTACGTTTCCTCTTATGACGAAAAATATTAAAAAAACCTCTAATGAGCGATGCTGTTTTATGAAACTGATAAATCAACAGTACTGATTTTTATGTAAGATTCGATGTGACAGCAGACATCGTTTCGATTCCGACACTGATTCGTAAAGCAGCATCAACTTCTGCCATCAAACAGCGATCTAAGTGGCAGACTTTTTCCTTCAAACGTGATTTGTCGATCGTACGAATCTGCTCTAATAAAATGACTGAATCCCGCTCGATTCCGGTACCATTTGACTTGATCCCTATATGTGTGGGTAATTTGGGCTTAGCCATTTTTGCTGTGATCGCAGCAATAATGATTGTTGGACTAAAATGATTGCCCAAATTATTTTGGATCACCAATACCGGACGAATCCCTCCCTGTTCAGAACCAATGACTGGCGATAAATCCGCGAAATAGATATCACCACGTTTAACCATAATAATCTCCTTACTCCTTTTAATGTAGTCATTTCTCCATTGAAAAATGCCCCGATGTTCATGCCATATATCACTTCTCTAAACACTTCTTGCCTTGATTCAAAATATCTCATGATGTTTGTTCAATAAAAATCTATTTCAAAAGAGACTAAACGCCTTGTAAAAATCCAGAAATCTCTTTATTCATAGTTACTCTTGATAAATTCTTGGCACACGTTCCGAAAGCATACAACAAACTTCATAATGAATCGTTCCTAAATGATCCGCCACATCTTGCATCGTAATCTCTTGTCCATTATTCTTACCAATCAATGTGACTTTTGTTCCAACCTTAAATTCACGCGGCAGACGAATCATCAATTGATCCATACAGACACGACCGACAATTTCACAGAACTCCCCTTCGACTAACAATGAAAAACCCTGCATCTTCCGCAACCAGCCATCTGCATAACCGATTGGAATAGTACCAATCCATTCTTTTTCTGGCGTATCATAGGTTTTCCCGTAACCTACACCTTCACCAGCTGCCAGTTCTTTGACTTGAATCAACTCAGAAACTAACTCCATTGCCGGTTTTAATGGGTACACTTCTGGCAATTCATGACCTGAAGGGTTCAATCCATACATTCCAACTCCGTAACGAATCATATTGCCCGGCATTTCTTTATCATGCCACAATGCTGTTGCGCTATTGCTTGAATGAATATAACGAGGCAAACGATCCAACACAGCGATCATCTCGTTGAATCGATCCGCTTGCTTAGACCAGTAAGAAGCATCCTTTTCATCTGCCGTTGCAAAATGAGTAAATAAACCTTCCCAAATCATATTTGGAGAAGCTTCAATAATCTCCGCTGCTTCTTTGACCTCTTCTGGAGTTAGAAAACCAATGCGTCCCATGCCAGTATCTGCTTTAATGTGTACTTTTATCGGCGCTGTTGTCTCTTCTAAATCCCTCAGTACTTCCTGCGCTTCTATTAGCCATTCTTTTGTGGCTACAGTGATAGATAGATCATAATCTACCACAAGTGACAGATAGCTCGGGAAGACCACACTCAGTACCAATATCGGTTCGGTGATTCCTGCCTCTCGCAATTCAATCGCTTCGTCTAATGTTGCTACACAAAAACCAGCAGCCCCCACAGATAAAGCCATTTGTGCAGCAGCAATCGCCCCATGACCATAACCATCTGCTTTAACTACAGCAAATAATTCAGTTCCTTCCGGCAATCGTTCAATTTCATTTTTAATATTCTCTCTCAATGCTTTCCTATGTATAATCGCGCGCGTAGGTCGATGATAAGTTACAACCATAAACTAAGTGTCCTTCTTTCTATTCCTCTAGCAAGACCTGTGCGATCGCTAGTTCCTCTGTGTGGGTCAAGCTAACAAAAACTTTTCCCTGATGAGGTGATTTTGTAAAGGCGGGTGCACCATTATCATCTCGTAAAATCTCTAAATCCTGAAAACTGACTTTTCCGATACCGGTTCCCCAGGCCTTAGAAAAAGCTTCTTTGCATGCATACCGTCCTGCTAGAAATTCTACCTGACGATGAGGAGAATGGCTAGCAAAAAGGGTCTGTTCCGCCGGAGTCAGTATTCGTTCCACAAAATGCGGACGACGCTCAATGATTTTTGCGACTCGTTCAAGCTCAGTCGCATCGATCCCGATTCCTTTTATCATCCTCTCAACCCTTTCAAGTAACATCTTTATTTTACCAAAGACTTATTTAAATGCTACGATTTTTTTTTAATAATCGAAGCAAACTTCTTTATATCAAGAAAAAAGCCATCAATCAAAAAGATCAATGGCCTTGATAGTTATGCGCGAACTAGTCGTTTGTATTTGTGCGAATGACAAATCCGCGTTTTTTGTCGTTATTCCGATTGGTATTTTTGTTGTTACTGCGTTGTTTGTTGCCGCCGTAATTTTTGTTTTTATTATTGTTGCGATCACGATCTTTACGGTAGTTATCTTTACCACGACCGCCGCCACGGTTGTTTCCACCGCCGCGTTTACCGCCGCCACGATTGAAGCCGCCTTTTTTATTTGAAGGCAATGGACGTTCTGGTGTGATTTTCACAGGAACAGCATCTGAAGGGTCTTTAGCTGTTGTCTTCAACAACAACGCCGCAAGCTCCTCTGGTGAATAGGCAGCTAATAATTCTTGAGCTGCTTCCTTGTATTTTTCCAAGCTATCAGAATTCTCTTCCATTTCGCTTTGGATTTGTTCCATCGCCGCACCTAATTGACCTTTGAAAGCTTCCTTTTCGGTTGGCGGACGCATTGGATTCATACGTTTTTTCGTCAAGTTTTCGATGACATGTAAATAGCCCATTTCGTTTGGAGTAACGAAGGTCACTGACATACCACCTTTACCAGCACGGCCAGTACGACCGATACGGTGAACATAGCTTTCTGGATCTTGCGGAATATCGTAGTTGTAAACGTGCGTAACACCTGAAATATCTAATCCACGAGCAGCAACGTCTGTCGCTACCAAGATGTCAAGATCACCTTTTTTGAATGAACGTAATACGCTCATCCGTTTTTGTTGTGAGAGATCGCCATGGATGCCTTCAGCTTTGTAGCCGCGAGCTTCTAATCCACGCGCTAATTCATCAACACGACGTTTTGTACGTCCAAAGACAATCGCCAAATCTGGTGTTTGTACATCGAATAGACGTGTCATCACATCAAATTTTTCGTAATCTTTTGCCCGTACATAGTATTGATCAATCAAATCAGCCGTCATTTCTTTGGCTTTGATCTTCACATGTTCAGGTTCTTTCATAAATTTCACGCCGATTTTTTTGATTGCATCGGGCATCGTTGCTGAGAACAACAATGTCTGGCGTTCTGCAGGGACTTTACTGATGATTTTTTCGATATCTTCCAAGAATCCCATGTTCAACATTTCGTCTGCTTCATCTAAGACAAGTGTCTCCACAGTTTCTAATTTCAATGTGTGGCGGTTGATATGATCCAGCATCCGTCCTGGTGTTCCTACGACGATATGCGGACGATCTTTCAAACCACGAATTTGACGGCCAATATCTGCGCCCCCATATACGGCCTGCACACGAATTTTCTTGTCGCGGCCTAAGCGGTATAATTCTTCCTGCGTTTGGATCGCCAGTTCACGTGTTGGCGCAATGACTAGTCCTTGTAAAACATTTTTCGTTGTATCGATCTTATTTAGCATCGGTAAGCCGAATGCGGCAGTTTTACCAGTACCCGTTTGTGCTTGTCCAATTACGTCTTTTCCGGCTAATGCCAAAGGAATAGTTTGTTCTTGGATCGGTGTTGCTTCTTCAAAACCTGAGCGTTCGATCGCTACTAATAGTTCTGGTGATAATTTTAACTCTTTGAATTTCAAATGATATCCTCCTAATGTCTGTTGACCTTATCATTTAGAGCGTATGGTTTGGTATCGGCGTTCGGACTGCAACTGTCCCTCTAGTTGCCATCCTTGGCGATACTACCGAAAAACCGCTCCGCGAAGTCAGGCGGAAGGATCATCTCTCACAAAGAGTGGTTGAGACATTGTTCAACTGAAAAATGCCCCAACCGCTTCTCAAAAATAATTGGTAAGCCAGCGAGTATTCACTAGCGAATCTTTAATTTATTGGATGACTCATTCAATCATTACTTCATTTCTCGGCAATGGCTCATTTTAGCACATCATTTCATTTTCTGCAAGTTTTCACTATTTCTGCAATCCTTCAACGACATCAATCAACCCCATACCGTTGCTGCCTTTCAAAACAATGCTGTCATTTGCTTGCAAACTATTCTTGACTGCCTCTATCATTTGCTGCTTATCATTTTTACTAAAATAATGAACCGCCAATGACGGGTAACGATCGGCTAAAGCAACCTTCAGACCTTTTATTTCATCGCCATATAAATAAATTTCTTGAAAGTCATGATCATTAATATGTTCTACCATATTCGCATGAAGAGCGTATGACTCCGCCCCCAATTCCAGCATATCTGCCAAAACTGCCACACGACGTCCTTCTGTCGGTAATTTTGCAAAAGTATCTAATACCAAACCCATCGCCGTGGGATTAGCATTGTAGACATCACTCAAAATATCCGCACCATTTCCAGCCTTCAACCATTGTGTCCGATTTTGTGTGACCTGGACATAAGCCAAACCTTGAAAAATTTCATCAATACTTACATCGAACCACCGACCGATTGCCATCGCAATCAGTGCGTTTTGCACATTGTAGCTGCCAGGCAGAGGGATTTGGTAGCCATTATCATCAACAGAGAAAACTGTCGCCCCTTTATTCTCGTTTAAAATGGTAGCAGACAGATCACCTTGTTTAATGCCAAATGTTTCCACAGTTTGTGATAATGAGTTTGTACGTTCTTCTAGTAGAGGTTCATCCGCAGGGATAATCAGCAAGCCATCCGACGCTAAACCAGTCGTAATTTCCATCTTAGCGTCCGCGATTTTTTCTCGTGAACCTAAGTTTTCAATGTGCGCTTCTCCGATGATCGTGATCGCTGCGACGTCAGGTTCGGCCAGCTCTGATAAAATACTGATTTCTCCTGCATGGTCCATCCCCATTTCCAGAATCAATTTTTCCGTTCCTTCTGGCATGTGTAAAATTGTATAAGGCAAACCAATATCATTATTATAGTTGCCTTGTGTTTTATACGTCCGAAACTTTTGGCTAAGGACCGATTCAGTCATATCCTTTGTCGTGGTTTTCCCATTCGAGCCTGTAATAGCTATCACATCTGGATTTTCCTCTAATAGGTAGTAGCTTGCTAGCGCTTGAAAAGCTAACAATGTGTTTTTAACTAAAATCACTGCAATACCTTCTGGCGCAGTCGCTGGATCATTACTCCAAAGCGTTGCAGTTGCTCCATTTTCGATTGCTTTCGCTACAAACTCATGGCCATCATTTGTTCCTTGTAATGGGACAAACAAATCGCCGGCTTCAATTTTTCGTGAATCGAATTCGACACCAGTAACGGTCACCTCATTTTCCGCCAATACTTCACCTTGAACGGCCTTGCTGATGATTGTCGTTGTAAAATTCATGGTGTTCCTCCCAAATTTTTGTTTCTGACTACAGTAAAATACACTCATCCATCGTCTGATTGATGATCATTTGATATGCCGGACGTTAAAAGGAACTTGAGACATCCTCCGTAGAGAATCATGTCTCAAGCCCTGCTGCTCGTTTGCTAAACAGAGGCCCTCTATTTAAAAGCCGCTTGCTGTTCGTAACGCTTCGTACCTAATTGAATCAATTCTTCAATTAAATCACCATACTTCAAGCCCATATTTTCCCATAATAAAGGATACATACTAAACTCAGTGAAGCCAGGCATCGTATTCAATTCATTCAAGAACAATTCATTTTTATTCGTCAAGAAAAAGTCGATTCGACTAAGTCCTGAACCGCCCAACATCGTATATGCAGACTTAGCGTAGTCTCGAGCTTTTTGCATCACTTCTTCAGGAATGTCTGCTGGGATCGCCATCTGAATCGTATTGTCGATATACTTAGCATTGTAATCATAGAAAGCCTCTTCTTTTACGATTTCACCAGGCAGAGTTGTCCGCACATCATCGTTACCTAAAACAGCAACTTCAATTTCACGAGCATCGATTCCTTGTTCAACCAAAGCGCGTGAATCATAACGATACGCTTCTTGAAGGGCATTTTGTAATTCTTCCCGATTTTCTGCTCGTGTGATTCCGACACTTGAGCCCATATTAGCTGGCTTGATAAACATCGGATACAATAATGTACCTTCGCATTTATCAAAGATTTGCTTTGGATTTTCTTTCCATTGGTTCTTTAAAACTGGAACATATGGAACTTGCGGAATTCCGGCTGCCTGCAGGATGTATTTAGTCATAATTTTGTCCATCGCGCATGCACTTGTCATTACGCCTGCACCCACATATGGCATATCCAATGTTTCTAAAAAGCCTTGGATCGTTCCGTCTTCTCCATTTGGTCCGTGCAGGACTGGAAATACAATCGCATTGTCTTCTTTGATATCGCCAGGAGCAATCACTTTTCCGCTGAACCCTTCAACTTCATGTCCAGCCGTATCCCAAGTTAGACGCAACGTTTCATCTGTTTCTGGTGCTTCCGTTAACAATGGACCTTTTACCCATTGACCGGTTTTATCAATGTAAATAAGTTGTACTTGATAATAGTCAAAATATACCGCAGAAATAACTGAAAAAGCCGATAAAATTGCTACATCGTGTTCTGGACTTTTCCCACCATAAAGTAAAATAATTTTCAACTGAGTATCCTCCATTACTTTCTGATCCCTAACATTTTAGCACAAAAATCAAAATCCCCAAAAAGAAATTTTACAATTATTACAATGCATGTTGTTTCAGATTACATCAAAGACTATGGAATCAGGCTTTCCAACACGTCCTTAAAATGTGCACGATCTTCATTCGTAAAAGGCTTCGGGCCTTTCGTACGCTGTTTTGCCTGACGCATCTTACTACCGATAAAACGTTGAGTCAACAACGCGTCAATATTCATCTGTGTATATTCCATACCCGTTTGATGTAAAACATGTGCCGCTTTGGCTAATGTCAAAGAAGCCAAACCATAATCCTGTGTGATCAAAATATCCTCTGATTGAATGACTGAAACAATTTTAAAATCAGCTGAATCTGCACCACGATCAACATAGATAAATTCCACAAAATCCGGGTACTCCTTTTTTGAATAATGATCGATACTCGTTACGATTACCACTGGTATCCCATGTTCTTCTGCGACTGCAATCGCTGTGTCCTTTACCGGCGAGCCATCGCCATCAATGATTAAACGCATGTTTTCCTATCCTTCCAATCAACCAAAGCCCAATTAATAGAATAATGATTGAGATAAATTTAACTATGTCCATTGTTGCAAGGATTTCTGCTGTGTGCAAGCTGCGCAATAAAAAAATATCTTTGACTGGTAAATTTTTTAACTGTAATGTGACGAGCAGCAAAAACATCAAAATAAATTGATGCGTGATACTTCCCTTATTGGATGTCGAATACTTTGCAGTGAGACGCTGCTGCGCTTCGATGCTCTCTGTTTGATAATACAAACGGTTCAGCCATGCACTGGTTCCTTTTTGGAAGAAAGTCAAAACAAAAATCGCAAATGGGAACAGTGGTCGGATACTTAACAATAATAACCCGACAGCTAATCCAACAAGTTGAACAATCAAATCATTCTTAAAGGATTGACGAAGCTTGCCCGCTAAAACTAACGAACTAATTACTCCCAATAGGTAAGGCAAAAATAAATACATTCCTTGAGAAGCAGCACCTTTATAGACTGCAACATAAAAAGCACCAAAAAGGAAAATAAAATTTCCCAGCATTCCATTAAGGAAGGTCAAAGCATTTTGCCAAGCAGGCAGCTTCCAATGATTTTTTACTTGGTTAACCACAACGATAGCCGCCATGAAAATACCTGTGAATAAGAGAATCGCGTTATTCAGCAAAGATTCACTGAACAGTAGTCGCCCGCTTCGCAATAAAAAGAGTGCGATAAAAAACAAAATAAACCAAACCAATTCCGAGATAGAAAAAACATGCTTCGTTAACTCCTTGAAGTCCATTTCGTAATGCGGATAATGCTTGACGGTATGATACCCACAAACAAAATAAAGTGTGATGATGCTTGGCACAATCACGACTTGAACTGGAAAAGTCAGTGTCGTTCCAAAAAATAGTGGAAATAAAACGAGTAAGGCCACTAAATATTGCCGACTGCTCATCGTTTGAAAGCCTTTAGACTTTTCAAAAAAGTTCACGCTCGTATTTGCTGGAGGCAGCCAAGCAGCACTTAGTCCTAAAAAGATACTGCCGAATAAATAAAATGTAAAATGTAAAGCTCCGATCAAGGTCAGAAATGAACCGATGCCACCAACTAATAATGAAACCATCAACAACGTATATTGATCGATGGAGCGATACAATCCACGAATCAAAAAAATCCCAGTCACCCGAAACGTATAAAATAAAACAAAAGGCAACACTGTGACAGACTGTCGCGGATCTATCAAATGCATAAATAATAAATAAGGAATGACAATCATCGTATTCGCTAAAACAAACGGTGTTGTCTGAGTAAACTGTCGTAAAAATTTTTTTATCGCTTCAATCAAAATGGTCTCCTCCACTAATAAGAAATCAAAGTCATTGCTTGTCGAAATTCTTCAAGCAAATGTTCCTCTTTATAAGCGGCAAATTCTGCTTGATGCTTACTCAATAAACTACGCATTTTCATTGGAATAAAAACTTCGGCTAATTGATTATCTAAAACAAACTTCCGAGTGATGCCCCATTCATAATAATATCCTAAAGGACGGCAGCTATAAATCGTATCACCGATTATTTGATCTTCAAATCGTCGATGAGTGTGACCAAACACCACATGCTTAACGTTAGGATATTGATCCAATAATTCACCAAATGCTCTCGACCCTAAAAAGGCATTCAGCTTATTCCAGATTTGATATTTACCACTTAAATGAACGATAAATTCTTCTTTTGGCACAAAGTGTGTCACTAAAATGACTTGATAATTTTTGCGCGCCAAATCATCCAATATATTGCGTAATTGTCGTAAAATTTCTTGATCAACCGTTTGATCATCCGAAAAACGTTCGATGATCCGGTCAAACCAATATATATTTTTAATCGAGCGAATTTGCTGCGGGTCTTTTAATTCAGAAAACCCATAATCATACCATCCATTAAAGCCCAATAACACAGTTTCTTGATTAAGTGGCAAATAGCGAAGATTCAAAAAATGGCTGTCAGGATAGTGTTCAATCATCTGCTCTCCTTTAACATTACCCATCTCATGGTTTCCAAGATTGAATGTCGTCGGCACCCCGCGCTGACGAAAGAAACGATTGACTGTCAACGCTTGGTCGATCTTATTAGCCGTATCACCAGCAAAATGCAGTCGTGTCACCTCTTGTTCACGCAGCAAAGATAAAAGTTTAGTTAATTCTTTTTCGCCGAAGTGATTGATATCTGCATGCAGATCTGTAATCACAGCTAATTTTCCCATCTCACCGCCTCCTTCCCGTCTACTTTACACAAATCATCACAATAATGCGAGTCAAATGCTGAATCCATTCGTAGGATTTTTTACGTCTGTGCTATACTTATTTTAAAAGAAGGAATTTTAAGGAGGAGTTTATAATGGTCACCTATCAAAATCTCCAAACCGATTTATTGCAAGCGCTTGATTTGCATATTGATATCTTAAAAGAAGTCGATGATATCAAAACAGAAGAGATCCCTGCGTTTTTATTTATGATGCGCAGCCTTGGCTTCATGTTGGACCGCGCTGCCTTAGTTTTAGCTAGCGCTGATGACGAAGAGATGTACTATATGATGTTCCAATACTATAGTCTATTGAAGGAATTAAAATTAAATTTGGCCATGAACCATCCTTATGCCAAACTTCAAGAAGAGCCCCTAATCGAGACTGTAAACAATTTCCCCGACACCTACGAAAAAGAAATGAAGATTTGGTGGGAAGAAAAAACCGGTTTGACCGTTGAATCAACGAAACAGACGCTCGACTTGGAAGAAATCTGATGCGAATCGCTGTATATTGCGGAGCACACCTTGGAGCTGATCCACTCTACCAGGAGACCGCAAAAAAATTAGGCCATTGGATTGTAGAAAAAAATCACGAACTTATTTATGGCGGAAGTAAACTTGGCTTGATGGGTGTTATAGCTGACAGTGTTCTGGAAAATGGCGGTGTAGTTATTGGTATCATGCCTAAATTTTTGCAAGATCGTGAACGCCTCCACACTGGTTTGACCCATATGATCACTGTGAGTGACTTGGACGAACGAAAAAAGGCCATGATGCAGCAGGCGGATGTTTGTATAGCATTACCAGGCGGTATTGGAACATTAGAAGAAATTGCTGAAGCTTACTCTTGGGCACGTGTTGGCCAAAACAATAGCCCTTGCATCTTCTTTGATGTCAAAAGCTATTATTCTCCGTTACAAAAATTCTTTGATCAGATGGTAGAGCAAAAATTTTTATCCTATGAGGATCGTCAATTGGTTCTATTTACCGAATCACTAGCTGAAATGGATACATTTATAAAAAATCACCATAAAAAATGACCTACGCGATAGCAGCGCAGGTCATTTTTTTTAGATATTCATTTCAGGATACAAGAAGCGCAGAACGTCCAATGTTAAACGACGGCTTTTTCCAATATAAGGATAAATATGCATGTGCATCATTGGATTAAAGTTGGCCTCGATAATCCCATAGTCCTCATGTACTTCATAGGGTTTGTCTTTATCCGGAATAATTAAATCAATACCGCTGATGCTGGCTCCTAAAACTTCAACTGCATCGATCGCTAATTGTTTATAGCTTTCATGAATGTCATCTGTAACGTCAATGGAATCACCGCCAGTAGATACATTTGAATTTTCTCGCAAGAAGACTTGCTGATCCTTTTCAGGAACACTGTCAATGCGCAGCCCTTGCTCCTTCAGCATCAATTGTTCTAAATCACCCAACTGGATTTTTTCCAATGGTGATCGATGATTCAGTCCACGCAGAGGGTCCGCATTCTTTTCAGCTACTAGCTCCTCAATCGTTCGTTCGCCGTCCCCTATAACATTAGCAGGGGTTCGCAGCAAGACCGCCTTGACTTGGTGATCGATTACGAAGAAGCGGTATTCAGTTCCCGGCAAAAACTCTTCAATGATAACCTCATCATCCTCCGCAAAAGCAATCGCCAGTCCAGCGTTGAAATCAGTCATTGATGTTTCACCTTTGAAGATAGTGATGCCCAAGCCGTAATTCGTTGATTTGGGCTTAATTACGAAAGCTTTTTGAGCAAAACGTGGATAGGCTTTTTTCGCTGCTTCAATCGAGCTAAATGTTTCGCCATCCGGCACACGAAAACCAGCCCGCGCTAAAACGAGTTTAGTGACTGTTTTATTCGCCATCAGCAAAGGTGCTATATAAGTATCTTTGCTAGTCATATTTCCATTCTTTACTAATTCTTGATGATCGCCATGCTGCAGCTTTACAAACTGATCCTGTCGATCCAAGACCTCGGCCTCAATTCCCTTCTGAATGGCGTCAAACAATAAGTTTTGCGTCGATAACTCCATTTCCTGAAAACCAGCCAATTGATAAGGACGGGCCCAAGCTTGGTCATAAAACTTGCGTCCTAATTTCGTTGCTGCTACGTCTTGTCCTTCGGCTTCATCTAAAGCGAGTACTCTCGCCGCTAAAGTTTCTTCTGGTCGATCTAGCCAAACTTGATATTTCTTAAGTAAATCTGCACCGTCTAATTCTAGTTCATCAGCCATTAGCTGCATTTCAGTAAAAATCCTTTGTCCTTCTGCTAAATGAGCGGTCGGTTTTGCTGGATGTTCTAATGAAACCTCATCACTAATGCGATTGCCTTCCGCTACCCACTCATCAGCCGGTAATTTCTCATCAGTCCATAGCAAATAAAGCATAAACAAATGAATAAACTCGATCTCATCAGCATCAATTCCGACACGGTCAAAGGGATTCAAATCAATATTTCGCAACTCCACATAACGGATGCCCGTATGAAAAAGATCCGCAACCTTTTTTCCACCGCGCATACGAATCGGTGCGTAAAATTCTTTTTCTTCCGATAATCGCCCCTGTGCAACATTTTCTGCTAAATCCTCGCTGTAGCGGGTCAGTGTTTCATAAGACACTTGTACATCCGGTTTATTAACATACCCATAATGACTAGTACGAATGCTCCGTACAGGTTCCTTGGGACGATCCTCGCTATCAAAGTAGCGGTCCTCACTTAGCGGGCTAGCTCCAAACAAGTATGTTAACAGCCAACGATAGCGTAAAAAATTACGCGCGATCTTCATGTATAAACGGGTCTTGAAATCCTCCATAGATGCTTCTTCTGTTTGTGTTAAAAACAGCTGCCTTACTAAGTCTAATCCATATTCAAAATTGAAATGAATCCCGCTCACCATTTGTTTCCGCTTCCCGTACTCACGTGCTAAGTAACGCCGATATAAGACATCTGCATGTCGTTCTAACTTCGCGATCTGAATAGCTTCTTCTTTTTCAGGAAGTATTGGCGGCATGGATAAAGGCCACATCATTTCATCCTTCGGCATACTTCGTTGTGCAACATCATGAATCGCCTCTAAATAAGCCAACACTTCATTGACTGATTCAGCGACTGGGGTAATCAATTCTAATTGTGTTTCAGAAAAATCTGTTTGAATATAAGGATGAAAATTCCGATTTCCCACAAGGGTTGGATGATCCGTCTGTACAAGATCCCCATTGAGGGTAACCCGTTGACTTTCTTTTTCGATCCCATAGCGTGCTTGCAGCAAAAAAGGTTTAACCTTTTCTTGTGCCATCATTTTTTTTGTATTCATTTGTCCATAGTCCTCCCAGCTACATTATATAGAAGAATATCCAGAAACAGAACGGAAATGCTTGAAAAAGGGATAGCGTTTTTAATGGCATTATGATTAAATAATGGTAATAACATTTTTAATTTAAATATAGCTTTAAATTGCTAGTCTATTAAGAGAATGGAGGCCTCGCCTATGGTGAAAAACGATCATCAATTGATAAGCAATACGTCTCATTTGCTTCAAGAAACAGAGTTAGAAGAATTCGTTGTATTACGTCCTCATCACCAGCACCAGTTTCATTGCGACGAGGTTCACCGAATAATGGATGCTAATGCTCGACAAAACAATGTCAGCCTGCATGTCCCACCTTATTTTCAAAATAAGCAAAAGAACTGTTGAGAAAAAAACTCAACAGTTCTTTTTTTACTCTTCTTTCAGCAATCCTTTAAATAATCCCACAGCAAAATCATTTGGATCGAATGCCTCAAGGTCATTAAGCCCTTCACCCAAACCAACAAGTTTTACTGGCAGATGCAGCTCGTTTCTGATCGCCAGAACAATTCCACCTTTTGCAGTTCCATCTAGTTTCGTTAGGACTAACCCTGTGACGTCCGTTGTCTCTTTAAATTGACGCGCTTGTACTAATGCATTTTGCCCTGTTGTCGCATCAACAACTAATAATACCTCATGTGGTGCCGTTGGAAACTCGCGCTTAATTACTCGTTTGATTTTTTCCAACTCATTCATCAAATTCACTTTATTTTGCAAGCGTCCTGCTGTATCGATCAGTAAAATGTCATAGTTTTCTTTTTTGGCTTTATCTACTGCATCGAAAACCACAGCCGCCGGATCCCCGCCAGCATTGCCGCGAACAACCTCTACACCAGAGCGTTGTCCCCAAACGACTAATTGGTCAATTGCTCCCGCGCGGAACGTATCAGCTGCTGCTAATAAAACTTTCTTTCCTTCGTTTTTATACTGATTTGCCAACTTTCCGATACTGGTCGTTTTTCCAGTACCGTTAACACCAACAAATAGAATTACACTTAAACCATCAGTTTGCAGGTTGATTTTATTATTTTCATTAATACCTTCTGCCTCATAGATTTCTACCAGTTTTTCAATGATAACATTTTGGACTTGGGCAGGCTTCTTAGCATTTTTTAATTTGACCTCTTGTCGTAGAGAATCCGTCAGTTTAATAGCGGTATCAAAGCCGACATCAGCTCCTATCAACGTTTCTTCCAGTTCCTCGAAGAACTCTTCATCTACTCGACGGAAACGAGCAAATAATTCATTCATCCGTTCTCCAAAAGACTTGCGTGTCTTTTCTAAACCTTTGTCATACTTTTCTTGAACCGTCTCTTCCGTTTGTGCAGATTCTGCTGGAATACTGACTTCTGGTTCAACTACAGTCGAATCAGCTTCGTCTTCGGTTGCTTCTTTGCTGTCTTCCGTCTGCTCATCTGATAGTTCTTCGCTGGTCGTTAACAAATCATCCGCTTGTTCGACATTCTCTGTGTTATCCGCTTCATCCGCAGATAGCTCCTGTGACTGACTATCCAGCTCCTCCGTTGCTCGCTCCTGTGATTCTTCAACCACCTCTTCGTCTTCAGCAGCCTCATCCTCAACGGGCGTTTCGACTAATTCTTTCGTTTCCGTCTCGTCTCCGGCATCAGAAGCTACTTTATCTTCAACGACCTCTTCTTGTTTTTCAGTTTCTTCGTTTTGTTCACCGGTAAAGGCCTTTTTTATGCGGTCAAATAATCCCATTTAAAATCCCCCCTTATTTAGTTCAATTCATCAAACACGAATTTTTGGATAGCATGGGCAACGCCGTCAGCTTGATTGGTTCTAGTCACAAAATTAGCGGCAGATTTAACACACTCAGTAGCATTTTCCATCGCTACCCCCATACCTGCGTAAGTGATCATTGATAAATCATTTGCTTCATCACCTAAAGCCATCATTTCATGTGCTTCAATTCCAAGGTGCTCTCCTAGCACTGAAAGACCAAATGCTTTTGTCACACCTCGAGGCATAAATTCTAATAAATTTGGTCTAGTTTTAAAAATTTCAAAGTGTTCGTATTCTTCCGGAGAAATCAAGGCAATCTGCTGATCTAAATATTCCGCGTCAACAGCTGAAACAACCTTGTTATATAACGTATCCTCCTTTAATGTCTCTACGGTCTTAGGCACATAGGTCAGTGCTTTGTTCAAAGTCGGATAAATTGAAGGATGATTCTCCGAAGTTTCAAATTGGAAACATAAGGCATCTGACAACACATCCATTGGCAAGTCAAGTTTCTTCAATAATTGATAGATATGCTTCACCTCTGACAATTTCATTGCTGTCTTACCTAAAATTTCTCCTGTATTCGTTTGAATCAATCCACCATTGAACGTGATCGAGTAATCATCTGCATCAAGCAGGTTCAACTCAGATAGATAATCTTTAATCGCAATCAATGGACGACCTGTGCAGATTACAATTTTAACCCCTCTAGCTTTTGCTTCTGCTAGTATTTTTTTATTTGCATCGGAGATCGTCTTTGCGTCAGTTAATAATGTACCATCTAAATCAATCGCCACTAATTTTATCATTCCAGAGATTCCCCTTCCTTCACTTGAAATTTCCCGTCATCTTTTACTTCCTCAAGTCGCACTGAAATAATTTTTGAAACACCGGATTCTTGCATCGTAACACCATAGAGTACGTCTGCAGCTTCCATCGTCCCTTTTCTGTGTGTAACTACAATGAACTGCGTATCGTTTTGGAAAGCACTCAAATAACGACCAAAACGAGCGACATTCGCTTCATCTAAAGCAGCTTCAACTTCATCTAAAACACAAAATGGTACTGGACGAACCTGAATGATTGAGAACAATAATGCGATAGCCGTTAATGCGCGTTCTCCACCAGAAAGAAGCGATAAACTTTGCAATTTTTTCCCTGGCGGTTGTGCCTCGATTTCAATTCCTGTGTTTAATAAATCATCTGGATCTGTTAACACCAGCTCTGCTCTACCTCCGCCAAACATGTTGGGAAATACCAGATTAAATTTCTCGCGAATTGCTTGGAATGTCGTGTAGAAACGAGTTTTAACTTCATCGTCCATCTCATCCATTGTCTCAAACAACTGCTCTTTAGCTGATAATAGATCGTCACGTTGTGTGGTAAGAAAGTCATAGCGTTCTTCGACTTGTTGATATTGCTCAATCGCATTTAGATTCACTGGCCCTAGTTTTTCGATTGCCTGTTTCAATCGACTAACTTCATTTTGGGCAGCCAGCTGATCAATTTCAGGATTTGCTTGAGCTTCAGCACCTTCAAAGGTTAGGCTGTATTCTTCCTGCAGATAAGCTAAAGCGTTGTCTAATTTCAGCTCATAACGATTTTTTTGAACATCCGCCTGCGATTGCCGCGCCAATAAATGTTTTTGCTCACGATTGGCTTCAGTCAATGCATTATCTGCCTGATCAACTTGACGTTGCAAGTTCTGACGTGTTTCTTTCCATAAGTTCAATTGCTCTTGCAAGTGTTCGCGAGCAACAGCCAGTTCTGTCAATCGTTGATTTAGACTTTCCTCAGATTCCTCATGATCCGATGAGTCACTAGAAAGTGCTAGTATTTGGTTCTCTAGCTTCGTTATCTGACTAATCAGCTCATTGATTTGCTCCTCAAAACTTAATGCTTGTCGTTCTAAGTAGAGCAAACGTTCATCTAATACTGCATAATCAGCTTGTAATCGGCTAAGTTCAGCATTGATGTTAGCTCGTTTTTCTTCTAGCTGATCGCTTTCTTCATTCATCTGTTGAATTTCTTGATTGATTTTTTCTTGCTGTGTCTTTAATTCAACTTGTTGAACTTCCAATACTTCTTTTTGCGACTGATAATCTGTTAAGAAGCTTTCCAGTTCCTTCGCCTCATAAGAAAATAGCGTCTGCTCTTTTTGCAAGCGGACCAGTTCAGCGCTGACACGTTCTTCATTACTTTGTGCTTCTTGATATGCAAAACGCGTTTGTTCACCTTGCGTACGTAAATTATCTAAGGTCTCCGTTTGTTCAGCCACTTTGGTTTGCAGCTCACGAACGAAGTTTTCCTTTGTTTGTAATGCTTGATTGATTTCTTCGTAGCGTTTTGTCCATTCGGCTAATTCATGGCCTTGATTGAACAAATTCCCTCGATTGCCTTGCTTGGTGGCTCCGCCGGTCATTGATCCTCCAGCGTTCATCACATCACCATCTAAAGAGACTACCCGAACTTGATAGCGCAACTGACGAGCAAGCCGATTCGCACTATCTAGATCTTTGGCGATTACGATTGCTCCTAATAGATTCTGCATGACAGGAGCAACCTTTTCTGAAAATGACACAAGCTCACTGGCAACTCCTAAAAAACCAACCTCTTCTTTAAGCGCTTGATACTGCTGGACTCCTAAACTGCGCGGTTTGATTGTCGTTAATGGAAGAAATGTCCCTCGACCACTGCGCTGCTTTTTCAAGAAGGTAATCCCTTGCCGCGCATCTTTTTCATTTTCTACGATGATGTGCTGAGCTGACGCCCCTAAAGCAGTCTCGATTGCCAACGTGTATTCTTGCGGTACTTGAATCAGCTCCGCCACTGCACCAACAATTCCGTTCAATTGATCTTTGTGCTGCAGGACACTGCGGACTCCTTGATAAAAACCGCTATAGTTCTCTTGGATTTCCTGAAGACTTTTTTGTCGTGCTCGCGCCTGCTGAACCTGACTCATCAAATCGTACATCAGCTGCTGTTCTTTTTGCAATTGCTGCTGTGCACTATCCTTTTCTTCTGCTAAGCGAAGATAATTTTCTTGCTCTTTTGCCAACCACTTCTCTAAGGACTGACTCTTAGCCTCAGCAGCTTCTTGTTGTGTCGTCAACTCTTTCAGCTGTTCCCGTAAAGCTTCAAAGCGTGTCATACTCTGTTGGTTTTTAGCCGTTTCTTGGGTATACTGACGCTCTAAATACTTCAACTCATTGCTGACATTCGCAGACTCCTGCATTAATTCAACATATGTACCACGCAGATCTTCCAATAATTCTTTTGGAGATTTTTTATATTTTTCTGCTTCTACCATCAATTGCTGAATTTTTTCTTCCAGTGCGAGTTTTTCCGCTTGTTTCTCAGCTTGCTGCGTTTGAATTCCCTGCAAATTTAACTGTGTCTCTGTTTTTTTCTTGCGTTGTTCGGTTAATGCAGCTTGATATTCTGTGCTGGTCTTTTGGGTATTTTTGGAGCGTTCGCTTAGCAGTTCTTTCTGTCCTTCAGCCTGTTTTAATGCTTCCGATAAATGCAATAACTGCTGCTGACCTGTTTCTAACTGTTCATCCAATGAGCCGCGTTTTTCTCGCAATATTCCTAACTGCATTTCCGTCTGTTGAATAAAACAGCTTTTTTCTTCAACTGTTTTGGATAGCTCTTCAAAATCAGCCTTAGCCGATTGCCATGAGTCGCGAGTCTGCTTGATTTTAGCCACCGTTAAGCTGACATCAGTTGCTGTTAACTCTTTTTTAAGCGCCAAAAACTCCTTAGCTGCTTCACTTTGAGCAGCTAAAGGAGTCAGCTGATCTTCTAATTCATAAATAATGTCCTGAACCCGACTAAGATTATCCTCTGTCTCAAAAAGCTTTTGCTCTGCTTTGCGTTTTCGTTGCTTATATTTCAGAACACCGGCAGCCTCTTCAAAAATACCACGACGATCTTCAGGTTTGCTGGCAAAAATTGCTTCGACTTTCCCTTGAGAAATAATTGAGAAAGACTCTTTTCCTAAACCAGAATCCATGAACAAGTCCTGGATATCTTTCAAACGACAGGCCTTCTTATTAATGAAAAAATCACTCTCACCTGTTCGGCGATAACGTCTCGTTACACTAACTTCACTAAAGGCCAATGGCAAATAATGATCCGTGTTGTCTAATACAACCGTTACTTCCGAAATATTTAACTGTTTTCGTGATTCCGAACCAGCAAAAATAATATCCGGCATCTTCCCCCCACGCAGACTTTTCGCAGACTGTTCTCCCAAGACCCAGCGAATTGCTTCAGTGATGTTGCTTTTGCCGCTGCCGTTTGGTCCAATGACTGCTGTCACACCTGGTTCAAATTCAATTTTAGTCCGATCGGCAAAAGATTTAAAGCCGGCGATTTCAATTCTTTTTAAATACAAAATGCTCCTCCTAAAATTTCATAAAAAGCCATACGAACTTGCACAGCAATGGAAAATGCTGTGCAACTTAGAATTATACATGTTCGTTAAGCTGGATATAGTCAATACTTACAGAAACAGTTCTACCCGCGACGTTTATCATTCTGAATCTCTCAAGAGAAGCTGATTATTTTTCCGAAATTTTTGTCAACGCCTTTTCCGCCGCATCCTGTTCAGCTAATTTCTTTGATTTACCTTGTCCTGATCCGATCAATTGATCATCTGCATAAACATCAATCGTAAAAACTCGTTCATGAGCGGGGCCCTCTTCGTTGACCAACCGATAATCGATCGTCACATCACCGCTTTTTTGTAAAACCTCTTGCAGACGAGTCTTATGATCCATCTCTCTTGTAAAAACACCTGCTTCAATCTTTGGGAAAACAACTGTTTGGATAAATCGCAACGCGACATCATAACCTTGATCTAAATATAAAGCACCTAAAAAAGCCTCGAATAGGTCGCATAAAAGTGCTGCTCGGTCACGGCCACCAGAGTTTTCTTCACCCTTTCCCAACATTATATAATGATCAAAATGGCATTCCTTCGCAAATTTTGATAGGCTTTCTTCTCGTACAATCGCCGAACGCAGACGGGTCAAGCGTCCTTCCGGCAGGTTTGGATAATAGTGATACAAATAGTCCGATACTTGAATTTCTAAGACAGCGTCCCCTAAAAATTCTAACCGTTCATTATCTGAAATATTCATGTTACGGTGTTCATTCACGTATGATGAGTGGGTAAACGCCTGTTCCAATAAGTTAACATCGTGAAAGACGATGCCGTAGTTTTCTTTCAATTCATTGATCAACTGTGTATCCATGGGCTCATTCCTTTTTTTGAGATTTCCATCACGCTTTATTATACTGTTTTTTCCACAAATTTTAAATCAGAAGTCGCGATAGTAAGAAATTTTCAAAAATTCATCGAAGTTTTTTCTTCTTGCTTTTAAAAATGTTAAAGTAGAAAAAAGAGCGGAGGAAATTTAATGGAGAAGCTTGCTGAGGCACTATTGATTATTGATTTACAAAAAGGTGTTTGCTTTGATGATAAGACGATCGATCATTTTTCTGATCTGATTACGCTTGTTAATCAACGAATGAAACTATATCGCGAACAAATCAAACCAATTATTTTCATTCAGCACTGCGACGAGGACTTAGTTCCAAATTCGAAGTCTTGGGAGATCGTAGATGAATTAGAGCGCAAAGAACACGATATTATCGTGCAAAAAACACATGCTAATTCCTTTTATCATACTAACCTGCAAGCTCTCTTACAGCAACAGCAAATCACCAGCCTAGAAATTTGCGGTGCCCAAACCCAATTTTGTGTCGATACCACTATAAAATTTGCCCATGGCCTAGGCTACCAGCTGACCATGCTGAAAAATGGATCGACCACCTATGACAATGAATTTCTTTCTGCTTCGGATACTATTGCTTTTTACGAGAATATTTGGAATAGACGTTTCTTGCATTTGATTCAATAAAAAACTTCGTCCTCAGCGACGAAGTTTTTCTCAGCATTTATTTAAATAAAAAATGCACCAGCAAACACTGATGCACCTTTTTTCGTTAAGCTTGGTTGTTTTCCATAATGTAATCAACTGCAGCTCCAACTGTTTCAATTTTCTCAGCATCTTCATCAGAAATTTCTGTTCCGAATTCATCTTCCAATTCTAAAACAAACTCCATGATACTGATTGAATCTGCATTTAAGTCGTCTTTGATACTCAATTCAAGAGTCACTTTGTCTTTATCGATTTCAAAATGATTTGAAATTATTTCAGCAACTTTACTAAATACTTCTTCACGAGTCAACAACATTCACCTCCGCCTGATCAACTATTATTCGTCTATGTTTTACCAGAAGGTCACAGTTCATTTTACTGATGTTTGATTACTTTGTCTACCTTTTTCGCTAAATTGCCATACCCCTATTCTTCTGTAGAGGGTTCAAAAAACTGTACCAATTGTCCAACAACATTCGTATCTAGCATTGTGTGGATTTGATCAATTGTGTTGGCTACAGCTTCAGGACCAGTAGAGCCATGTGTTTTAATTACGGGAGCTTTAAGACCGAACAACACCGCTCCACCATGAGAAGAATAGTCCAATTTGTCTTTTAAGCCATATAATGTATCTTTTAACATCGCAGCGCCAAGCTTCCCTTTGACACCGGCATCATCAATACTGCTTTTCAACAAGCCCATTAAGCCCATCGCAGTTCCTTCAATCGTTTTTAACACGGCATTTCCGGTAAATCCATCAGTTACGACAACATCTGCCGCCCCATTTAGAAGCTCTCTAGCTTCCACATTTCCAATAAAATTGATGCTTTCTTCAGCTTGCAGCATCTTGAAGGCCTCTTTCGTCAACTCGCTGCCTTTGGTTTCTTCTGTACCATTATTCAAAAGTCCTACACGTGGATTCTTTATTCCACGAACATGTTTCGCATAAAACGATCCTAAAATTGCATATTGATGGATGTGTTCTGCCTTATTTTCAGCATTCGCACCTAAGTCCAACATATCAAATCCACTATCGCTATTCAAAACCGGCAGTGTCGACATTAATCCTGGTCGTTCGATCCCCTTGATTCTTCCTACGACAAACAAGCCGGCTGCCAATAACGCTCCTGTATTCCCTGCTGAAAAAATGGCATCTGCCTTGCCTTCTTTGACCGCTTGAGCGGCTAAGACCATTGAGGCTGTTTTTTTCCGGCGGATCGCCTTCACAGGTTCATCCTCGCTGTTGATCTTTTCATCCGTATGAATGATCGTAATATTTTTTTCATTGGTAATATATTGACGAATCGCGTCTTCTTTTCCATATAATTGAAACTCAATCTCGGGATGATTTTTTTGGGCTAACATTACGCCCTCCACGATCGCTTTTGGTGCAAAATCGCCACCCATTGCGTCTACAGCAATTTTCATGAGAAAATTCTCTCCTTTTTTTCTTTTACTAAGTCTATTTCCTTAAAGAAAATAGGTTCGATTAAAGAAACAACTGTCATTCATGTTTTTACTCAAAAATCTTCATTCAAACAATTAAAATCAGAAATGACAACTAGTTTCTTTAAATTTTTCTACAGTATAGCATACCTAATCAAAATATGTTTCACCAGTTTCAGTTGGTTTTAAAGTCTCTGCTAATGGTGCAAAGGCCGGTTGTGCTCGCCAATCCTCGATTTCCCAAATCTGATTAGCTTCATCTCGTGCTACTTCCAATACATTTGCATCATTTACAAGATCCGCTATCAGAAACTGTGGCAGCCCCGATTGACGGAAACCAAATACCTCGCCTGGCCCCCGTAATTCTAAATCCTTTTCGCTTAAGACAAATCCATTATTCGTCTCAGTCATAATTTTCATGCGTTCTTTTCCCATTTCATTTTTCGGACTAGCTACTAAGATGCAGTAAGAGGCATCCGATCCACGACCGACTCGGCCGCGTAATTGATGAAGCTGCGCCAAGCCAAAACGGTCTGCATCCATGATAAACATCACAGTTGCATTTGGAACATTGACACCAACTTCAATAACTGTAGTAGATACTAAAACCTGACTTTGATTGTCCTTGAATTCTTCCATGATCGCATCTTTTTCAGCATTCTTCATTTTTCCATGCAAAAGATTGACCTGATAGGTTGGTGCGTAATACTCTTTCAAATGTTCATAGATTTCTGTTGCATTTTTCACATCTAGCGCTTCTGATTCCTCAATCAATGGACAAATCACATATAGCTGATGCCCCGCTTGCAATTCCTGTTTTGCCCAATCTAACGTGTGCTCCAGCTGTTTTGGTTTGATCCAACTCGTTTTGACGGGTATTCGTCCTGCCGGCATTTGATCAATAACAGAAACATCCATCTCTCCATAGGCAGTAATCGCCAATGTACGCGGTATCGGTGTCGCTGTCATAAATAAGACATCCGGATGCAGCCCTTTTTCTCGCAAAACTCTGCGTTGATTTACACCGAATCGATGTTGCTCGTCAGTAATGACTAATCCAAGATTCGCAAACTGTACATCGTCTTGAATTAAGGCATGGGTCCCAATCACTACATCGATCTCCCCATTTTGCAGACCAGCTAGAATTGCTCGTCTTTCCTTGGTTTTTGTGGAACCAGTCAATAGCGCTGTTGTTAATTCCAGCGGATCAAACAATTGATTCAAACTTTCCAAATGCTGTTGAGCCAAAATTTCTGTTGGTACCATTAATGCTCCTTGGAAACCAGCAGTCATAGTCGCATACAACGCGATTGCAGCAACAACTGTCTTCCCGCTACCAACATCTCCCTGCAGCAAGCGCTGCATATGCTTTTTACTGCGTAAATCGTAACAAATTTCGTTAGTCACTCTTTTTTGTGCATCCGTTAATTCAAAGGGCAGCTTTTTAGTAAAGTCTTTCAGGCGTTTCACATCATATCGAATTGCAATCCCGTTTTTTTCACTACGTTCGCTTTTTTTCAAGCCTTGCATTCGCATTTGAAATAGGAAGAACTCTTCAAAAACGACTCTTCTTTTGGCTTGATGGCTCTCTTCTGGATTTTTGGGGAAATGCATCGCCCGCATTGCTTGTTTTCTAGGCATTAGCCGGTATTTTTCCAATAAATAATCAGGCAAATTTTCCGTTACCTGATCACCAAATTTTTCAAATGCAGCTTTAATCAAATCAACTAGTGTACTTTGCCGGATGGCTTTAGTCACATGATAGATTGGCGCATACTCTTCTGTTTGCTTACCGCCTAAAATTTTCATCCCAGTTAGCGATTTCCGTTTAGCGTCCCACTTCCCATAAACGGCTAATTCTTCACCGACTTCAACTTTATCTTTTAAATAAGGCTGATTGAAGAAGGAGACCATAAAAACTGCGTGATCTTGCATCATCCGAAACTGCAATCGACTTTTTTTGTATCCAAAACGACTGACCACCGGAGCTGAAACAACCACACCTTTCAATGTGACTTTCTCTTGATCATTGATTTCTAATAGATTTCTTTCTTGAATATCCTCATAACGAAATGGATAATAGCTTAATAAATTCTCAATCGTTACGATTCCTAACTCAGCTAATGTTTGTGCACGTTTTGGTCCTACACCCGGCAGTATCGATACAGACTCTTGAATCGACATAGGCAACCTCCTTTCATTTTTGTAATTCAGCTAACTCATTTTAAAGGAATGTCATTTTTCCAAAGTCAGGAAGAATAAACTACCCTCGTACGCAGACGGTCCAACTAAACTCAATCTGCTCATATCTAGTGAACAAATTAGATGTAATGTAAACTTTATGCACTGCGAAAAGCTAGACTGGCAAAAAGGAGGGGTGAGCCAGATATTCTTGGCCACTCCCTCCGACTTTTACTTATTATTCTGCTGAAAGCAGGTATGGATAGACAGGCTGCTTTCCTTCATGAATCTCAACTTCTAACTCAGGATAACTTGCCTCGATTGCTTCACTCAATTTTTCAGCTTCTGCTTGCGTACCTTCTTCGCCAATAATGATCGTGATGATTTCAATATCCTCACTAATCATTTTTTTCAAGGTATCTAAGGCTGCTTGGTATTTATCTGCTTCAGAAAGAACAATTTTCCCGTCAATCATCCCTAAGTAATCGCCCTCGTGAATTTCAACACCATCGATTGCAGTATCACGAATTGCGTTTGTGATTTGACCGCTGACTACCGATTCAAGCATTTCAGTCATCGCTGTTTTATTGTCCTCCAAGCTTTGCTCACCATTGAAGGCTAACATCGCTGTCATTCCTTGAGAAACAGTTTTACTTGGTACAACAGCTACAGGAATATCGGCTACTTCAGCTGCCTGATCCGCTGCCATAAAGATATTTTTATTATTCGGCAAGACAATGACTTGATCTGCATTGACTTCTTTGATTGCTTTTAAAATATCTTCTGTACTTGGATTCATGGTTTGACCGCCGCTGATTACATACGCCGCTCCTAAACTCTTGAACAATTCTTGAACACCTTCACCAGCTGCGATTGCAATCACTGCATAAGGCTGATGTTCTGCTGGCGCTGCTTTGAATTCAACTGCTTCTTCATCATGCTCCAAAATCGTTTCATGTTGCAGACGCATATTATCAACTTTAACTTTGATTAAAGCACCAAATTTTTGTCCATAATTCATTACTTCGCCTGGATGTTCTGTATGCACGTGAACTTTAACAATTTCATCATCATTGACAACGAGTAATGAATCACCAATACCGTCTAAATAGTTGCGGAACGTGTCATAATCAAAATTACTGTCAACTGTTGGTCCTTCACCTAGACGAACCATAATTTCGGTACAGTACCCAAACTTGATGTCCTCTGTTGCCAATTGACCTTGCACGCTGCGGTGATGTTCTGCATTAACCATTTCATCCATTTCTGCTGGACTTGGTTCATATGTGTCATCTGCTTGGAATTCACCGTTTAATGCGTTTAGAAACCCTTCATAGATGAACAGCAATCCTTGACCGCCACTGTCGACTACGCCAACTTCTTTTAAAACCGGCAACATGTCTGGCGTTTTATCCAATGCTTTTTTTCCATATTTAACAACAGCTGACATTACTTCAATCACGTCATCTGTTTGTTTTGCTTTACGCTCACCGGCCTTAGCTGATTCACGTGCCACAGTCAATATTGTTCCTTCGACAGGTTTCATTACTGCTTTATAAGCAGTTTCTACACCATGAACGAGAGCCTCAGCTAAATCTTTTGCATTTAATGTATCGACATCCAAAATTTGCTTAGAGAAGCCACGGAATAATTGAGACAAGATAACACCGGAATTTCCCCGTGCCCCCATTAATAGACCTTTTGCTAAAACATTCGCTAATTCTCCAACTTTCTCAGAAGCAGAATTAACAACAGCATTCGCGCCGCTAGTCATAGATAGGTTCATATTGGTTCCAGTATCGCCATCCGGCACTGGAAATACATTTAATGAATTGACATACTCTGCATTAACTTGCAGACGTTTAGCGCCAGCCTCTACCATTTCTTGGAATTGACTCGCGCTGATTTCTGTTACCTTCACTTACTTAGTCCTCCTTAAGAACGCTGCCTTTAGTCAGGCAGAACACGTACACCTTGAACGTAGACATTCACCGAATTAGCTGTAACTCCAAGCATCGTTTCCAAATTGTATTTCACTTTTTCTTGGACATTGCGCGATACTTCTGAGATCTTCGTGCCGTAGCTGACGATCGTATAAACGTCAACAGCGATTCCGTTCTCTTCTTGACGTACAACGACGCCGCGTGAATAATTTTCTTTTCTTAAAATCTCTGTGATATTGTCTTTAATTTGATTTTTACTAGCCATACCGACGATACCAAACACGTCAGTAACTGCACCGCCGACAACCGTCGCGATGACGTCGTTTGAAATTTCGATCATACCAGTCTGTGTATTAATTTTCACAGCCATAGTTGTTAGCCTCCTTAAATAGGCCTATTCGCCCATTTTTTCTACTATAATAGTTTATCATAGCCCTATGACAAATAAAAGAAAGTTCCATTGCGATTTGCTGATAGGGCACTCCCTGCGTATCGCAATTTTCTTACATCAAAGCTTTTGCTTAAAAATTTTTACGCTAACAGAGTATAATTTACCTGCAAATCCTTTGAATGTCAATCTTTCTAAAAAAATTCACTTGCTAATCTTGCTGATATATGCTATTTTATTTTAGTATGAGCCAAAGAAGCGCTCCAATATCAAGGCTAAAGGAGGAAACAACACATGGCAAAAGTTTGCTATTTTACTGGTCGTAAAACAAGAAGTGCAAATAACCGTTCTCACGCTATGAACGCTACTAAACGTACTGTAAAACCTAATTTACAAAAAGTTCGTGTATTAGTGGACGGAAAACCTAAAAAAGTTTGGGTCTCAACTCGTGCTTTGAAATCTGGAAAAGTTGAGCGCGTTTAATATTATCCAACTAAATCAAACCGTTCATATATGAGCGGTTTTTTGTTTTCCTATTTTATTTACATAGCTACAATGAAAAAGCGGGTCGCTTAAGTCGATCCGCTTTTTTCTCTTCTCACTTAGATAAGATAGCCCGACGCATAATTTTCAAATCTTTGCTCGAGTTTCATAGCTCTTTCACAATATTTTGCTATATCTATGGTAAAATTTGGATAGTCTGTTGAAAGAAGTTTGGTGATTTTTATATGAAAAACTATCTTAAAGAAAACCGTTGGTATTTACTGTCCAGTTTTTTCCTGCCGCTTTTACTCATGGTAATCGTCTATTTAACGATTGGGATTTATCCAGGATCAAGCCGCAGTGTCTTAGCCAGTGATGCCTTCTCACAATTTTCGAATTTTCATGCAAGTTTTAGAAATATGCTTTTGGGCAAACAAGGTCTTTTTTATACTTGGAACGCCTCGATGGGGCTTAATTACTTATCGCTAGTCTCCTATTATCTTGGCGGTTTCTTTACTCCGCTGGTCATTTTCTTTCCAAATCAGTTAATGCCTGATGCATTGTATTTCTTAACACTGATTAAAATTGGTTCAGCAGGGTTAGCATTTTGGTTTTATGCCAAAGGCAGTTTTAAATTACCCGATTGGTCACGAGTAGCACTTAGCGTTACCTATGCCTTGATGTCTTTTGCTATTGCCCATTCTGAAATCATTATGTGGCTGGATGCCTTTGTTTATCTACCCTTAATTATTTGGGGCATTAATCGCGTGATGGATTTGAAGAAACCGACCGTTTTGTTTGTTTCCTACTTAATGCTGTTTTTGACAAGCTTTTATATGGGCTTTATGATTGGTGTCTTTTCAGTATTGTATTTCATTGCACGCTTGATCACCAATTGGAAACCCTATAAAAAAAGTATCATTCCATATGGAGCCACTTCACTATTAGCCGGTTTTGCATCAATGATTGTAATTTTGCCATCGATTCTCGATCTGCGAACAAACGGTGAAGAGTTGACTCAGATCACCACCTTTAAAACAGAAGCAACAAGCTGGTGGGATTTTATTGCAAAAAATTTGATTGGTTCTTACGATACAACGAAATATGGATCAATCCCATTCATTTATATCGGCCTTTTGCCATTAGCTCTATGTCTGTTTTTCTTTATCTGTAAAAAAATCCATTGGAAAAACAAACTTGCTTACGGTTTGATCGCCGCAATCTTAATAGCAAGTTTCTATATACAACCAATGAATTTATTCTGGCATGGAATGCATGCGCCGAACATGTTCTTGTTCCGCTATGCTTATCTGCTTTCCTTTTTAATCATCACTCTGGCCGCTTGGGGCTGGGAAAAATTGGATCGAGAAAATATTTTACAGTTAGTCGCTTCTCTCCTGCTGCTAATTGCTGTCTTTGCGATTTTCTGGGGTATGAAGGACAAAGATTATGACTACCTTAAAAACATTTCACTGTATATCACAATCGGATTCTTAGCTGTTTATGCGTTAGTCTTTACCGCGCATCATTTTAATAAGATTCCATTGAAAGTTCTTAGTATTCTGCTATTACTATTAATGTCTACAGAAGCCTTCATCAATAGCGGTTTTATGGCACGTGGTATTTTAAAAGATTGGAATTATGCCTCTCGTAGTCTCTACACAGAGCCCTATCCTTCAATCAAAGCCTTAGTTGATGAAACAAGGGACGATAATGATACCTTTTATCGCATGGAAAATCTCGATCCTGTCTCATCAAATGACTCCTTTAATTATGGCTATAGCGGTATCAGCATGTTTTCTTCGATCCGCAACCGTCATTCGTCTGGCTACATGGATCAATTAGGCTTCCGGTCAAGAGGAACCAGCTTGAACATTCGCTATCAGAACAACACACTGCTTGCCGATGCATTCACTGGTATTAAATACAATATCGCAAAAGCTAAAAACCTGAATAAATATGGTTTTTCTAAGATTAAAAGCATTGGTGAGTATAACCTTTTCGAAAATAATCATCATTTGCCATTAGCTTTTACCGCTCCAACAAGCATTGATAAATTAAAGGCTTTGCCAAATGATAATCTTGGTACACAAACTCAATTGTTCAATGCCTTGTCGCAAGAACAATTCCAGTATTATCAATTCTTGCCAATCACACAAGTAAACACAAAAAACGCCACCGTTACCAACGCTGGCAATATTACGACTATCACGGAAAAACAAGGAAATGTAGCAAAAGATGTCACCTGGAAAGTTCAAGTTCCAGCAAATACACAAGCTTACTTAAGTCTCTATCCTTACGACTTCGCTGAATTAGAAAGCTCCACTGCCACCGTTACAGCTGACGGTCAAACGCGCCAAGCGCAAATCGGGATCAGCGGACAATATTATGACTTAGGCTACTATCAAAAAGCAACGATGGTCACTTTTACTGCAAGCTTTTACGGAACAAAAGCCATCAGCTTCCAAAACCCGCAAGTTTTGGCGTTAGACACCGTCGCTTACCAATTAGCTGTTGATAAGATTAAAGAAAACGGCGTGGATATGAAAGCTGGTAAACGCAGTGTGGAGGGGACAGTAAATGCTAAAGAAACACAAACACTGATTACCACAATTCCTTATGATGAAGGCTGGTCAGCCAAAATCGATGGAAAAAAAGTAGATACGAAAGCCTTTCAAAACGCCTTTGTCAGCATTCGCGTACCAAAAGGTGAGCACAAAGTAACCTTTAGCTATCTACCTAAAGGATTTATCGCAGGAGCTTTTTCTTTCGTAATCGCGATTGGGATGTTTATCCTCTATTTGCGAACGTTAAAACAAAAACAATCACATCGACATTAAAAAGAACCACACATTTCAAAAAAAAGGAAACTTTTTATTTTGGATAGTTGCTCCCCTTTTATTCACTTGTTGTAAACAAAAGGAAACATCCAGCACCAATCACGTAGATTGCTGTTGGATGTTTTCTTTTTTATTCATATTTTACTTCTGCTAAGTATAGTCCTTCTGGATGAGCTGTTGGTCCAGCAGTATTCCGATCCTTCGCCTCGATAATCGCTGGAATACTGTCTGCCGGGATGCGTCCATTCCCAATTTTTAGCAAAGTACCTACTAATATCCGAATCATCTTATATAAAAAACCATTCCCACGAAAAATAAACGTCAATTCCGTTCCCGCTTTATTTATCTCCACGTCTGCTTGATAGATCGTCCGAACTTTATCCTCTATTGAACCACCCGTTGCGCAAAAAGAAGTAAAATCATGCGTTCCTAATAAATCCGGTAAGGCTTGACGAATCAAATCCAAATCTAAAGGATAGGGATAATATGCAGCATAATATCGTCGAAATGGACTTCGTGGTTTAGTTATTTGGACTTTAAAATGATACGTTTTCTCCACAACATGATAGCGAGCATGGAACTCATCATCCACAATTTCAACTGAAGAAACGGCAATATCATCTGGTGTTTGAGTATCTAACGCAAATCGCATCCTTTCTAACGGACGCTCCTGTGGATAATCAAAATGAATCACTTGGCCAATTGCATGAACTCCCGCATCCGTTCTCCCTGAGCCAAAAATCGTTACCGAAGATCCATTATTCATTTTCTGTAGTGTTTTCTCTATTTCTTCCTGCACTGTTCGGCCATTCGGCTGCCGTTGAAACCCATTAAAATTTGTTCCATCATAGGCTATCACCGCTTTATATCTAACCATCGTACTTCTCCTTTTTAATAGTAAGGAAATCCTTTTTAGCTGCTTCCATTCCACTCACTTATTGAGTCTCTATACACTTAACTCTGGGATTTATTTCTCTCACGAAAAAATAGAACAGGTATATTCAGCAGGTTTCCAACGCTTTCAAGTCTGCTGCATGGTATTTATTGTCGCCTGGTAGTGCTCTCTTATACTTCCAGCAAACAATAGCCTCTTGTAGGGAGCGACCCTGATTATCAGCAAAAAAATCACGAATATAGGTATTGTATTCAAATTGCGAATCAATTTTTTCAGGTTTCTTAGCTGCGATTTCTGAATAAACTTCAACAGCCTCACGGTACGTTTTGCCAGCATTAGACTTCAGCCATTTTTGAAAAGCCACTTTAAAACTGAAGGTTTCGCCTAATTCCCTCCTAAAAAAGGTACGATGCTTTTCAGAACATACTATATTTTCTTCAATCAAACTATTCAATGTAATTTCTTCCGTGCGCACAGCTTTCTGCTCTTCATTCACAGCAGTCAACCGTTGACCCGTACGCAAAAAATGCTCGATCCGTTGATTTAATTCTGCTTTGCTCCCTGACTTAACCAGGCCCTGTTCTTGGCAAAATAACTGTAACTCCGCCTTTAAATAGTAATAATCAAGGAAAGCATCAGGCTTCAATCCAACTTTCAATTCCGGGCGCTTCTCAGTCACTTTTCTTCCCCCATTCGTTCATACTATTATTCATCCTAACATAAAAAAGATAAACTTAAACTCAGAAAATCACAAAACATGCTCTTCATATCCCATCTCAAATCAGCGTAATAAAAAAGCTTGGATTTCTCCAAGCTTAGCTGCGTAAAAAGATCAAAATAATGGTCGCAACTCCAAAAACTACAAGAACGATCGTATCTCGTAATGCCCATTGTAATTTGCGATACTTACTGCGGCCTTCGCCTCCCCGATAGCCACGAGCTTCCATCGCAGTCGCTAAATCTTCCGCGCGATTAAAACTGCTGACAAATAAAGGAATCAACAAAGGAACAATCGCTTTAACCTTTTGAATCAAGTTGCCATCATTAAAATCTACTCCACGCGCACGTTGCGCATTCATGATTTTTTCTGTTTCATCCATCAAAGTTGGTACAAAACGTAGAGCAATCGACAACATCAACGCAATTTCATGAACTGGCAAATGAAATCTCTTCAATGGATTCAGCAAGGATTCAATTGCATCTGACATTGATAATGGCGGTGTCGTCAACGTTAATAACGTTGACATAAATATGATCAGAACAAAACGACAAAAGATAAATAGTCCATTTTGGATTCCATAAGAAGAAAGACTGAACACGCCCCATGACCAATATAAGGTACCTCCACGAGTAAACAACACTTGCAGCGCTACTGTAAAAATAATCAGCCAAATTAACGGTCTGACTCCCTTTAAAAAGAAGTTCAAATTTATCTTTGATAAAAACACGGCAAACATAGTAAAAGCACCTAAAAATAAATAGCTTTGCCAATTGTTTGCCAAAAAAATAATCCCAATGAAATAGAAACTAGCAACTAATTTAGCACGTGGATCCAAACGATGAATCAGAGAGTTTCCAGGAATATAGCGACCAAAGATCAATTTATTCATCATGAGCAGGACCTCCTGCAAATTTTACGATCCAGTCCGCCAATTCATTTTCTGTCAACGGTAATTCATCAAAAACCGCGCCTCGCTCCCGCATCTTCACAGCAAAGGCGCTTGCTTGCGGCACACCTAATTGTTTCTCCTTTAACCATGAAACATCCGCAAATACTGTCTGTGGCTCTCCGTACTTCACTACGTGGCCTTTCTCCAAAACATAGACGTAATCGGCAAAATTTGCCACATCATCCATTAAGTGAGTGACTAAAACGATTGTTATATTCTTTTCTTGATGCAGTCGCCAAAACATTTCCATCATTTCTTTGCGCCCAAGCGGGTCTAAGCCAGCTGTTGGCTCGTCTAAGACTAAAACTTCCGGTTCCATAGCTAGAACTCCCGCAATCGCTACGCGGCGCATTTGACCCCCAGAAAGCTCAAATGGCGAGCGATGTAAGTATTCTTCATCCAAACCGACTAATTTCAAATTCTCTTGAGCTAAAGCGAGTGCGTTCTCATCGCTTACCCCAAAATTCTTTGGTCCAAAAGCAATATCTTTTGCAACAGTCTCTTCAAATAGCTGTGCTTCTGGAAATTGAAAGACAATCCCGACTTTTTTACGAACTGGTTTCAGATTTTTGTTATCTGTTGTAGGTGTAATCGTTCGGTCGCCAATTTCAACGTGCCCAGAAGTTGGTTTCAATAATGCATTCAAATGCTGCAACAGAGTAGATTTCCCACTACCCGTATGACCAACTAATGCCGTATATGAGCCTTCCTTGATGTCCAGATCAATATCATAAAGTGCACGTTGTTCAAAGGGAGTATTCGGTTGATAAACGTAGCTTACTTTCTCAAAACGGATGTCCATAACCAGTCCATCATCCCTTCTTCGTCTAAATAATCCATTGGTACTTTCACACCACGGGCCTTCAACGCAGATTTTAATTTCTCAGGAAACGGTAAATCAAGTCCGAGCGAAACTAATTCAGGTCCAGCAGAGAAAATTTCTTCAGGTGTGCCTTCTTGATACAATTCTCCTTCTCGCATTACTAAAATTCGGTTTGCGCTGGCCGCTTCATCAATGTCATGGGTAATAGAAATAACTGTCAGATCACTTTCTTCTTTAATTTCACGGATTGTCGCAATGACATCATCACGACCTTCAGGATCTAACATACTGGTTGCTTCATCCAAAATAATAATATCTGGGCGCAAAGCCACCACACCAGCAATAGCTACTCGTTGTTTTTGACCACCTGATAGACGAGCCGGCTCACGTGTTGCAAAATCTAACATTTTAACTTTTTCCAAAGCATCCTGAACGCGCACTTGCATTTCACTCCGTTCAATTCCTTGGTTTTCTAGACCAAAAGCAACATCATCTTCTACCGTTGCACCAACAAACTGGTTATCTGGATTTTGGAAGACCATTCCTACCATTCGGCGAATGTCCCAAACTGAGGCCTCAGACAGTTTCATTCCTCCAACAGTCACTGTTCCTTTTTGTGGTAAATGAAGGCCGTTGATCGTTTTAGCCAGAGTTGATTTCCCCGACCCATTATGTCCAACGATAGCGATCCATTCACCTTTCTTAATCGAAAAACTGACATCTTTTAAAGCAGGTGTCGCTTCTTCTTGATAGCTAAATTCAATTTGATTGATTTCAATAATTGGCTCCATGGTTGCACCTTTCCACTTCTTTACAAATCTGTTCTAAGCCTAGCAAAAAAGCCACGTTTTATCAATCCTTGATACTCAATAAAATGCTTTTGTATACCTATCTGTCTTGACAGTAATTTTGGGTATAAAAAAACACTTTATGATGAGTGCCGGCTTCCCAGTCATTCTGGGAAGCGGCGCTGAGCTAGACTCGGAGAAAATCTCCAACATCATAACACTCTAAAAGAATCATCTATAAAGTGAAGAGTGATTATTATACAAGTTCTAAAACAACCATAGGGGCGTTGTCGCCACGACGAGGTTCAGTTTTCAAGATACGAGTGTATCCCCCTTGACGTTCAGCATAACGAGGCGCAATGTCATTGAATAATTTTTGCAATGCAGATTCAACAACAACTTCTTCGTTTTCTTCGCGAATTTCAGCAACTTCATTACGTACAAAGCTAGCAGCTTGACGACGTGCATGAAGATCCCCGCGTTTTCCTAAGGTAATCATCTTTTCAGCAGTTGAACGAACTTCTTTCGCACGAGCTTCAGTCGTCACGATACGTTCGTTGATAATTAAGTCAGTTGTTAAGTCACGCAACATCGCTTTACGTTGGCTAGATGTGCGTCCTAATTTACGATAACTCACGTAGGTTTCCCTCCTTTGTAAACAATATTAATCGTCTTTACGTAGTCCTAATCCAAGATCATGCAATTTAGCTTTCACTTCTTCAAGTGATTTACGACCCAAATTACGTACTTTGATCATTTCAGGTTCAGACTTATTCGTTAATTCTTGAACCGTATTAATTCCAGCACGTTTCAAGCAATTGTACGAACGTACAGACAAGTCTAGTTCTTCGATGGTCATTTCTAACATTTTTTCTTTTTGTGTTTCTTCTTTTTCAACCATGATTTCAGCGTTTTTCGCTTCATCTGTAAGATTTACAAAAATATCTAAATGTTCAGTTAAAATTTTCGCTGCAAGGCTCAATGCTTCTTGAGCAATGATTGATCCATCAGTCCAAATTTCCATCGTTAATTTATCGAAATCATCACGACGACCAACACGTGTATTTTCAACTTGATAGTTTACTTTGCGTACTGGTGTATAGATAGAATCGACTGGAAGCACACCGATTGGCATATCTTCCTTTTTATTTTCGTCTGCTTGAACATAGCCTCGACCAGGTTTTACTGTTAAGCGCGCATGGAATGTCGCTCCTTCAGCAACAGTACAAATGTACATATCTTTATTCAAGATTTCAACGTCGCTGTCAACGATAATATCGCCGGCAGTTACCGTAGCTGGTCCAGTAATATCGATCTCAAGGGTTTTTTCTTCTTCAGCGAATAATTTCAAAGCCAAACCTTTGATATTCAAAATGATTTGTACAACGTCTTCTCTTACACCTTTGATGGTTGAAAATTCGTGTAACACACCATCGATTTGAATATTAGTAATGGCAGCGCCCGGTAAAGAAGAAAGTAGAATACGACGTAGAGAATTACCTAAAGTAGTTCCATAACCTCTTTCCAAAGGTTCAACAACGAACTTGCCATAATCTCTGTCTTCATCAATTTTTGTGATTCTTGGTTTTTCGAATTCAATCATTCTTGTCTTTTACCCCTTTCAAAACGAAAAGTGTCTTGTTCAATGACGTTCCTGTAAAACTCATAGAAAAGAGGCACTCATTAAACACGACGGCGTTTTGGAGGGCGGCATCCATTATGAGGTACTGGAGTCACGTCACGAATTGCAGTTACTTCTAAACCAGTTGCTTGCAATGAACGAATCGCTGCTTCACGACCAGAACCAGGTCCTTTAACAGTTACTTCAACACTTTTCAATCCATGTTCCATTGCAGCTTTTGTTGCTGTTTCAGCAGCCATTTGAGCAGCGAAAGGCGTAGATTTCTTACTACCTTTGAAGCCTAATGAACCTGCAGATGACCATGCTACGGCATTACCGCTTGCATCAGTAATCATGACGATTGTATTATTGAAAGTCGAATGAATATGAGCAATACCTGTTTCGATATTCTTTTTCACACGACGCTTACGATTGACTTTCTTTGCTACCATGAAGTTTTATACCTCCTTCACTAATTATTTTTTCTTACCGGCAATAGCGCGAGCTGGGCCTTTACGAGTACGAGCGTTGTTCTTCGTGTTTTGTCCACGTGTTGGCAACCCACGACGATGACGGATTCCACGGTAAGAACCGATTTCCATCAAACGTTTGATGTTTAAGTTAGTTTCACGACGAAGATCGCCTTCAACTTTTAATTTATCAACTTCAGCACGGATAGCGTCAGTTTGTTCGTTTGTTAAATCACGTACACGAATATCTTCTGAAACGCCTGCATCGGCCAAAATTTGTTTCGCTGTAGTATTTCCAATACCGAAAATATAAGTAAGAGAAATTACCACGCGTTTATCACGAGGAATATCTACTCCTGCAATACGAGCCATACTTAATTACACCTCCAATTATCCTTGACGTTGTTTATGTTTTGGGTTTGCTGGGCAAATCACCATAACACGTCCATTACGACGAATGACTTTACAATGTTCACACATTGGTTTTACTGATGGTCTTACTTTCATGATTATACCTCCTGAAGTTTTACGGAGTACAACTTACTTAAAGCGATAGGTAATGCGACCACGGCTCAAATCATAGGGAGAAAGTTCAACAGTAACCTTATCTCCAGGTAAGATTCGAATATAATACATCCGGATTTTACCAGATACGTGTGCAAGAACTTCGTGTCCATTTTCCAATTCGACTTTAAACATTGCATTCGGCAAAGTTTCGACGACTGTTCCTTCGATTTCAATCATATCTTCTTTTGCCACGCAGAGTACCTCCTTGTAGTTGTTTCGCATTTTCACACGATAAAATGGCGGAAACTGCAGTTCCCACCCTAATTCTAAAGTTAACTTCCAAAAATCTAGAAGTCGGACTGACAAATTCTATCATAAAACATCGAACTTGGCAAGATAAACTGCATCTCAAGTCGGCAGGCAAAATTATTTTTCGATAATCTTTTCTACATCCGCAAATACGGCATCAATTTCACGATCTCCATCAACTGGATATAACAGACCTTCTTCTTCATAATAAGCTAAAATTGGTTCACTGTTTTTAATGTTTACAGAGAGACGATTTTTAACTGTTTCTGGCTTATCATCTTCACGTTGGTAAAACTCATGACCACCACAGCGGTCGCAAGTATCTTCTACTTTTGTAGGGTTGAAGACTTTATGATAAGTTGCACCGCAATTACGGCACATGAAGCGTCCTGCCAAACGTTCAACTAACACTTCTTCTGCTACTTGAATTTCAATCACAGCATCAATCTTTTTGTTCAAGTCCGTTAACATTTCGGCTAATGCTTTGGCTTGATCTAAAGTACGAGGGAACCCGTCCAATAAGAAACCTTTTTCAGTATCTTTTTGAGCTAAACGTTCCTTCACGATACCGTTAGTAACTTCATCTGGGACCAAATCCCCTGCATCCATATAAGATTTTGCTTTCAATCCGAGTGTTGTCTCGTTTTTGATTGCTTCTCGGAACATATCCCCCGTGCTAATATGCGGAATATTGTACGTTGCAACAATTCTTTCTGCTTGTGTCCCTTTTCCTGCCCCTGGCAGTCCCATTAAGATCAGGTTCATTGCTTTCCCTCCTAAATATTTGAAGCGAGAACGGCGTTGAGGGGAAACCTCAACACACGAATCTACTCTTCATCCATGAATCCGACGTAACGCCGTTTCAACATGAGTCCTTCTAATTGTTTTGCAGTTTCTAGCGCAACACCAACTACAATCAAAAGACTGGTACCACCTAAACCAATTGATTGAGGCAAGTTCCAAATCATTTGTGCGATAATTGGAATCAGGGCGATCAATCCTAAGAAAATAGCACCAACCACACTTAAACGCATCAAAATTGCAGAAACATATTCTTCTGTCCCTTTCCCTGGTCTTACACGAGGAATATAACTTCCTTGCTTTTGTAGGTTCTCTGCTAATTTTTCAGGATTAACCTGAACAAATGCATAGAAAAAGGTGAAAGCAACAATCAGAACAGTATAAATCGCAGCTCCTGGAACCGTGTTATAACTGAATAATTTCGTTAAAACATCGTACCAGCCTTCCGCACTGTACTTACTAGCCAACGCCTGTAACACCGCATTCGGCGTAGCAATAAACGAGCTAGCAAAAATAACTGGAATAACCCCGGCAGCATTTACTTTTAATGGCAAATAACTGCTTGTTGGAGCGCCAACGACTTGTTTTGTGTATTGTATAGGAATTTTTCTTTCTGCTTGTTGGAAATACGTTACAAAAACAACTATTACCACAATAGCAATAAGTAAAATTACAACAAAAATAACTGACTTCCAAATATCACCAGAATCAATGTTTACGAAATAATCGTCATAGATATCTTTAATACTTTGCGGTAATCGAGAAATGATACCTGCAAAGATAATCATAGATACACCATTACCGATTCCTTTTTCAGTGATCTGTTCTCCTAACCAAGTAACAAACATAGTTCCTGCGGTAAGAATAATACCAATTGTAACAAATGTCTGAACATTACGGTTTGGTACAAATCCAAATTGTGCAAAATAGTCAAATCCAGCAGTAATACTTACAGACTGAATAAAAGCCAGGACTAAAGTTAAATAGCGAGTTGCTTGGTTTAATTTTTTGCGTCCGACTTCACCTTGTTTTGACCATTCAACAAATTTAGGAATGATATCCATCTGCAACAACTGAATCACAATTGAAGCAGTGATGTATGGCGAAACTCCCATTGAGAAGATTGAAAAGTTTTGCATGGCTGAACCACTCACCATATTCAGCATTCTGAAAAATGGCATTTCGCTTAAGCCTTGCAATCCATGTGCATCAACTCCCGGCACAGTAATCTGAGCACCTAGCCGAAAAATCAGCAACATTAAGACGGTAAAAAGGATCCGTGATCGGATGTTCTGAACTTTGAAAGAATCTTTTAAAAGTTTGAACATTAAATCACCTCGATTGAACCACCAGCAGCTTCAATTGTTTCTTGAGCATGTTTAGAGAATTTAGCTGCTTTAACGGTTAGTTTTTTATCTAATGATCCGTTTCCTAAAACTTTGATTCCAGCTTTTTCGTTTTTCACGATTCCAGCTTCAACTAAAGCAACTGGTGTTACTTCAGTTCCATCTTCAAAACGATTTAAGACATCCAAATTGATTACAGCGTATTCTTTACGATTCACATTAGTAAATCCGCGTTTTGGTAGACGACGGAATAAAGGAGTTTGACCACCTTCAAAACCTAGACGTACACCACCGCCTGAACGAGCCTTTTGACCTTTTTGACCACGTCCAGCTGTTTTTCCGTTACCTGATGAAGTACCACGACCAACGCGGTTGCGAACTTTACGTGAACCTTCGGCAGGTTGTAATTCATGAAGTTTCATTATATTGGGCACCTCCTTAGATTTTAATCATCATTGTTTTATTAAACTTCTTCTACGTCCACTAAATGAGACACTGTGTTTACCATACCTTTGATTGCATCATTAGCAGGTTTAACAACTGTGCTGTTCATTTTTTTAAGACCCAACGCTTTAACAGTGTCACGTTGGTTTTGAGGACGTCCGATAATACTGCGTTTTAAAGTAATTTTTAATTCAGCCATTTCATTCGTCCTCCTTAATTAGCTAAGTTTTCAACAGAGATGCCACGTAATTGTGCCACTTCTTCTGCTTTTTTCAATTGAGTTAAACCTTCAACAGTCGCGCGAACAACGTTGATTGGTGTGTTTGAACCTAAAGATTTAGAAGTTACATCGGCAACCCCAGCTAATTCCAAGACGGCACGAACTGGTCCACCAGCGGCAACTCCAGAACCTTCAACGGCTGGTTTCATCAAGATGCGTCCGCCGCCGAATACACCAATAACTTCGTGAGGAAGTGTAGTTCCTACCATTGGTACTTCGACTAGGTTTTTCTTAGCGTCTTCGATTGCTTTGCGAATTGCTTCAGGTACTTCTTGAGCTTTCCCTGTACCAAAGCCTACGTGACCGTTTTTGTCCCCGACAACAACTAGTGCTGCAAAACGTAGACGACGTCCACCTTTAACAACTTTAGTAACACGGTTGATCGCTACAACGCGGTCTTCTAATTCCAAATGTTTTGGATCGATATAAACCATGAATGGTGTTCCTCCTTCTCCTAAAATTCTAGTCCATTTTCGCGTGCTGCTTCAGCTAAAGCTGCTACACGGCCATGGTAAAGGTATCCACCACGGTCAAAGACTACTTTCTTAATACCTTTTTCTGATGCACGTTCTGCTACTAATTTCCCAACAGCTTGTGCTTGTTCAGTTTTTGTTCCACCTGAAATTTCTTTATCCAAGGCAGAGGCACTTGCTAGCGTCACACCCGCTACGTCATCAATTACTTGCGCGTAGATGTTTTTGTTAGAACGAAAAACGTTCAAGCGTGGGCACTCAGCAGTACCAGAGATTTTGTTACGGACACGCATGTGGCGCTTTTGGCGTGTTTTATTTTTATCTGGTTTTGTAATCACAATTGTCACCTCTTTAATTAAGCTGGCCTAAGCCGCGTGTAGGTTTGACCTACTATTTACCAGTTTTACCTTCTTTACGGCGTACATATTCACCAACATAACGAATACCTTTGCCTTTGTAAGGTTCTGGCGGACGAGTTCCGCGGATTTTCGCAGCTAATTCGCCTACTACTTCTTTATCTGATCCCTTAACGATTACTTGTGTATTCGAAGGAACTTCGATTGTAACGCCTTCTGGAGCTACCATTTCAACTGGATGTGAGTAACCAACGTTCAATACAAGTTTTGAACCTTGTAATTGTGCACGGTACCCAACCCCGATTAATTCTAATGCTTTTTGGAACCCTTCTGAAACACCAACAACCATGTTATTGAAGTTTGCACGAGTTGTTCCGTGGATTGTTTTCATTTCTTTGCTGTCATTTGGACGAGTAAATGTTACTTCATTTCCTTCGATGCTCATTTTGATATCGGAAGAAAAAGTACGAGTTAATTCACCTTTAGGTCCTTTAACAGTAATGTCGTTTCCGTTTTGAGCTACTTCAACTCCAGCAGGTAAAACGACTAATTTATTACCAATACGGCTCACTTAAAGACACCTCCTCATGGATTGTTTGATCTTACCAAACGTAAGCTAGCACTTCGCCGCCGACGTTTTTACCTCTAGCTTCTTTGTCGGTTACTAAACCTTCAGAAGTAGAGATGATTGCGATACCTAAACCATTTAATACTTTTGGCACTTCGTCAGCTTTGACATAAGCACGCAAGCCTGGTTTAGAGATACGTTTTAAGTTCGTGATAACACGCTCGTCATTTTTACCGTATTTAAGGAAAACACGGATCATGCCTTGTTTGTCATCTTCGATATATTCAACATCACGTACGAATCCTTCACGTTTAAGGATTTCTGCGATGTCACGTTTGATTTTTGAAGCAGGCACTTCTACTGAATCGTGCTTTACCATGTTGGCGTTACGAATACGAGTTAGAAAATCTGCAATTGGATCTGTCATGACCATTGAACTATTTACCTCCTTTATGCGAGTTTATTTTACCAGCTAGCTTTCTTCACGCCGGGAATTTGACCTTTGTAGGCAAGTTCGCGGAAGCAAATACGGCAAAGATGAAATTTACGATAAACTGAATGTGGACGTCCGCAACGTTCGCAGCGAGTATACTCTTGCGTTGAATGTTTTGCAGGGCGTTTGTTTTTAGCAATCATTGATTTTTTAGCCAATTTTTTCGCCTCCTTGATTATTTTTGGAATGGCATTCCAAGTTGTGTTAATAATTCGCGAGATTCTTCGTCGGTTTTAGCAGTTGTAACAACAACGATATCCATACCGCGGACTTTATCAACTAAATCATAATCTACTTCAGGGAAGATCAATTGTTCTTTAACACCTAAAGTAAAGTTACCACGGCCGTCAAAGGATTTTTTGCTTACTCCGTGGAAGTCACGTACACGGGGAAGTGATACAGACACTAATTTGTCTAAGAATTCATACATTCTTTCTCCACGTAGTGTTACTTTCGCACCGATAGGCATTCCTTCGCGCAAACGGAAACCAGCGATTGATTTTTTAGCTTTTGTGATAATTGGTTTTTGACCAGAAATCAACGCTAATTCTTCAACAGCTTTGTCTAAGTTTTTTGCATTTGATACCGCATCACCAACACCCATGTTGATAACGATTTTTTCAACTTTAGGAACTTCCATCACTGAATCATAGTTAAATTTTTCCATCAAAGATGGTGTAATTTCACTTACAAATTTTTCTTTTAGGCGGTTCATCTATAAGATCCTCCTTCCTTGTTTAATTATTTATCTAGAGCTTCGCCGGTTTTCTTAGAAACGCGGACTTTCTTACCGTCAACCACTTTATAGCCAACGCGTGTCGCTTCTCCATTTGAAGGATCAATCACCATAACATTAGAAGCATGAATTGGTGCTTCTACCTCAACGATTCCGCCTTGAGGGGCTTCTTGAGAGGCTTTTTTATGTTTCTTTACGACATTGATGCCTTCAACAACGACTTTATCTTGTTTAGGAAGGGCTTCTAATACTACGCCTTCTTTATTTCTGTCTTTACCAGAGATAACTTTTACTTTATCGCCTTTTTTAACGAACATTACTGTTGCGCACCTCCTTTGGTTGAATCTTTCGATTATAATACTTCCGGTGCCAATGAAACGATCTTCATGAAGTTGCCTTCGCGTAGTTCACGAGCGACAGGTCCGAAGATACGTGTTCCTCTTGGGCTCTTGTCATCACGAATGATAACAGCTGCATTTTCATCAAATTTGATATAAGAACCGTCAGTACGACGAGCGCCTGATTTAGTTCGAACGATAACGGCTTTAACCACATCGCCCTTTTTGACAACACCACCTGGCGTTGCTTGTTTAACCGTAGCAACAATCACATCACCGATATTAGCAGTTTTGCGACCAGATCCGCCAAGAACTTTAATAGTTAAAATTTCACGAGCGCCTGAGTTGTCCGCGATTTTTAAACGGCTTTCTGCTTGGATCACTTTTGTATCCTCCTTTCAGATTTAAGAAACATCTATATAGGAAAATCTCGTGTGATTAGATAATCACTGCTTTTTCAACGATTTCAACCAGACGGAAACGTTTGGTAGCTGATAATGGACGAGTTTCCATGATTTTCACGATATCACCAATTTTTGCTTCATTGTTCTCATCGTGAGCTTTGTATTTTTTAGAATATTTCATACGTTTACCGTAGATTGGATGGTTCTTTTTGGTTTCAACGACAACAGTGATCGTCTTATCCATTTTGTCAGATACCACGCGTCCTTGATAAACCTTACGTTGATTTCTTTCTTCAGTCATACTGGAAATGGCCTCCTTCCACTATTTGTCAGCTTGTTCACGCAACACAGTTTTGATGCGTGCAATCGATTTACGTACTTCTTTAATACGTGCAGTGTTTTCTAATTGACCTGTTGCTAATTGAAATCTAAGATTGAACAATTCTTCTTTCAATTGTTTTTCTTGATCTAGCATTTCGGCAGTGGTTAATTCTCTGATTTCTTTAACCTTCATTCGATTCACCACCCATTTCCTCACGTTTTACGATCTTAGTCTTCATTGGTAATTTGTGAGAAGCAAGACGTAATGCTTCACGAGCAACTTCTTCAGGAACGCCGGCGATTTCAAACATGATCTTACCGCGTTTAACTGGTGAAACCCAGCCTTCAGGAGCACCTTTACCAGATCCCATACGTACACCAATTGCTTTGGCAGTATAAGATTTGTGAGGGAAAATTTTAATCCATACTTTCCCACCACGTTTCATGTAACGAGTCATTGCAATACGGGCAGCTTCAATTTGGCGGTTAGTAATCCAATGTGAATCAACAGCTTGTAAGCCATATTCTCCAAATGCGATTTCTTTACCACCTTTAGCTTCCCCACGCATTTTACCGCGGAATTCACGACGGTGTTTTACACGTTTAGGTACTAACATGATTATTTCCCTCCTTTCTTAGTGTTTTTCTTTGTAGGAAGAATTTCTCCACGATAAATCCACACTTTAACTCCTAGTTTTCCGTATGTTGTATCTGCTTCTTCCCATGCGTAATCAATGTCGGCACGCAATGTATGAAGAGGAACTGTTCCTTCAGAGTATCCTTCTGAACGAGCGATATCCGCACCATTCAAACGACCAGATACTTGAGTTTTGATTCCTTTTGCGCCTGAACGCATTGTACGTTGGATTGCTTGTTTTTGTGCACGACGGAAAGCAACACGGTTTTCTAATTGACGCGCGATTCCTTCACCGACTAATTTTGCATCTAAATCTGGTTTTTTGATTTCAACGATGTTAATGTGAACTCGTTTACCAGTTAATTTATTTAATTCTTTTCTTAGGCTCTCAACTTCAGATCCGCCTTTACCGATAACCATACCAGGTTTGGCTGTGTGAATTGAAATGTTTACGCGATTTGCTGCACGTTCGATTTCAACAGTTGACACAGCGGCATCAGCAAGTTTAGTTGCGATGAACTTACGGATTCTCAAATCTTCGTGTAGAAATTCAGCATACTCTTTTTCGGCATACCATTTAGCATCCCACTCACGGATGATGCCTACACGCATTCCAATAGGATTTACTTTTTGACCCACTGATTATCCCTCCTTATTTTTCTGATACCACAACGGTAATATGACTTGTACGTTTGTTGATTGGTGAAGCTGAACCTTTTGCACGCGGACGGAAACGTTTCATTGTTGGTCCTTCGTTAACAAATGCTTCAGAAACTACCAAATTTTCAACATCTAAGTCAAAGTTGTTTTCTGCGTTAGCAACTGCTGACATCATAACTTTTTCGATGATTCCTGCAGATTTATTTGGTGTGAATTTCAAGATTGAAATTGCTTCTGCTACGCTTTTTCCTCTGATAAGATCGATTACTAAACGTGCTTTACGAGGAGAAGTGCGAACTGTTTTCGCAGTTGCCTTAGCTGATGTAATTTGTTCTGCCATGTTAATATCCTCCCCTCAAAATTAACGTCTTGTTTTCTTATCGTCGGCGGCATGTCCACGATAAGTTCTTGATGGTGCAAATTCACCTAATTTATGTCCTACCATGTCTTCTTGGATGTAAACTGGCACATGTTTGCGTCCGTCATAAACAGCAATTGTAAATCCTACAAAACTAGGGAAAATTGTTGAACGACGAGACCAAGTTTTGATAACTTTTTTCTTTTCAACACCTTGTTGCGCTTCAACCTTTTTCATCAAATGATCATCGACGAAAGGTCCTTTTTTCAAACTACGACCCATGGTGTACCTCCTCTCAAAATATGCGACACATAGTCAATGGTTCTATTTAGTCTTGCGACGACGTACGATAAGCTTGTCTGATGCAGCTTTCTTATTACGAGTTTTATACCCCAATGCAGGTTGTCCCCAAGGAGATACAGGAGCTTTACGTCCAACTGGAGCTTTACCTTCACCACCACCATGTGGGTGATCGTTAGGGTTCATTACGCTACCACGTACAGTTGGGCGTTTACGCATCCAACGAGAACGACCAGCTTTACCGATATTGATTAATTCGTGTTGTTCGTTACCAACAGAACCGATAGTAGCACGGCAAGTAGCTAAGATCATGCGAACTTCGCCAGAGTTTAAACGTACTAATACGTATTTTCCTTCTTTACCAAGTACTTGAGCACTTGTACCAGCTGAACGGATTAATTGTCCGCCTTTGCCGGGTTTCATTTCAATGTTGTGAACAACAGTACCAACTGGAATATTTTCTAGTGGTAAAGCATTCCCGATTTTGATATCTGCATCTTTCCCTGAAACGAGTGTCATGCCAACTTCTAGACCTTTAGGGGCTAAAATGTAAGCCTTCACTCCGTCTGTATAGTGAACTAATGCAATATTCGCTGAACGGTTTGGATCGTATTCGATCGTTTGAACGGTTGCAACGATATCATCTTTATTACGTTTGAAATCAATCACACGATATTGGCGTTTGTGTCCGCCGCCTTGGTGACGTACAGTAATGCGACCGTTGTTGTTGCGGCCAGCATTATTTTTTAATGGCTCTAACAAAGTTTTTTCTGGCGTGCTAGTAGTGATCTCAGCAAAGTCAGAACTTGTCATATTACGACGGCCATTTGTGGTTGGTTTGTACTTCTTAATCGCCACGTCTGTTTCCCTCCTGTATTAATCGCTATTTCTTGTGCTTATTCAGCAGCATCGAAAAGCTGGATTTCTTTTGAGTCTTCAGTCAAAGTCACAACAGCTTTGCGACGTTTTTTCGTGAAGCCTTGATATTTACCCATACGTTTTGCTTTTGGTTTAGCATTCATAATGTTTACGTTTTTAACTTTAACGTCGAAAGCAGCTTCAACAGCTTGTTTCACTAAAGTTTTGTTTGCGCGAGTGTCAACTTCGAAAGTGTATTTCTTTTCATCCATATCTAACATGGATTTTTCAGTGATCACCGGGCGTTTAATTACGTCTAGTAAGTTCATTATGCAAGCACCTCCTCAATTTGAGTAAGAGCAGTTTGCGTTGCTAAGATCTTGTCATTAGCGACTACATCTAATACAGTAACGTTGTTTGAAGTAGTAACAGTAACGTTTGATAAGTTGCGAGCAGCTAAACCTGCAACTTCATTTTCTGTTTCTAATACAACCAATACTTTAGAATCAATAGACAAGCTACTTAAAACTTGTTTAAATTCTTTGGTTTTAGGTGCGTCAAAGCTTAAAGCATCAACAGCAACTAAGTTATTTTCAGCAACTTTTTCTGATAAAACAGATTTGATTGCTAAGCGACGAACTTTTTTAGGAAGTTTGTAGCTGTATGAACGTGGTGTAGGTCCGAAGACAACGCCACCTCCACGCCATTGTGGTGAACGGATAGAACCTTGACGAGCACGTCCAGTTCCTTTTTGACGCCATGGTTTGCGACCACCGCCGCGAACTGCGCTACGATTTTTCACAGCGTGTGTTCCTTGTCTTAATGAAGCGCGTTGCATAACGATTGCATCGTAAACAACACTTTCATTTGGTTCGATTCCGAAGATTTCTTCATTTAAAGTGATGTCACCATTTTGAGTTCCATCTTGTTTGAATAATGCTACAGTTGGCATTCCTTAGTTCCTCCTTTCCTTTAACTAATTATTTAGCTTTCACAGCTGATTTGATAGTGATTAAAGATTTTTTAGCTCCAGGAACATTCCCCTTAACTAAGATAACGTTGCGATCAGCGTCCACACGAACGATTTCAAGATTTTGAATCGTTACACGGTTGCCGCCCATGCGACCAGCAAGTTTTTTATTTTTAAATACGCGGTTTGGTGCAACAGGACCCATAGATCCAGGACGACGGTGGTAACGAGAACCGTGAGCCATTGGGCCGCGGCTTTGTCCGTGACGTTTGATAACGCCTTGGAATCCTTTACCTTTAGTCGTTCCGGTAACATCAATGATGTCTCCAGCTTGGAAAGTATCAACTTTCACTTCTTTACCTACTTCATAGTCTCCTAGCTCAACATCTTTGAATTCTCGAATGAAGCGCTTAGGAGCCGTGTTTGCTTTTGCAACATGACCTTTCGCAGGTTTGTTAGACAAAACTTCACGCATATCTTGGTAACCTAATTGAACAGCTTCGTAGCCATCGTTTTCCATTGTCTTCACTTGTAAAACAACGTTTGGAGTAGCTTCGATAACAGTAACTGGAATAAGTTCACCAGATTCAGTGAAGATTTGAGTCATTCCCACTTTTTTCCCTAAGATTCCTTTGGTCATGATTACACCTCCATCTTCTTAATTATAATTTGATTTCGATATTCACACCTGATGGTAAGTCAAGCTTCATTAAAGCATCAACTGTCTTCGGTGTTGGGTTCACAATGTCAATCAGACGTTTGTGAGTACGCATTTCGAATTGTTCGCGTGAATCTTTGTATTTATGAGTCGCACGGATTACAGTGTACAGACTGCGTTCAGTTGGTAATGGAATTGGACCAGATACACTAGCTCCAGTTCTTTTTGCAGTTTCTACGATTTTGTCCGCTGATTGATCTAAAATACCATGTTCATACGCTTTTAAACGGATACGAATTTTTTGTTTTGCCATCTTGTTCCCTCCTTCGCCTATTTTAAAAGTAGACATAGCTCCACGAAAATCTCCGTCACGCTCGTTCGTGGCAAAGCGTCCGGGCGTGTCGCAACCTCTCGTTTCAAAGCCGACGGATTCCTTTTCGAACCCCCCAATGATATTTGCACTTCTGCAAACAGCACCTTTATGATTATATTACATGAGATTAGTGATTGCAAGGATTTTCTAGGTTTTTTTGAACTTTTGCTTTGGTTTTCAGAAAATAGTATATTGAAATTTCACACGCCTGCTTCTATTTATAGAATTCCACGCTGGTAAAATACTTTCTATATCCTTTAAAATGCCATAAAATCAGTTTTTATTTGTCCTTTTATATTCAGCCAAAACAAAAAAAGAGTCGCTGAAAAATCAGCAACTCTTTACGTCCGATCATAAATTCAAATTAAAACGTTAATTATGCTTTGATTGAAGTTACAACGCCTGAACCAACAGTACGTCCGCCTTCACGAATTGAGAAACGAGTTCCGTCTTCAATAGCGATTGGGTGGATTAATTCAACTTCCATAGTTACGTTATCACCAGGCATTACCATTTCAGTACCTTCTGGTAGATCAACTACACCAGTTACGTCAGTTGTACGGAAGTAGAACTGAGGGCGGTAGTTAGTGAAGAATGGTGTATGACGTCCACCTTCTTCTTTAGTTAAAACGTAAACTTCTGCAGAGAACTTTGTATGTGGAGTAATTGAAGCTGGTTTAGCCAATACTTGTCCACGTTGGATGTCTTCACGTGCAACCCCACGCAATAACGCACCAATGTTGTCTCCTGCTTCAGCGTAATCTAATAATTTACGGAACATTTCAACACCTGTTACAGTTGTTTTAGCAGTGTCTTCAGCGATACCTACGATTTCAACTTCGTCACCAACGCGAACTTGTCCACGTTCAACACGACCAGTTGCAACAGTACCACGACCAGTGATTGAGAATACGTCTTCGACTGGCATCATGAATGGTTTGTCAGTATCACGAACTGGTGTTGGGATGTATTCGTCAACAGCAGCCATTAATTCTAAGATTTTTTCTTCGTATGAAGCATCGCCTTCTAAAGCTTTCAAAGCTGAACCTGCGATAACTGGAGTGTCGTCGCCTGGGAAGTCGTATTCAGTTAATAAGTCACGAACTTCCATTTCAACTAATTCTAGTAATTCTTCATCGTCAACCATATCCATTTTGTTTAAGAATACAACGATGTAAGGAACACCAACGTTACGAGATAACAAGATGTGTTCACGAGTTTGAGGCATAGGGCCATCAGCAGCAGATACTACTAAGATAGCTCCGTCCATTTGTGCAGCACCAGTGATCATGTTTTTAACGTAGTCCGCGTGTCCTGGGCAGTCAACGTGAGCATAGTGACGGTTGTCAGTTTCGTATTCTACGTGAGAAGTGTTGATAGTGATCCCACGTTCGCGTTCTTCAGGTGCACCATCGATTGAAGCGTAATCCATTGCTTCTGCTCCGCCTTGTTTAGCAAGTACAGTTGTAATTGCAGCAGTTAAAGTAGTTTTACCATGGTCAACGTGTCCGATAGTACCAATGTTAACATGGGGTTTTGAACGGTCAAATTTTTCTTTAGCCATTTAAATTGTTCCTCCTAAGTAAATGAGATTATTTTTTATCTGATAGGTCCGCACCGCAAAAGCGCTGCGAGCCCATATCATCAGTTAATTATTTTACATGAAACGTTACTAAAAATACAGTTCTTTTAGAAAAAGCAGTCAAAAACCAATTGACTTTTAAGAATTATTCAGCTTTGCCGCCGTTTTTCTTAATAATTTCCTCTTGAACAGATTTAGGTACATCTTCATAGTGGTCAAAGACCATCATGAATGTTCCACGTCCTTGCGTTGATGAACGAAGCGTTGTTGCGTAACCGAACATTTCAGCTAACGGCACGATTGCGTTAACGATTTGTGCGTTACCATGCGCTTCCATACCTTCAACACGTCCACGACGAGCAGTTACGTGACCCATCACATCACCTAAGTAATCTTCTGGAACAGTGATCGTAACTTTCATCATTGGTTCAAGGATTGATGGGCTAGCTTTCTTAGCTGCCGCACGTAGAGCCATAGAAGCTGCTACACGGAAGGCTGTTTCATTTGAATCGACATCATGGTATGAACCATCATAAAGCTTAGCTTTAATGTCAACTAATGGATACCCAGCTAACACACCGTTTGCCATTGCGTCTTCTAATCCTTTTTCAACTGCTGGGATGTATTCACGAGGAACCACACCACCGACAATTGCATTTTCGAATTCGAAGCCTTTACCTTCTTCGTTAGGTGTAAATTCAATCCATACGTGACCGTATTGACCTTTACCACCTGACTGACGTACAAACTTACCTTCTGCATTTGTTGAAGCACGGAAAGTTTCACGATAAGATACTTGAGGCGCTCCTACGTTTGCATCTACTTTAAATTCACGACGCATGCGGTCTACTAAAACGTCTAAGTGAAGTTCACCCATACCAGCGATAACTGTTTCGCCAGTTTCAACGTTTGTTTCAACGCGGAATGAAGGATCTTCTTCAGCAAGTTTTTGTAGCGCCACACCCATCTTATCTTGGTCAGCTTTTGATTTAGGCTCAACAGCAACTTCGATAACTGGATCAGGGAATTCGATAGATTCAAGGATAACTGGTGATTTTTCATCACAAAGCGTATCCCCAGTAGTTGTATCTTTCAAACCAACAGCAGCTGCGATATCTCCTGAATAAACCGTTTCGATTTCTTTACGAGTATTCGCGTGCATTTGTAGAATACGTCCGATACGTTCACGTTTGCCTTTAGAAGCATTCAACACGTATGAACCAGAGTTTAGCACACCTGAGTACACACGGAAGAAAGTTAGACGACCTACGAACGGGTCAGTCATTACTTTAAACGCTAGTGATGAAAATGGAGCTGAATCGTCTGCAGGACGTTCAGTTTCTTCGTCAGTTTTAGGGTTGAAACCTTTGATCGCAGGTACATCAGTTGGCGCTGGAAGATAGTCGATGACTGCATCCAACATCAATTGAACACCTTTGTTCTTGAAGGCTGAACCACATAAAACTGGGTAGAAATCTACCGCTAAAGTCGCGTTACGGATACCTGCTTTCAATTCTTCTTCAGTGATTTCTTCACCTTCCAAGAATTTCATCATTAGGTCTTCATCAGTATCAGCTACAGCCTCAACTAATTTTTCGCGCCATTCTTCAGCTAATCCCTGATAGTCAGCAGGAATTTCAGTTTCTTGAATTTCTGTACCTAAATCGTTTGTGTAAATCTCAGCTTTCATTTTGACTAAGTCAATAATTCCAGTGAAATCATCTTCCGCACCAATTGGTAATTGGATTGGATGAGCATTTGCTTGCAAACGATCATGTAAAGTGCTTACTGAGTAAAGGAAGTCAGCACCGATTTTGTCCATTTTGTTACAGAATACGATACGCGGAACGCCATATTCTGTTGCTTGACGCCAGACAGTTTCTGTTTGTGGTTCTACACCTGATTGTGAGTCCAATACAGTTACTGCACCGTCAAGTACACGTAATGAACGTTGAACTTCGATTGTGAAGTCCACGTGTCCTGGGGTATCAATGATATTTACGCGGTGACCTTTCCATTGCGCTGTAGTAGCGGCAGATGTAATCGTGATACCACGTTCTTGTTCTTGTTCCATCCAGTCCATTTGAGAAGCGCCTTCGTGAGTTTCTCCAATTTTATGGATTTTACCAGTGTAGTATAAGACACGCTCTGTTGTTGTTGTTTTACCAGCATCAACGTGAGCCATGATCCCGATATTACGAGTATTGTCTAGAGAAAATTCTCTTGCCATTTCTTTGTTTGCTCCTCTCTTCTATTAAATTAGCATGGTTCGGTCAGACATCTGTTGACCTTCGTCAGCAGAAAATATCTTACCAACGATAATGAGCAAATGCACGGTTGGCTTCCGCCATTTTGTGTGTATCTTCGCGTTTTTTTACAGAAGCGCCAGTGTTGTTAGCAGCATCCATAAGTTCTTTCGCTAAGCGTTCTTCCATTGTATGTTCGCCGCGTAGACGAGCGAAGTTTACAACCCAACGCAATCCTAAAGTAGTACGACGTTCTGGACGTACTTCAACGGGTACTTGGTAGTTAGATCCCCCAACACGGCGGGCTTTAACTTCTAGTACAGGCATGATATTTTCCATTGCTTGTTCGAAAACTTCTAACGGATCATTTCCTGTTGATTCTTTGATTGTGCTAAAAGCATTGTATACAATATTTGAAGCAGTTCCGCGTTTTCCATCAACCATTACACGGTTGATTAAACGAGTTACTAGCTTAGAGTTATACATAGGATCTGGCAAAACGTCGCGTTTTGCGATAGCTCCCTTACGAGTCATACGTAACTCCTCCTTTTCGAAAATATGTCTTTATCTATTCGTTTGATTAAGCTTTAGGTTTTTTAGTACCGTATTTAGAACGGCTTTGTTTACGATCGTTAACACCAGCAGTATCTAGTGCGCCACGAACGATATGGTAACGTACCCCTGGTAAGTCTTTTACACGACCACCACGTAATAGAACAACACTATGTTCTTGTAGGTTATGGCCGATACCTGGAATATAAGCTGTTACTTCGATCAAGTTTGACAAACGAACACGAGCATATTTACGTAACGCTGAGTTAGGTTTCTTAGGCGTCATAGTCCCCACACGTGTACAAACTCCACGTTTTTGTGGTGAGTTCACATTTGTTTGAGCTTTCTTAAAGCTGTTATATCCTTTGTTCAATGCTGGTGAATTTGATTTTTCCACCTTTGATTTACGAGGTTTACGTACTAATTGATTAATTGTAGGCATTCCTTGTTTCCTCCTTCCTCGATTCGCTTCCTAGTACCACACATCCGTGTGGTTCTTTTTCTGCGATAAAAAATAATGCATCCCTGCATTCTCTATCAAGCTGTACTTCGACACAGTCAGCACGTCTCTATCGAGAGACCTGTTCACAAAGCACCTTTGATAGCATACCATGATTGATTTTAGCTGTCAACAAACTATTCAGAGTTTTTTTCTACTATTAATGTTGTAACCAGCCCTTTAGAAAAATATCCAAATAAGAAAATTCTTATTCGTAAAATAAATAGTTTGTTAATTCCCAGATTCCCAGCAAATAAACCGCATTCATTTTTTTGGTCTTTTTTACTTAAAAGGCTATCTTTTTTCTTTTTTTGCGATTACAATGAACGTAACTTAACAAAAGGTGGGATTTTTCAATGAATTTGAAAGAATCAGTTGGGATTGAAGCAGCAAAATTTGTCAAAGACGGAATGACCGTTGGGCTAGGTACTGGATCAACAGCTTATTATTTAGTGAAGGAATTAGGTCGTCGAGTGAATGAGGAAGGCTTAAAGATTACAGGTGTTGTGACTTCCTCTAAAACAGAAGAACAGGCAAAAGAATTAGGTATTCCCTTAAAAGCAATTGACGATGTAGAATCGGTCGACCTTACAATTGATGGTGCAGATGAAATCAGCAATGACTTTCAAGGAATCAAAGGCGGCGGTGCAGCGCTGCTCTTCGAAAAAGTAGTGGCAACCTATTCAAAGGATTGCATCTGGATTGTAGACGAAAGCAAAATGGTTAATAAGTTGGGGCAATTTTCTTTACCTGTTGAAGTCGTGCCATTCGGCAGTCACAACGTCTTTCGTCTGTTTGAATCAAAAGGTTACGAGCCAACATGGCGCATGGATGATGCTAATGAACTCTTAACTACAGATGGAGGGCATTACATTATTGACCTTCATTTAGAAACTATTGAAAATCCACATGCACTCGCTGAAGAACTTGATGCTTGTGTCGGTGTTGTTGAGCATGGCTTATTTATCGATATGATCTCTCGTGTAATTGTCGGCACTACTGAAGGGCCAAAAATTTTAGAAACTCCAGCAAAATAATTTTATAAAAATCCCTTTAAAGCATGTGATTTGATAAAAAACACACTCAATTTAATGGAAATCATGGCGGAAACATTGTACAATGAATCAGGAATTGAAAATTTCAGAAATTTCAAAGGAGAGAATGTTATGCCAAAATTAGTTTTTTCTCGTCACGGCTTAAGTGAATGGAACAAATTGAATCAATTTACTGGCTGGGCAGACGTTGACTTGGCTCCAGAAGGTGTCGAAGAAGCAAAAGAAGGCGGCCGTAAAATCAAAGAAGCAGGAATTGAATTCGATGTTGCATATACATCTGTTTTAACTCGTGCAATCAAAACTTGTGACTTGATCTTAGAAAACTCCGATCAACTTTGGGTACCAACAATCAAATCTTGGCGCTTAAACGAACGTCACTATGGTAAATTGCAAGGCCTGAACAAAAAAGAAACCGCTGAAAAATACGGTGACGAACAAGTTCACATCTGGCGTCGTTCATACGATGTATTACCTCCATTGATGGAAGCAACTGATGAAGGCTCAGCAGCACAAGATCGTCGTTATGCAATGATGGATCCTCGCGATATCCCTGGTGGAGAAAACTTAAAAGTTACTCTAGAACGTGCATTACCTTTCTGGCAAGATGAAATCGCTCCTGCTTTGAAAGACGGCAAAACTGTTTTAGTAGCAGCGCACGGCAACTCACTGCGTGCATTAGCTAAACACATTGAAGGTATTTCTGACGAAGATATCATGGACTTAGAAATCCCAACAGGTCAACCGCTTGTTTATGACTTGAACGACGACTTAACAGTCGCTAAAAAATACTACTTATAACATTTTTCCCGACTTATTAACTGAGTCGGGATTTTTCATTTAGCATCGCATCTTTTTCGCTGTCATAATCAATTTTTTATGCTAAAATAAATACGTGCTTTCTTTGCGGTCGTGGCGGAATTGGCAGACGCGCTAGCTTCAGGCGCTAGTGGTAGCAATACCGTGGAAGTTCGAGTCTTCTCGGCCGCATCATAAAAAATTGTTAAAAAGAGCAAGACAGAAAACTTTCTGTCTTGCTCTTTTTACTCATGATTCAAAAAACTCGCTACTTTTGTCGCAATCAGATCGATAGCTACATGATTTTCTCCGCCTTCTGGTACGATGATGTCTGCGTAGCGTTTGGTCGGTTCAATAAATTGGTGGTACATCGGCTTAACTACTGTCAAGTATTGGTCGATAACTGATTCTAGAGTCCGACCACGCTCGTTCATATCTCGTTTGATACGACGAATGATCCGAATGTCATCATCAGTATCTACATAGATCTTTATATCCATCAAATCGCGTAAACGTTCGTCCTCAAGAATTAAGATCCCTTCCAAGATAATGACCTCTTTGGGTTCTTGCACATAGACTTTTTCACTGCGGGTATGCTTTACGTAATCATAGATCGGCACTTCTACCGATTGGTATTTCGTTAACTCTTTTAAATGCTCGATTAATAAATCTGTGTCAAACGCAAACGGATGATCATAATTTGTTTTTAACCGTTCCTCAAAGCTGATACCGCTTTGGTCCTTATAATAAGAATCGTGCTCCAGCATCATAATCGAATGATTGGGAAACCGATTGTAAATCGCGCGGCTAACACTTGTTTTTCCACTTCCCGAACCGCCCGTTACACCAATAATGATCGGCTTGTTTTCCATGCAAATAAAACCTCTTTCGTTTTTCATTAGTCCTATTATAGCGAAACATCGCCAAATTACTATCAAAAACTTAAAATTCTTCTAAAATCTGATAGAGGTCAGTTAATTTTTTAATCTGAAATGTTGGTTTGATTTCCATTGCTTCTTTTCCCTGTGGATTCATCCAGATCGTATCTATCCCAGCAGTTTGCCCACCTTTGATGTCTGAAGTTAAAGAATCACCAACGATTACGGTCTTTTCTTTATCCAACTGAGGAATCTCAGCAAAAACAATGTCAAAGAATTCTTTCATCGGTTTATGGACACCCATCTCTTCCGAAATAAACAATTTCTTAAAATAAGGAGCCAGTCCTGATTTTTTTAGACGTTGGTGCTGCGTTGCAGAGACTCCATTAGTAACTACATAAAGATCTTTTTTCTGACTTAAGTTCTCCACGACTTCTAGGCTGTTTGAGATCAACTGATGCCCTTGATTTAAATAGTGCCGATAACGAGCTTCTGTCCTCGGACCATCAACCTCTCGTTCATACTGCTCAAAAAATAAACGGAAGCGGTTATCTAACAGTTCTTGGCGCGAAAGCAACCCTGCTTCATGGTCACGCCAGAATCCTTGATTCATTTTTTTATAATTATTTTTCACTGATAGGGAGGGCTCTACCCCCATATCTTGAAATAGCCAGCTTAAAGCTTGCTCTTCCGCTGCCTTAAAATCCAGTAAAGTATCATCAATATCAAATAAAATTGTTTCGTATCCCATTTTCAAACCTTCTATCTAAAGTATGTTTTTAATTGTCGAAGCTCAGCTAGCGTCAACGATCGATAAGCACCTTCTGCTAAGTCTTCTGGTAAAATCAACGGCCCCATTGCAAGGCGCACCAGACTAGTCACTTTTTTCCCACGAGCCAAAAACATCTTTTTGACTTGATGAAACTTGCCTTCTTGGATAGTCAGCAGAACCTCCGAATTTCCAGCTTCTGAATTCAGAATTTTCAACTGTGCTGGCTGACAACGTATCCCACCGTGAAAAATTATCCCTTTTTCAAAAGCCGCCACATCTGCTGTGGTCACTGTTTCATTAACTGTTGCACGATACAGCTTTGCAACTTTAGCATGCGGCTGCAAAAGATCATAACCTAATTGTCCATTGTCCGTCAAAAGTAATAATCCTTTTGTATCTCGATCTAAGCGGCCGACTGGATATAAAGCGGCAGGGCGGTCTTCTTCCCCCACTAACTGTGTTACTGTTTGAAGTTTTGCATCTTTCTTGGCTGTCACAACACCTGCTGGTTTATTCAGTAAATAATATACATGACTCGTTTTCAATTTTTGACCATCAACAAGAATCTCATGGAGCTGACTGTCGACATTTCGATGCTGATTAAGCTCGATTGCCCCATCAACAAAAACCTTCTTCATAAGAAACAGACGTTTCATCTCTTTTCGAGACGTTTTAAGATTTTGTTCTATCACCTTATCTAAGCGCATGTTGGTCTCCTTCAAATCTGTCGGACTTATTATACCGAATTTTATATAGAAGACAAAACCCTCAAGCTTGGCATTTACGTTTTATTCACTTTTGAAGAACAGTACGGTTTATCTTTTGCCTGTAAATCATGCTCTATTAAATAATTAATTTCCTCTCTAAAACCTCTACACTAGCGCATTTCCACTGATAAAATCACTCTTTACTCAAAACCAGCAGGAAGTTAATGCTTGCATTTCGATTAGATTAGACCTAGAATTTAATTATACGAGTCAGAGATTCGTATGATTAAGTGAATCGACACTTCGGTGTTAAAAGGTTTCTCATACACAGCGTTATGACCTGGTAGAGAAAGTTGTACTTAGACTTTTTTTGGACAGTTGTGTATACGACTGTCTTTTTGCGTTTTTTTCGCAAAGCCATTGTGCTGAGAATAACCCGTCACTTAAATAAAATCTGTCTGCTTAACCACAGACAGTCACATTTTAAGGAGGAATTTGGTTATGGCAGTATCATTGAAAGTAGAAGAAAGAGCAACTCGTCCTCGTTCCGTTCGTAACAAATTACGTCATGAAGGAAAAGTTCCCGCAATCGTCAATGGGTACAAGGTTGAAAGCACACCTATTTCAATCGACGAGCGTGAATTTTCAAGATTATTGCGTGAAAATGGTGCAAATACTGTTTTTACTGTTGAAATTGGCGGAAAGAAAGTAAACACATTATTACGTGAGACTCAATTAGATACTTTTACTCATCGTTTAACACATGTTGAATTAGTATCTGTAAACTTGTCAGAAGAAACTGAAGCTGAAACAGAAATTAATCTAGTCGGTGAAGCTGTTGGCGTGAAGGCTGGCGGAGTGCTTGCCCAAACACTTTATACAGTAATTGTCTCTGCAACACCAGAAAAATTACCAGAAGGTATTGAAGTTGACATCTCTGGACTAGAAATCGGTCAATCAATCTCAATCAGCGATCTACCTAAGAACCCTGATTATACGATTGTAACGGATGCAGAAGAACAAGTCGCTTCTGTACAAGAAGCTCAAGAACTTCCTGCAGAAGGCGAAGTATCTGAAGGTACTCAACCAGAAGTCATCGGTGAATCAACAGAAGAATAACTATTTGTTAAGATGTGCCGGAAATATTCCGGCATGTCTCTTTTTTATCAAATTACAGTAGATAAAGAAGAATTTCTTCCCTACTTTAAGTAGCTAATTATTTAGTTTTTCTTATATACCAAGTACAATGAGTGGTCTTTTTTGATAAAAAGATTTACAATAAGGCACTACAAAGCTTACTTGTACTTTTAGTAAGTGATTCCAACTAAAGGAGGAAAATCTATGTTTGAAACATTTGATTCGAAAAAAAGTCGTTATGCCTCTGTCGGTGTGGTGTCCAGCTTGCCAGGCGAGCTGATTGATAGTATCTGGTATATCATTGACTTAGACTTAAAGGGCTTGATCCCATTAGACAATATCTTAAGTTTTGATTTGATCAACAATAATGGACGTGTCACGATGCACTTCTCCCAAGAAGGCAGCGAGGTTGAGATGGGGATTGACCTGCCGTTTGGTTTTTCTTATGATTTCCCACAAGAAGTCTATGCTTATGATGACGGCAACCGTCAAACCATTTTATTACCGAATGAGATCCGTCAACGCTAATCTTTCAGACAACCTTTCTTAAGGGTTGTCTTTTTTTCTTAACTTTTTACTCGATCCTCTTGCTTTCAGAAAATATTGTGGTAATATCAATCAGAAAATTTTATTAGAAAGCGGGAAAAAGATGAAAGAGTTAACTCACGGAAATCCGGCAAAGCTGATCATTCTGTTCGCCTTGCCCTTATTTGTAGGAAATGTTTTTCAGCAATTTTATAGCATGGTCGACATGGTAGTTGTTGGTCAGACATTAGGAAAAGATGCATTGGCCGCAGTAGGAGCTACCAGCAGTGTCAGTTTTTTGATTATCGGATTTGCACAAGGTTTGACTGCAGGCTTATCAATTATAACTGCACAACGTTTTGGCGCCCAAGATATTCAAGGTGTCCGAAAAAGCTTTGCTTCCTCGATTCTCATTAGCCTGGGAGTAACAATCGTCTTAACCGTTTTGAGTCTGATATTCTTACGACCGTTACTATTATTGATGCAAACCCCGCCAGAACTATTGGATCAAGCGCAAAAATTTATTTCAATAATATTGGCCGGAATTTTTGCTTCAATGAGCTTCAATTTATTATCCAATATGGTACGAGCGTTAGGCGACAGCCGCACACCGCTATTTTTCTTAGCTTTTGCGGTTGTAATCAATGTCGTTCTGGATTTAGTATTCATTATTTATTTTCACATGGGTGTTGCAGGAGCAGGGTTTGCGACGGTTATTGCTCAAGTAGCTGCTAGCTTGATGTGTGTGTGGTTCATTCGAAAAAAAATCCCTTTACTGCAGATCGGCCGGAAACATTTTTCTTTGGATAAAGCAGATTTGCGTGTGCATTTGAATGCAGCACTGCCAATGGGCTTCCAATCATCTATTATTGCGATTGGTGCCGTCATTTTGCAATCAGCTTTAAATACCTTAGGAACTGATGTTGTAGCAGCTCAAACTACTGCAAGCCGTATCGATCAATTCGCCATCTTACCTATGATGTCATTTGGAATCACTATGGCGACCTTTACTGCACAAAATCTAGGGGCCAAAGAATATGGACGTATTTTACAAGGCGTGAAACAATGCTTATTGATGAGCGGAGCATTCAGTATCTTTGCTGGGCTTCTAGTCATAACCTGCGGCCGCTTTTTTGTCGCACTTTTCGTTAATAGCACTGAAACTCGTGTCTTCGAACTTGCACAGATTTATTTCACTATCAACGGCTCTTTATACTGGGTTTTAGCCATTCTATTTATCTTACGCTACACTCTGCAGGGTTTAGGTCAAGCAAAAATCCCAACGATTGCCGGGATTATGGAACTTGTCATGCGCTCCTTTGCAGCTATTATTTTGACACACGCATTCGGTTTTGCCGGTGCAGCATTTGCTTCACCATTAGCTTGGATGGGATCAACGGCCGTCTTGCTGACTTCATACTTTAAAGCAATGCGACACTTGAAGAAATTGGATCAGGAACAACAACTACATCTACAAATAAAGAGTGAGGGCTAACCTCACTCTTTTGCTAGTTGGCAATATACATCCAACATATTCTGAGAAAACTCTGAAGTAAAATCCTTAGCCATATCGATAATTTGGTTGCATCGTGCAAAATAAATCTGGAAGTACATCTGCGAATCGTCTTCCAAAATTCGTGCTACTGCCGATGCATAGCTCATAATCAACAATTCTTTAATGCCTTCTGATTCTCCAAAAATCCCCACAAAATCTAAGCCGCATTCAACAAAATACAATTCTACGTCAATCAAGGCGCGCTGATTTTGACAGCTTTTGCGAAACTTTCTCAACAATTCTTCCGCTTTTACTAAAGAACGATCGATTTCTCCATGTGGAAAAAAAGCTTTCTCTAACCTTTGATTTGTTGTTTTTGCCAAGCGCATTCCGTAATCATCGCCTAAAAAGCGTGAATCAACAATCTGTTGAGCAACCTCCGAATGTTTATATACCTGACAAAGCAACTCTATTAACTGATCATTATCTGCCTTATACAATTTATCTCGCAATCCTGAAATCGTCATTTCCATCCTGCACCCCTCACCTTCATTCTTTTTTAATCTTAATTTAACTTATTTCAAATAAAAAGAAAAGAACTTTTGATGCTTATTCAAGCCAAAAGTTCTTAATCTGTATAAATGTTTTGAATAGAGCCAATTAAATCACCTACATGATAGGATCACATTTTCCGCTCTTTAAGCCATGTTTTTCTAGTTTCACCTACAATTAATGGAACTGTCTCATAAGTTACTTCACTATATTCGATCCCAAACCAGCGCTCCGGAGTAACCGTATGGTGTTTGATGGCGAGTCGTGCCTGCATCACTTGACGATCCCATTTATCTAATTTCGTCATATTCGACAGCACTTCTTGAATCATCACAAAGCGGAAGTCACCAACTTGGCGTCCCGGTGTCAATGAGTAATGTTGCGGTTGTTTTGGCAAACGTCCTTGCTTCATCAAATCATGGATGATCTGACGTAAATAAACATTGACGTCTTGGGAAATACGAAATCCCAAATAAAGTTTGACCTTCACAATAAAATCCGTTCCCATCATATCGATACTATATTCTTCCGTGTAAGGCTCATCTGTTACTTCCACATTCACGAACCAATAAACTTTTGCTCGCTTCAATCGTTTATCTAAAATCGAATAAATAAATTGCTGTGGAATCTGATCCCCATCCAAACGCGGGACCAGAAATACCACGTTCGTCTGATAATATGGAATCTTGTTATCATCGTGTAATTCTTGTAACTGTGGAAGATAGTCTTTGAAGTTCACATCTTGGCTAGTATTTTCCTGTACACGATTGCTTCGGTACCAGATGTACATGACACTCAAGATCAATAGTGCCATTGCGACGGCTACAAAACCGCCGTGGAAAAATTTAGTCACACTTGAGATGAAGAAGAAACCTTCTAGCGTTCCGAAAAAGACTAACATTAATAGTGCCAAAAACCGAGATGTTCCTTTTTGCAGCAGGTAGTGATACAGCAAGAACGTGGTCATCAGCATTGTAACTGTAATGGACAGTCCATAAGCCGCCTCCATATGACTAGACGTACGGAAAGTCAGAACAATCAATGAACATGCTGCCCATAAAATCATATTGATTGCTGGAATATACATCTGTCCAATACTTTTACCAGGATAGATAATCCGCATTCTTGGTAAGAGTTTTAACTTGATTGCCTCAGAAACCAATGTAAATGATCCTGAAATCAATGCTTGAGAAGCTATGACTGCAGCAATGGTCGCAAAGACGACTCCAAAAATCATCCAGCCCTCTGGCAATATTTGGAAGAAGGGATTCAAATTTTCGATGCCTTCGATCGCCGCATCTCCTTTAGCATGCAAAATCCATGCAGCCTGTCCAGCGTAATTCAACATCAGACAAAGTAAAACGTAGGGCCAGCTGATATGGATATTCTTTTTACCTACATGTCCCATATCAGAGTAAAGAGCTTCTGCACCAGTCGTTGCCAAGAAGATACTTCCTAAAATAAAGATACCCATTTTATTATCAGGACTGAATAATAAGTGAACGGCATAATAAGGATTCAACGCCTTGATCACACCAAAATCATAAGGAATGTTTAATAAGCCCATTAAACCTAAAAACGTAAACCACAGAAACATGATGGGACCAAAAGCCTTTCCAACAAAATCCGTTCCAAATCGTTGGATCAAAAATAGAAAGAGCAAAATCACTAAAGTAATAATCACGATAATATTTTGATTATTACCGAATTCTTGATAGAAACCTGGAATTCCTCTCAACCCTTCGATTGCCGTCGTAACTGTCACGGCTGGTGTCAATACTCCATCGGCTAATAGCGCTGCTCCGCCAATCATCGCAGGCACGATTAAATACTTCCCGCCTTTTCGCACTAAGGTGTATAAAGAGAAGATTCCTCCTTCACCATGATTGTCTGCTTTTAAAGCAATCAGCACATATTTGACCGTCGTTAACAGCATGACGGTCCAAAAAACAAGGGAGACTGCTCCAAGAACAAAATCTTGCGTGACAGTACTCAACCCACCATTTTCTTCCAAGATAGCTTTCATTACATACAATGGGCTTGTCCCGATATCTCCGTAAACAACCCCCATCGCAATCAGCAATCCAGCTGCCGAAAGCTTCTTAATATGATCTTTCTTCTTTTCCATTTTGCACACTCCTATTACAGCCAATGCTGAAGCGGTATTGATTCTTTATATTAAGCTTTAGGCTCGTTGCAGTCATTTTCTCTTATAAGCACGTTTTTCATCTGTTTTTATGATTGCATTTTATGTTATGTGAAAAATGAAACTGACAGTTCGTCTAGTGTAAACAAAGTCACTTTCCTAACAACGCTAAAACATATAGAAACTCGCAAAAAAGACCTAAACAACAGCTCTCACTATTGTTTAGGTCTTGCAAATTATCTCTTAGACCAGTGCTATGCACTAGTTGTTGATCTAAAAGCATAGAGCCAGGCTCTATGTCGCTACTCCCCTAAAACTTAACCGTATTATCCAGTTTCCAGAGAGGATTGTCAAAGAATAACCTCAAATTAGAAACTATTTTTCTTCTTTTTTACTTTCTTCTTCCTTCAACAAGGCTTTGCGAGAAGCATTTACACGACCTTGACGATCGATCTCTGTAACTTTAACGAGTACTTCATCGCCTAATTTTACGACATCCTCCACTTTATTCACACGTTCATTCGCAAGCTGAGAAATGTGAACCAAAGCGTCTTTGCCTTTGATTAAGTTTACGAAAGCGCCGAATTTCTCAATACGAACGACTTTACCTAAATAAACTTCACCGACTTTAACTTCTTTCGTTAATTCTTCAATGATCTTGATTGCTTTCTTGATCATGTCTGCATCTGAAGAAGCAATGCTGACGTTCCCTTCTTGATCAATATCGATCTTCACGCCGGTTTCATCAATGATCCCGTTAATAGTGTCGCCGCCTTTACCGATAACTGTTTTGATCTTATCTGGATCGATTTGGATCATTTCAATCTTCGGTGCATATGGGCTTAATTCTTCACGCGGTGTAGCCAACGTATCTGTCAATACTTCAAGAATTTCCAAACGGGCTTGTTTTGCTTGTGTTAATGCTTCAGTCAAGATTTGTTCTGTGATTCCTTGGATTTTGATATCCATTTGTAGAGCTGTGATACCATCTTTTGTACCAGCAACTTTAAAGTCCATATCGCCAAGGTGATCTTCTAGACCTTGAATATCGGTTAAGATCGTATAGTTTTCCCCATCAGAGACAAGTCCCATTGCGATCCCAGCAACTGGTGCTTTGATTGGCACACCAGCATCCATCAATGCCAAGGTTCCGGCACAGATACTTGCTTGAGAAGAAGAACCGTTTGATTCCAATACTTCCGCTACTAAACGGATTGTGTAAGGGAAATCTTCTTCACTTGGAATAATTTGCGCTAAGGCACGTTCACCCAACGCTCCATGTCCGATTTCACGACGACCAGGAGAACCTGCACGTCCCGTTGAACCAACAGAGAATTGTGGGAAGTTATAATGATGGATGAATCGTTTGCTCTCAACTGTTCCAAGACCATCAATGATTTGGTGTTCACCTAATGGTGCCAAGGTACAAGCAGATAACGCTTGGGTTTGTCCACGAGTGAACAGACCTGATCCGTGAACACGAGGCAATAACCCAGTTTCAGCGGCTAATGGACGGATTTCATCCAATTTACGGCCATCCGGACGAATCTTATCGATCGTGATCAATTCGCGAACCACATCTTTCTCAAGATCTTCGGCGATTTGTTTCACTTCTTTAGTTAATTGCGCTTCTTCTTCATGATCCGCAAATTTCTCTGCGTACACTTCTTTGACGGTTTCTTTAACTTTTTCGATCTCGTCTTCACGAGCCAATTTATCCATGGTCATTACGGCTGTTTTCATTGTTTGATAATAGCCATCAAAGATTTCTTTCTTCAACTCAGGATCAACTTGTAATAATTTGATTTCCATTTTTTCTTTGCCGACAGCGGCAACGATTTCTTCTTGGAAAGCAACTAATTCTTTGATTGCGTCAAAACCAAATAATAATGCTCCTAGCATATCTTCTTCAGAAACTTCTTTAGCACCAGATTCTACCATGTTGATGGCTTGTTTTGTTCCAGCCACTGTTAAGTCGATATCTGACTCCGCATGTTGTTCTTCCGTTGGATTCAGTACATATTCGCCATTCACTCGACCAACATCAACACCAGCGATCGGGCCTTCGAATGGAATATCTGAAATGGCTAACGCCAATGAAGAACCAAACATCGCAGCCATTGCTGGTGTGCAATCTTGTTCAACACTCATTACGAAGTTCGTTACTTGGACTTCGTTACGGAACCCATCCGCGAACATTGGACGAATCGGACGGTCGATTAAACGGGCAGTTAAAGTCGCTTCCGTACTTGGACGTCCTTCACGTTTGATGAAGCCGCCAGGAATTTTCCCAACCGCATACATTTTTTCTTCATAATTAATCGTTAATGGGAAAAAGTCGAAATCCTTCGCTTCTTTTGAAGCAACTGCTGCACTTAATACAACGGTATCACCGTAACGAACTAATACTGCACCATTGGCTTGTTTAGCAAGCTGACCAATTTCAACTTGCAGAGGGCGCCCGCCCCAAGTGGTTTTAAAAACTTGTTTTTCTGACATAATTTCTCCTTTTTCCTTTGACCAGTGCGACGCTACTAAACAAATGGAAACAGCGAAATCCTTCGCTTCTTGCATTTGGTTAGTAGAGTGACAACACGCCAATCAAAGGGATTTTATTTTTTCTGAGTTGAGCTCAGATAATTACTATTTGAAACCTCAGCAGCCAGCTCGTTAATAATGAATGAATGTTACTGGCGTAAAATTCTTTTGTTCTCGTACGCATAACATTGCGCTAAACTGCTTGATCTATAGTTGGTAATAATTTCTTTTTCACCAACTAAAACTGGAAAAAACGCAACTGTCAAAAAAAGTGAGATTCCTAGGAACCTCACTTCAATAGTAGTACGAATTAACGACGTAGTCCTAGACGTTGGATTAATTCACGGTAACGTTGTACTTCGTTCTTACGTAAGTAAGCTAGCAAGTTACGACGATGACCAACTTTTTTCATTAGACCGCGATATGAATGGTGGTCTTTTTTGTGGACACGTGCATGCTCATTTAGTTGATTGATTTCTTCCGTCAATACAGCGATTTGTACTTCTGGAGAACCAGTATCTCCTTCATGGCGAGCAAATTCATTGATGATTTCGTTTTTACGTTCTTTTGATAATGCCATGGTTTTCACCTCTTCCTTTTTTCTTCCTATGACTGAGTAGAGCGTTGGTGAATCGCCCAACCAAGTGATAGGTGGTGCGCTTTGCACACTCTAACACTTTACTTGATTTACTCCAAAAAATCAAGCTGTACAGCAATTTAAACTACTCTTTTAGAATCATTACAATTTTTTTAAAGAACAGCTTTATTAAAAACAGTTTTTTTACCTTACTTACTTTTTGTGTTAAACTAACGTGATGAAATTAAAGTCTTGAGAGGAGATTTTTTAATGATCACAATGGATGATATTATTCGGGAAGGCCATCCGACTTTGCGAGCTGTCGCCAAAGAAGTCCCGATTCCTCCAACTGCTGAAGATGTGGAGCTTGGCAAAGAAATGTTGCAGTTTCTTAAAAATAGTCAAGACCCTGTGAAGGCAGAAGAATTAAATCTACGAGGCGGAGTTGGTTTAGCGGCTCCCCAATTAGATATCTCAAAACGGATTATCGCGGTTCACGTTCCTAGCGTTGACCCAGAAAAACCGGAGAACGGCATCAGTACCGTCATGTATAATCCGAAAATTTTGAGCCACTCAGTTCAAGAAGCTTGTTTAGGTGAAGGCGAAGGCTGTCTGTCAGTCGATCGCGAAGTACCAGGCTACGTGGTTCGTGCTGCGCGCATCACTGTTTCTTATTTTGACTCGGAAGGCGAAAAACATAAGATTCGGTTGAAAAATTATAACGCAATCGTCGTACAACATGAGATTGATCATATCAACGGCATTATGTTCTATGATCATATTGATGAAAAGAACCCCTTGCATTTGAAAGATGGCGTGTTAGTCATTGAGTAGATTAAAGTGATTGATCTAAAAAATACTTAATAAAAGCCGAACGACCATGTACTATCGGAATCGATAGAAATAGGATTGTTCGGCTTTTATTTTTTTATGCTGCTTTTAATAAGAAGTTAGTTCTTTCGTGTGTTTTTCTTTTTTAGTTTAGCGTTTATTCTTCATATAATATACCTTTTTCTGAAAGAGCGTGTTTGATTTCTAATAAATCATCCAATGTCTCATATGCGATCGTGTGAAGATGAATGCCGCCTGTCAACTCAGATAAGAGCGTCACCCGCGATCCATTGGCTTCTTTAATAAATCGATCAACATCTTGTTCAGTCGCCAAATGCAGTCCGCCGACTAATTCCCCATATAAGGGATGCTCCACTATTACATCAACGACCTCACCGCCATGTTCAATAATCGTACGAAGTTCTTCTTCCGTTTGTTCAGGTGCATGCTGTACGGCAATTTTACTAAATAATTTCTCTGACTCACGCTCCAGTAAATATCCGCGCGCAGTTGCGATGATATCCTCACCTGCTGCTCGTAATAAAGCGACATCACCAACCACAATCTGACGACTCACGCCAAATTCTTTAGCAAAGCTTGTCGCGCTGATGGGTTTTTCCGCCTGCTGCAGTGCTGCGAGAATCTCAGCTTTGCGTCTTTCACCATCGATCATAATTATTTCAACCGCCCTTCTTGATAGTTCCGTGACTGTTTCATAATATCTTTGAATGTCTCTACAATTGTTTCGCGATAATTTTCGTCTTTCACTAAATTCGCGACATTCTCCAAAACATGCTCTTCACGGCTAGTATCCAAAACAGCTTTCTTCGTTTGTGCTTTGTAGGCAGTCACTTCATTCACTGCTGCCATGCGTTTTTCTAATAGTGCAACGATTTCTTGGTCGATTGTATCAATTTTTTCCCGTGCTTGAGTGAGCTTATCCTTTTCATTCTCGTCCTCAATCGTCTTAATGATCCGTGCGGGATTTCCGCCGACCACGACATTAGCCGGAAACGATTTTGTCACTACCGATCCAGCCGCCACAACAACATTATCACCCAGAGTTACACCAGGAACCACAACCGATGAACCGCCGATCCAAACATTATTGCCAATGGTAATTGGTTTGCCCAATTCTTGTCCACTATTGCGTTTGCCTGGCTCTAATGGATGACTCGCCGTGTATAGTTGAACACTCGGTCCAAATAAGCAATTATCTCCGATAGTAATCGGACAGATATCTAAAAAGACATTGTGAAAATTACAGTAGAAGTTTTCTCCTACAAAAATGTTATAGCCATAATCAAAAGAAATTGTCGGCTCCACGTATACACGGTTTTTAGTTCCGCCAAATGCTTCCTTTACAATTACTTCTCTTTTTTTCTTATCCGATTCTTGATTGATTGCTCGTAATTTTACACGCGCATCTTTGCGATCTGCTACCAATTCAGGATCTCCTGTAAAATATAATTTGCCAGCAATCATTTTTTCTTTTTCAGTCAACTCCACACCTTTTCCCCCTAGTTTAAAATAAATAGATTCTTTTGATTTTCATCAGCTGCCATCTTTACACCTTTTCAAAAACTACCGTTCCATCCGCCTGTACAAAATCATACGTACTGGTTAATTGGATCGGTGTTTGGTTGATTACTAATACTTTCGCATCTTCGTGTTTTTCATAAATTAAATCACAAAATGGATGAACTTGGAAGCTTGTCCCGACAATAACTACAAGCTCCGCATTTCTTACCGCCGTAATCGCCTGCTGGATGACTGTTTTTTCAAAGCCCTCGCCATACAAAACAATATTTGGACGAATTTGTCCGCCGCAAACTTTGTGGCGATCGCTTTGTAAATAATCTGTCCATGCTACGGATTGCTGACACTTGCGGCAATAGCAATCGTAAAGAGAACCGTGAAAATCCACTAGCTGACGACTTCCTGCTGCTGTGTGCAAACCGTCAATATTTTGCGAAACCACCCAGATATATTTTCTTTTTTCCATCTGCGCCATTGCTTGATGAATACTATTCGGTTGAGCTTCCTCGTGGTATAAATGTTTGACAAACTGATAAAATTTCTCTGGTTCACGAACAAGACACTCGCTGCTCAGTAAGTATTCCGGCGCTTCAATTCCATGATAGATACCTTGTAACGAACGATAGTCTGGTACCCCCGAGGGAGTAGAGACCCCTGCCCCTGTTAAAAAGGTTATTTTTTTACTTTGCTGAATCATTTTTACCGCTTGATCAATCGTGATTTCCATTTTTTGTCACCTCAAGAATCAGTATAGTATAAATGCAAGGGAAAATAAAAAGAGTTCCCCCAGTTAACTATACTGAGGGGACCCTAGCTATATTTACTTCAGTACAATTTACGTTTCAAAAATCAAATCGATTGTAACGAAGAGTTTTTTTCGGATGATGATAATACTTAATCGTATTATTAGCCATTCACTTTTTCAGTTGAAACATTTAGGAAAAACGAAAAGAAGCTCTTTTCCAAAAGAAAAATTATTTACCGAACTTTTTTGTCCATTTAAACAAATAAATCTACGCGAAATAAAAAAACAATCGTCTTTTTTGTTCGTTCCAAATGATTTCCATTGACTTTTTCATTTATAGGCTTTAGACTGTGAAACATAATAACTGAATACGAGATGCCTCAGGACAATGAGGTAGAGGTCGCGAACCTTATTAACCCTATGGAGTGTAGAGACACGTCGAAGTAGGACTAGGAAGTTTCGCCGAAATGTACAGAATTCTCTTTATTTTGTATGTTGGGACGCAAGCGAATAACTTGCGGACTGTCTTAGCAGTGATGCTAAGTTGCGCTATGTTTTTGTGAGAGGGAACATCATCTTCTTATTATCTGCAAGCGGCCTTATATACGAATCGGCGGCTTTTTTTGTTGTAGATTTAAAAAAACATCCCCTACCCAATCTCGTGATTTCAAGAAAGGGAGAAATTATGAATAGAAGAAAATTTTCAGTTATCGCACTCATTGCATTATTTATTTCATTTCTAGGAGCCCCATTAGTCACTCGGGCAGACGAAAAAACACCTGAAGGAGAATTACGTGTTGGTATGGAAGCGGGCTATGCTCCTTTCAACTGGACTCAAAAAGATGACCGAAACGGCGCAGTAAGAATCCAAGGCGACAAGGCTTATGCTGGCGGCTACGACGTCCAGATGGCGAAAAAAATCGCCGATAAAATGAATCGGAAATTGGTTGTTGTTAAAACTGAATGGGATGGTTTACTGCCTGCCCTACAATCTGGCAAGATCGACGCTATTATTGCCGGCATGTCACCGACGGCTGAACGACGTAAAGAGGTCGATTTTTCTGACCCTTATTACGAATCACAATTAGTCATCGTCACCCGTAAAGATACTGATTACGCCAAGGCTACTTCAATCAAAGATTTTGCTGGCGCAAAAATCACTGCCCAGTTAAGTACTTTCCATTATGATGTCATTCCTCAAATCCCTGACGTAAAAAAACAGGAAGCCATGGATAATTTCCCGGCGATGCGTGTCGCTTTGGAATCTGGAACAATCGATGGGTACGTTAGCGAACGACCTGAGGGTGTGACTGCAGAAAGTGTAAACCCTGATTTGAAAATGGTGGAATTCGACAAAGCGGACGGCTTCCAAACTAATCCGGAAGATGTTCAAGTTTCTGTTGGGATGCGCAAAGGAGATCCTGAAATGGCGCAAGTCAATCAGATACTAGCTGGCATTTCACAAGACGATCGGGTTGAAGTCATGGATCAAGCCATCAAAGATCAACCAGCTACAGATGAAACACAAAACTCTTCAGGTAAAAAAGAAAATGTATTTGTTCGTATCTTGAAGCAAAACGGTTCGATGTTTCTGCGTGGTACAGGTATGACATTGCTGCTTGCAATCGTGGGTACCACTGTCGGTACATTGATTGGCTTATTAGTCGGCGTCTTTCGAACGATTCCTGAGTCGGACAATAGCGCAAAACGCGGACTGCAAAAAGTGTTTGGTTGGCTGTTAAATGCTTACATCGAGATTTTCCGTGGAACACCGATGATTGTTCAATCAGCCGTAATCTATTATGGGATCGCCATGGCTTTCGGCATCGATCTGAATCGTACAGCAGCTGCTCTGTTCATCGTATCAATCAATACTGGTGCTTATATGTCAGAAATCGTCCGTGGGGGAATCTTCGCTGTCGACCAAGGGCAATTCGAAGCTGCTCACGCAATTGGGATGACTCATGGGCAAACAATGCGTAAAGTCGTACTACCGCAGGTCTTGCGAAACATTTTGCCGGCGACCGGAAATGAGTTAGTCATCAATATCAAAGATACTTCGGTATTGAGTATCATCTCTGTTTCTGAATTGTTCTTCCAAGGGAAATCAGCTGCCGGAACGAACTATATGTTCTTCCAAACCTACTTCATTATCTGTGTGATCTATTTCGTCTTAACCTTCACAGCAACGCGTATCTTACGAGCTGTTGAAAAGAAAATGGACGGTCCTTCGGCATATGTCCGCTTAGATGATGTAGACGTAGCAGTTGGTGAAGATAAATAGTAAGAAAGGCTGAACGAACTCGTTCTGCTTTGCCAGTCCCACTAATAGAAATAAGGAGGATCATTATGAGCAGTATCATTGAAATCGAACATTTGAAAAAAAGTTTCGGCGATAACCCCGTCTTAAAAGATATCAGCATGAATGTCAACAAAGGAGAAGTCGTGACCATTATTGGTGCCTCTGGCTCTGGTAAATCCACTTTTCTGCGTTGCATCAATTTATTGGAAACTCCAACAGATGGAAAAATCATGTATCTAGGTGAGAATGTTTTAGCGCCGGGCTATAATTTACCAAAATATCGTACCCATTTAGGAATGGTTTTCCAATCCTTCAACCTCTTCAACAACATGAACGTTTTGCAAAACTGTATGAGCGGTCAAGTAACAGTTTTAGGCAGGAAGGAAGAGGAAGCCCGCAAAGTTGCGTTAGAAAATTTGGAAAAAGTTGGCATGGCACGCTTCATTGATGCCAAACCAGCACAGCTTTCTGGAGGACAGAAACAGCGGGTCGCTATCGCTCGTGCCTTATCAATGAATCCAGAGGTCATGCTGTTTGATGAGCCGACATCCGCCCTTGATCCCGAAATGGTCGGCGACGTGCTGCAGATCATGAAAAAATTAGCGGGGAGCGGTCTGACGATGGTGATCGTGACACATGAGATGGCTTTTGCGAAGGAAGTCTCTGATCGTGTCATCTTCATGGATAAAGGAGTCATCGCAGAACAAGGAACACCAGAAGATATCTTTGTACACCCGAAAGAAGCTCGAACAAAAGAATTCTTGCATCGAGTATTACATCCAGAACCTTAAAACTTATACACCCAAAAAGCGGCAGAAGCTCTCAACTTCTGCCGCGATTTTTTTTGCCAAATATTTTTTGATAGTATTGGTCAGCCCTACGATAAGAAACGACCCAGATACCGGAAACTAAAAACCGGCCAAAGATTCCAATGGGCGGAAAAAGAAAAACTCCGCCTAAAACAGCTAGGTTAATAATTATTGATAGCTTGCTGCGTTGGTCACGCCTTAAAACCTTTGCCACATGACTATCAGGCTCATTCGCTTTGATCAGCTGTTTCGATAAAACACCATATGAAAAACTCCACATCATGTAAACTAGCACATAAGAAAATTCCGGCCAAAAATGGTCAGGATTACGACCCACCCAACTCGTCACCGCAGGGCATAATGTTAGCCAAAATAACCAAAAAATATTTGCCCAAATAACACGATAATTGATTTTTTCTGACATCTGCATCATTCGGTGATGATTCACCCAGATTACAGCGACAAAAATGAAGCTCACCACATAGGCAATTAATGTATTCGTGATACTCAGCAATGACGCCAGAGTTGGCTCGTCAGGTATTTGAATATCCAGCACGAGAACGGTCAATACAATAGCAACTACACCATCTGTAAATGCTTCCAAACGAGACTTTGTCATTTTTTCACCTTCTTTCTTAGAATAGCATGAAAATTGTTTTTCCCTATATAATTTTACTCACTTTTTACTGGTTAATAACTGACAGGTTTTTGTAAATAAAGTACAATATAGAAGAAATATGCTTAAAAAAATTCAGATTAATAAATTAATTTAATAAAGGAGGAAAACAGATGTTATATGAGGAACTTATGTTTGATGCGTCGCTCCTCTTGCGTTTTAATATCTTTAAATACTTAAATCAAACAACCAAAAAAATACTAGCAATCAGTCAATTGTCAGAAGATTTAGATTTAAATTATCAGCAAAGTGTCATTGAGTTGAATGAAATAGATCAAGAATTGGCAGAAATTCGGCCAAATCACGAAACAATCATGATGCGTGCCGGAAAGGTAAATCTAGAAAATCTCAACGCTACCGTTGACGAATATCGGTATCACCTATTGCAGCAAGCGGTGCCGTTTCAGTTTATCCTATACTTCCTAAATGAAGAAAATCCAACAATCGAACAATTTTGTGAGAAATATTTTGTGAGCCGCTCCACAGTTTCTCGTAAGATCGATAAGTTGAAAAGACATTTAAAACGCTTCAACATCCGCTTTACTTATACAGAGGCCGGAATGTCTGGAGATGAACGCTTGATTCGTTTAGCATTGTTTGATCTTTTATGGCTTGGAACCCGTGGAATTGAATGCCCATTAAATGTTGATCAGCATCAGTTGAATCAAATCGTTGATACATACAAAGAATATTTCCCGTTGTCGCGAACGTACTTTGGAACCCAAGAAATCAAATTATTTACTTCGATTGATATGATCCGTGTCAATAATAAAAAATTTGTCAAATACGACCCACGCTACAATTTCTTAATGAAGGACAATCCTTACTACGACTTTACTTCATTGCGTGATTTAGTCGATGTTCCTATGACGACCCGTCAGTTAAAAGGCGAATCTAGCTTCATTTATTTGTTAGCTCACTATTCACCTTTCTATACGATTCGTGATGATCAGAGTATGAAACAAACAATTCACGACTTTAATGCCCGGCCAAATCCAGTCAATGATTTTGTTACAGAATTTCGTAATTTCGCGAAAAAGGCGCTGTTTCCTGATCGTCCTGAAATGATGGATGATCCGTTAGTTATTGCGAATTTATTGAATATCACCTTCGGCTATTTTATTTTCCGGCAACCATTCCCAAGTATGATCGAATTGGTGATGAATCCTAATGAAAAACAAACGCGCGGTGAATATATTCTATTTCAAAATATCCAAAATTTTATGCAAATGGCGAAAGATAATCCGCAATACAGCTTTATTGGTTCTGTGCATCCGATGCTTACGCGAGCCTTTAAGCGATTATTATTGCCTTACTTCAACCAATTTCCATATGCGAATAATTTGAAAGTCGGGATCGCCTTGGAACACAATGCCATCTTCGTCCGTGATTTATATCGCTTCTTGGAAGATCTGCGCTTTATCGATGCTGAACCTTATGATGTGTCCTTGAAGGATGATTATGATTTAATCATCAGTTCGTCTTCGCTGCTGAAAAAAGAAAAGCCGCATATTCAATTGTATCAATTGGACTTCCCATACACGAAAAATGAGTTGATTCCGCTATACCTGGAATTACGGAACATTTACGATAAGAAAAATCGCGTGTATGAATAGTAAAATCTCCCAAGGACATGATGCCGTGTTTTTTGGGAGATTTTTTCTTTATTGATTAAGCCTTTTTTGCCGATACCATTCTGCTTGGTATTTTCTGTCAGCAGTTCACATTTAAAATTTACTTGATATTATATAATTATTAGGTCTTTAATTTCACTAATTTGCGGCAATCAAGCGTTTTATTCGACTTTCTCCGAATAAATTCTTTTATTAATATATCGATAGATGAGCTTTATTTCTTATAAAATTAATGGTTTCGCTAGTCTTTCATCACATTTTATTCATAAGTAGTTGCTATTATATAAGCATACCAACAAACAACCCTAACACTTTTTCATTTTTTAACTCCTTTGCTCACCGGCTACCCACCGGTGAGCTCCTTTTTGTTTATAAGGAAATAAATATAATATTTTTGTCAAGTTAATTGCGTTCCACTTTCTTTATAGATTTTTTAATTTCTGAACAACCATCGTTCACACTTTTTTCACAACTAGTTGCTATTATATATGTATACCAACAAACAACCCTAACACTTTTTCATTTTTTAACTCCTTTGCTCATCGGCCACCCACCGGTGAGCTCCTTTTTGTTTATAAAGAAATAAATATACTTAATCTTTTTTTCAACCTACTTTCTTTAATTTTATGCCAAGCTTCATTCACAAATAATTCACAACTCGTTGCTATTATATAAGCATACCAACAAACAACCCTAACACTTTTTCATTTTTTAACTCCTTTGCTCATCGGCCACCCACCGATGAGCTCTTTTTTTTGCTAATGGCACTGTTTTAATTATTAGATTGAACATGCTTGAAGTTTCTATTCACTCCCATATGTTTACAGCAAAGAAGCGTCCGAAAAATCGGACGCTTCTTTTTACATACATGCAAATTACACTTCCAGCATTTTTTCAGCGATCCGAGCCTCTGATCCGACAACATTCAATAGTCGATCATAGATTTGCCCGTCCTTCAAAAAGATGACATCTTTAGCGGCCTGAGCTACTTTGCTGTCATGAGTGATCATTACGATCGTGATTCCTAAGTCCTGATTGATCTGCTGAAATATTTTGATTACCTCTGCTCCAGCGTTGCTATCTAAATTTCCCGTTGGTTCATCTGCCAAAATAATTTGCGGCTCATTCATAAGTGCTCGGCAAATTGCCGCTCGCTGTTTTTCCCCTACGGATAATTCATGCGGCAATTTGTCCAGCAAATGCTCGATTCGCAAAACTTGGAAAAACGGTGTCATCCGTTCTTCTGCTTTTACGGTATCCTGCTTATCCAAAATCGCAGGCAACAGAATATTCTCTCTCACAGTAATACTCTCCATCAAATTAAAATCCTGAAACACGAAGCCAATTTTTCGTCTGCGTATATCAGATATCTCATCGGGAAAAAGTTTATGCGTCACTCGGTTCTCAAATACTACCTCTCCTGTAGTTGGCGGATGCATCAGACCTAAAATTTTTAGCAGCGTGGTCTTTCCACAACCAGAGCGCCCCATGATACAAGTGAAATCTCCATAATTGATAGTCAGATCAATTCCCTTGAGTACTTCTTGCCGCCCATAATTTTTAGTAATAGCCGCGGCTTTAATGATTGGCTCCATTTACTTACCTCCACTTTTCAATTCTGCGATAGATCAAGCTTGCGATAACCAGCCAGCCTAATAAATAAATACTGTAATCCATTAGGAAGAAGCGGCTAAATTCCAGCCATTCCTGCCTCGAGAAGAATCGCAGCATCCCCATAATTCCAATAAAGCCAGCACTCAGCAGAAACCCAGCGACTATCGGCAGCAACGTAAAGAGACCCACCTGCTGTTTTAAAACCCTTCGCTGCTCTTTTTCCGGCATTCCTTATTGATCCAATAGTCTCCTTCGAGCGATCAAACTGGCCTGCTCGCTCTCAAATTTTGCTACCAACAGCCCAACACTCATAAAAATGCATACAATTAACGTAAAAATCAGTAGTAAAATCTGCAAATAATTCTCCGTAACGACATTATCTTCACGTTGTTTTTTTTCGTATATCGGCTCGATTGTTGAATCCCATCGCTTATCGTCTATATAGCTTTTCTTCAAGAAGCTCAACGAATTACTATTTTTTTGGACGCCATTAACCAAGAATAATTGACGAGGACTTTCCTTCTTGGCAAGTTCTCTAAATTCTTCATCTGCTAAAACAAGAATATTTTCCTGCAATCCTCGTTGAAACATACCAGTTAAGACTAAACGTTCTTGACTTTTTATATTGCGCATCGGAAAAATCAAATCAACATTTGCTGTGTTGTAGCTTTCCAGTGGTGTACCGACCCTTAGGCGCGGTCGCGTGCTTTGGGGATCCCAATCGATCGGTTGTCCGCGAATACTGATCGATTGCTGATAAACCACATGCCATTGTCCTTTTTTTAAATGCAGCGGGTGTTTCGCAAGTTTATTTGCTTGTCGCAGCTGCTGGTACGACGTCTCCGAAATACCGATATGCTGTCCTTGTATAAACATGACAGGTCGACTAGTTCCGAACGCTTCCCATTCAGGATCGCCATCGACAGATGTTACTGGATAGAAAGGATATTTTTCCCACGCTGCTTCGTTCTGATTCAAGGTTGCTTCTACCTGCTGAACCTCCGGCTGTTTGACCTTTGCGACTACTTCATAAGGAAACAAATCGGATACCGACGTTTGTTGAAAGGTCACTAAGCGTGGTAAAAAGAAGCCGATTGTTAATACCTGTAATAGCGTCGCTACTATTAAACTATTCATACTTTTATGGAATCGGTAAAATAAATCATTGCGTGAAAGCAATAGACTGATTTTTCCACGCTTGTATTTAACATAGAGTCCGCCTCCGCCTAGAAATAGTCCCCATAAAGCAACGACCAGTGATCCTACCACTAATAATGTCTCCGCTGATTTTCGACGGTGGAACCACCAAAAAGTAATAGCTAGTGCAATCAAGCCCACTAATAGAAACAGTAGTGTCCAGCGTTGGTTCGGCCGATCCGGCTTTGCCTGCTCTCGCGGTTCAAACTGGATCAGGCGTAATATTTTCTCCTGATGAAAGGACATTGCCAGTGTCAACAGACCGACATACAGTAAGAATGCCCAGCCAAAGCCAGATAGTTCTCTGGCAATCAGTAAACTAAGTGTTCCGCCAATCAGGATTCCCGCTAATGCACAAAAACTAAATTCTTCTAAAAGCATTGCCAAAAAGGTCTTTTTTCGAATGCCTAGCTGAATAAATAATTCCATGTGCTTCGCTTTAAAATCAACATACAAGCCATCCATAAAGGCCAAAAACAATAGCAGCAATAGCAATAGAACGCCGCCTGACTCAATAAAAATCCGCAAAAGCCCCGTCCTATCAAGGATGGAATCCTGCGTATGGGTTCCACTAAATTCCTTATAGGTAAAAAAAAGAATTACTAGTGTAAAAAAGACCAGTGCATTGGCAACTATCAGCAGCAAATAATTCTTTTGATGAAAGCGAAAATTCCTACGAATCATCTGGTGAAACGCCGGGGGATATTTTCCCGGAAAGGCTAATCGTCGTTTGCGATCTTCATTATAGGATTTTTCGATTTTTTGCAGCTCTGCATATTTTCGATCCCGCTCAATTTTATCTTCTAAATATCGATTCAAAAGAAATTCCAGTGCACCCAAAATCAAGATTAGAACAAGCCAGATACTGCTAGAATAGAATTGAATGAAAATGAAGTAAAAGAACATCGTGAAATACAACCATGCTACTTTAGCTGATTGTAAAAAAGAGACGCTTCGATGACGAGTGGTCAAAACGGCATCAAGGATATAGAGCAGTGCTAATATCAGAAATATTCCCGTACCCACTAAAACGCCAATCCCAGAAGAAAACTCGTTTTGCCAGAAATGTAAAAAATTCCCGCTGATGAGACTGCGAAGCCAGACCTCAAGTAAGCTGAAGCGCTGATTGACACCGCCGATTATTTTTAAAAATGAAGCAATTATTAAAACTCCATAGCCCGCAGCCATGGTAATTCGATCCATTCTCTTTTGCATGATACCCTCCTCAGACAGACTTTTACACTTATTATCATATCAGAAGGAAGTTCTCATGAAAGCGTTTATTCCAAATTTTTTGATCCATTAAATTATCTTCAAAAATAGGATAACGTGAGAAGAAGCGCATTTTCTTATGTTTATAGTTTTTTCTAATTTGCGAGAAGTTGCGCTGAAAAAAAGGCATCCTATTTAAGGATGCCTAGTAAGTAAAATTATTTTTTATGTGTTTCAAACAACGGGCTGACTGGTTTGTTTTCATGGATACGTTTGATCGCATCCCCCATTAATTCACCAACACTGATTTCGTCGATTTTATCGATCTTGCGTTCATCAGATAAGTAGATTGAATCTGTTACAACTAAATGTTCGATCGCTGAATCTTGGATCCGCTGCATTGCCGGACCGGATAATACAGGATGCGTACATGAAGCGTATACTTGTTTCGCACCAGCTTCTTTTAATGCATTTGCAGCTAGTGTAATCGTACCAGCTGTGTCGATCATGTCATCGATAATGACACATGTCTTCCCATCGACCTTCCCAATGATATTCATTACTTCGGCAACATTCGCTTTCGGACGACGTTTGTCGATGATCGCGATTGGTGCTTTCAAGAATTCGGCTAATTTACGCGCACGTGTTACCCCACCATGGTCTGGTGAAACAACCACGACATCGTCGCCGCAAATCCCTTTTTCTAAGAAGTAATCAGCGATCAATGGCGCGCCCATTAAGTGATCCACAGGGATATCAAAGAATCCTTGGATTTGAGAGGCATGAAGATCTAACGTCAATAGACGTGTTGCGCCAGCTTTTTCGATCATGTTAGCAACAAGTTTAGCAGTAATTGGTTCCCGTGCACGCGCTTTACGGTCCTGACGGGCATACCCGTAATAAGGCATTACGACATTGATTGTTTTTGCACTCGCACGTTTCAAAGCATCGATCATAATCAAAAGTTCCATTAAATTATCATTTACCGGACTACTTGTTGACTGAACGACATAGACATGACAGCCGCGAATACTTTCTTCAATATTTACTTGAATTTCACCATCGCTAAATTGGGTAACTGAACTTTTTCCTAGTTCAACACCGACTTCTTCAGCGATTTTCTCAGCTAAGGGACGATTTGAGTTCAAAGCAAAAATTTTCAATCTTGGATCAAAATAGTGTTTCGACATGGGGACCTCCACTTTCTTTTTAAGCATACGTTACCGATTATATACCATTTCAAATAAAATACTAGTCATTTCCATTTAAGAAATCAAGAGAATTCCCTTAAAATGGCAAACGATTTGCATATCCTGCTTTATTCACCTGACGGGCACGAGCAATCGCCATATCTCCTTCAGCGATATCATCCGTAATCGTCGAACCGGCTGCTGTGACGCTATGATCTGCGATAGTGACTGGTGCGATGATATTTGTCCCTGAACCGATAAAGACATGATCACCTACATTAGTATGATGTTTGTTCTTGCCGTCATAGTTAACAAAAACAACACCGCAGCCAACATTGATATCTTTTCCAAGCGTCGCATCGCCAACGTAAGTCAAGTGACCGACTTTGGTATTTTCACCGATCGTCGCCTTTTTGACTTCTACGTAATTCCCGATATGCGCATTCGCACCGATGTCTGCCTGCGGACGCAAATGGGCATTAGGGCCAACATCTGCATTTTTACGAACAATACATTCTTCTAAGACGGAAGCTTTGATTTCTACATTGTCTTCTATCGTGCTGTCGACGATTTTGGAGTGTGCGCCGATAATACAATCCGAACCGATTACAGTCTTTCCTTGAATTTGCACACCCGGCTCGATGATCGTATCTGAACCGATCTCGATTCCGGCATCTATATACGTAGTTGCCGGATCAATAAAGGTCACACCATTGACCATATGTTGACGATTGATCCGACGACGCATGATCCCATTCGCATTCGCTAAAGCAATACGATCATTTACACCTAATGATTCTTCAAAGTCCTCTGTTTGATAGGCAGCGACCGTTTGATCTTCGTTCTTTAATATTTCAACGATATCCGTTAGATAGTATTCCCCTTGCGCGTTGTTGGTACCGATTTTTTCCAGCGCTGCAAATAACTGTTTATTATCGAAGCAATAGGTTCCCGTATTGATTTCTTGAGTACGAGCTTCCTCTGGCGTCGCATCTTTTTGTTCAACGATTTTTTCTACGATGCCGACATGATCTCGCAGGATACGCCCGTAGCCTGTTGGGTCTTCTGCATGAGCTGTCAAAATCGTCGCACTTGCCTTTTTCCCTTGATGGTAATCAAAAAGATTATTCAACGTTTGAGTCGTAAGCAAAGGCGTGTCCCCGCTGATAACCAAAGTGGTTCCTTCTTTGCCTTTTAAAAATTCTGCCGCCTGCATAACCGCATGACCCGTACCTAGTTGTTCTGCCTGCAGAGCGTATTGACTGCGTTCACCTAACTGCTCTTTAACCATTTCCGCGCCATGACCTACGATCGTTACGATCTCAGTTGGCTGTGTTTCAACCACACGTTCAATGATGTGCTCCACCATCGGTTTTCCCGCTACTGGATGCAAGACCTTGTATAATTTTGATTTCATGCGAGTTCCCTTACCCGCTGCTAAAATAATCGCATAACGATTTTCCAAAAGAAGTCACTCCTATTTCGTTTTAATGTATTCATTTTCCTTAAAAAATGAGTCTGATCCTCAACACGCATATCATTCTACTAATTATGCTGAAAGTATAACGTAGAACTGACATCCTATTTCGTTTTAATAAGCACTGAAATTTCTATTAATTTTTAAACACTCATACTATTTTACTAGCCCGACGCAAAAAAGGCTAGTCCGTCAGACCCTCCATAAAAAAACTGGAGAGCCCAAACAGCTTAGCATTTCTAGCAGCTATTTATCAAAGCAGTTGCCTGGTACGACCGTGATAGTCTTCGTGCTGGTGTCAACATCCTGCACAAACAACAATGAATTATAGTCATCGATGGCGCGTTCGCCTTTGAACTTAGATTCTGCAAAAACAGTGATTCCCACAAGCTCCGCTTCAAATTCTTCAATCAAACTCTTCATACCATTGACGGTCCCGCCGCCCTTCATGAAGTCATCCACGATCAAAACTTTCGAACCGCGCTTCAAACTGCGTTTTGATAATTCCATTTTTTCAATACGTTCAGAAGAACCGGAAACGTAATTTACACTGACAGTTGATCCTTCCGTGATTTTTGAATCCCGACGGACAATCACGAATGGTGCGTTTAAATAATATGAGACTGCTTGGGCGATCGGCACCCCTTTTGTTGCAACAGTCATAACTGCATCGACTTTCTTATCCAAATATTGAGCAGCAATAATACGACCAACTTTACGCAGCAAGTCTGGTTGCCCTAACATATCAGACAAATACACGTAACCTCCAGGCAATAAACGATCTTCCTCTGACAAACGCTCAGCTAAAGAGCCAATGTATTCCTGCGCTTCCTCATCCGTAATGCTCGGTGTAAAAACAACACCGCCTGCTGCACCTGGAATTGTTTCTAAGAACCCTGTTCCTCGTTCTTTGAAGGTTTTCTTTACAATGGCTAAATCTTCACTGATAGAAGATTTTGCCGAACCATATCTGGCCGCAAAAAAAGTCAATGGAATCAAGTCATGTGGATGATCCAACAAATATTGTGTCATGTCGATTAATCGTTCGCTTCGACGCACTTTCACGTAATTCACTCCTATTTCGTTTTAATATTTTTTTCTCGATGAAAAAAATTTTGATTCTCAACGCGTATTCATGTCCTGCTTCCATAAAGAAAGAGCACACGACTGCCTATTCTGATTTATCGTTTCCCATTATAAGGGTTTAACCAATAAAATTCGAGCATTTTCTCGTTTTAAAGTCGAAAAGTTCGGAATTTATTAATTATTCCACAAAAAAAGAGGAAAAGCTTTCGCTTTCCTCTATTTCTGCTGCTGTTTTCGCTGAATCATGATCCGTAATTGCCGAATGCCATTAAGGATTAGGAACAATAAAATGAAGCCCAGCGTGATCGTTGCCCCTGGCGGTGTATCTAAATAATACGAACCAGTCAGTCCGCCAATCATTCCAACGAACCCAACAAGGACGCTGACTAGGATCACGATGTTGAAGCTTTTTCCCACGCGCATCCCAATCGCAGCTGGCAGTACCATAATCGCCGAGATAAGCAAAGCTCCCGCGATCGGAATCATAATAGCGATCGCCACCCCCGTCACAACATTGAAAATCATCGACATCGTGCGGATCGGCAAACCGTCTACAGCCGCAATATCTTCATCAAAGGTCAAAACATACATCGGACGTTTAAATAGTAAAAACAGAACGCCGACTAAAACAAACAATATTCCTAGAAAAATGACCTGCTCCCATGTGATCGTTACGATCGATCCAAAAAGATAAGATTGGATGCTGACTGCCGAGCTTCCCGGTGCTAAACTCATTAAAACCAATGCTACTGCCAAGCCCGCTGCCATCAAAATCGCAATAGATATTTCCGAATAAGAGCTGTACATATTCTGTAAATATTCCATGATAACTGCCGCAGCTACAACGACCAGCAATGTGGTGCCAGTTGGATTCAAATTTAAGAAGAAGCCCAGCGCTACTCCGGCTAATGAAACGTGGGACAGCGTATCCGCCATCAGTGATTGACGACGAATGACCAAAAACACCCCCAGCATCGGCGCAATTCCAGCAATAAAAATAGCCGCTAGGAAGGCACGTCTCATGAACTCATATGAAAGCAACGCCATTTGGAATTCTCCTTTCGCACCAATCGGATATGTCGATCAATATATTTTTTGGTATCCTCATGATCATGAGTGATCATCAAAATACTTTTGTCGTGTGCGTGTGCACTATGACGCAGCAACTCATAAAAATCATTCCGAGATTTTTCATCCATCCCGGTGGTTGGTTCATCTAAAATCAACAAATCTGGATCTTTTGCAAATAAACGAGCCAGACTGATTCGTTGCTTTTGTCCGCCAGATAACTCGCCGACTTTTTTATGGCGCATGTTCCACATGTCCACCGATTCCAAAGCCTTCTGTACATGCTCGTAGTCTCGTGAAGATAGTTTTTTAAACCATTTGCCCTGCGGATAACGCCCAGACTCTACTAACTCCAGAACAGTGCTGGGAAAACCAGCATTAAAAGAGGCCACTTGCTGCGGGATATAACCGATACTCAATTTTTTCCCTTGGGCATTCTTCTTTGCAATCGTGACTTTCCCGCTACTGGGCTTTAATAAACCTAATGTCGCTTTGATCAATGTCGATTTTGCGGCACCATTTTCTCCAGTCAAAATGACAAACTCCCCCGGATCAACGTGATAGGACACATTTTCCAAAACTGGTTCGTTGTCATAATAGAATGAGAGGTCTTCCACCTCGATATACGACATTTTCGTCTCTCCTTTTAAAATAATTCTCCTACTAATGAATACTTTCCTTCAAAGCCTCTAAATTTTCTCGCATCACAGAAACATAATCTTCACCGTTTTTGATTTGTTTTTCCGTCAAGCTTTCTAACGGGTTCAACACTTCCAGCTTTACGCCCGTCTCTTTAGACAATGTTTCGGCAACTTTAGATGAGGCATTCTCTTCAAAATAAATCACTTTGACCTGATGATCGTCCACATAATGCTTCAACTCGCTCAAACGACTAGGAGAGGGCTCCTGATCTGGCGAAATTCCTGCGATCGCTTCTTGTGTTAACCCATATTGCTTAGCTAAATAGCCAAAAGCCGCATGCTGTGTCACAAATGTTTTGTTCTTCGCATCCATAAATGCCGTTTGATAGTCTTTGTCCAATGTTTTCAGCTCATCAATATAACTTGCCGCATTTTTTTCAAATGACGCTTTATCCGCTGGATACTTCTTACTTAACTGATCCCGAATCGCTTCAACTTCCTTGATTGCTAAAACAGGATCCAGCCACACATGAGGATCTAAATCGTGGTCATGCCCGTGCTCTTCGTGTTCTTTTGCATCATGGTCATCATGAGCTTCCTCATGGTCATGATCAGCGCTATCCATCAAAGTAATGCTTTTAGAAGCTTGAATGATGGCTGTTTTTTTCGTATCAATGGTGTCCGTCAAATTATCCGTCCATGTTTCCAGCTCTGGACTATTATAAACAAACACATCCGAATCTGAAATTTTAGCTAAGTCTTTAGCTGACGGCTCAAAATCATGCGGCTCCGTACCTGCAGGGATCAGCAATTCCACATCGCCTTTGTCCCCAACCACTTGCTTGGTGAACTCATACATCGGGTAAAAGGTTGTCATCACCTGAATTTTTTTATCAGATGAGACTTCTTTTTTCTCTTCGCTGCCACAAGCAGTCAGTAAAACTGATAGTAACACAGTTCCTATTAAAAGCAGTCCTTTTTGCATCTTCATCTATTAAAACACCTTCTCTTCTCTTTTTAAGACAAGATTTAATTTAACAGATGTTTTTCTATCCGTCAACACAAAACGTAAAAATTACGATTTACACCCGAGTAATCCTGTTAAATCGTAAAATAAATGACCTGTCATTCATATGAAAAGCGAGACCTGTATCCGATTCATTTCTTTTTCGATGTTATTTTATATTGTCTGATAGTTAAAATTTTCCGAAAAGCAAAAAAAATAGACCCCTTGAGATCTATTTTAACGTACGAACGAGATAGACTTCATCGCAAAAACCCTTCAACGCATTAAACACATGCTTCGCTCGCGAATATTTCCGACACAAGGCATAAACTGTCGGACCGCTGCCGCTCATCATTGCGGCATCAGCACCATACTTCAGCATACGATCCTTCAGCTGTTGGATAACCGGATGCTTCCTAATCGTCACAACTTCCATTGAGTTGCCTAAATTTTCTGTCATTCTCTGATAATCATTTTCTTCGATCGCCGACACAAGTGCAGCAATATCAGGATGATATAAATCCTCCATCACGATTTGAGCAAAAATCGTCCGTGTTGAAACACTCATTCTCGGTTTCACTACCACGACCCAGCATTGCGGCATCGGAGCGATCGGCGTGACCTTTTCTCCAAAACCTTCAACTAATGATGTTTGTCCATATACGCAATAAGGAACATCCGAGCCGACTTCCGCACCTAAGCTGGCTATTTCTTCAATCGACAGACCTAAGTTCCATAAGCGATTCACTGCTCGCAGTGCTGCCGCAGAATCCGTCGAGCCTCCGCCTAATCCTGCCGCCACAGGAATCTCTTTATGGATTTTGACCCGCAGTCCTTTTTTTATATCAAAGCGCTCCTTGACCAAATCCAGCGCCTCATAAACATGGTTCTTTTTATCCGTGGGTAAAAAAGCCTTGTTGGTCTCAATAATGATTTTATCTTCTGGAATCTCTTCCAAATACAAACGATCCGCTAGATCGATGCTCGCCATAACCATCGCCAGCTCATGCAAGCCATCCGGTCGTTTGCCTAAAATGTCGAGGCCCAAGTTGATTTTTGCTGGGGCTTTCTCCATAATTTCCATTTTCTCACCCGTTCAAATTTTTCACTAGACGATTCTATCATAGCCCATCCTAAATGTATAGATAATTCATTCTAGCATAGGCACCCCAAATTAGTTGAATAATTCCTCCCGAGGCTTTACCATGAGATTAGGAGATGCCGCAGCGAATTTATGTGTTGTCAGAAAAGTATTCATTACGAATTAGGAGGAAACGATATGAATCTACTACCGAAAAACGATTGGCTAGATGGAGAAGATTTAGTTGGCAAGCTGATGAACACGTTTTGGGATGATCGGAAAATGAGTGTAGATATTCGCGATTTAGATGATCATTATGAAGTAAAAGCAGATCTTCCTGGATTTGAAAAATCAGAAATTTCCGTTCATTACAACAATGACATTCTTTCAATCGATGCCGAGCACACAGCTGAAAATGAAGTCAAAAATGATGGCCGCTTTGTCCGCAGAGAGCGTTCCAGCAGTGCTTACCACCGTCAATTTGTCGTCAAGGATATTGTTGAAGAAGAAATCAACGCAAAATTTGAAAATGGCGTACTTACTTTAAAACTGCCTAAAACAGAGTACGAAGAAAAAAATGGCAAATCGATCACGATCGATTAAGACCAGAATAGAAAAAAATACCGACCGCCAAAAGTTAGATGGTTTGTCTAACCTTTGGCGGTCGGTTCAATTTGTTCATTCTTTTATACTTCGATCATCTCTTCTGAAATGGTTACCCCTTTATTCTTTCCTCGACCAATCAACAATAATAGCTGCAAAGCAGAGAACACGAAGCTGCTGTCCTTCATATAAGCAAAGTATCTCGGACGCCAATGATCGACATAAACCGTTTTTTCTTCTGCTACCTGCTGAAAGGCATAGATTGAATGTCCATATTTATAAATCAAGTTCATGATCCGTTCCTCTAAAAAGGCAAAGGAGGTTTCGCCAACCTTCGCTAACGGTGCCATGCCTTGATAGACTTCACCATAGCCCTGCTTTTTCAGCTCATCCATTAAATGCAATTTCAAAAAGGTCGGCAATTCGTTAGGAACATCATTTCGAAAACGTAACAGATCAAAGGAGGCTTTTTCCTGATCAACCGGCTGCTCTGTAATAAAACCAACAATTCGATTCTGCGGATCACGAGCGATTCCAACATTACTAGTTTCGATATAAGCGCGATCAAAACGTCCCACAGAGAAACACTTCTCTTTTTCTCCATTCAGCCATTCATCGGAAATTTCCTCCAGCTCGTCAAAGACCTCTTCCGGCAGCTTCTCAAAATAGATAAACTGATATCCTTCATTAGTCAGTCGTTTAAACTCAAAGCGGTCCGAAAAAACATCCAGCTTATGCTGAGTGAAGTCTGTCACGCCCGTTTCACCGATCTTATCAAAATGGAAACCTAAATCATGTAAAAGGAGTACGTACTCTTCCGATATCTTATAAAACGCTAACTGATACCCAAGCTTATCGGCATGCTCCATAAAAGCAAAAGTTGCCGCCTGCCATTTTTCAGGATTTCCCACGGGATCTCCTAAAACAAAACACTTATTGGCTCTCGTTTGAAACCCAAAAACAATTTGATCATTGCCATTTTCTTGATAATAGAAATATTGATAGCCTGACACTCGTAAATAGTGGCTGGCCGGTGTACCGCCATAACGATTAATCAGATAATTGAATCGTTTTTCATCCCATGCCGCTCCAATTTTAGTCTCGCTTTGTGTCAAATATTGATAGAGAATGGCTAAACACAAAATCGATAAAATCAATCCGATTAAGCCGGAAAACCAAATCTCCTCTGACGGAAAAGCAAAATACTTCGTCGACAAACGTTCCGTACTCCAAATTTGTCCACTGTGATAGCCGGCCACTGCATAGAAGATGAACAGCAGACCGAACAAAATACCGTCAAAAACCAATCCACCCCAAGAATAAATAAAACGTTCCCGATAGAATTCTTTGCGAGACATCCAAACGATCAGTAAAATCACCAAGTAAACCACAATCAAACGAACGGATGCCGTTCGAGCGACTGTATTGATAATCCCGAAGATCAGCAATAAAATTGTCGGCCAGAATGCCCGTTTTACCTTCTGCGAGATTCCCCGGGCAAAGCCCAGCAGCAAGAATCCGATCAACAAATTCAGCGTCTGATCCAAGAAATCAAATGAGAATGGCAGCAATACTTGAAACAATCGACTGATATTTGACAAATTCGTCAATGTCGATAGCAAAATCATCATAATTCCCGCAAAATATACTGCGCTGACCATGATCACATGAGCCAGTTTTTGTGAAAGCAGCCGCGGTAAATTATCAAAGTAACGGTTCATTTTGACACTGGTATTGGTCAAAAAGATCACGATCCCTGTGACAAACGGAACTAGATAATAGAATATCCGATAAAATAATATCCAGACAACTGCAGTACTTTGATTCAGACCGAGGTGTCCTAACCCTAAAATCATCATGACATCGAAGGTCCCAGCACCTCCTGGTACCATCGTCAGCATCCCTAAGCCCGTTGCGATCACAAACATTGGGTATACTTCTCCAATATTTAACCGCACACCCATGAGATAACCAACTGTTAAGAAAACAGCTAAGGCCCCAAGCCATTGGCCTAATGAAGCTAAGTATAGTTCAAAAATTTGCTTCATTCGAAATTCTTTAAAAATCGTCCGACGGCGGGCATAGACAAAGCCGAATAAAATCGGTGCAAAAGCTCCGCCAATCAATAGCCAAAGTCGGTATCGAACGAACGGATTCTGCGTTCGAAAGAAAAACAGATCTAAAGAGGTGATAAAGGCCATAATGGACAGTCCTGCCAGCATGAAAATAGCAATTTTAGAGATAACGGCTAAAACCTTTTTCTTCTCCATCCCTTTGCCATAAAAGCTTGAGCGCAGACTCACTCCGACGACCCCGCCAAAGCCGGCTAAGTTATTGATTGTATTGGTGGTCCAAGCCGAGACCAGCCATTCTTTGCGATTCATTCGTGAACGTCCCGCTGTTTCCAGCGTCGTAATTGCCACATGATCATACAAAAGCATGGGCAGAACGCCGCATAGGCCGATCCCAAACATACTTAATAATGAAACCTGATCCTGTTGTTTGATCGTTTGCCAAACGGTTTGCCAACTCATTCCATGGGCGATATTTTTTACCTGATTCGCGACAAAAAATAAGACGATCCCAAAGAAGATAATCTTGAGTAAGGTAGCATAGCGTTTGAACCAGCGACTGATAGTCGTCATCCTTCTACTCCATTCTTTCTTTTCTTGTACTCTATTTTAAATGAATTCTTGTTTTGAAGCTATCCTTTTAAAATTATGATTCCCTTAAAAATATATTTGTTATAATTTTGACGCAATTCTTCATGATTTCATGGAATAATTGAAGCTATATAATAAAATTGCTGGTATTCAAATTGCAGGAAAGTACGTTTTTCAGTTCGCATAAAGTCAAGAAGTCATTTTTACAGGGTTGCCGTAAAATTATGAGTAAAAGGGAAAAAATAAAAAGCCTCAAAACTGAGGCTTTTTACTATTTTGCATAATCGGTTGCTCGTGTTTCACGAATAACGACCACTTTGATGTGTCCTGGATAATCCAATTCATCTTCGATTCTGCGGCGAATGTCGCGAACTAAACGAACGGAATCTAAATCAGAGATTTCTTCTGGTTTGACCATGACACGTACTTCACGCCCTGCTTGGACAGCAAAGCTTGAATCCACTCCGTCAAAACTATTTGAAATATTTTCCAAGTTTTCCAAACGACGGATATAGTTTTCTAAGGACTCGCTCCGTGCCCCTGGTCTAGCGGCTGACACTGCATCGGCAGCGGCTACTAAAACAGAGATTACTGAAGTTGCTTCTGTATCCCCATGGTGAGAGGCAATAGCATTGATCACAACAGGGTTTTCACGATATTTGGCAGCTAACTCTGCACCAATTTCAACGTGAGAGCCTTCGATTTCATGATCGAGTGCTTTACCAATGTCATGAAGCAAGCCTGCGCGCTGTGCCAATTGAACATTTTCGCCTAACTCTGCAGCTAAAACGCCCGTTAGTTTGGCCACTTCGATCGAGTGGTTCAGTACATTTTGACCATAGCTGGTCCGGAAATGTAACCGTCCTAAAATCTTGATCAAATCTGGATGCAAGGTGTGGGCGCCCACTTCAAAGGCTGCCTGTTCCCCGTATTCACGAATACGCTCATCCATTTCTTTGCGAGATTTTTCAACCATTTCTTCGATCCGTGCCGGATGAATCCGACCATCTTGAATCAATTTCTCTAACGTCATACGGGCAATTTCCCGTCTGATTGGATCAAAGCCGGATAGAACGACTGCTTCTGGCGTATCATCGATGATCAAATCGATCCCCGTCAATGTTTCCAATGTCCGAATATTACGGCCTTCACGTCCAATAATGCGACCTTTCATCTCATCATTTGGCAGCGTAACTACCGAAACAGTCGTTTCAGAAACAGCATCGGCACCACAACGTTGAATAGCCATCGCCAAAAGATTTTTGGCTTTGCGATCGGCTTCTTCTTTCGCACGTTGCTCAGATTCCTTGACCATCACAGTTAACTCATGGTTCAATTCCTCTTCAGTCGTCTTCATAATTACTTCTTTCGCTTCATCTTTCGTTAAAGAAGCAACTTGTTCCAATTTTGTTTGTTGTTCTTCAATCAGTTGTTCTACATCTTTTTCTCGCTCGTCAATTAATTGCTGTCTAGCACTGATTTTTGTTTCTTTTTCTTCCAGTGAGTGCTCACGCTTCTCGAGAGAGTCGTCTTTACGATCTAAAGTCTGTTCTCTTTGAAGCAAGCGATTTTCTTGCGATTTTAATTCTTGTCTGCTTTCTTTCAACTCACTTTCAACTTGTGCGCGATACTGCTGGTTTTCTTCCTTGGCTTCCAACAAAGCTTCTTTCTTTAAGGTCTCTGCTTCTTTATTTGCATGCGTAATGATCCCTCTAGCTGTGTTTTGTGCCCCATCAATTTCTTTTTCATGGCGTGCTTTTGCTGCCACGAAACCCAAACCAAGACCGACAATTAAACCGATGATAGCGAGGAGAATAGGAACTAACATTAAATCCACCTCCGTACTATCTTATTTACCTATCTGTAGTTTTTTGATAAACGAATGTCAAATTATCAATATGCCTACTTGCATATGTGTGAGAGTCACACAACTTTATTCTAATGTTTGTCTGATAGCGTGTCAACTTTATTTCTCTTTTGCCAACGGCTCTAATAAAGCGCTTTGATTTGTTTTGAAAAGTCACGAAAAAAAACACTAATGACCCCGCGACTACGCATTGTCATTAGTGTCCATTTGTTTTTTATTCATCTAATGGTAGTTCTTCTTGTCCGGCTTCATCTGCTTCCGCCACATCGCCTTCTTCTCCGATGCCGTAAGCTGCCCGAACCCGCGTAGCGACCTCTGCCATCATTTCTGGATGATCCGCCAGATATTTCTTGGCATTTTCACGCCCTTGGCCGATTCGGTCCTCTTTATAGCCATACCAAGCGCCGCTCTTGTCGATAATGTCTTGTTCTACAGCCATGTCTAAGAGTTCGCCTTCTTGCGAGATTCCCCGACCGTACATCAAATCTACCTCAGCGATTTTAAACGGAGGAGCCACCTTGTTTTTCACAACTTTGATCTTCGTACGGTTACCAATGATGTCTGTCCCGTTTTTCAATTGTTCAGCACGACGGACTTCTAAACGAACCGTTGCGTAGAATTTCAATGCACGTCCACCAGGGGTCGTTTCAGGGTTACCGAACATTACGCCGACTTTTTCCCGAATTTGGTTGATGAAGACGGCGATCGTCTTCGTTTTGTTGATCGAGCCGGATAATTTACGCAATGCTTGCGACATCAAACGAGCTTGCAAACCAACATGGGCATCTCCCATTTCACCATCGATCTCAGCTCGAGGGACTAACGCCGCTACCGAGTCAATCACAATAATATCTACTGCCCCACTGGACACTAATGCGTCCGCGATTTCCAGCCCTTGCTCACCAGTATCTGGTTGAGAAAGCAGCAGCTCATCGATGTTTACGCCTAAACGTTGTGCGTATTGAGGGTCCAATGCGTGTTCAGCGTCGATAAAGGCCGCTGTCCCGCCATGTTTTTGAACTTCCGCGATAGCATGCAATGCTACCGTTGTTTTACCAGAACTTTCTGGACCATAAACTTCAATAATCCGTCCGCGAGGGTAACCACCCACACCCAATGCAACGTCTAGCGCTAAAGAGCCGCTTGGAATCGTTGAAATCTGCTGGTCGACCTTTTCTCCTAATTTCATGATCGAACCTTTTCCGTAGTTCTTTTCAATCTTCTTCATTGCAGCATCTAAAGCTGCCTTGCGATCATTAGCCAATAACTGATCCTCCTATTTCGTATAATAAACATGCTTTCCACATCATTATTGCTTTTTCAATATCCCTAGTTTATCGGTTTAAAATCAAAAAAGCAAGCAAAAAACGAACAAACATTCGGTTTTTTAATTTTTATTTAGAATTGCTCTTCGAAGCATATCCAAGCCCTTCATCACTGAACTATGTCGAACGTAAAAACGATCACGAGTAAAATGGTTCTCTGTGACGATCGTTTTGCCATTTTTTTGTGCTAATCCAATATAAACAGTCCCTTTTGGTTTTCCTTCTAATTCATCAGGGCCGGCCACGCCAGTAAAGGACAACGCATAATCGGTACCAGCAAGGCGCAGAGCAGCCTCTGCCATCTCCTTAGCACATTCTTCGCTGACAACACCGGTGCGCTCTAAAAGAGCCGGATCAATTCCTAGGAAGTCCGCCTTTGTCTCTTTTGAGTAGGTTACAAAACCTCCTGGGAAAACTGCTGAAACTCCTGGAATCGTGCCTAAAGTTGCTTGAAATTCACCCGCAGTTAAACTTTCTGCCGCTGTAATACTCAAGCCTCTTTCTTTTAACAAATCTACGACAACTTGAACTAAGCTGTTCTCTTCACCATAGCCGTAAAAGAATTCGCCAACTTTGGCTAAAATTTCTGCTTCTGTCTGATCTAATAAAGCATTCGCGGAGAGTTCATCTTCCGTTTTCGCAGTGATGCGCAATGTCACTTCGTTGGGCTTCGCGTAAGGCGCGATCGTCGGATTCGACTGCTGTTCGATCATTTCTGCCAGATCGGTCACTAATTTCGATTCACCAATACCGAAAAAGCGCAATACTCGTGAAGTTAATTTTTCTGTCGTAGGAAATTCCTTCTCCAGTAATGGACGCGCCTGCTCCAAGAACATCGGTTTCAGTTCACTTGGAGGTCCTGGTAATAGAATGTAATTATTTTTTTCACCTTTGTATAAGCAGCCGATTGCTAGACCCGTTCGGTTCGGCAATGGGATCCCATCTTGCAATGTTTCGATTTGCCGCAAGTTATTCGGTGTCATAGTGCTTTGCCGTTGTGCAAAGAACCCATTTAATGCCTCTAAGCCTGCTTGATTTTGAACGAGTGGAACACCTACATGGTCAGCTAATACATTTTTTGTCAAATCATCGTCAGTTGGTCCTAACCCGCCGCATAAAAGAATCAATTCACTGCGTGTATCCGCTAATTGAAGCAATTCTTCCAAACGCTGCGGATTGTCGCCAACAACGGTATGGAAATAGACTTCGATTCCCATATCCGCTAGTTTTTCTGATAGGAAAGTCGCATTGGTATTCACGACCTGCCCTAATAAAAGTTCTGTGCCCACGGCAATAATTTCTGCTTTCATTCGTCCCTCTTCTTTCTAAAGATACGCCATTTTTTCTCAACTATAACAGAAAAAACTGAATTTAAGGAGTGATTGGCAAACTTATTTATCGGTGTACGCATGATCACTCTATTTTTGGTTTTTTTAGTCTACTTCATTTTAATGTACGCAAACGACGTAAAAAAGAACGATACCTAAGAGTATCGCTCCAAAATTTCTATTACATCGAGCCTTTAAAGATCGATGTGTTTTTAGCAAAGTAGTCATATCCTGAATAAATCGTGAAGAATAGGCAGACATACAACATGATTTGATCCACTGGAATACCGATAAAATTAAACGGTACGTTGTTAAGGTAAAGCAATACGATCCCAACCATCTGTGTGGCCGTCTTGATTTTCCCCGGCATCGCTGCGGCCATAACACCGCCGCCTTGCTCCACAATCAATAGACGCAAACCAGTTACTGCTAATTCACGACAAACGATGATAGCGATCACCCATGAAGGTGCTTTTCCTTGCTCCACTAATATGATAAAGGCTGTCATTACAAGCATCTTATCCGCTAATGGATCAGCAAATTTTCCAAAGTTAGTCACTAACCCGCGAGCTCGGGCAATTTTACCATCTAAGTGATCCGTATAGCTGGCTACTGCAAAAATAATTGCTCCGACTAGCTGCGTTACCGCTAAACTAGTATTTCCGATTTGCAATGTTCCCCAATCCCATGGCGCCAATACAACGATCATGAACACCGGAATCATAAAGATCCGAATGACAGTCAATTTATTTGGTAAATTCATTGTTGATTCCTCCTAATTCTATTTAACACACGTCCCTAAGACGCATAGGCGATATTCAGCGTCACATTCTTTTTCAGCAACGAGTCTCCCGGCTGAAAATCAAGTGTCTGATCATTGACTTTGATTTCAGCATATTTCGCCATCCCTACAGTAATCACGGCTTGGGCTGCGTCGTCTGGCAATTCGGTTGTTTGTGATTCTCCTGGTTGCAGCGTGTATTGATACGTCAAAGCACCGTTTATCTGTACACCGACCCATACGCGTTCTTTTCCCGTGAAAGTGATTTTTAATGGTTTTTCCGCATTCTCCACTTTCATCGTTGCCTCGTTCGTTGTATTATTTTCCATCGCAAACGCCATTTTAGGTTTTTCCGGTTTCTTCGATGATTCCGTTGTCGGTTTCGGCTGCGTTGATGAAACCTTTTCCGCTGAGGATGAAGAAACATCTGAACGTTCAACTTGAACAGAACTATTTTCTGGAATAATTGCAGTCTCTTGATGGTCTAACCAAGTTATGTAGCCTACCACAGCAATAATCGCTAATGCCACGAGTCCCAAAACGACCATCGGCATCGTCGCCCTAAAACGAGCGCGGGTAGGATTTTCAGCATGTTTATTTTTTCTTAGCTCGTCGACAGTTTCCAATTCCGGATAACTCGGCAACGGCTGATCCTTGCCATCCAAAACATCGATCAAATGATTGCCGTCAAGTTTCACCTCATCAGCATATTGTCGAATGAACGTCCGCAAATAGTAATCACTAGGCAATTCTTGAAAGTCGTTTTCTTCGATTGCCAGCAAATAACGTTTTTGGATTTTCGTGCGCTGCTGCAGTTCATCTAGACTGATTTTTTTATCGATACGGGCTTTGCGTAACGTTTCTCCAATATTAATACTAGCCACTTGATTCTCTACTCCTAATTCATAGTTTGGACTGAAATCCTAATTCATAGTAATGAAGCAACGCTTGTCCTTATTCCATCCAACCGCCAGCAACAGGCAGAACAATCCCCGTTGTATAACCGGCTTCTTTAGAAAATAAATAGTTGCAGGCTGCCGCGACCTCTTTGGGATCTGCTAAGCGGCCTAAAGGGATTTCTGCTTTCAAATCAGACAATTCTTGTGAATCCCAATTGTCATTCATTTTAGTCTGTACAGCTCCGGGTGCGACAACATTCACAGTAATACCTAATGTTGCAACCTCTTTGGCATAAGCCTTCGCGAAGGCTTCCTGAGCTCCTTTGACAGCACTGTAGACCGTTTCCATACTGCTTCCGCGATGTCCGTAAACAGAGCCGATGAAAACGACTCGACCATTTTTATTGGCGGCCAATTTTTCTTGCAGTCCCTGCAATAAAAGCAGCGGTGTTTTCAAATGAACCCGCCACAAAGCCTCCATTTGGTCAGCCTTCGTCTCTGGCAACAACTCGTAAAAAGTGAAGCCCGAAGCAAAAACAATCCCATCAACTTGGAATAACTGTTGCAAAAAATGAGGGATTTCCGCTTCCCTCAACATGTCTAAGGATACCATAAAAAAATCTTGCTGAGGATAACGTTTCTGTAAGTCTGAAACGAAATTTAAAACTTTTTCTTTTTGCTGATTGTAGTGGCAATAGAGGGACCAGCCTTGCCCCGCCAATTTTTCGCAAACGGCTCGCCCGATATCGCCGCTTGCGCCCATCACTAATGCATAAGGCATCTTATGCCTCCTTCTCCATATAAAAGCGGGTGAACGCCTCTTTACGGATAAATAATTCTCCCGCAGCTAAAACATCGGCCAGTTCAATTTCCTGAATGATTTCTGGCATATCGAACAATGTCCATTCACCATATAAAGATTGAGTGAATTGATTTGCGACATATTCTAAAGAATTTAATGATTGGAAATATTTCCCTAGCATTTTTTTCTTCAATAAAGCCAGATTCTTTTCATTAACCTCCGGATCGGTCGCAAAATTCAGTAAAATCGTCGTCAAATGATCGGCCAGTTTTTGCGGCTCTTCACTGTCTCCGCCAAAATCAGCAAAATAGAAACTGCGATCCAACGAAAATTCATACCCGAAACTGTCATCCAACAGCCCTTCATTGTACAATCGCAAATAATTTTGTGAGGTTGTTCCTACCAACATTTGGAACAGCAGATCCATTGAAATTTTGAAGATCAAGCGTTTCTTATTATCAGCAGGCAGCTCCGCCAATCCTTTCACACCCACGATCGCTTTTGGTATCGTGATTGGCATTTTTTCTTCACTAAGCTTGATGATCTCGTCGGGTGTTTCTTGCGGAAAACGTCGTTGGATTGGTTCTGGCGCTTCAAACGTTTTTTCCGCTTGATTCTTACGAATGAACGCCATCAAAGCTTCCGGTTCCAGATTTCCTACGACGAATAGCGTCATGTTGCTAGGGTGATAAAAAGTATTGTAGCAAGTATACAGATCTTCCGCTGTAATCTCCGCAATAGAATCGATTGTTCCAGCAATATCGATGTGCAGCGGATGTTTCGGGTACATATTCTTTAAAATAGCGAAGAACTGCTGCCAGTTTGGATCATCTTGATACATTTGGATTTCCTGACCAATGATCCCCTGCTCTTTTTGCACGGATTCTTCAGTGAAATATGGCTCTTGGACAAAATCTAATAGTGTCGCTAAATTCAATTCCAATTGATCCGTCGTTGAGAACAGATAACTCGTTCGAGTAAAGCTGGTGAAAGCATTCGCTGATGCACCCTGCTCACCAAATTTTTGGAATACATCCCCGTCTTCCTTTTCAAACATTTTGTGTTCTAAAAAGTGGGCAATTCCGTCGGGGACTTTAATGTAGTCTGTTCCGCCACGCGGGATAAATTCATTGTCGATCGAACCGTAATTCGTGCTGAACAACCCATATGTCTTATGATAACCAGCTTTTGGCAATAAATAGACGGTTAAACCATTTGGTAAAACTTCTTTATATAAGGTCTCGTTGATTTTTTGATATGCTACTTTAGCCATTCTGCTGCCCTCCATCTAAAAAGAAGATTGCTTGCAGACGTATTTTTTTAGCGACCCTTTGAACATCTTTTGGTGTCACAGCCGCCAAGCGTCTTAGCCATTCTTCGTCTGTTAGTTTACTTTGCGGCAACCATTGCGCCAAGTAAGTTGTCTCGATTGTATTTTGCATGCTGTCTAACCCTAATAAGTAATGATTCTTCAACATCGCTTTGGTTTGCTGAAAAGCCAAATCAGTAAATTGACCAGCCTGCAGTTCGATCAATTGTTCATCAATTAAATGCAATACTTTCTCACGGTCATCGCTATTGATTCCAGTCTGCACCTGCAAGTATCCGCGGAAGGTATCAAAGGAGCTAGAGGCGTAATAAGCCAAGCTCGCCTTTTCCCGAACATTCATAAATAATTTCGAATGGGGAAAGCCGCCGAATAAGCCATTAAAAACCAGCAGAGCGAAGCGCTCCATATCTTCATAGTAAATATCTGTCGCGTAAGCCAAGTTCAATTTTCCTTGTGTCACCGTCTCTTGTATCTGCTGTTCGCGAATCACATTGTCCTGGTTTTGATAATAATAAATGGCAGGGAAACTTTCTTCCCGATCAACAAACGGCAGGCGCTTGAACAGCTCTTCCATTTCTGCTTCTTCCACGTCACCGATTACAAACAGATCTACTTGATCTTGGGTAATCATCTCATAATAATACGCCGCTAGATTTTCATTCGTTTCATTTTCTAAATCGGCTACCGTACCAAAGCTTGGCACCTTTTGGGCTTCATCTGTGAAATAGGTTTCTTTGATCTTTAACGATGCCATCGTTTGCTTGTCTTCGTGCAGGGTTTCGATATAGCTTTGCAGATTTTCCTTTTCTAATTGAAACGTCTGTTCATCAAATTTCCCATCTTGAATATTGGGATAAAACAGGACTTCCCGCAAGAAATCCATTGCAGCAGGCAAAAGTTTTGGGTCATCGACGTATTTTCCATTAACCACGCCCAGGCCAATATCTAACCAGTGTAAATTTCCTTTTCGCCCAACATTTAAGCCAAAGCTGGCACCATAGAGCTCAGCCAATTGAGCACTCAGCTTCGTCTGATCAGGATATCGTAACGAATTGGTTTCTAATAAGTTCGCCAACAAAGCACGTTTGGTCATGATCTCTTTTGTCAGACGGGTCGTCATACGCCCATAAAATTGAATTGTTTTATACTTTTTCGTCGGAATAACGTGCAGGCGCACGCCTTTTTTCAGTTCAATCATTTATAAAGCTCCTTATTCCTATTTAATGTATTCATTTTTTACATATTGCTGCAAGATAAACGATAGGTGTACTTTCTCCACGCGTTTGCCTTCTCTGAGAAACAGGCAAATCTGCAACAGTATTTTTGTCTTATCACTAAGGCTAATTATAGCACAGGCATGATCTAAGAACTGGAATCAGCTCTAGCGGACAGGCTGTTTTATTTTAAATTTTTTTCTTCTTTCGCTATACTGAAAACAAGGACGAAGAGAGAGGAGTGTCACGATGTTTAAAGAATTTAAAGAGTTCTTGATGCGAGGAAACGTCATTGATCTTGCTGTTGGTGTTGTTATCGGTACTGCATTCACCGCTATTGTGACCAATGTCGTTAACGGATTGATCACGCCATTAGTAGGGTTGATCGTTTCATTATTTACAAAAGGAAAAGACTTAAACGAAGCAATGTCTGTTTTAGACTGGACACCAGTCAAGGGTGTTACCTTTGCCTTTGGTGATGTTGTCAGCGCGTTGATTACCTTCATTATTACTGGTTTTGTGCTATTTTTGATCGTCAAAGCTGCCAACAAAGCCAAAAATACTGCTACAAAAAAAGAAGCTGCTGTACCAGAAGTCAAGGTCCAAACAGCCGAAGACTACTTAGCGGATATCCGCGATCTATTAGTGGAACAGAATAAAGCAGCACAGGAAAACGTGGAAGACAAATAAAAACCATGGAGCGTTATGCTCCATGGTTTTTAAATTGCTTCTGTTAAAAATTCGATCTCTACTGTACGAGTCAATACATCGGAATAGCTGTATGAAACACGTTCGAAAGAATTTTCTTCTGGGTCCAAATCAACCACAAAAACGGAAGGATAAGTCTCGGTTAAGATTCCTTTACGTTGTGTCTGGCGCTTGCGTCCCGTCTGAGCTACAAGCATAATCGGAGCACCAATACGATCTTCCAAGTTTTTCTTGATAGTCGCTAAAGTTGTTGGCATACAGTTCACCTCAACATATATTATAGCACAAATATAAAACTTTTCAATGTTATCATAAGATAAAAAAATTTGCAACTTCTTATCTGACTATCAGTTAGAAAGCCCTTTCAATCATTCGTTCAGTTCATCTATTTTTTTCTTGATTTTATTTTTAGTCCGATTCAGTGCATTATGGACCGCCTTTTCTGTTTCATCCAAATATAGCGCGATCATTTTGGGCTCTACCCCTTTTAAATAATAATTCAAAGCTCGAAGCTCTAAGGGAGACAGCACAACCTCCCCCGTCAATAGCATCTCACTAATAAACAAATCCTCTTCTACAAACTCATGGTACTGAAACTGTTCACTGAAGGCTTCAGAACCGACTTTTTCGATGGAAACGGCCTGCTGTTGGGCGAAACGCTTTTTAGCCCGCTGGCGACGCAAAAGGGAACGGATACGATTTTCAAAAATCATTTTGTAGTACAAACCGAATGTCGTTCCACGACCTTTGCGATAACTTTGCATCGCATCATTCAACGCGATCCGTCCTTCCTGCAGCCAATCATCTAAATCAAAATCGCGTATGTGATACCGAGACTGCATACTGTATACGATTGGCACATATTGACTAAACATTTCTTCAAAGGCAACACTATCAAATTGTTCTGAATCATTCTTTTCTTCCATTCCAAAAAAACACCCCTCTCACAAGTAAAAGCATACACTTTGTCTAAAAATGAAAGGAGTGTTAAAAGTAGATTTATTTTTTTCGGCTTAATTCGTCTAACTTCTGTGACAACTTTTGTAATTGTTCATTATTCCATGGAGAATTGCGGCGAAAATTTTTAAAATGCGTATCTTCGGTATCTCCAGTTATCAATGCTTCCGTTTGTTGAACAGTCTTATACAATTCACGAGCAGAGGTTCGCAAGGCTCCCTGAGAAAAGATTGTCCATTGTTCCGCTAAATCACTGGTCGCTACGGTGACTTGAGTGAGACGATCATTCAATTCTCCTGCGATCCGTTCAATATAGCTGTCAGCTGTTTCATCCTCTTTTGTAAAAACAACTGTCAGCTGATATTTTTTATAGCTTTGAGTGATTCCAGGGACAAACTGCGCATCAAACACGACGATCGTTTCCAATCCTTGGTACTTCGCAAAATTCGACAGACGAAACAACAACGCTTCCCGCGCTTCTTCCAAACGCTCTTGATTTTTTAAGGTGGTCAATTCCGGCCATGCACCAATCATGTTATAACCGTCAACGATCAGCAACTGTTTTTTCATCACTGGTCACTTCGCTTTCGGAAGACTTCATACATCAATAAGCCAGCTGCTACACCCGCATTTAGGCTTTGTACATGACCGGTCATCGGGATCGTCAGCATTTCATCGACTTCTTTTTTCAAGCCGGCACTCATGCCCTTTCCTTCATTGCCAATGATTAAGGCAATCGGGCCAGAAACTTTCCACTGACGATAATCAGTACCTTCCATATCCGTGCCGAAGATCCAATAGCCGGCATCCTTCAATTGTTTGATACTTTGAGCCAGATTTGTCACTCGCGCGATTGGCACATATTCCACCGCGCCAGTCGACGCTTTCGTCACGACAGGCGTAATCCCTACTGAACGATGCTTTGGAATGATTACGCCGGACACACCGCTGGCATCTGCTGTCCGTAAAATAGACCCGAAATTATGGGGATCCTCCAGACTATCTAAAATCAGTAAAAATGGTGCTTCTTCAGAAGATGATTTTGTCAGTAATTCATCCAAGGTCAAATATTCATAAGGGGTTATTCCCATAACAACACCTTGATGAACCCCACCGTCACTTAATGTATCCAGCTTCTGCTTTGGTACCCACTTCACCGGAACGGCTTGTTCTTTTGCCAAAGCTTTCAATTGATCGATCTTATTGCCATGTGCGTCTTCTTGTAAGAATAATTTGTTTCCGCGGCCAGCCTGCAGTGCTTCTACACTGGCATGATGACCGAAGACAAAATTATTTTCTTCGGACTCAACCGCATCGATCGGTTCGTTGCGGTGATCTTTAGGTCGATCATTTTTTCGCTGATTGCGGCGATCAGTTCCCCGCCGTTGTTTTTTATCCTTCATTTACTTCGCCTGCTTTCTCTAAACACCACTTAATCAATTCTTCCAATCGTTCCTGCCGCTCTAATAGATGCAGATAGCCCATCAAGGCCTCAAAACCAGTGGACATACGATAGGTCATGATATCGGTATTTTTCGCAGAGGTATAGCTTTTGGCATTTCTTCCACGCCGATAGATCCCCTGCTCTTCTTCTGTCAGCATACCATCTTCGATCATTTTTTGAATCAACATTGCTTGGGCTTTAGCCGAAACATAATGAGTCGCCATATGATGCAGCTTATTCGGACGTGTCTGTCCTTCTCGAACAAGATAATCCCGCACATGGGTTTCATAAATAGCATCGCCAACATAGGCTAGTGCTAAGGCGTTTAATTGTTTATAGTCTGTCATTATGCTCTTCTCCAACGAACGCCTTGAGGAGTATCTTCTAAGAGTATCCCCTGGTCTTTTAATTGATCACGAATTTCATCGCTGCGGGCAAAATTTTTGTCTTTGCGCGCTTGATTACGTTCTTCAATCAATTGGTCGATTTCCTCATCCAATAGTCCCGCCGTTTGGAACTCAATGCCAAAAACTGCCAGCATCTTTGTGAATTCTTCTAAAGCTGTTGTCAGAACTGCTGCTGAAACCTTATCCTGTTCACTATAATTATTTAGCCATTTAGCTGCTTCATAAACCACGGTGATTCCATTGGCCGCATTGAAGTCATCGTCCATTTCTTCGATAAAGCGATTTTTCAAGGCATGCAATTCACTTAATCTTTCTTGATCCTCCGCTAATTCTGCTTCTGCCGTCGTTTGACGGAAGGCCGCATTTTCAAAGGCTGTACGTAATTTTTGTAAATTTGCTTGTGCGTCCTTCATTGTCGCCTCGCTGTAGCGGATCGGACGGCGGTATTGTGTCGTCGCCATAAAGAAGCGTAAAATTTGCGGATCAATTTCTTTCACTAAATCATGAACGGTCACAAAGTTGCCTAGCGATTTACTCATTTTCGCATCGTCTTCACCAATCGTTACATAGCCATTATGCATCCAATAATTTGCAAATCGCTGACCCGTTTTCGCTTCACTTTGAGCGATCTCATTCTCATGATGAGGAAATTCCAAATCCTGGCCGCCGCCGTGGATATCGATCGTGTCCCCTAAATGTTTAGTCGCCATTACTGAACACTCGATATGCCAGCCTGGCCGACCTTCACCCCAAGGAGATTCCCAAGAAATTTCATCTGGCTTCGCACTTTTCCACAACGCAAAATCCAATGGGTCCTCTTTGATTGCCTGCTCCGCTCCAGTCCGCTGGCTTGCACCAACCTCCAGCTCGTCAATCGACTGATCACTTAGTTCCCCATAATGTTCAAATTTACGCGTACGGTAATAGACATCGCCTTTGGCTTCATAGGCATAGCCCTTTTCAATCAAAGCTTCGATAAACGCTAAGATGTCGGGAATATGATTGATCACTCGCGGATGCAGAGTCGCTGGCTTTACATTTAACGCCGCTGTATCTTCTTTAAAGGCCGCGATAAAACGGTCTGCTACTTCCGGTGCCGTGATTGACAATTCGTTGGCTGCCTTGATGATCTTATCATCCACATCGGTGAAATTCGAAACATAATTCACTTCATACCCGCGATATTCAAAGTAACGGCGGATTACATCAAAGGCAATCGAACTGCGGGCATTTCCAATATGGATGTAGTTATAAACTGTAGGCCCGCAGACATACATTCGAACTTTATTTTCTTCAATAGGTTGAAAAATCTCTTTCTCTCGTGTCAATGTATTGTGTATTTTAATCATGTTGAATTTTCTCCCCTTTTATTTTGACTATTTTTGCAGGTATACCTACAGCGGTCGCGTCAGCTGGTACATTCTTTAATACGACAGCACCAGCCCCGATTTTCGCTCTTTCACCGATCTCAATCGGTCCTAATATTTGGGCATTCGCCGATACAAATGCCCCTTGACGCACAGTCGGATGCCGTTTCCCAGTATCTTTTCCAGTTCCGCCCAACGTTACGCCATGGAACAATACAACATCTCGCTCAACTTCCGCTGTCTCACCGATCACTACACCCATTCCATGATCGATAAAAACACCTGAAGCAATTTTGGCACCCGGATGAATCTCAATCCCTGTCAAAAAACGCCAAAATTGCGAGTGAATCCGTGCCAGTAAAAACCAGCGATGCCGGTAAAGAAAGTGCGAGAATTTATGGAAAAATAATGCATGGACACCTGGATATGTAAGAACTACTTCCGCGCCTGTTCGGACTGCCGGATCATTTCGTTTCGCTGCTGCGATTGCTTCTTGCCACCAACCCATTTACCTCAACTCCTTTTACTCTTTTTTCTGTCAGCGTTCCTCCCTAACTTGGAAAGCGGGCAGATTTATAGTGATATTTTCATTCTCCGATACAGCTAGCTCTTAATAAGGCAATCATTTTTCTAACCTGCTGAAGCAGGAAGAAAAACTGACAAAAAGGCGTCTTTTGAGGTAATTCCTCAAAAGACGCCTTTACGTGGTCCCACTTTTGTTTGCAATAAAGTCTATTGCCTTGAAACAGGTAACGTCTGTGAACCGTCCTTAGCTACGTATCGCCAAGACCACTCGGAGATGCATTTCGCAAGCATAGATCTGACTGCTTTCACCACCCGCAGTCTCTCTGAAAAATCGCCGCTTACTACTTCTTCTCTTCTTTGTGTTTACATTACTTGATCTAAATGTGATAAGGCCTTTTCTTTGCCTAATAATTCAACTGTTTCCGGTAATTCTGGTCCGTGAACCACACCGCTGACAGCTACACGGATCGGCATCCAAAGGTTTTTCCCTTTGATCCCAGTTTCTTTTTGAACTGCTTTGATCGCTGCCAAGACGCCTGCTGCATCTACTGTTTCCATCGCTTCTAGTTGTGCTTTGAAGGCGTTCAAGACTGTTGATACACCTTCACCTGCTAAAACTTCCTTCGCTGCATCATCTAGTTCAAGATGCTCTTGGAAGAACAAGCTGGATACTTCGGTAATTTCTGCTGCGTAACTCATTTGCGGTTGGTATAAGCTGATTATCCGTTTCACCCAATCTTTACGCTCAGGTGTTGGATTTTCTTCGACTTTACCAGCCTGAATCAAATATGGCAAGCACAAATCTGTTAATTTATCTAAATCCATCGCTTTGATGTAATGGTTGTTAACCCATTCTAATTTCTTTTGGTCAAAGGACGCAGGTGATTTGCTCAAACGTTTCGTATCAAACAGCTTGATCAGCTCTTCTTGAGAAAAGATCTCGTCTTCGCCAACTGGTGACCAGCCCAGAAGAGTAATAAAGTTGAACATCGCTTCTGGCAGATAGCCTAATTCACGATATTGCTCGATGAATTGTAGAATGCTTTCATCACGCTTACTTAGTTTTTTACCCGTTTCTGTGTTGATGATCAAGGTCATGTGACCAAAGGTTGGACGCGGCCAACCAAAGGCATCATAGATCATTAATTGCTTTGGTGTATTGGCAATATGGTCGTCGCCACGCAATACGTGGGTAATCTTCATCAAATGATCATCAACTGCCACTGCAAAGTTATACGTCGGCATGCCATCACGTTTTTGAATGATGAAATCACCGCCCACATTGTCAGATTCAAAGCTGATTTCACCCTTGACCATATCCTCAAAAGCAAAGCTGGTGTTGCGAGGAACTCGGAAACGAATCACTGGCTCTAACCCTTGAGCTTCTTTTTCTGCCTGTTCTTCTGGAGTCAGATTGGCACATTTGCCTGAATAGTGAGGCATCTCTCCGCGCGCACGCTGCGCTTCACGTTCTTCTTCCAACTCTTCAGAAGTACAGTAACATTTATACGCCAAATTGCTCATTAGTAATTGATCGATCAGCGGCTGATAAACTTCCCGACGTTCTGATTGACGATAAGGACCATACTTTCCAGGATTTTCTGGTGATTCATCCCAATCAATCCCTAACCATGCTAAATTTTCCAGCTGGCTTTTCTCTCCGCCTTCAATGTTTCTTTTTAAATCGGTGTCCTCGATCCGAATGATGAACTCTCCATCATTGTGGCGAGCAAATAGATAGTTGAACAACGCTGTTCGGGCATTTCCGATGTGTAGGTGTCCAGTCGGACTTGGTGCGTAGCGCACACGAATTTTTGACATATATTAGTTCCTCTTTCCCGCTTATTTAGTAAATGAAAGCCATTTACTACTCAACCCAAATTGTACAATCAATCCACGGTTTAGTAAAGCTGCACTGTTATTTTGCAGTCTTTTCATGTGTGTAGTCTAACTTTTTCTCAGGTGAATCATCTTTGATGTTGCGGCTTGAATGCGCAGGCTTCGCAAAAATCATTCGCCCAGCGGCGGTTTGCAGGGCACTCGTCACGACTACTTCGATATGCTCATTCATGTAATGCTGACCATCTTCCACCACGACCATCGTCCCGTCATCCAAATAAGCAACCCCTTGTTGGCGCTCTGTTCCAGCCTTCACCACTAAAACATTCATGTTCTCGCCTGGAATCACGACTGGTTTCACCGCATTGGCTAGCGCATTGATATTTAAGACTGCCACATTTTGGAATTCTGAAACTTTATTCAAGTTATAGTCATTGGTTACGATCACACCATCTAATAGCTTAGCCAGTTTAATCAATTTACTGTCGACTTCGCTGATATCTTCAAAATCGCCATCATACATTTCAACAGCAATGCCGTCTTCTTTTTGCAATGAATTCAAGATATCCAAACCGCGGCGTCCCCGCACACGTTTCAGGCTATCGCCAGAATCGGCAATATATTGCAATTCATATAACACAAAGTTGGGAATCATCAAGACTCCTTCTAAAAAGCCGCTCATTGCAATATCATAGATTCTCCCGTCGATGATGACGCTCGTATCTAAGATTTTATACTTATGAAAATGATCATCCGCTTTACGCTGTAAAACTTCGCCGTCGTTCGATTCCGCTTTTTTGCTGCGGCCGCTGAAGAATTTCTTCAATTCATCGATCCGCGTCGTTCCCATTCGAAATCCTAAATAGCCTAACAGCAGCATGATCAAGATTGGCAAAGCGCTGTTAATAAATGGAAGCGGGATCTGATATAAAGGGGTCGTCCCAATCAATCCTAGAGTCAATCCGAGGATTGCACCCACCACTCCAAATAAGATATAAGTCAAGCTAAGTTCATTTAATTGTTTTTCAATTTTTTTCACACCAACTGTGATTGGTTCTACGATTGCCAAAGAAATAATATAAAAAATAATTGCACCGATAAGGCCGTTCGTAAGTGAATTATTCAACCACATGTTGTCTGCATAACCAATCGCTGTCCATGCTGTCGGTAGGAAAGTAACTCCTAAACTAATCCCAACAATCAAAACGATTACTGTCAACACACGTTTCTGCATGCCATCCCTCCTAAATTCTATTATTTATTTTAAGCTAAAAAGCTTTGAATAAAGGGTGTGCCGGAAAATCTCCCGACACAGCCTTATTTACCGAAATACTTTTCTTAGTGTTTCTCCTAATGTCGCTACTGGAACCAGCTCGATTCCCTTTGGCGGCGTCCAATCAGCCATATTGTTCTTAGGCAGATAGATTCTTTTAAAGCCTAGTTTGCTGGCTTCCTTGACCCGCTGCTCAATACTGCTGACTCGCCGAATCTCACCAGTTAGACCGATTTCACCGATAAAACATTCGGTTGCTTCCGTGCCGTTTTCTTTATAGCTGGAAGCAATCGCTACAGCCACAGCCAAGTCGATGGCAGGTTCATTTAATTTTACACCGCCTGCTGCTTTCAGATAAGCATCCTGATTCTGCAGCAATAGGCCCGCGCGTTTTTCTAAGACCGCCATGATCAAAGATACGCGATTAAAATCCAATCCGGTCGTCGTTCGTTTCGCATTCCCAAAAACGGTCGGAGTCACCAAGGCCTGCACCTCGACCAGAATCGGCCGACTGCCCTCCATCGCAACAACAATAGCAGAGCCGGTCGCGCCTTCTAGGCGTTCTTCCAAGAACACTTGGGAAGGATTCGCCACTTCGACAAGCCCATTTTCCCGCATCTCAAAGATTCCGATCTCATTGGTAGAGCCAAAACGGTTTTTTACCGCCCGCAGAATACGAAAGCTGTGGTGTTTCTCCCCTTCAAAGTATAAAACGGTGTCCACCATGTGCTCCAACATTCGCGGTCCGGCGATGTTTCCTTCTTTTGTCACGTGGCCCACAATGAAGATGGCGATTCCATTCGTTTTAGCAAGCTTCAATAGCTCAGCGGTTGTTTCACGAACTTGACTGACCGAACCTGCGACACTCGTGATATCTGGCTGGGTCATAGTTTGAATCGAGTCAATGATCACGTAATCTGGCTTCAGATTTTCGATCGTCCGGCTGATCTCGCCCATATCTGTTTCCGCATACAAATAGAAGTCCGTATCGCTTGAGCCTAAACGCTCTGCCCGCAATTTTATCTGCTGGGCACTTTCTTCTCCGGAAACATACAGCACATTGCCGCCAGTCGCCGCTAATTGATGGGATACTTGTAATAATAAGGTGGATTTCCCGATCCCAGGGTCCCCACCAATCAATACCAATGAACCTGGAACGACTCCGCCGCCTAGAACCCGATTCAACTCTGCTAATTCTGTTTGTATTCTGGTCTCTTTTTTGAAGACAACATCCTTCAACTTGGTGGGAGTCGCGCGCTCACCGGTTAGACTGACGCGGTTGCGCCGATCTTCCGGATGATTCTGCTCCACTTCCTCCACCATCGTGTTCCAGTTTCCGCAGTTAGGACACCGCCCCAAATACTTGGGCGAAACATAACCGCATTCTTGGCAGATAAATTGTGTCTTGGTCTTTTTTGCCAAAACGTTCGCCTCACTCGTTTATTTTTTATCCGATGAGCCGAATCCGCCTGTTCTTTCAGCTTCAGCTGCATCGTTGTCGGCTTTAAGAAACGGTAAGAAAATGCCTTGTCCGATTCGTTCGCCCTTTTTAATCTGCACATCCGTCAAACCAAAATTCGAAAATTGAAACATAATATGTCCCTCGTTGTCAGGGTTATTATAATAATCGCTGTCGATCACTCCTACACCGTTGCTTAATGTTAAGAAACGCTTCAGCGGATTGCTGGATCGATTCGCTAATTGCAAATACTCGTCTGACCCCATGTAGGCTTTGATCCCAGTAGAAACCAATACCGGCTTAACGATTTTTTCAGATACTTCCGATCCCTTGGTAAAATGCTGGATAATCTGTTTCCAAACCGCTGGAATCACGATGTCCTCTGCTGCTTCAAAATCATACCCCGCAGCATTTTTCGTTGCTCGTTGGGGCAAATTGATTGCCTTATCTTGATAAGCTTTCGTAACTTCAAAACCTCTTTTTTTCATTTCAAGCTCCCTTTTTATACTACTGAATTGATTTTCTTAAGAAAATCGCTTCTATTTTCAATCGGTATTTCATTCCACTAGACAGTTGTTTCTTACTCACTAGTTGATTTCCTCAACAATAAAGTCAAACAGCCCGCCTTTGTGAAATATATAGCTATTCTACCATAGAGCGGGCATCTGTTCGAAAATCTTTTACGAAAACTCTATGGAAATTTAATGAATTTTTTTCGCTCTTTCCTAGTTCTCACTGATTCGTTCATCCAATGCCGGCAGCCGATTGATATACATTTCGATTCGCTTGGCATACGAAGGACTTTCTTGATAGGTTTTAATCTGCTCCTGCAGCGTTTTAAGATCATCTGTTACAATACCGTTGACGTTTAACGAAACCATTCGATCCATTGAATCCGCGTCATTGACTGTCCAGGCATAGACTTCCTTTTTTTCCAGATGGGCTCTTCGAACGAAATCGCCTGTCAAGGTTGTTTCTTCCATTGTATAAGCGTTTGCCGGTGTTTGCGGGAATACTAAATTATAAGGTAAGACATAACTGACATACAACTTTGGTGCTTTTCTTTTCAGCTCTTCTACTATCTTATAGTCCAGAGAATGGATTCGATGGTGATGAGTCAAAATATCGTCTTGATATTTTTCGATGAATCGATCCATCATCTCTTTAGAATCCGTAGCATTCGTTTTGATTTCAATCAATAATTTCTGCTGATGCTTGTCAGCAAAGGCTAAGTAATCATCAAAGCTGGCGATTGGAGCTACATGCCCATTTTCAACTGCCTGCAGCTCTTGGCTCTCACTCAAGGTTAATTCATGAGTCGCAGCATTTTTTCCAGTTAATTTTCTGAAATTCTTATCATGAAAAACAACGAACTGATGGTCTTTGGTTTCCTGAACATCCATTTCGATATAATCCGGCTTTTCCTTGATGGTAGCGGCCATTGCTGGGATCGTATTTTGCACCCCGTTACCATTATCGACACCACGATGAGAAATCGTTAACGGAATAGAATCCTCTACCCCCGCCAAATAAAGGACGTTGCTAAGCAATGTCGTCCCACCCAAAAAGATAACCAATATTCCTGCCGCAATCCGTGTCCACAGACTTGGGCGAATCAATCGCAGCGGATGTTCACTGCTGATCACCAATGGATAAAACTTTTGAACCAGCATACTGAAATACAAAACAGTCGCCCAGGCCAACATTAACTGGCTGAAAAGCTGGATACTTGTCAAGGTAAGCATCGCACCAATCGCAGGAAAGGGTTTTGGCAAGAAATCCAAGACGACCTGCAGTCCATAGCTCACACCATAGCCCACATATGAAACGATCGTCAAGAACACAGTTAAAATAAAAATTCGCCACGCATAATGCCAATACCGATGATGCGTCAATTCTAAGCTTCTCGCCATCGCCTGTTTGGGCGGCTCGTCAGAGAAAATCATCAACGGCAGCACAAACAATAAACGGATTCCAATATAAGATACTGCAACAGACGCGACCATTAATAATAGAAGAAACAGAATATTTTCACTTAAATAATCCAAAATGAAAACTGGAATCGTGACTTTGCTTAGCAACGGCGTCCGAAAAATCGCATTGGCAAAGGGCAAAATCAACACAAAATAAAATAGAAAGAAAAAGAAGGTGGCTGGACGCAAATGACGCATTTGATAAAGCGATTGCTTGAAAAGCTCCCACAGCGACCGTTCCTCCTTCGTTTGGATACTTTTGATGCTGAACAGTTGAAAGGTGAATTGCAAGAAAACCAATGTCAGCACCAGTGCCAAAAGCAGCAGCAAGGCTGCTAGGACCCCCGGATGTTTCGTTATGATCGTCAGAATATTTGTGTTAGAAACGTAGGGAATCTTCCCTTGTCTTAAAATGAAGGCGATTGAAAACTGGACACTGGGAATTACCAGCATTTCTAAAACAATATTCGTTCCGATGATCAAAAGAATATAACTGCCCCAATGACGGAGAAATTCTCGTGAATAGGTGAAAAAGAATTTTAATGAAGACATTCGTCTCTCTCCTTTTAATAATGATGGAAATGGCTGTCAGCCTGAATTCGAGAACTCATTTTACTCCCTAAAAAGCTGAATTCGGAAAAATCGGGCACAAGAATTATGTGTCCGATTGAGTTTGACGTTTCCGATCATAATCTGGATCGAACTCGTCAGTTTCGATATAAATATACGCCTTTTTATCCGGCAAAGCCTTGCGAATCACACGTTCGATCTGATTGACCACCTCATAGCTGACCCCTTCATAAGAATCAGCAATATCGATCTTCGCAGCAATCATAACTTCTGTGGGGCCCAAATGAACGGTTTTGATATCAATGACTTTTTTGACCTCGTCCCGTTTAAAGGCATCTCGAATCTTCAGCAAATCATTTTTAGAAACACTTTCGCCAATGATCAGGCTGTAAAATTCGCGCGCCAAGAAGATCGAAGCAAACAGCAGCATCATCCCAATCAACAGCCCGCTCAAAGCATCAAACATTGGATTGCCAGTAACCATCGTTAATAATGTCCCCGCAATCGCCAAGACTAAACCGATCACCGCACAGAAATCTTCCGTAAAAATAATCAGGATCTCACTATGCCGGCTTTCGTGTAAAAATGTAAATAAAGGCAGCTTCTCTGTGTTCAGCTCACGTATTTCTTTGATCGCTACCCGCAAAGAGCTTCCTTCGACTAAGATCCCGAAAACTAAGATTACTAATACAATCAAAGGATTGGCGACCTCATGACTGGGATGAAATAGTTTTTCTACCGCTTCCCAAATTCCTAATGCGCCCCCGCCAAAAAACAGCATGGTCGCTACGATCGTACTGAAAAAATATTTCGCCCGTCCCTCACCGAACTGATGGAGCTCACTTTGTCCGCGAGCAGCACGCCGATTACCAAACAATAGTAAAATTTGATTGCTGCAATCCACCACACTGTGGATGCTTTCATTCATCATCGCGGCGCTGCCGCTAAGCATGTAGCCGATAAATTTACTGACTGCGACTAATACATTCGCTAGCAATGCAGCCAGCACCGCCATCGACCCTTGCGTTTTTTTCTCTTCCATATGATTCACTCGCTTCCTGATGCCTCCTATTATAAAACAGAACGGAAAAATCATAAAAGCAAAGCTCTTCAAGCAAATCATTCGTCAGTACTGGCGTTTTATGAAAAAATCAATTAAAACGAGAATGGAGGAAACAATATGAGGCTTTGGCATGAAGCATTGATTCCATTGCTCCCTCGTCAGCAGCTGTTAGGTCAACATCGGGAAGTTGCGGCGTTGCGTGGGAAGGGCTGGGGAAAGAAACACGCCACAGTAGATTACGTCTTTGTTCATCCTTACTATAAGCTATATCAATTTCATTTACTGGTTATGGAGGAGATGAAGCGGCGCGGCTATGCCCCAGGTTCCTTGTGGTATGACCCGCTGTATCGAGGAAAGAAGCTTCCGCCGATGTCCGGTATCGAAACGCTTCCGACTACCCACCCTCTATATCCAGAACACGATGAAAGCTACTTGGAAGAATGTCTCAGCAACCTCGCTCAAAAAGGTGTGTATTTGTCTAAGCCTTGAATTCGGTCATGTTTCCGCGAAAGCGCAGCGGCAGATGATTGCGCTGCGCTGTATAATTCGCCCGTTCATCGATCGTGACCGCCCGCAGGAAGGTTTTCCACTGCTGACGAATGACCTGCTCATCGCTGGCTTCAGCAAATTCCGGACAACTGGTATTTTCCATCAAATGAATGTCGCCATGATCAATGATTCCCAGTAGTTCATGGGTCTCGTCGTAGATCATGATTTTCTCCTGCGGATAGCGCTCCGCAAAATGCGGGCAGAGATACGGCATCACATAATGCTTCGGATTGATTTTGCTGAATAGGACGTCTCCGACATATTCAAAGCGAACAAAGCCGGTTAAGGCGTGATTTTCTCCCAGCATCGTTCGAATGCTTTTTCGTAGTGCTAAAATCGCTGGGTGCCCTAAATGATTCTCTAATAAATCCTTCGTCTGCAAAGCAATCTCAATGGCATCCAGCAAATGGCGCTCCTTCCCCTCAAGCGTGGCATAAAAGCCGTTTTTAATAAAAAGAAAATTTTCCGGCCGCAGCCGCTGCCGTAAACGGCGATAGATTTTCTCCCCGCGGACTGGATCCGTTTCGACCCATTCCGCTAAAAACAAACTTTCTACCGCCGTTTCCGGTGATAAAATCAGCGTTGGAAATTTCTTCTCGCGAAAACTGCGGTCCACGACGGTCATAAAACCAAGAAAGCTCCCGTCATACTCCCAATGCTCCGTTGATTCTCGCAATGTAATCACCTACTTTTCGCATGTTCAAAGCGTTCTACATCAAATAAAGATAATTGTTCACTCGTCGATTGGGTGTTGTGTTTCTTTAATACCTGATATTGCTTCGAGGAGATCAGGGAAGTAATGATCCACTCAGGGTCTTTGATCAAGCCCGCAGGTGTCTCGTGGTTGCAGGCAATGAAATATTGTGCCCGCTTGATAACGATCCCTAATTTTTTCAAATCAGTCAGGTGGAGCCGATAATATTTTCGTGCCTTCACAATATTTTGTGCGCTTTTCGGACCGATCCCCGGTACCCGCAACAGCTGATCATACGGCGCAGTCTGAACATCTACCGGGAAACGCTGGTAGTTTTGCACCGCCCAATTGGCTTTGGGATCAAGATAGAGATTAAAATTCGGCTTGTCCTCCGATAAAATCTCATCGGCCGTAAACTTATAATAGCGCAGCAGCCAATCTGCCTGATACAGGCGATGCTCCCTTAATAACGGCGGCTCTGTCGTCACTGCCGGCAATAGATTGTCTTGATTGACTGGAATATACGCTGAATAATAGACACGCTTCAGCTGGTATTTTTGATACAGATTTTCTGAGATCTTTACGATCGAACGATCACTCTCAGGACTGGCTCCGATAATCATTTGTGTCGATTGCCCAGCCGGCACGAAGCTCGGCCCGCGCCGAAGCGCCGGTAAAAATTCCTGTTCTTTCTTTACCGTCGTAATCTGCTTCATGGGTTTATATAGATCAAACGGATCTTTGTCCGGAGCCAGTAACTTCAGGCTTTCGCGGGAAGGCAGTTCGACATTGACGCTCATGCGATCTGCCAAAAAGCCTAATTCTTCAATCAATTTTTCATCCGCACCGGGAATCGCCTTGACATGGATGTATCCGCGAAAGCCTTTTTCCTCACGCAAAATTTTCAACGTCTTGATCAAAAGCTCGCACGTGTAGTCCGCACTTTTAATGATTGCTGAGCTTAGGAACAAGCCTTCGATGTAATTGCGCATATAGAAATCCATAGTTAAATCCGCCACTTCCTGCGGCGTGAAGGTCGCTCGGGGAATTGCATTTGATTTACGGTTGATACAGTAATGACAATCAAAAATGCAAGCATTGGTAAACAGTAATTTTAGCAACGACACACACCGGCCATCCGGTGTAAAGGAATGGCAAATACCTGAAGCCTGTGTGCTGCCGACTGTCCCTGGCCGTGTATTATTTTCGACGCCGCTGCTGGAACAGGAAACATCGTATTTCGCAGATTCAGCTAGAATGTCAATTTTTCTTTCCAGTTCCATCGAAAATCACTCCTTGTTCATCATCAAATGACTCATGCGCGAACGTATGTTCTTATTTAACCAAAAAAAAGACCGGTTGTCAAAATTAATTTGATAGATACTCCTAAAGACGGATGAAGTCGGCGGCAGATTTGCTATAATTTAAATCAATAAGTAGCAAACTTACTTAATAAAAGGAGTGGGAATAATGGAAAGGAAACAATACGTTTGTGATAAGTGTGGGTCGCAGCATTACACATCTGATCAGTTCCAAGCAACTGGCGGAAACTTTGCGAAGATTTTTGATGTTCAAAATAAAAAATTTACGACGATCAGCTGTAAGCAGTGCGGATATACAGAGCTTTACCGTGGTGAAACTTCTGACGGCTGGAATATCCTTGACTTCCTAATGGGTGGAGGTTAAACAAAAAAAGCGGCAATCGCCGCTTTTTTTGTTTGTCCTCGATTATCGAACAACCACTGCATATTTTCTTGCATTATAGATGTTCTCGAAAGTCGTTCGGTTCAGCCAATAAGAGCCGCTGATGGGATCAGACACGTGGACTTGGTTGCCGGCTTTATTAAAGCCATCCAAGGTGACCGCGTGATTATTATTGGCCGCAACACCAAAGCTCCAATTTCCCCAACGGATTGGTTGAAAATTGATCGTTACCCACGCTACGACAGGATTGCCGTTTTTCACTTCATTAATCAGCGTATTCATCGAGCTGCCAGAAATATTTTGAACATTTCCGTATTTTTGACCCCAGCTTGTCAATGGGGCGGGATAAATCGCTGAATAGGTGTAAGAATTCTCAACAAATGGCGAGCCAACGAAGCCAGTGTTTGGATTCCCATTTGATGACTTAGGAATCGTATTTAAGAACGAGCGCAGACTCCAATTGGTCAGCTTGCCCTTGTACTGCAATGCTTGAAGCAAGGAAGCTCCTTCACAGCCGCTTGGTGCTCCCAGCGCATATTGATCATAATTTCGTACCCCTAGTAATCGGTAGTCCTCATAACTCTGCTCACCGCTGCCGAGCGCATACCATGCAATTCCTTCATAGCGCCAGCCGGCCCTTTTTAACTGATCTCGCTCCGAGGTAATCGGCGTGTAATGGTGCGAACCGGCTTTAGCGTTCGGATTATATAAGCGATAAAGAGGTGTCCCTCCATTTGGTGAATACCAAGCGATCCCTTCATAACGCCAGCCAACTTTTTTTAGATGATCTCGTTCACCGGCATTTAACGTATAGTGGTGGTCCCCCGCATTCGGATTGTACAAGCGATAAACAGGCTTTCCGTCAGCGGGTGCCTGCCAACCAATTCCCTCATAGCGCCAACCGACAGAACGCAGGTGATCTCGTTCACTGAGCGTTTTTGTATAAAAATGTTCCCCGCTATTCGTGTTGTACAGGCGGTACATCGGGAGCGATGCCGCCGCTCTAAAGGTCCGAGTATTCCCTTGGACCAAATCTTCTTTCGGTGCTTGAGTCGCATTTGCTTCTTCCTGGCCGTCCTTGCGAGGAGGTTCTAGCTCTACCACGTCGCCATTTATCACCGCTGTTTGCGGCTGCGAGGCAGAAACGGCAGTTTGATCTGTGGATGATTCCTGCGGCTCAGTCGAAAGAACGCTTTCAGAAGTTTGGCTTTCTAGCGCTGAGCTGCTTGCAGCTATCCCAGAGCTTTGGGTACCTTCCTCTGCGTGAACAAACGCAGGTGCGGCAAATGCTGCCAACGTCAACGAACAAACCAACAGAACACTTTTTTTCATTTGAACATTCCTTTCCTGATTTCATTAAAAATAGAAGAGCAAGCAGCTCTTAGTGAAAATCGCCAGCTTAATCTCATTGATTATTGTACGTTCTCTGGTTCATTCCGTCTCCTACCGAGCTTGTTCAATAATGTACAAAAAAATGCCCATTAAAAGTTCACAAATGGGCATGAACGCTTAACAAGCAAAAGTTGAAGAGGTTATTTACTGATCGACACTCGTGTTGGACTGACCCATGTTCCTGTACCAAAGCCTAGGATCGTTTTAATCGCCGGGATAAAGGTCGTCGCGATCGTCAAGGCGTTCATCATCCAATAGATCAGCATATAAAATGGGGCAAAAATCAGGTATTTCAATTTACGTCCGCCGTCATCAATAATGAGGGCAGCCGCAACTTGCAGAAAGCCGGCCAGCATCTCAAAATTGATGAAAATAAAGGATAAGGTCAGCAGATGGAAGATCTGGTGATACTCCCCATGCACCAGCAAATGAATGATCGTCCCAATAAAAATCGCCAGAAAAAGCCAATAATACAGACTCCACAAAATACTAACTGTTTGGTCTGCAAACAGCAGAAACTGCTCAAAATAGTTGAACGGATGCAATGCTACCTTCTTCATATTTGTCAGCCAGACCTCCGTACCACCTTTGGCCCAGCGTTTGCGTTGACGATAAAGCATCTTCAGTGTATTTGGTACCCCCATGAAGAACATAATGTCTGGTGCAAAGGTGGGAATCCAGCCGTTTAGCTGCTGATCCCACGCGATGCTGATGTCTTCGGTCGCACGATCTTGCCGAAACAAGCCGACATCGATCAAGGCATCCTTGCGATACATCGTATTTGCACCGCTGTAAGCATACATTGTTCCCAGCGTCCCTATTTGGCCTCTTTTAATGACTCCGACGATACTTGAAAATTCGACGGTCTGGGCTTTTTCGATAATTTTTGACCGGTTCTGTACATCCATATTTCCTGTTACTGCTGCCACATTTTGATCGGCCTCAGTCCTAAAATAGTTTATGTATTTCCAAAGCGCATCTGCTTCGGGAATCGTATCTGCGTCGTTGCTTAATATGTACTCCCCTTTAGCAAATCCCACACCGATATTAAACGCATGTGCTTTGCCCTTATTTTTTTCAATACGCAGCACTCGCAGGCGGGGATAACGGTCCTGCAGCCGGGCTAAAATCCCTGGTGTCTGATCGGTGGAACCATCATCGGTGACCAGCACCTCATAGTTATGGTAATTCAACTCGCTGAGCAAATATACCAGCGTATCTTCAATCACCACTTCTTCGTTGTGCGCAGGTACCATAATTGTCACCAGCGGCTCTTCTGCAGTCGGAATTTCTTTGAAGTCTGTTTTCTTATGACGAAATAGCAAGCGATAACAAATAACTTCAATCAACCAAACAAATGCCCCTAGTACTGGATAACTGACCAAAATAAACAGCAACACATTCACTACCGCGTTTAGGACCGGATACCCCGTGTCAATCGTCATGCTGTTCAGCCTCCCTATAGAGTTTGCGAATGGTGTCGTCTGCCAGATTTTTTTCTTCCGGTACAGAATAATAGCGGGCCTCATGTCGTGTCTCTTCTGAACCAAAGCGCTCCGTATAAAAAGCATTCAGCGTCGTTTTTCTAGCCTGCAGCCCTTCCTCATCGTAAAGCTTTTCCACCAGCTCGTGGTGTTTGATTCGATAATTATTGCGTAACGTTAGAAAAAGAACGCCCACCGAAATGATGCCCAAAGAAACAAGAAACTGAAACCCGGTGTGATAATAGATTGCTTCTCCTGCGCGATCGTTCCACACATGATAAAACTTCGAATTATGCTTCAGCAGCGTCGATGAAATCGTCCAATAAATCGGGATGGATACAGCAATCCAGCCAACGATCGTCAACAGGCCGATATAAAATTTATTCCACCAATGACCTTTTTCAAAAAAGGAATCACGAACAAAACGCTTCTCTGCCTCATGACGATTCTCATTAACCTTCATCTCTAGCCCTTCTTTCTCGATTATTATGACTCCATTTTCTGAAAACACAACAATTTTGTTCCATTTATTAAAACGTTTTAACCTTTTTTTAAATGGAACCGCAACCAGAGCTAACCATTTTTGTTGCGATCCGTTGGTTCTATTTTCGATTCAAGTAAGCTAAAGTAGATTTAAGGGAGATGAAAAGTATGAATAATCAGAAAAGTCCGATCGCGAACAACTTGCGTTCATTAAGAAATCGAAACAACTGGTCCTTAGAATATGTGGCAGAAAAATTAGAGGTCTCACGTCAGGCAGTCGCCAAATGGGAAAATGGAGAGTCTTTGCCTGATGTCATGAAATGCGATGCTTTAGCTAATCTTTATGATGTTACTTTGACTGATTTGATCCGTCACAATCAGGAAGATGAAGGAATACCTATCGGCCCGGCCGGCAAGCATATTTTTGGAATCGTCCCTGTCGGCTCCCGTGGACAGATCGTTCTGCCGAAAAAAGCTCGTGACCTTTTAAGTATTAAAACCGGAGATACCCTAGTAGTTCTCGGCGACACAAATCCCGCATCAGCAGGTATCGCCTTGATCGATAGTGAGATGTTTATGCGAATGACAGGAAATACGATCGAATCGATTTTCGATAAGAAGGAGGAATCATGATGAACCTGCTGGAGGTAACAGAGCTTTCGAAAAACTATCCGACATTCTCGTTAAAAAATGTCAGCTTTGACGTTCCAGAAGGTCAAATCATTGGGTTGATCGGTGTCAACGGTGCAGGAAAAACAACCATTTTAAAAGCGCTGTTAAATCTGATCCCCGTGGATCATGGAACGGTCAGAATGTTCGAAAAGAGCTTCTTAGAAAATGAACCCGCCTGCAAGCAAAAAACTGGCGTCGTGTTAGGCGGAATCGATTTTTATAAAGAAAAGAAAATCAAGGATATCACCGCGGTCACTAAACGGTTTTATGAAGACTGGGATGAAGCAGCTTATCAAAAATTTCTAAAGCTGTTCTCCCTAGAGCCGAATAAAAAGGTCAAAGAGCTTTCGGCTGGAATGCGGGTGAAGTACCTGATCGCCTTGGCGCTTTCCCATCAAGCAAAGCTATTTATTTTTGATGAGCCCACCAGCGGACTCGATCCGGTATCGCGGGATGAGCTGATCGAGATCTTTCTTCAAATCGTTAAAAATGGAGGGAAAAGCATTCTTTTCTCCACCCACATTACCTCCGATCTAGAAAAGTGTGCGGATGCGATCGTTTATATCAAAGAAGGAGAGCTGGTCAAAGCCGCTCCTAAAAAGGAATTTATCGACTACTTCCAAACGCTGAAACGGCCGGACGAAACAGAAGCTCTCAGCTTGGAAACTATTATGGTACGAATGGAGGGGAAAAATTATGATTTCTAATCTACTGTACAAAGAGATCCGCTTAGCCGCGCATCCCAACCTGTTTATCTTCACTTTGATGGGACCGCTTATCTTAATTCCCGGGTATCCTTATACAATGATCTTCCTATTCAGCTTAATCGGAAATTTCGTTAATTTGATGTATACACGGGAAAACAACGACATCTACTATTCTACCTTGCTGCCGCTGAAAAGAGCCGAAGTCGTTTTAGGAAAATGGCTGGTTCTGCTTGTTTCCCAACTTTTGACGATCGTGATCTCCTTGCCGTTTGCCTTTTTACGGCTGCAGCTGTTGTCGCAGCCTAATCCTGTGGGGCTTGAAGCAAATACTGCCTTTTATGGGTTCGGCCTGATGATCTTTGCTTGTTTCAATTTCATCTTCTTAACAAGTTATTTTCAAACGGTCTATAAGGTCGGAGCTTCCTTTTTGAAGGGGCTGGTTCCAGCAACACTTGTTGCGATCATCGTAGAGGTTCTCGTGCATTTTCCAAAGCTAGCTTGGCTGGATGCGGTCACCTTTGATGGCCAAATCAAACAGCTGCCTATTTTAGCGGCGGGAATTTTGATCTATAGTGTTGCGATGTGGGCGACATACAAACTATCCGTTCGGCGATTCAGCCAAGTGAATCTATAAATAGGGCTGCTATATGCAGGTTTCCCCATAATAAATACCCCTAACCAGGACTTGAGGATTTCTCAGTCCTGGTTAGGGGTCGCTTGTCCGTCTAACGCTCAAAACGTTTTTACTTTTCGTAATAGCCTGTCCAAGAAAGCCCGTCTTCATTGGCTTTTGCTCCGACAAACTCTTTTTGCGTAGATTTTCTGACTAATTTTCCCTCGCCCGTCAGGTCATCCATCAGCTCTTTATGACGCGAATACGTCACTTTTTCTAATTCATTTAGATCGCGATTAGTGAAAAAGTCCTCACTGCGCTCCACTTGCTCTGCCTGAGAAAAATCAGGTGTCGCCTTTTCTTCAACTGCCACATCCTTCTTTTGAGTAAACCAAAAGAATAGAAATGCCGCAGCCAGCACACCAACCAGTGCCACTACTTTTTTCATTGCGTCCTCCCCTGAAGCATCTTCTTACTTTTCAGTATGCCACAAGTGAAAACGTTTTTGAATGAAAAATTAATTTTTATCAAATAATCTTTTTTTAAAAAGGAAATAGAATGGATTGGCTTATTTTCTTATTAAAATTAAAACAAAAAAATCATCTTTGCTGATTACTCGAACTCTTCATATTCATTTGGGTCCTGTCCATCAATCCGTCCATCCGGTTTTTCCAGCAGATTGATCCGCTCGATTTCAGTTTGCGATAACTCAAAATCATCAATCGCTAGGTTTTCTCGTTGATGCTGCAGATTCCGTGATTTGGGAATCGGAATGATCCCCCGTTGCCCATGCCAGCGTAAAATAATTTGCGCTGGGGTCTTGTCATATTTTTCAGCCAGCTCAACAATCACTGATTCCTTCAGCGCGTCGCTGCCGCGGCCTAAAGGACTCCATGCTTCAGAGACAATGCCGCGTTGCTCATTCGCTCGCACCATTCGCTCTTGTACCCAGTAAGGATGGATCTCGATTTGATTCACCGCAGGCGTCACACCGGTTTTTTCAATGATTTTGTCTAAATGCTCCGATTCAAAATTAGAGACTCCTATGGAACGGATCAGCCCCATTTTTTGTGCGGTCACTAAAGCTTGCCAGGCCTCCACGTACAAACCGCGTTTTGGCAGCGGCCAGTGTATCAGATATAAGTCAAAATAATCCAATCCCATGCGGAACAAGGATTCTTGGATCATCATCAACGCATCCTCATAATGATGGTATTTTCCAGGCAGTTTTGTCGTCACAAAAAATTCAGAGCGCGGAATCCCGGAACGGCGGATCGCCTCGCCTACAATTCCTTCACTATCATAATTGGTGGAGGTATCTAACAGACGATAGCCATCCTGAATCGCCGTCAAGACTTGATCAAGTCCTGCCCCTCCGCGAATTTGGTAGGTACCTAGACCGATCGCCGGTATCTGATGCCCGTCATTCATTGTAATCAATGGTACTTTCATCATCAAACTCCTCCTTCTTTTAACCTATCCCGCTTTTTGCATTGAAAAAGCAGATTCCGTAAGCTTTCGCTCTCATTTCTACCTTACCATCAAATTCTGATAACTGTTAAATCCTCTGCTCAGCTTTCGAGAATTTATTTTTGAAAATAGGCAGAAAAATTTTGGGGAAAGAGGTATACTACTGAATGAACACATTAGAGGGAGAAGATTACATTGGATTCAATTATTTGTATCGTTTTGGGCATGCTATTTGCGAATGGTGTTCCCCACTTTGTCAAAGGTATCACTGCTGAAAAATGGGACGTACCTTGGAAAAAACCGGCTTCTGCCTCTACGAATGTTTTATGGGGGATTGCGAACTGGCTGATCGTTGTGATTCTCTACGCGCTCTTCAAGCCAGACATCAATAGTTTTGATGCCGCCTGCTTTTTAATTGGTATGGGTATTACTGGATATTATCTGGCGCTGCATTGGTCAGAGAAAAAGAACGAAAATGACGCTGCTTGATTAGCAGCGTCATTTTTTATTCTTCGATTTCAGCTTTTTGCTTCTTCGTCAGCTTTTGATACACCAATTGATAAGAGACTTCGATCAATTGCTCAATCGCCTCATCATTCAAGTCATCACTGGCCAGCTTGATCGAGTTCCAATGATTTTTGTTCGTGTAATACCCTGGAATCACCGTTCCCTTATAAATCTCCCGCAGCTCCTCGTTTTTTTCAGGCAGATTTTTCAAGGTGATGATCGCATCTTCGCTGGCTTGATCATTCATCATGCCAAACATTTTCCCCTGCAGGTCAAAATAAAGGACTTCCCAATCCTCGCGAAAATAAACCTTCGCTCCCTTCAGCTTCTCGCCAAAGATCTTAAACCGTTCGATCCGCTGTTGAATCATTGTTTGTTCCATAGCTCCTCCTTAATATGCTGACTGCCAGTCTGACTTTGGGCAGCTTCATGGCTGCGCTCTACTATTTTTATTTTAATGAACTAACCGACGTGTTATAGGTGAACTTCTGATAATGATTTCTTACGATCGTATATTCAAACGGAAGCCCCGTTTCCGTAAACACGATCTCCTCAGTTACTGTGACAGGCTCATGGGGTGTAAGCTGCAGCTCTTTTTGATCCTCTTCATCAGAGGGAGCCGCAAAAATCGAGACATACGAATTCGTCAACGAAATCCCCATTTCATTGATAGCGTAATCATAAATCGAGTCTTTAGCGATCTCCTTTGTCAGCTTAGGAAACAACTGAATCGGGATATAATTGGTTTCGATGGAAACAGCCACTTTATCAATATACCGGACCCGTTTAAAATGATAGGTGAAATCATTCTCCGTTAATAAAAGTGCCTTGCGTATTTCTTCTGGCGGTAAAATCACTTCAAACAACAGGATTCTCGAACTGATTTCCTTTCCCTGCTCCGAAAATGATTTAGTTAAGCCAATCGGGCCCCTTTTTTGATGGCTATAGTCGTCATAGTTTTTCTTGAATAATAAGTTTATAAATGTTCCTGAACGGGCCTTCCTAAATAAAAGACCGTCCTCTACTAAGGAGTCCATCGCCTTTTTCATCGTACTTCTGCTCACTTTAAAGGCTTCACTCAAATCTCGTTCGTTGGGTAATTTCCCTGAAGGGTATTGATCTTCTAAAATATTCTTTTTGAGCTTTTCTGCTATTTGATCATATAAATTGAGAGAATCCATCCTAACCTCCTTATACAGCCGCTTTTCCTCCTTATTATATCCAAGAGAAATTCTTTTTACAACAATTCTGGTACGTTCCAATTTATTATGTGGTTGACTCCAATACCACGATGTGGTTTAATAACCTTGAAAGTGCTTTCTAAAAAAATATGAGGAGAATAATTTATGAAGAAGTTAACCGCGTTATTAGAGAAATATTTGCTGCCTTTTGCTGATATATTTAGTAAAAACCGCTACCTTGTCGCTATCAAAGACGCTTTTCTGATCTCTCTGCCCTTTACTATTTTCAGCTCCATGTTTACTGCGATCGCTAATATCCCCTTTTTACCGAATATTTTTGGCGAAAAGGCGATTACGCAATTCCAAGCATTTGTTTCACCAACCTTCTCTTTAACTATGGGAGTCATTTCTTTTATCGTCGCTGCCGGCATCGGCTACAGCTTGTCGAATCACTACAAGGTGAATCCTATTTACGGCGCAATTGTTAGTTTGGTTTCATTTATCATGATTACACCGATGACAACCGCTACAGAAGCTGGCGAGGAGGTTCTCAATGTTTTGCCCCTTTCTGAGGTCGGAGCCGTTGGGATGTTTGCCGCAATTATTATGTCTATCCTAGCTACTGAGATTTATCGGTACGCTATCCAGCATAACTGGACGATAAAAATGCCTAGCAGTGTACCAAAATTAGTGTCCGATTCTTTCTTTTCCTTCATTCCAATTGCCGTAGCGTTGATCGCTGCCTTTGCCATTCGAATGATTTTTGAAGCGACTCCTTTTGAAACGGTCAACAACCTGATCTATCAAGTTCTGCAAAAGCCGTTAACTTCTTTAGGAACATCGCTTCCTGCAACGATCATTGTTGGAATATTGGTCAATCTGTTCTGGTTCTTTGGTCTTCACGGCCATGTCATTGTCGGCAGTGTGATGGTCCCTATCTGGAATGCTCAGTCCTTTGATAACCTGACCGCTTTCCAAGCTGGAAAAGACTTGCCTCATCTGGTTACCGGTCAATTTACTGACTTTTTTGTACTAAATGGCGGCTATCTTTCAATCCCTGTGCTGATTTCCCTGCTGTTTCTTTTTAAGAAGCGTACGGATTGGAATGATCTAGGAAAAATCGCCCTTGCGCCAGGTATCTTCGGTGTTTATGAACCATTGATTTTTGGTCTGCCGATCATGCTGAATCCGATTATGTTCATTCCTTTAGTTGCTACACCAATCATTACAACAACGCTATCCTACCTTGCGATGAATCTTGGTCTAGTTCCATTTACAACAGGCGTCGCATTGCCTTACACAATGCCGCTGATCGTTAGCGGCGCCATCGTAACAAACTCGATTCGCGGAGCCATTTTGCAAATCGTTTTATTGATCATCTTAACCTTTATGTGGTACGTGTTCTTAAAAGTATTAGATAACCAAAACAGACTGGAAAGGGAGCAAACGGTTCATGACTAAAGAAAAAATGCTAGGAGCGTTATACGGCGCCGCTGTCGGTGATGCTTTAGGTGCACCTACGGAATTACGAACTACCAATCAAATCCTCGAGACGTTTGGAGGATATGTAAAAGAATACACCTTAGCGCCAAAGGATACTTTTGCCAGAGACTATCCCGCTGGAACCATTACGGATGATTTTAGTATGTCCTATTATTTGATGCAGGCCATCATCGAGCATGAGGGGAACTTTACAGAAGAAATCGCTCAGCAGGCCATCATCAATTGGGGCGCAGATGACTATTATTTTGACAAATTTGCCGGTCCGACTACTCGAGCAGCGATAGAAAACATGAAGCAGGGCCTTCCTACCGATGTTGATCCATTCGGTTTGATCAACTACAGCGGTCTAGCGACAAATGGCGGTGCAATGAAGACGATCCCGTTGGCCTTATTGGCTAACGGCGACTTGGAGAAGGCGCTGGAATATACTATTTGGATGTGCAAACCAACCCATTTCAACAGCAATGCGATTTCCGCGGCGGCGGCCATCTGCTGCGCGGCGACACATGCGCTGACAGAATCCGCGACCTTAGAAAGTATTGTCGCAGCTGCTGTATGGGGGGCCGAAAAGGGCCGAGAATACGGCGAGCAGCAGCAGCATATATCCGTTGGAGTGGATATTGCCTATAAAATTCAAGAGGCCGTGAAGATCGGCGGTCAGGCAGCCAGCTTTGAACACTTATTAAGCGAAACCGCTGATAAGGTCGGCACGAACTTCCTTGTCCAAGAATCAATTCCCGCTGTATTTAGTCTGTTGGCCGGAACAGAAGGGAATACGATGCTTGGCATCTATGCCGCAGTCAATGTCGGCGGCGACACAGATACCATTGCTTCTATGCTGGGGGGAATTCTTGGCGGGTTCAACGGCAGCCAAAGTATTCCGCAAAAATACATTCATGATATGGAAAAAGTAAACACAACACTCCCACTCCAATCAACGATCGAGACGTTTGTAGCCCTATGCTCCTCCCGATAAAATCAGAGGAGCATTCCAAAACGTGAAAGGAGGACGCCAAGAGTGAAGAAAGAAACGATTCGGTCCCTGCCAAAAATTGAATTGCACTGTCATTTAGACGGCTCCATTCAAATCGGCACTTTAGAAAAGCTGGCAAAAAAAGCTGGGATTCCCTTGAACTCGTTAACGAAGGCAATTGCACCAAAAAAATGTCATCATTTAAAGGAATACCTAGAAAGCTTTGACTGCATTTTACCCTTGCTGCAAAGTGAAGAAAATCTGACCCTCGCGGCCTATGATCTGATTGAACAAGCGGCTGAAGAAACGATTCGGTATATTGAGATTCGTTTTGCCCCGCTGCTGCATCAAGAACAAGGGTTGTCGATCGAACAAGTCCTTCGTGCTGTTTGTCGAGGAATCCAGCACGCACAGAAACAATTTGACGTTCAGGCAAATCTGCTGATCTCCGCGCTGCGCCATCATTCTAATGCAGCGAATCAGCAATTAATTGATACGGTCACGCAATTGAATTCAGAAACGATCGTCGGTTTTGATTTTGCCGGTGATGAGCAAGCAATATCAAACGAGAAGATCAAGCCCGCTGCCGACTACGCATCAGCTTCAGGTCTGAAGCTTACTTTACATTCAGGCGAATGCGGATGTGCTCAAAATGTCGTCGAAGCGATTCGCTTAGGCGCTGTCCGAATCGGGCATGGTGTAGCAATCAAGAGCGATACCGCCATCATGGATTATTGTGCCAAAAAGGGAACTTTGCTGGAGCTGTGTCCTACCAGCAATATCCAAACCAATGCGATCAAGGAGTGGGCAGACTATCCATTGCGCAAGTTTTTAACTCACAATGTCAAATGCTGCATCAATACGGACAATCGAACGGTCTCTCAAACCACCTTGACAGAAGAGTACCTTCTTTTGGCAACCCACTGCCAATTGAGCTATTTAGAAATGAAAAGACTGAATCTAAACGCGATCGAAGGTGCCTTTGCAAGTCAGCAGCTAAAGGATCAGCTAGTCCAACAAATAAATAGTGGTTATGCTGATGTCATCCCTTCGTCAGAGGCTTAGAGCATGACGCTTAAAATCAATCTGTTCAAGGTTCTGTTGGGAACGCTTTTATCTGCCTTCGGACTTTCCTTAATGATTACCAGCAGCTTAGGTGTCGATACCTTAAGTGTTGCCTTGTTCGGAGTTATGAAGATCTTTCCGTTAAAATTCGGTTACTTAAGCCTATGCTTCAATCTTTTCGTTCTAATGATCGCTTTTCTTTTTGACCGCAGGCAAATCGGCATCGGGAGTCTTATTAACGGTATTGGTATTGGATTAGGCGTCAATTTTTTCACTTCCTTCTTTACGCTAAATACCTCCTCTATCATCAGCCAGTTAGTTGCTTCGATCAGCGGTGTATTACTCTTTGCTCTAGGTATTGGAATCTATGTTTCCGCACAATTAGGTGCCGCTGCCTTGGAATGCTTGACCTTGATGGTCGTCAACAGTTCAAATTTTTCGATCAAGACTGTTCGTATCCTGATCGATAGCACGATGATTGTAATCGGTCTTTTACTAGGCAACGCTAATTTAGGCATAGGCACTCTCCTATGCGTATGTACTACAGGGGTCATTATGGAAGGTGTCCTAAAATTCCAAAGCCGCCTGATTAAAAACAAAAAAATTGATGCAGGGTGAGTCCCTGCACCAATTCATCGATGAGTTAAATAGTAAGCCCCCTATAATTCTTCCCTGTTTCCATCCATGGGGGAGAATTTTTTGTTGAAGCGAGGATTTTGTCTGAGAAAGGGGATTCGCGTTCGCCATTTCAAGTAGGCATTTTACAAATCCTGCCGCTTAAATAGCCAATAGGCTGCAACAAAGCCGATAATCCCTGTCAAAAAGATGCTTCCCAAGGTTAATAGATCATCTTTGAATGACAGCTCGACTAAGCTTTGAACAACTACCGCTGACCATGGCATGAGACGTGCAAAATTGAATGGGATATTGAGCGCAAACATTTGGATTCCAGTAAATGCTAAGGCGGCCATGATCGTCGGATAAAACAATTTCCGCTGCAGGACACTCACCGGCAATAAAGGCAGCGCTGCGACAAAAGCCAAAAAGCAGTATTTAAAGAGTGTCGTCACCAGAGTTTTGGTTCCTGTTGCGCCAAAAGTGTCTGGATAAATCAGCCAGCCGCCAATCGTATAAATGATTACGACACCAATCAGCGTTCCTGTATACCAGATGAACCAAATCGCTAATTTGCCTAAAAGAAAGCGGAAGCGTGAGGTGGGAGCCGTCAAGACATTATTGATCGTGCGATCCTCATACTCCCGCTGCATTAAGAAGGTGACAATGAATCCGCTCATAATTGACAGTAACGAGCCGACAACTAGATAGACAGTCGGCAGCCAAACGCGATAGTCTTCTATCGGGGATTCAACGATGACTAAATCCTTAAAGACCATAAAGGCCGCAGCGAACAGTGTCAGCAGTGAACAAACCGCAAAGATGCGATTCCGTTTCAGCTTCATCCATTCAGCAGAAATTACATTACGCAATGCCGACACCCCCCGTGATCTTTCGAAAGTGCTCTTCTAAATTGACCGAGCCGACAAATAAACTGGAAACCTCGATCCCGTTTTTTCCGAATAGGCGATTGATTTCTTGCGGTTCAAAGGAAAAATCAAAAATTTTGATCGTATCATTGCCGTCCACTGTATAATTGCTGAGATTCAGCTGCTCCTCTAATAGACGAGCAGCCTGATGAATATCCGATACAGTAACACTGATATATCGCTGATTGTGTTGTGCAATTTTTTCCAGATCACACTCCTCCAGCAGCTCGCCATCGTGCAAAATACCGATGATATCCGCGATTTGCTCGATCTCTGATAATTGGTGACTAGAGATTAAAATCGTCTTGCCATGAACCTCGGCCAGCTCCTTCAGCAGCCTGCGGATTTCAACGATGCCGATCGGGTCCAGCCCATTCGTCGGTTCATCTAAGATCAGCAGCTCCGGATCTTTCATTAATGCATTGGCGATTCCCAGCCGCTGCTTCATCCCTAATGAGTAATTGGCAAAACGCTTGTGTTCAGCATGCGTCAAATCAACCAGCTTCAAAGCCTCCGCCACACTGTTTCTTTGTGTCTGTCCCTTCAGCTTAGAGAATACCTTCAAATTTTCCTGACCGGTTAAATACGGATAAAAGCTTGGTGTCTCGATGATATTTCCAATACGCAGGTATACTTCCGGATGCGTATTAGGTGATTGACCAAACAACAGTACTTCACCCGAACTTGCTCCTGCCAAGCCCAACAGTATTTTCATGATCGTCGTTTTTCCTGCGCCGTTGCGCCCCAAAAGTCCATAGATTTTTCCTTTGGGAATGGCGATCGAGACGTCCTTGACTACCGTCTGATCATGGTAGCGCTTCGTCAGCGCCGCCGTTTTTACAACATATTTTTCCATGGCGACCATCCTTTCTATACTTCTAGCTTAGCAGGGCTACCTTGCCTTAACCTTGTCGAACCCTTATTTTTTTCTAGTTTATTTAGGCAGTGTCAAGGAAAATTGTGTCCCTTCGCCTAATCGACTGCTGGCACTGATTTTTCCATGATGAGCTGTGACTAGTTCTTGGACGATCGCCAATCCCAAGCCATTGCCTTTCGAGCCTCGAGCTTCGTCTCCTTTATACAGGCGGTCAAAAATCCGCGGGAGATGTTCCTCCGAGATCCCTTTGCCGTTATCGGTGATTTCAAGCTGAACCTGCTGCTTTTCTTCCGCCAACTTGACCGTAACCTTGTTCCCTTGACTATGGTTTAAGCAGTTTTCCAATAAGTTATCGATGATCCTGCGAAACGCTGAAGCGTCCACTTTGCAATAAAACTCTTCTTCAGGAATGTCGATTTCATAAGTAAATTGCGGTTCCAGTCGCGGAATCCAGTCACTGATACTCTTCCTCAGCAGCTCGCACACATCGACTGTTTCGAATTGATAGCGACGTTCCCCTGATTCAAGCTTGACCCATTCAAAAAGAGTACTGATATACTTTTCTAGTTCAAATGCTTTTGCCTGAGAAGAATGCAGATAATGCTGCTGCTCCTCTTCCGTTACCAATCCGTCGTTGATTGCCTCTAAGTAGCCTATCAGAGAGGCCAAGGGCGTACGAACATCATGCGACAAGCTGGTGATCAGCTTGCGATATTCATTCTCAGAAGTCCGCAATCCACTAAGCTGCCGCTTGATATCTGCCACAATCTCGTTCAACCGAAAACAAAGCTCCGCCACATCCGTTGCTTCATCCGTAACCATTTTTCGATCGAGGTTCCCTTCAGCGATATCTTCCAAAACAAGCAGCGCTTGGGCAAGCTGCTGTTTGTTTTTTCGAAGACGGGCAATTAGATATAAACAACCTGCGGCCAGCAAAACGCAAATACTACCTACTATTGCCATCTCCTATCCCTCCTGATTAAAACGATAGCCGACCCCGCGAACCGTTTGGATAAAGAAAGGCTGGGCAGCATCCGCCTCGATCTTCTTTCGCAGCTTACTGATGAAGGACATGATATTACTATCATCAAAAGCATATTCATCGCCCAAAACCTGCTGATAAATTTGACGTTTCGTAAAAATTTGTCCCTTATGCGCTGCCAGAAAATACAAAAGCTCAAACTCTTTTCCCGTCAATGCCAAAACTTTATTATCCAATAAAACAACTCGCGTCTGTGTATCAAGGGTTAAATGCTTTAGATTGAGAGTCTTTTCCGCACCAGCAGTCCGATTAAATGTTGTATAACGCCGAACCAAAGAATCGATCCGTGCCATCAGTTCCGCCATGCTAAAAGGCTTCGTCAAATAATCATCCGCCCCCAGCTGCAGCCCGCGAACCTTATCCGACTCTTCATTCTTAGCCGTCAGCATCAAAACTGGAACCACGCTTTGCTTGCGGATCTCCGTCAAAATACTCAACCCATTGATTTGCGGCAGCATGATATCCAACACAATCAAGTGATAGTCACCTGTCAGCGCCATGTTCAATCCGCCAGCTCCTGTGTAGGAAATATCTACTGTATACTCAGCATTTCTCAAATATTTTTCTATGATAGAACAAAGCTCCTGATCATCATCAATGATCAATATCCTGATTTTCTCTCGCATCGGCCTTCTCCTCAAAAAAGTAATTATTCTATTGTTAATTTTAGCAAAGTTCAAGAGGATTTCGGAAGGAAGTTGTGTGGAAAAGAAAAACACCATCCAAGTTGGACGGTGTTTTGAGGTTGGTTGGGGAAAGACGGTGTATTCCAGTGCTTTTAGATTTAGACGGACTCGGAAGTCATGGAAGCCTTAATCACTGAGAAATTTACATTCCACTGTTTTTAGATTTAGACCATTAAAAAGAGAAGTTCATCTTCTATCATTGAAAAATTTACATTCCACTATTTTTAGATTTAGACTTACCCAGGCAATACCGAAACACTTTTTGCATTGAAATTTACATTCCACTATTTTAGATTCTGATCCCGTCTTAAATTATACCTGTTACCGTCAGGCCTTAATAGTACTTTTCTGTCGATCTCAGTTTTACCCCTTCACTCCTCTGCAAACATAACAAGATGCATTAAAGGAATCCTTTTCGTTTCAACCGTTTCGCCCTGCTGTCGTAACTACACGATTTATAGCTTTTTTAGGGTCGACAGATTGATCTAAAATCAGCGTTTAACTATGATTGGTGTGCAGTTATTTCCGAGCTTCTCGTAGAAAATTTAACTTATTATTCGAATAAACGCCAAATAACCATACACTTCAGCTAAAAAAATGTATGGCTATCTGGCTATTCGAAATTTTTTAAACTACGTTAACTCGGATTTTTCCATCGACAAATAAGCCTTCATGCTAAAAGGACGTCCTTAGTCCGACATAAATATGCTGTTTCTACTTACGTTTTCTTTTTGGCTTCCCTTTCCCTGTTTGCCTTTTCTTCTCCTTTTTTGATCTGGATGCCTTTTTTCCTTCAGGCGTCCGCTTCATCAGCTCCTCTTTCCGCTCTCGTTCTTGTTGGGCTTTGCTCTTCGGTTTCTGATAAGGCTTATAGGGCATTTTTTCAGCGGCGGATAGGGCCATCGGTTTAGGTTCAGCGGCTTTTGGCGCTTGGTTTACTATAGAAGCTGCGGGTTTGTTAGTTGGCTCGGCTTTTTGTGCTGCCGCGACGGGACTTTCAGATTCACTTGCAGTCCGCACTTCTTCCTTTGGCGCTTCCTCTTTCAGCTCTGCCATCCGTGTATCAGTCAAAACGATCCCTTCAGGTAAAAGGGCCTTCACTAATTTCAGCTTCTCTTCGTCCGTCATCGTACTGAAGTCAAGACCAGATGATGCTTCCATTTTTGGCTGAGTCGCAACTGCATTAATCGGCTCAGTCTCATCCACGACTTTTCCCTTTTTGATTTTAGGATGACGGGTACAATTTTGGATTTCAGAATTTTCTAGTTTTACAAAACGGCGGATACCGTCCTTTTCAAAGATCG
>NZ_JAFLVR010000104.1 GCF_017315985.1 Candidatus Enterococcus murrayae | reverse complement strand
ACAATTCCCGACTGGTAAAGTCGATGACCTCCAGCATATCTTCAGGCTTCGGCTGCCCGTTGATCACTTTGTAGTCATACCAACTACCCAAAATTCGAATGAGCCCAGTAATACTTGACCCTTTACTGCGAAAACACTTCCCCATCGTTTTCTGCATTTGATAATCCAATACAAACTCCCTCCCTTATTATCAGTATACCAAAACATTCATATACAAAATTACTCTTATTTCATATTGCTTTACACATTTCCCCTATTTTTTTAAACTAAAAAAGAAATGGGGGATAACAAATGAAAGCAATTCAAAAACAACAGTGGGGCCTTTTGATCATTCCATTAGAATTATTGATCGGTGCCCACTTATTCCGTTTAAGTAAAAATCCCAAAGTCACTTTACTTGCCTCAACAGCGCTAGTTTTAATCGGTGCTTTGCTTATGATTTGGTTATTTCACGATTTTTTAAAAGAACAATGGCATCATTATCGACAAAAGCTTTTTCTTAGATTACTAGTGAGTATTATTTTAGTTGTCGGTGCTTTTTTGATACTGCAGGCTACACGTCGAATGCTTCCTAGCGAACTTCTTCAGCTTCGCACCCCTACAGGTGACTCCTTACAAATACTTAGTCCCAGCTGGACAGTGCTAGCTGCCGTTATTCCTTTTATTGCTCCTTTTACTGAGGAACTGACCTTTCGCTATTTACTATTAGGGCAATTTTCTAGTAAAACCTGGCGCATGATGTTTTTTGTCCAAAGTATTCTATTTGGTTTGATTCATTGGAACAATTTCAACGGCAATGTATATGCAATGATCCCTTACATGGTATTAGGTCTATATTTTGGAGGTATCTATTTGCTCTCAGGCAATATTTGGAGCTCGATCATCGTTCACTGGATGCTAAATACTATGAACTCAATGCTGCCGGCACTCTTACTACTGTTCCTAAAGTTTTTTTAGAATCACTCCTGACCTCTCCTCATAGAAGCTTTTTACTCCAACAATTGCAAGTACAAAAAGAAGAGATAGGCACTCACTGAGGAGACGAGCAGCAAGCAGCCACTAAAAGCAACTTTATCTAACAGAATTTCCGTGTTCAAATCAGAATAGTTACTCTTACTAATCACTGTTACCAACAATCCGAAAAGGAAAAACGGTTCCCTTATCTCCTCAGCTGTTTACCTCTCTACTACACCCAAATCGGCTCGGGATTTCAGCAGGTAAACGAGAATAGAAACGTATTTTCAAACCATAAAGCAGCACAGAGAAAAACATATGGCTTCGTTTCACCCACCGATAAATTCCTTCAAAAATCATTTCCTCTCCTCCTTCTTTTATTATTAGCTCATAGTATATTCCTTGAATTATAGGAACTCTAGTAAATGTCAAATGAGAAAGAACGATTTTATGACACAAATAAATCTCTTCATTAAAGTAAGCACCTCAGTTTGAGTTCACTATATTTGAAAATATCCTTTTTTGCATAATCCGCTTTCAAAGCAACGCAAAAAAACCAACGCTCAGCCACAAACGTTGGTTTAATCAGGATAAATTACCCTAAGTGAAGGTTTCCCCTCACATCACCCTTAGCATACATCAATCACTGTTTGAATAGCAAGGGGGCAGTAGAAAGAAAAGTATTAAATACTAAAAACACGGCTGCTTGTTGGTAGAAAGCAGTCGTGTTTTAAAAAAAGAAGCGGGTGACGAGAATCGAACTCGCGACGGAAGCTTGGGAAG
>NZ_JAFLVR010000103.1 GCF_017315985.1 Candidatus Enterococcus murrayae | reverse complement strand
CCTGCGATTTCACTGGGATTGTGGAACAATTTTGGCGGCTATGACCATTTTGAAAAGCAGCGGGAGATTGTATTAGGGGCTTTTGATCGAGGAATTACACATTTTGATTTAGCCAATAATTATGGTCCGCCTGCAGGAGCAGCTGAAGAGAATTTTGGACGTATCATGACTCAGGATTTAAAGCCTTACCGTGATGAGCTGATCATTTCATCAAAAGCCGGTTATTATATGTGGCCTGGACCCTATGGCGAGTGGGGATCAAAGAAAAATATCATTGCCAGCTGTGATCAAAGTTTGAAGCGATTGGGCTTGGATTATGTTGACATTTTTTATCATCATCGCCCAGATTACGATACACCCTTAGAAGAAACGGCGGGTGCTTTGGATCTGCTTGTTCGACAAGGGAAGGCTCTGTATATTGGCATCTCCAATTACGATGCAGAAAGGACCGCCGCAATCGCGAAAATTTTTAAAGAATTAAAGACGCCTTTTATTATTCATCAACCACGGTATAACATGTTTGATCGGTGGATTGAGGATGGATTAACAGATGTGTTGGAAGAAGAAGGGCTTGGAGCTATTGTCTTTAGCCCGTTGGCACAGGGCTTATTGACAGATCGATATTTGGATGGAATTCCAGAAGATTCTCGTGCACACCGTTCTGAGATTCAATTTTTAAATGAAGAAAATGTGGAGGATACGCTGTCAATTGTTCGTGAGCTGAATCAAATTGCAAAACAGCGTGGTCAGACATTAGCCCAAATGGCGGTGGCGTGGAATCAGCAGCAAAAATCTGTTATCAGCGTATTAGTTGGAGCATCTAAACTAAGTCAATTAGAAGACAATATAAAGGCACTGAATAATCTAGATTTCAGTGCAGATGAACTGTCAACGATCGAGCGGATCCTAGCGAAGAAATAATTTTGGTTCACAGCGGATTAAAAATAGTCTATTTCTGCCCAATCGATTTCATCAAGTAAAAAGAGGATAAATAAAATTAAAAGCCTAAACTGCATAGTTCTATGCAG
>NZ_JAFLVR010000102.1 GCF_017315985.1 Candidatus Enterococcus murrayae | reverse complement strand
AGGGATTGGCTTTACTGGCCATGGACCAGGGACAACTCCTGGACCCTTAGAAATTCAATGGGCGCCATTGAAACTTGATTTTCACAATGCAAATACGGTGAATACAGTTGTTGCAGATTTCCCAGAGATCACTGGGAATAAAAAATATGCCGTGATCAGTGATACACGTGCAGGTGCCACTGATGAATGGAAATTAACGGCACAATTAACAGAATTAAAAAATGCGGCCGCTACTGAAACCCTGACGGGTGCCATTTTGAAATTCGATTCTGTTCTTCAAGGGTACCAAGGCACAAACGCGCCAGAAGCGCCAGGTTCAATTATTGCAGCTGGGGCACGTACAGCAACGGTCTCAGCTGCCAGTCAAACAGTCAATGCTGGCGGAACAGCGGTTCAAGTTATGAGCGACGGGACAGGTTCAGGCACATTCCAAGGTCAATCGGCTATGGAAATGGACAATATTAAGTTAGAAGTTCCTGCAAATGCCGCACAAGTGGGCGAACAATACCAAGGGACATTGACTTGGTCATTGGATGACACGATCTAATTAAGAAAGTAACCATTTGGGGGGAGGAGTGAAACTCCTCTCCCTTTTCATCTTTGGATGAATAGTTAGGAGGCCACCTGTGAGACAAAAAGTCATGTATTCAACACTTGTATGTTCCTTTCTTCTGTGTCTGCTTTTATTTCCAACACGGAGTTTCGCGGACGAAGCAGGGACGGAAGAAAAGATGGGGTTTTCAGTGGAAAGTATCATTCCAGAGAATCAAGTGGATCGGACAAAGACCTATTTTTATTTATCGGTCATGCCCGAACAAACACAGACCATTCAAGTCAAGCTCAAGAGTTTACAAGAAGCCCCTGTGACTGTTCAAATCAACATTCATGACGCGGTAAGCAGTTCGATAGGCGCCATTGATTACGCCCAAGAGAAGCCAAAATTGGATCAAAGTTTGACCGATCCAATCACGAAGGTAGTTCGCATGAAAGACGATGTGAAAGAGGTCACCTTAAAGAATAAGGAAGAGAAAGTTGTCGACTTTGAGATCACGCCACCGAAAACACCTTTTGCTGGTGTGAAGCTGGGATCTCTTCGTTTCTTGAGAAAGAACGAAACAGCAGACAAACAAACCTCCGGTTTGATACCACAATACGCGCGAGTGATTGCGGTCATGTTGACGGAAGACGAGGAGCCCTTTAATCAGGGGGCAGAACTTCATTTGAAACGAGTGGGGTTACAGCTGTCGAATGGCCGAAAAGTGATCGCTGCCCGCATTCAGAACGATCAACCGAAGGTCCTGCAGGAAATGACGATTCAAGGAAGCGTTCGTCGAAAGGGTGAAAAGAAGTCACTGGCAAAACAGAAACTTGAGAATTTTTCTGTCGCTCCGAATTCTAATTTTGATTTCGAGATCCCTCTCGGGCTGGAACCCTTTGAAGCTGGAACCTACATATTTACAGGAAAGGCAGAAGGAGACGGCCGGACTTGGCAATGGACCAAAGAGTTTACAATCGGGAAAGAACACGCGGATAAGATCAATGAGGAAACGGCCTATAAAGTAGTGATCCCGAATTGGGTGCCTTGGACGGCACTTGGCTTGATCGGTGCGTTAGCTGTCTTAGTGAGCTACCTTCTGTCTCGTCAACAAAAATGGAAAAAGGAAGGGAAGTGAGGATGTGAATCGATGGAAACGCCTAGTTCTCTTTGTTGGACTGTTTCTTTTCTGTCTGCCACAACTAGCGGTTGGAAAAGAAGT
>NZ_JAFLVR010000101.1 GCF_017315985.1 Candidatus Enterococcus murrayae | reverse complement strand
TTTCGATGGGTTAGCAACATTTTTTTTAGTGTTTTACTCATCGGGATGATCCTTAGTGACGCTTCCGTCTTCGAATCAGCCATGATCAATTGCGTTCTGCGTCTAGCATTTACTGCTGGGATTCTCTGATACGTATGACGAACATAAATAAGATTTTCATCAAAATCGATATCCTCCCACTTTAGAGCGGCGATTTCTCCGATCCGCATACCGGAATACATTGCTAATAGCGTCGGGATGCCATACCCTTTCTTTTCCTTCGCAGCAACTTTCATTACTTTTTTTTGCTCAGTCATAGATAGTGCACGAATTTTTGATTGTTTGGCTTTGGGAATCTTGAGCTCAGCAAAGGGATTCATATTCAGTTTTCCCACTTTTTTTGCTTGATTTAAACATTTGTTTAGTATGCGAAAAATGACTTGTACGGTGGACCTGGCTAATTTCTTTTGTAGTTCTTGAAGTAGTGATTTGCCGGTTTCTAATGATAGTTCGTTTAATGAGATATTCTTGATTATCGGTAATACATATTTACTCAATTTATAATAATAACTAGATAGTGTGGATGGTTTGACCTCACTTTGAACTTCAGCCAGCCATTCTACGGACCATTCCTCAAACGTTTCAGCGGAACTTCCTTGTATTTTTTGTAATGAGTGATAATGAATTCTCAGCGGGTAAAGCAACTGTTTCACTTCGGTATAGCTTCTTCCATAGATATAACCATATCGTAGTTTTCCATTACTTTTTCTTCCTTTTGGATACCTTCCTTCCCAACGACCATCTTTTCGCAGATAGATATTTTCTCCTTTGCGCATAAAAACTCCTCCTATATATTGACGGCTCACCAGACGGTTCATTTTTCGTTGTTTTCTTATAAAAAAACAACAATACGAACGCCAATATTAGTTTTTTATTATTGGTTTCTCTAAAAATAATTATTTTTATAAAGCGTATTGCCTATTAATAATTAATAATATATAATTACTTTATGAATTGTTTTTGATATATCAAACAAATAAGTTGATATCTTTCATTCAATTGCAGCTGTTTCTAGTTTTTTATAAGA
>NZ_JAFLVR010000100.1 GCF_017315985.1 Candidatus Enterococcus murrayae | reverse complement strand
AGATAACTTCTATGCTTTTCTTCATTATTATTGCTGCACTTTTTTCTTAATTGCAGAAAAGGCCACGATACCTACCAAAGCCATTCCAAAAAGAATCAGATTGAGGTCACTTGTTTTCGAGCCTGTTTTAGGCAAGCTTTTCACTGCTGCATTATTTGCAGAAGTCGGTGCTGTCTTTTTCACATTCGTTGTCGGAGTAGATGTCATAGGGACCGTTTCTTTTTCTTTTACTGTAAGTGTGATCGTTTTTTGAGCAGTCAATTCAGCTTGAGTTGCTTCATCTATTCTCGATGCCGTGTAACGAATCTTGTAGCTACCAGCCTGTTTCAAGCGATTGGATTCATTATTGACTAAGATCGAATCATCCAAAACTTCAAAGATAACTTTATCCGCATGAGTCGTTTTTGCCCAACCTAGAATGATTTCCTTGGTCAAAACATCTCCTACATATAATAGCTGATCATTTGCTTGAATCGTCGGTGCATCAAGCGTTTTTTTCTTGATTACAGTGACGTAGGAAGTATGCTCCAATGTTTCACCCAATGAATTCGTCAGACGGTATAGAATCGAATATTTTCCTGGTACAGAAACATCTAAATCCGTCTTCAGTACTTTGATCCCTATGCCAGACTCTGCGTCGTAGCCTTCCAAACGCTTCTCTTTTCCCTGACTGTCGATTTCATAGGCTTCAATGTATTTCAAAAAATCTATACCATCTTCATAGATGGATCCGCCATAAGTGTATCGTTCCTTTGGCTCAACGACCCGAATGCCGCTGAAAACAGTAATGTTCACCGTACTAGAGAAGTTCACTCCATCAGGCATCGTTAGTGAAAATTTTATTGGAGAAGTTCCTAATTTCGTTGCTCGCTCTTCTCCTTCAACAGCAACCTTAACCCCTGTATTCGCAATTGTTTGATTCTCATTGTTTTTGATAACAACACGTTTAAGGATCTCATCACTATACTTGGCATTCTTCGGTAAAGAAAAAGCTGAAAGCTCTGCTCGATAGCTAGTCGCCTCTTTCGGCTGTACATCGATGGAAACAGACTTTTCTGATTTTTTCCCTTGAGAATTAACCACCGAATAAGTAAGTTTGTAGGTTCCAGCTTTACTTGTATCCACCTTGCCAGTTACTTCTACCTTATTAGTCAAAACACCGTCTTTCGCATCAGTGGCCGTTACTCCGGCTTTGGGATCAAACACCTGTTTTAATGCTAGTGTTTGATTTTTCACTCCAATAATTTTGGGAAGTGACTCCTCGCTTTCCTTTGTGCTGCTTTCAGTTGTTTGACTCGTTGACTGATGCAAAACAGGATTCGACGTACTTTCAACAACACTACTGCTCTCTTGCATTACTTTCTGCTCTGCAGCAATGCTCGTTTGACTCTGATATATCCCCAACATGAGGGATGACACGAATAATGTCATTACCAAATGTTTCTTTTTCATTCTTCTCAACCTCCAAAAAATCGATTTCTCTTCAAACGTAATAACGCTATTGTTCGTTTAAAACCGTCCAGCTGCCCGCTTTACTTTGGCCTGCCTTTTTCTCTGCTTCTACTGCTCGTGCGTAGACAACGGACATTTCTTCTGCAGAGTCGCAAGCAACCAGCTTTTCTACCCACTGCGCTTTCTCAGACATCGGCAGGTATCTGAGCTCATTGATTTTCCAGATAGAAGCCTCTAAGGTCTGAAAAAGTGATTTTTGTTTAGCATAGAGCTGCTGTTCACCCAATTCGATGACTTTTAGCAGCTTTCGAAGCTCTGCCTTATTCTTGCATTGAGCTGCTTGCTTTTGATAAACGGACTTGGTTTCGTCTGATGTAAACGTTAATGATTTTATTTTTGCTTGAACCTCTTTTCGAAATGAAGACCCGCCTTTTTTCATTTTTCTCGCCACATTTCTTTTTAAAATAAACACTGAGACAAGGTCTCAGTGTTCAGCTACTAAACAGCATATTTTTTCTTTAATAGAGCTGCTCCGGAAATGGTGATTAAGCCCAAGCCCATCAATACAGCAGCCAAGTTCTCAGCATCGCCTGTTTGCGGCAATTGTCCGCTAGTCGCAGGGACAGCCTTCTTGTATTCTTTGATGTAGATATTTTTTTGCTGCGAAATGAAAACATTGCTGCCAGTCACAGATAAAAGCGCATAAGCATCTTCATAGCCTTGCTGATAGCTGATGCTCATTCCAGCATTGTTGGCTTTCAGCTTGCCTGTTCTAGCATCGTTCGCTCCTGCTCGTAATCCAGCCAAACGATCCTCTGCCATTTTCAATGCGGCTTCATTCTTAGCTACTTCTGCTTTTGCGGCATCAATTTTTGCTTTCGCATCCGCCTTGACCGCTTCAAGATTTTTCTTAGCAGAAGCAACTGCTGCTTCGAGTTCTTTTACCGCTTTTTCCGCGTCAGTCAATGCTTTTTGTGCTTCAGCAACTGCTTCTTGCTGTGTCTTCAATTTTGCTTCAGATTCTCGAATCGTCTCATTTGAAAAATCAATAACCAGCTGCTGTTCCTGCCGCACTGCATGATATTCCTTCTCTTTTTCTTCAAGCAGCAAGTTGGCTGTTTGGAATACTGATTCCGCTTTTTCAACAGCTTCTAAGCTTTTTGCAATAGCCGCTTCAGCCTTTTCGATAACTTCCTGCTGTTCGGCAGCGACAGTCGCCTTATTCACTTCCGCCTTGTTCATCTCAGCCAGCTTTTGTTCTTGATCGAGGTTTGCCGACTGAACATTGTTTTCTGCTTCGGTAATCAATGCCTCTTTATTTGCCATCATTTCCTCCGCCGCAGCGATTTTTTCATCAGCTGCTTTGTTTGTTGCCTCCTGTTGAGTCACGCTCGCTTGATACGCTGTTTCAGCTGCTGCAATTTCAGCAAGGGCTGCCTCTGCTTGAGCTTTAGCCGTTGAATAATTGGTTAATGCTTGTGCTGTTTCAGCCGCCAGTGTATTCTTCTCATCCTGTGAGTACTGCAGCATCGCCTGATATCCCGCTAATTTCGACTGTTCAGCAGCATAGCCAGCATCACCTGAATTCATACTTGCCAATAAAGCCTCTTGAACAGCGATCAAAGCCTCCGCATTGGAAATCTCTTGATTTAGCATTGGAAGCTTGCTTGCCTCCGCTGCTTCAGCCGTTTCATAAGCCGTTTTAGCTTGACTAGCTGCCGCTTCTAAAACAGGGTGATTTGCTTGCGCTTCGCCTGAACGAATCAATGCATCCTCTACCGCATGTTGAGCTGCTGCTTTTTCGTTATTCGCCTGATTGATCACATTTGGTTGATCATTGATTTCATTAATCCGCTCCGCTAGAGTATTTTCAGCAGCTTGTACCGCCGCTTCTGATTGCTCGAAGGCCGTTTTGCTTTGCTGATAATCTGCCTCCGCTTGATCGATTTTCGCTTGAGCCTGATCAATGATCGCTTGCTGCTTCGTTTGTTCTTCCTGATGAGCAGCAACCGTATCGTTAACCTCCGCTTCCGCTTTTGCAGCGGCCTCTTTTGCAGCCAGGTAAGGCTCCTCTTTTTCTTTGATGCGTTTTTCAGCAGTTGCGATTTCAGCCTCAGCCATTGCCACGGTGTCATCGTGTCGAGCCTGAACCTCGGCTAATTTCTCCTGTTCCTTCTTCAAAGTTTCTTTTGCAGTTGCAACTGTTGCTTCAGCCGCCTTTAAAGCTGCCTGCTGCGCAGCAACTTCTTTTTCAGCCCCAGCAATTTCCAGCTTAGCAGCAGCTTCCAATTTAGCCAGTGTATCATTCGCCGCCTGTAAATCCTGCTTCGCCTTTTCAACGGCTGAAATTGCCGCCTGTTCCAGTGCTTGATATTTGACCTCATCGAAGCTTCTTTGAACCTTCTGCTGTGTCGTTGCCGTCTGCTCTACTTGCTCCCCATGCGCTTGTAACGGGGCTGCCGCAACAGAACCCATTGTTGCTGAAACGACCAACGATTGAACCAAAACCTTCTTCTTCAAAATCACACTCTCCTTTAAATGTAAGTCTGGATACCTCATTCTCCGAATTTGAAAAGCTTCCAGATGCATATACCGATCAGAAGTCCTTCATTTTCTTTCTTTTTTCGTACAATTACTTACTATCCACCGATTAATATAAGTAAAGCCCGGAGAATTAATGCGTGTTATTATATTCGTTTTATTAATTCCATTATTTTTTTATAACAAAAGATTTTTTTAGTAACACAAGGAACAAACAAAACAGATTCAATAACAAATATTATTATATCACCGTTCAACAGAATATAAAACCTTCCTAGGTGTTTTTATTTATTATTTTCTATTATTTGTGTTTTAAATAAATATTTAATAACTTAATA
>NZ_JAFLVR010000010.1 GCF_017315985.1 Candidatus Enterococcus murrayae | reverse complement strand
TCATTGAAACCTGTTGGGGACGAGGGTATCGGCTGCATGAGACGGTGAATGAGCAGATATGCATAAATACAAATGAGTTGAAGTATGGAAATGAATAACAAGCAAAACACCTGGCTAGCCTTAGAAGAACAAGGATAGCAGGTGTTTTGTTTTTAAATATACTTTTTTTCGAATGGACAAAGTGGGGGTCCCGTGTTTAACTCTTCAAGGCAAATTTTAGCGGTTCATGCCTATGGAGCTACTACTGTAAATTTCGGTACCCGAATCAATTCGTCAATTTATAATTGGATTAGTAGTGGCCTAAATAAGATTAGATCGATCTTCCGATTATATAATCCTAATAGTGGGGAGCACTTTTATACGGCAAATGGCACTGAGGTAAATAATCTGAAGAAAGCAGGATGGAAAGATGAGGTCTTGGGGTGGCTTGCTCCTTCTTCAGGGAGTAATGTTTACAGATTGTATAATCCAAATGCCAAGAAAGCTGGCGCACACCACTACACCCCTCATAAGTGATAATTTGAAAAAAGCCGGTTGGCGTGATGAAGGCATTGGCTGGTGGGGATTATAAATTCACTTGTTTCAAAATTGAGAAATGAAACAAGGAAGGAAACTTTACAGACATCAACATTAAGCATGAAGTTTTTACCTGTAAACATTTTAGCTGCTCTGTGCTATAACAGTATTGTGAAACGTAACGAGTTTAACGCATTTGAGCACAAGAAAGCCAACCTATGTCCGTAGGTTGGTCTTTTTTTAGTAGATACGACGGCTACCGTCTTGAGTTAATGAGACAGCTTGCTTTTAATCATTGTCTTGATCATTTAGCCAATGATCCGTAGTTATCGATCAGTCTTCATTTTGCAGATAATTTTGAATTGTCGTCATTCTATATGTATGAATCCCAACAATACTATATCGCAGAGTGGATATATTCTTAAACACGCCCCTTAAATAATCTGATGATCGTTCGGAATTACTCCCGACGTTTACAGCTAAAGGAACCAGGATCTCCGGTAAACGAAGTCCTAAAAACGAACTATCGAATTCCTTATCATCATCGATTGTTCGCAAAACAGATAATTGTTCATATGATAAAGCTTGAGATAATTCTATGATACTTACTTTTTTAGAGTGTATTTTGATCAATTTTAGAAACATATTTTAGATAGAATTCAACTGTGATTTTTAGTCCATTTTAAGTAGAATATTTTAGTAACATGTGGGTACGTATTTCGTGGAAATTCTGGTGAGATATTTAGTTCATTTTTAGATCAGTATTTTGATAAGATTTTGGGCACGTATTCTGTTGAATTTTCAGTAAAACTAGTGTAGAATTCCCTATAGGGAATTAATAGTTAACTTGAATTTTATCAAGTTAACTATATAAAGTTTCAGCTAAAAAAAGCTTTGCTGCTACAACAGCAAAGCCCTGATCATTAGATTGCGCTATAAGGCGTAGCTCTAACCTACCATAATTCGATACATTTTAGCATGGACGTCAAACCAAGTAAACGTTTCGGGTTAGTATTGTTACTACTCATTCTTTTTGGGATGAGTTTTTTTTGCCTTCAGGTGTACTTTTTAACTCGCATAAGCCAGTAAATACTACACAGATAATAACTACCAAACAGATCGTTGCAATAACCATCGTGTCGGCAGATAAAGCAAAAAAGGCTCCTAGCGCTGTTGCTATTACTGCAACAACAAGAGTTAACTCTATTTTTCCCATCATTGTTAATACTCCTGTAAATGTAAGGAGGCTACCAATGTAAACAATTAAAAAGCTTTCCATGGCCTCAGCTCCTTCGAATGTATTTCATGTCAACATGAAAATTCATTATGATTCAAAATGCTGCGACCTAACTCGCTTATCTAATAATCGATAAGATAATAATACGCTATATCAAAACAAAATGCAATAACATTAATTATTGAATGTATGTTTATATTTTTTGATGTTTTAAGCTTGCATTTCAGCTATATATTAAGCTTAATGATCAACCTTATATATCAAACATCAAAATCTTTAAATAACAATTTGTTAATTGCGATTAACAAATTATGATTGAGGACAGGTCTGAATAGAAACCATTGCCTTCCCTAAGGAAATTTGGAAATTGTCACACACTCATAGAAAGGAGCACTTATACAAACAAATTAATCCCCATTCGACTTTTGTCATCATGCAGTAATGATTAGTCCAATCAAATACAATAGTATTGTTCAAAATTTGAAAGGTCAATTTCATAATTGCTAGCAATGGATGAAAAAAATAATGTATGATTCGAAAATTGTAGAATTACGATGTCACACAAACCGATTGTGTGACATTCGCTAAAATAGCTCTATCCCTTGCGGCTCTAAGGAAATCGCGTTTTTCCTCTGTGCGCTTTTTATTTGGGACGTTTTGAACGCAACATAATGCTTGCTGTAATGTATTTGTGTTGCATTCATTATGGAAGGAAACGCCATTTAAATCCAAACTGATATTTTTATTTTAGAGTGAAGAATGTGTTTATGATATTCTGGCGAAGTAGTAATTTTATGGCAGTGGCTACTAGGAGGGGTGCCTATGGGTATCTTCTCACTTTTCAGGAAGGGGTAGCATTTTTGTCTGTTGTTGAAGCAATGAGTCTAGTGTTCCAATTTGGTGCATTGCTCATTGCATTAGTTGCCTTGAAGGTAACATTTAGCAAAAACAACAAAAAATAGACCGCTGTAACTTTGCAGGTTACGGTCTATCTTTGACTAAATAATCTAAGCCACCGTCTTAAACGGGCTACATTTTTTGGGAGTTACGTGTCGAGCGTAGCTCCTTTTTATGTATTCAATATATCACGGACAAGTGCCTTTTTCTAGCCTGCTATTTTGCACAACTTTTAACAGATAAATTGCACAAAAGGCAACCATCCTAAATTATTTAAAAATAACCTCCAAAATCTCAGAGTAAGATTTTGGAGGCTTGTTTATATAAAAAAGTGATCAGTTCTATAATGTTGTTCCTTTTTCTATCAATTTAGCTGATACTACATTTTCATGTGGAATATAAGTGTCTAAAGAATTAACTGCTATCTCAGCCATCAATGGAATATTTTGATCTATAGAAGTGATAGGGAAAATAGCGTTGTCAGATACAGGGGAATTGTCATATCCGATTATTTCTAAATCTTCTGGTATTTTAACCCCTTTTCGAATGCAGTCTCTCTGAAGCATATTTGCAATATCATCGTTTGAACAAAAAACACCCATTTTTTTATTAGGATATTTTTTAAGGAGATCATCTAAAACTGTAGACATAGTGGTGGATGCTTCTTCAGAATACGGATCGGTCAATTCCTTACGAATAATTGTTTCATGAAGCGTATCCTTTACTGAAAATTCAAAACCTACAATTCGTTTAAAGGAAGGCCAGTCTTCATAGTATCCGTTATTAATATGGACTAATACTTCACATCCATCCTTCATTAATTTCTCCCCAGCAAGCTTACCACCTGTGTAATTATCGTTATTGATTTGGCAAAAATCTCCGCCAGCACGTTCAATCGAGATGATAGGAACGTCCAATTGCTCAATGTCCTTGGAATCCAAAATATGACTTAATAAAATGATTCCTTTTACGCGATAAGACTTTAACATATCGATGACATTTAATTCTGCCTCTTTCGTATCTCTTGAGGTATAAACAATAAAACTATAGTCTTTTTCCTCTCCAAATTGAATTAGCTGATTCAGCAATTCTGTATAGAAGCTAAGGTGTAGCTGAGGGAAGATGACTCCTACAAGATTTGACTTGCCTGTCACTAATATTCTGGCAACATTATCTTGACTATAATTTAACTCCTGAATCACTGCTTGTATTTTATCTTTGGTTTTTTGTGATAGCAACTCGGGTTTATTAAAATATCTTGAAACAGTAGTTAGGGAAACACCACTTTTTTCTGCGATTGCCTTTATTCCCACTTTATCCATATTTGTGTAGCCTCTCTTTGTCTGATGGTATACGTAACTCGTTAATGCTTCATCTGGAAGCGTATGCAAATGACCATCTAGTTATCATACGGCTATCATACAATGTGGAGTAGATTATTTCAAGCAAGTTATGAAAATATTTTCATTAAAACGCGTCATTAAAATTTCATTATCAAAACTTTTTTTATTAATAAAGTTTACATCATAGGTAGATTTCATTTGGATAGCTAGGCTCAGTTCAAATATTTTTTATTTGCGATATCATTTTGATATATCAAAGAAAATATTTTTGAAAACGTTTGACATTGATAATTTCATATTTTATACTTACGGCGTAGGGTGATAGAAAGAGCTTACAAAGATGAAAAGGAGGTACTGATTCAACTTAGATTAATTCGGGGCCTTTTTAACACTGCGTATGGATTTATAATGAAAACGGTTTATAAAACGGATTTCAGTATTAGGTTGAGTGTATTGTCGGAATAATTGATTTTTATTTTGGAATGGTAGAAAAGAAAGGTAGTGGAAAAATGAAAAAGAATAAAAAGAGATTTGGCGTGTTTGCTTTAGCTGCTTTGACATTGGTAAGTACATTAGTACTTTCTGCTTGCGGAAATGGTTCGGGAGGGAAAGAAGCAGGAAAGGACAAGACAATTACAGTCCTTGTAGAAAGTGGAAGTCCTGCTGAAAAGATTGCTAATAGTACTGCTGATGCTTTCAAAAAAGAAACAGGGTATAAGGTTGTGGTTGATTCAGTTCCGTATTCTGGAATGTATGACAAGGTTTCGACAGAAGTGAAATCAAAATCGGCGGCCCATGATGTTGTTTGTCTGGACGTCCTATGGTTATCTGCTTTTGAAAACGCATTAACCCCACTTAATAAATATGTGGATGATAAAATCACTTCTGATTTCCTTCCGACACTTGAAGAAGGTGGAACATTAAATGATAAGTTGCTAGGTCTCCCAATGTGGATCAATAGTAAGGTACTCATTTACAGGAAAGATCTGTTTGAAGACGAGAAAAATAAATCAGAATTCAACAAGAAATATGGTCATGATTTAAAAGTCCCTACTACTTGGGAAGAATACAAAGAATGCGCGGAATTCTTTACTAAAGATGATATGTATGGAACAGCTGTTTTCGGAATGGCATCGGGAGATACAGTTTGTAGCTTCCTTGATCAAGCGTCACAGGCTGGAGCAAAACCGTTAGTTTTAGGTAAGGAAAATAAAGTATTGGTTGATGAAAAGCCATATGTCGATGCGTTGCAATATCTATGCGATCTTTATAAGAAGGGCTATGCACCTGAAGAAACATTATCAGTTGCATCCACTGAGGCTCAAGAAATGTTTAATAATGGAAAACTTGCGATGCAATTAAACTGGAGCCATCAATATCCGGCTGCTTATGAACTGAATAAGGACAAAGTTGGCGTAGCACCAATGATCGGCGGTTCTGCTGGTGTAGCAGCTACAACAGGACCGTGGTATCAATGTGTGATGAAAAATTCTGAAAACCAAGAGGCAGCAATCGAATATCTGAAATTTATGTATGACAATAACGAGAAATACATGACAGAAGGATCATTGAAGATCGCAGGTAGAACATCTGTATATGAAAAATATGAAACACAAGCGGGCGATGAACATCTTGGAGCTGTATTAGAAACATTAGATAATGAATATTCTCAAAATAGGCCTGCTACTCCTTATTGGACAGAAATTGAAGAAGTGCTGGCTAAAGCTGTTCAGTCAGCGTTATCTGGAAAAGCAACACCTAAAGATGCTCTTAAAGATGCGAAAGTCGAAATTGAGGCCATCATAGAGTAAGACAAGAACAAGGAGGAAAGACCATGCAGTTGATATCCAGAAAAACCGTGCTTGCTTTCTTTTTACCAGGCGCATTATTTATGGGGATTTTTATGATTTACCCGATTTTCAAAATGGCCTTTGACAGTCTATATAGCTTTGATCCAAATGGTATGAAGGAATTTGTTGGTTTTGACAATTATGTTAAAGCTTTTGGTAATGAAAGCTTTTTACAACCGTTAAAGAATACGCTTGTGTATATCTTTATTGCTGTTGTTGTCGAACTAATATTAGGAACGATCCTAGCTTTGATTTTTGAAGAAAACTTTAAAGGAAACAAGATTATCCGCTCCCTTATTTTAACCCCACTAATGATTGCTCCACTAGTAGCTGGTTTGATTTGGAAATTGATGCTGAGTGCCCAGTTCGGAATCATTAATCAACTATTAGTAAACATTGGTATTCTTGAGAACTCGAACCAAATCTTATGGCTTGCGGATGAAAAATGGTCATTGTTGGCTTGTTGTTTTGCTGATATTTGGTTAACAACCCCGTTTATGATGTTGATGATTCTAGCTGGCCTCCAAGGGCTTGATGGAAGTATGATTGAAGCCGCTACGATCGATGGAGCAAACTGGTGGCAAAAAATTATAAAAATAAAATTGCCAAACATTAAGCCAGTACTATTAACCGCATTATCCATCCGAATTATTGATGCTGCACGAACGTTTGATATTGTTTGGGCGATGACACAGGGCGGACCAAACAATTCATCTGAACTTATTAGTGTTGTAATCTATAAAACGTTGACCAGATACAACAAAGTTGGGTATGCGAGTGCGATGGCATTAATACTTGTGGTAGTACTCGTTGTGTTTACCCTTGTGTTCATGCAAGGACTATGGAATCCGAAGAAGAAACAATCGGTGTAGGAGGGGATAGCTAATGGAGAAAAAAAGAAGTATTCAAAGTAAGTTACTGATAATTTTGGCGATCGTCTGTGCTGTAGTCTGGCTGTTTCCCTATCTATACTTGATTAGTTCATCCTTCAAGCCGGGCGCTGAGGTTGTTTCTATTCCTGCTAGATTCTTTCCAACAGTTCTTTCTGTGGAAAATTTCACTGGTTTATTTGAACGAATGCCAGCTTTTCATTACATTTTAAACAGTTTTTTAGTAGCTGTTTGCAGTACATTGATTGCAGTAATTTTGGGGGCATTATCTTCTTATGCCATTCAACGTTCAGGAGCCAAGATAGCAACCTTTTTGATTATTGTCGTGTTGTGTTTAAAAATGATTCCAACATCGAGTATTGCGGTCCCAATCTATGAGTTGATTACAAATCTTGGATTGTACGATACGAGAGTTGCCTTAATTATCGTTTATGCAGCGATAAATATGCCTTTTGTTATGTGGGTCATGCTTGGTTTTTATGAAGGGATTCCAACGAGTATTGACGAAGCAGCTTGTATGGACGGGGCTTCTAGTCTTCAGACATTTATTCGAATCATCTTGCCGATCTGTACACCAGGTTTGGCTACGGCCTTTGTATTTACGCTATTTCTTTCTTGGAATGAATTTTTATTGTCGTTGTTGTTGACTAGTACGGAGGCAAAAACATTTACGGTCGGATTATCCGAATTTTTATCAGCTTATAGTATGGATTTGGGTCCGATGTGTGCGGGCGCTCTGATTTTTAGTTTACCTGTGATGGTTTTGTCAATCGTAGCACAGCGATTCATTGTTCAAGGAATTACTGCGGGTTCAGTCAAGAGCTGATAGAAACATATTTTAAGGAACAAACGAGCGATTCTGATTGAAGAATCGCTCATCAGGAGGAGTAATGGTGAGTAAAAATTATTATGATGTAACCCAATGGGGAGTGGGAGATCCTTTTAACGATATTGGAGAAGTCATTAACAGTATTCTTTTAGACATTAAAGAAAGACAGAATGAAATTGATGAAAATGATGGAGGGAAACCAGGAGCAGTCATCTATATTCCACCAGGTGATTATCACTTGAAAACACAGATCGTTATTGATATTAGCTTCTTAAAGATTATGGGCTCTGGCCATGGCTTTACTTCTTCTAGTATCCGTTATAATGTGCCGGAGGACGAATGGAGTCATCTTCATGAGCTTTGGCCTGGAGGTAGTCGCATTCTTGTTGATTTGGCGGGTTCACCGAAAGAAGAAGCAGATGGTGCTGCATTCTACATTTATCGTAGCGGTGATCCAAGAATTAGTTCTGTTGAATTTTCAAATTTTTGTATCGACGGCTTACACTTTGTAGATGATGATTCTGATGAAACCAATCCAGAAAACACTTATACGAATGGGAAAACAGGAATATATGCTGCTAGCGCGAATGATTCGTTCCGAATTACAGAAATGGGATTTGTCTATTTGGAGCATGGTATTATTTCATATCATGCGGATGCATTAACAATCCATGATAATTTTATCGCGGAATGCGGGAGCTGTATAGAATTACGTGGTTGGGGGCAAGCATCGAAGGTGACGGATAATTTGATTGGTGCAGGCTTCAAGGGCTATTCCATTTATGCGGAGAATTTTGGTGGACTTCTAGTGACTGCAAATAATATTTTTCCTAGAGGAGCCAGCAGTATTCATCTTGAAGGAGTTACCCGCTCACTTATTAGCAATAACAGACTTCATGCTTTTTACCCAGGAATGGTTATTCTAGATAAAAATAGTACGGAAAATTCTGTTTCATCCAATCATTTTTTGCACGATCATGAACCTTGGGCACCGTTGCAAGGGCGGAATAACGGTTTAGATGATACCTTTGGACTTTTATCGATCAATGGTAACAGCAACACCGTGATTGGAAATCATTTTTCCGAAATTATTGACAAGGATCAAATTTTACCTAGAGGAGCAACTCCTGTAATTATCCATGTTGTTGCTGGTAATGGAAATTATATTTCAAATAATCATATAGTCGCTACAAAAGCAGAATTAACATCAAGTGATTCTTGTTTTGCGTCACAAGTAGAGGCTTTGTTAACCAATGATGCAACCGAGGCTCTTGAAGTCAAGACGGTAATGATTGAAAAACAATCCGTTGGAAATACGGTACTCGACTCTGGTTCTGAAGCACAGGTTGAGTTGGATAAAGAAAGCAATGCTTTTAGAGCGACTCCGATTCCAGTTAAGTATTCTATGTCTAACTAATTCAATGAAGTACTATTAACTATTTTAGAGTTTAGCAATGCTTAATAGTAAAAAAGTGAGGGTAAAAATGATGGGAACACTTTCCATGAAACATATTTATAAAAAATATTCAAATGCGGAAAATTATACCGTAACTGACTTCAATTTAGAAATTGCTGAAAAGGAATTTATTGTCTTTGTAGGTCCTTCTGGTTGTGGGAAATCTACAACTCTTCGAATGGTAGCGGGACTTGAGGATATCACTGAAGGGGAATTGAAAATCGGTGATAGAGTCATCAATAACGTAGCACCAAAAGATCGAGATATCGCAATGGTCTTCCAAAACTATGCTTTGTATCCTCACATGACCGTGTTTGATAATATGGCCTTTGGGTTAAAGCTTAGAAAATATCCGACAGATGAGATTAAAAAGAAGGTAGAAGAAGCGGCAGAAATTTTAGGCTTAACTGAGTATCTAAAGAGAAAACCCGCTGCTTTATCTGGGGGACAGCGTCAACGTGTCGCTTTAGGTCGTGCGATTGTACGCGATGCTCAGGTTTTTTTGATGGATGAACCCTTGTCCAATTTGGATGCGAAATTACGTGTATCGATGCGTGCGGAAATCGCAAAGTTGCATCAACGCTTAGGAACGACAACCATTTATGTCACTCATGATCAGACAGAAGCCATGACAATGGCAGATCGTATCGTCATTATGAAGGATGGGCTGATCCAGCAGATTGGCAGCCCTAAAGAAGTATATGATTTGCCTGAAAATGTTTTTGTTGCAAGTTTCATTGGTTCACCTGCAATGAACTTCTTCAATGTGACTTTAAAAAATGGCTACATCACTAGTGGACAAAATTTCAAGGTAAAAGTGCCTGAAGGTGAAAATAAAGTGTTAGTAGCTAAGGGCTATGAAGGAAAAGAGTTGATTTTCGGTATTCGACCAGAAGACATTCGAAGTGAACAGATTGTATTGGATTCAGTTATTGAGTCAACTATACATGCAACGATCGTTGTATCAGAGCTGTTAGGTTCAGAAACGTTATTATACAGCAAAATTGATGGAACAGAATTTGTATCGAAAGTGAATGCTAGAGATTTTCATCGACCTGGAGAAACTGTTCGATTGGCATTAGAAATCACAAAGGGACATTTTTTTGATCCAAATACAGAATTAAGAATCAATTGTACGAAATAATTTCGTAGTGAAAAGTAATTTTAAGTGAGGAGGATTCTTTTGTCCAATGAATTAATGAAAGAGAATATCAAGCGTGCTCAAGCAGAAATAGCTAAGAAAAGAGAAGAAGTAAGCCAAGGAGCAATGCGTCAAAAGTATCATTTTATGACTGAAGCAGGGTGGTTAAATGACCCTAATGGACTGATTTTCTTTAAAGGAAAATATCATTTCTTTTATCAGTACAACCCGTATGATTCTTTTTGGGGCTCCATGCATTGGGGACACGCAATCAGTGATGATATGCTGCATTGGGAATATTTGCCCCTCGCGTTAGCACCGAGTGAAACATACGATAATCATCCAAAAGGCGGATGTTTTTCTGGAAGTGCAATCGAACATGAGGGACGGCTCTATCTTTTATATACGGCATCAACCAATTACGGAGATGGATTAGTACAAAATCAATGCATGGCCTATAGTGATGATGGGTTCAATTTCATTAAAAGTGAAAAGAATCCAGTTATAGCCGCCCCACCCATTGGTTATGAGGTGGGAGAATTTCGAGATCCAAAGGTTTGGAAGCATGGAGAGTATTTCTATTTGGTGTGTGCTGGGAAAAAGAATGATCTTGGTCAGGCGCTACTCTACCGTTCGAAAAATTTAGAAGATTGGACGTTCTTTAATATCCTAGCAGAAAGTCGTGGAGAACTTGGCTATATGTGGGAATGTCCCGACTTTTTCCCATTGAAAAATGCAGATGGAGAAAAGTACGTTTTAACTTTTTCTCCAATGGGAGTAAAAGAAAGAACGAGCATTTATCTAGTTGGGGATATGAATTATGAAACAGGAAAGTTTAATTATTCTACCGTGGGAAATATTGATTGGGGATTTGATTATTACGCCCCTCAATCTTTTGTCGATCAAAAAGGTAGACGCATACTTGTTGCTTGGGCCAATAGTTGGGAATGGATGCCTTGGTGGAAAGACTGGGGTCCCACCTTTAAAGAAGGCTGGTGTGGTTCGTTCAATCTGCCACGTGAAGCAATCCTTGATTCAGACAACACAGTAAAATTTGTACCAATAGAAGAGTTGGCTGCGATTCGAAAATCACCTAAAACCATCCGTGAGAAGATTTTGGTCGAAAAGGATGATCTGCTTATTCCAACGGAGAATGGCAATTGTTTTGAACTTAAGATGTCCATTGATCTTACTAGCAGTACTGCTGGGTCTTTTGAGCTTAAATTGAGAAGTAATGACCGCTTGTCTACTAATGTGACATTCGATCTAAAAAAACAGATGATGTTCGTTAATCGAGAGAACTCAGATGATTGGAGTCAAGGAGAGACAAAAAGTAATTTATTACTAAAAGACAAAACAATGTTAAACATCCATTTGTTTGTGGATCAATCCTCTATAGAAATTTTTACAGATGACTATAAAACTAGTCATAGTCTAAATGTTTTTGCTGCTGAAGATCAAAATAAAAACTATGTATCGGTTTCTGAAGGAAAACTTGTAATTCTTGAACTTGAAACATGGGAACTAGACAAAACAATGTAGCCAAAATGCTCGAAGATATTTACTTTCTTCGAGTATTTGAAATATGGAGGTCAAAAATGAAAACAATAGATGTAACTGCTCTAGGTGAAATCCTGATTGATTTTACTCAAAATGGAGTAAGTGAACAAGGAAATCCGTTATTAGAAATGAATCCTGGCGGAGCGCCCTGCAACGTATTAGCGATGTTAAGAAAGTTTGATCGCAAAGTCGCGTTTATTGGAAAGGTAGGCGATGATAATTTTGGTCATTTTTTGAAACAGAAGGCGGAAAAGTTAGGGATTGGTATGAGCAACTTATTCTTTGACGAAGAAGTGCATACGACATTAGCTTTTGTTCATACAGGGGAAAATGGCGATAGAGATTTTACTTTTTGTCGCAATCCAGGGGCAGATATGCAATTGACTGAATTTGAAGTAAAGGAAGAACCAATTAAACAATCAAAAATCTTTCACTTTGGCACACTTTCGATGACTCATGAAAATGTACGTAAAGCAACAGTGAAAGCTTTGGAACTCGCGAAGAAGAATGATTGCTTGATCTCGTTCGATCCTAATATCCGTGAACCTTTATGGGGAAATCTAGAAGAAGCTAGGAAGCAAGTAGAAGTGGGGCTTGGTTATTGCGATATCCTCAAAATATCGGATAATGAAATTCAATGGTTTACCGGTGAGGAAGACTATTCTAAAGCGGTGAAAAAGATCAGAGAGAATCATCAAATCAAATTAGTTCTTGTTTCGATGGGAAGTGAAGGTAGCAGAGCTTACTACGGTGATGAGATGGTTGAAGTAGCTGGCTTTAAAAATGAAAATACTATTGAAACTACCGGTGCAGGAGATACTTTTTGCGGTTGTGTGCTTCATTCTATCCTTGATTTGGGGCTGGACGCATTGACGAGAGAGCAACTAGTAGAGATGCTGACGATGGCAAATGGTGCAGCTTCTCTGATTACAACAAAAAAAGGGGCGCTTTGCTCGATGCCAGAAATCAAGGAAGTGACTGATTTTATTTCAAGTGATACATTGTCCTAGATATTTTAAAAATACGGATAGATTTAGAGTAATGTCCTGTAACTGGAAAACTAGCTACAGGACAGAAAAGTTTAATTTGGGATTTCCGTCAAATCATTTTGGTGAAGAGAAAACTGAATAGAGGTTTGTCAATATGCGGTGCGATTCTGTACACCGCATATTTTTTAGTTTTCAAAGTTCAAACCTCATTGCAAGAAAAACTGAGCTCGATAAGTTACACAAATTACGATAACCAACGACAACATGCTTATTGTTCAACTCTCGGTGACATTCTTAGATATGATTATTTTGAAAATATTCACAAATCTTCTTGATTACTTCATAGTTCGTCAATAATTTCCATTTGACTGATTGGGCGTTTTAATAGTCGATGATAATACTACTTGAGTGGGATGAATCTGCTCGAATATTTGAGTAGTAGCTTCTAATAGAGCTTGAATCATCGATAGTTTTTTGATCATTAGGTTTAGAGTTTCGAAAGCAACATAGTTCTTTAATTTTCTATATAGCATCATTTTTCTGATTTCTTTTGCTTATCGGTTATCCAGTCGTAGTAGTAAGAAACGATTTCTGAAAAAAGAAACAACTCTAAACGCATGTCTAATTGTCTAAGAGAACCATCATTTCTCAAAAAAGTAGATGTAGCAGGCAACACGATGGTTTTAGTGGGCTTTGAATTGATCTTGGCGTCCTTATTCATAGTGACCAAAACGGTTTTAGCATTAATGCTGTTTGCTAACTCGATAAAATTCTCGTAATAGTCAAGAGCGCTTACAGAATAAATGAAGTAAACGGCCTTTTCGTTAAGAGCCTGCTGTAAAAAATAAATTTGTGTTTCTGTGGTGATTGCTTCATAAAATTTTCCTTGTGAATATAGAGAATAGACTAGCTGTTGTGCAGGTAAGGCCGAATTACCGATACCGATAATCTTTATGTCTGCTGCTTCGTTCATCCAATCAACTATTTCTAGAATATCCTTTTCTAGATCGCCTTCTTTAAGGCCAGCTAGGGATTTTTCATAGGTGCTAATAATAGAAGTAAGCAGTGTTTCTGAGGGAGAGGCTAGACTTATTTTCTCTTCTCGTACGTATTCTTCTAAAGCCAGCTTAAACTCAGGATATCCGCTGTAGCCGATCTTTCGAGCAGCTCTTAAAAGGGTTGGCGAACTAACCTGAAGGTCTTTTGACAAATCATGAATAGAAAGACCGACAAATTTTTTGGGAGCAGCCAGTATCTGCTCAAAGATTGCTTTGTCGGTTTTTGACATTTTTGTATAGTGAATAGTAATTGATTCTTCAATATTTTTCAAAAAATCTCCTCGCTTTTCTCCCAGTATACTAGTGTTTTTTTGAAATTACAAATTAATATAGAGAAAGAAATTTATTTCAAAATTGTTGTTGACAGAAAATGGAGAAAACGGTATCATCGTTTTTGAAATATATTTCATATTATTTTGTGATTTGTAATTAATTTCATTTCGATGTAGGAGGATTCTGTAATGTTTAGAGGAAAAAAGAGCTTTGCAACGTATTTCACGGATATTGTCGGCAAAGTTGCTGGGAATAAGTTTTTATTAACATTAAGAGATTCATTCGTGTTAGTTTCTGTTACGACTATGATAGCGGGCTTTGCAATAATGGTTAATTCAGTTTTTCTAGATCCGGCGGGGGGGTTGCTATTTTCTGATTCCGGGTTGAATTTAGGGAAACTGTTTTACGGAAGTACTAAAGTTTGGTTGAACAGTGATGTGGCTGCAGTATTAACCAACGTTCAAGGAATTATTAATTTAATTTCACAGGGGTCTTTGAGTGTCTTCTCTTTGATTCTCGTGGTAGTCTTTTCGTTTATATTTTCGAGAAACTATTTCCCGAAGAATTCAGAGCATTTGACCAGTGTTTTGTACGCATTAGGGGCATTTTTCATTTGTCTGCCTTGGAATTGGGAATATACAAATGGAAATGAAACGGTTTCTCTTGAAAATATCGTTAATTCTAGTTTTTTTGGGACGCAGGGTGTCTTTTCTGCACTAGTAATTAGCGGTGTGGCAGTTTGGCTGTACAACAAATTGCTGCAGTCAAATATCAAGCTTCGTTTTCCAGATTCTGTTCCTCCGATGGTTGCGAGAAGCTTTGAAAGTTTAATTCCCGGAACTATAACGATGGCAGCATTTGCTATAATAACAGGGGGAATCACCGTTTTATTTAGTATGACTTTACCAGAGCTTTTGCTTGATTTGCTGCAACGGCCAGCAGAATTCGTTTCGGGAACGGCAGCCTTTGCTTTCATCTCGCAATTCACATGGTCGCTATTTCAATGGTTTGGGATTCATCCATCCAGTATTTGGGGAGCTATTTTTGGAGTAACTTGGAATGTAAATGATGTGCAAAATATCGCAGGTGAAGCACACCACTTGTATTCGACGATGTTCATGAACTTTTCAACAATTTCTGCAGGAACCTTTGCTCTAGCACCGGTATTAGCAACCTTAATTGCCAGTCGAGATCAAGGGGCTCGGCAAGTAACCAAGGTCGGTCTTATGCCGGCGATCTTTAACATTAGTGAACCGATCACTTTTGGCTTGCCCATAGTAATGAATCCTATCTACTTTATTCCCTTTGTTATTGTACAGCCGCTATGCTTTTATATTGGTGTATTCTTTACGAAGATCGGATTTATTGATGTCATTACGAATCAAGTACCTTGGACAGTTCCGCCGATCATATCAGGATTGTTGTTTACTGGATCAGTGAACGGAGCGATCGTTCAAGCAATCAATTTGCTCGTTGCAACAGCGTTATATCTACCGTTCATCTATACGGCGAATCGGATGAATAAACAAAAAAATGAACTGGAATGAAAAAAATGACAATGATAAAATTGAATCCTCTATTTACTGATAATGCCGTTGTTCAGGCCGAAAAAGACTTTTTTCTTACGGGGCAGGTATCTAATAAGGAAGAAGTGCAAGTCCGTTTTGGAGAACTTGATGTTAAAACAACCTCTGATGAATCAGGCTATTTTTCGTTGATTCTGCCTCCTCAGAAATATGGTACTATTGGCGATATCACAGTTAAAACAGAGCTGGCAGAAAAAAAGGTACATGTTCAGTTTGGGGATGTCTTTCTTTTTGGTGGCCAATCCAATATCGAGTTTAAGATGGCAGATGAAGCGCATTTTCAGGCTGAAAAAGAAAGAGTAGCACAAACGTCTATTGATCTTTTCTTTATCAATGTTCCACAGGTTGAGTATGAAGATAATATAGAAACTATTCCTTCAACTGTTTCTTGGGAGGAATGGAAGCCAATAAATTCTGAAACATTAGCAGAAGTCTCTGCGATAGCCTATTATTCGATGCGGCGTTACAAAAAGAAGTATCCGAATAGAATTGTCGGTATCGTAAATTGCAGTAAAGGTGGTACAAGTGCAAGTTCATGGATGAGTCTGGATTTTTTAAAGAAGAGTAAAAGTTTAAATCAGAATATTTTAGTACCTTACCAGCAAGCCATCACTGGTAAAACGCGAGAAGAATTTGATGTGAAGTGGAATACTTATCAAGCCATCGCTGAGAGCTATTATTCATTAAGAAATCAATGGGTAGAAGGGCACCCAAATCTCAGTCTAATTGATATCAAGAAGAAAATTGGGCATTCGCCATGGCCGCCGCCAATCACCCCGTACTCATTTTTGCGTCCAGCCGGGTTGTATTACACGATGTTTAAAAAAATAGTCCCGTATACTTTTTTAGGTGTTATCTGGTATCAAGGAGAAGAAGACACACAGCATGGCTACTTATATGAGGAACTTTTATCGATGCTGATGAAACAGTGGCGAGCAGATCTTCAAGCGGAGGTTCCATTTTATATCGTTCAATTACCTTTGTGTGTAGATAAGCCGAACCATGATTGGCCAGCAGTTCGGCAGGCACAGGCTAAAATAGCTGAAAATATGAAAGCAACCTTTCTTGTCACTAGTTTGGACTGTGGTCTACCTGACAACATTCATCCGCCGGAAAAGAATGTTCTGGGAGAACGTATCGGAGAGATCATCCAGCAACGATACTACTCTAGTTCACCTACAGCAAACGTTATTGCTAAGGAAAAAGACAAAATAGTTATCGAAATAAAAAATGCTGAAAGCTTAAAAGTAACCTGTGAGGAGTGCATCCATACAAATGCGGATAATTTTACCGTCTCCATCAAAAAGAATATGATCGAGATTTCAGTTGAAAATAATCAGGAATTGACTACTGTTGAATATGCCTGGAGCAATGCACCCATTCCAGCGTTGTTTAACGAAGTTGGCTATCCAGTTTCCCCTTTTAAAATTGAGTGCAAGGATAGCTAAGAAGGCACATCAAGAACAAAAATTTTGGATCTTACTTTTGTGTATGGTAGAGTCAATAGCTGATATTAGCAGAGTTAAGAGTTTGCTCATTTCAGATTAAGAATGCTTGCTTGCAAATGTCAAAATGCCTCTTGACATTCAACTAAACCCCCTCTAAAATAAATATTACTTGCTCGGAGGGCAGATCATTTACTAGGATGATACGCTGGATAAGGCAACGGATGAAAAATCTGTTGTTTTATCCAGCTTTTTTTGTTAAGGAGGGTAAACATGAATGAATTTTTAAAGGGAAAAGTGAAAACAATCTATTTTCGGTATCTTTCTGCAGCCTTTGGAAGCGCCTTGATCACATCGATCTACTCGGTGGTGGATATGGCGATGGTGGGGCAGTATCAAGGACCTGATGGAACGGCAACATTAGCTATTGTCGCTCCGGTCTGGAACATTATTTACAGTTTGGGTTTGCTTATGGGGATTGGCGGTTCTGTTATCTTCAGTACGATGAAAGGAAAGAAAGAGGATTCAGCAGAGACTGATGACGATTATTTTACAGTTTCGGTCATTGGCTCGGTGATTTTAGCCATCATGACATGGATCAGCTTGATTCTATTTGAACAGCCGCTGCTACAGCTGTTTGGAGCTGGAGAGGCGCTTTTACCGCTTGCTCAGCAATATTTACTGCCAGTCAAAGTAGTCTTACCGTTGTTTCTATTCAATCAAATGCTGGCGGCTTTTTTACGAAATGACAATAGTCCTGGTCTAGCCACCAAAGCGATTCTTGCCGGTGGGTTATTCAATGTATTCGGTGATTATTTATTTGTTTTTACATTTGATTTAGGGATTTTCGGTGCTGGATTGGCTACGGCTATCGGTTCAGCGATTTCATTTTTATTGATGTTGACGCATTTTCAAAGCAAACATAACACGTTGTTTTTGGTCACTCCTACGAAGGTCTTGAGAAAGCTAAAAGAAATCACTGTTATTGGTTTCTCAACATTTTTTGTCGATGTTGCAATGGGGATCGTGACGATCATGTTCAACCGACAAATCATGAAGTATCTAGGGACCAATGCGTTGTCAGTTTATGGTGTTATTGTGAATATCAGTACTTTTGTTCAATGCTGCGCCTATAGTGTCGGACAGGCAGCGCAGCCGATTCTATCAGTAAATTTCGGTGCAAAACAAGGAAATAGAATCAAAGAAACCTTGAAATATGCGTTAGGAACAGCAGGATTTTTTAGTTTGTTTTGGACCGTGCTAAGCTTGAGCGTTCCGCTGCTTCTGGTCAACATTTTTATGACACCGAATCAGGAAATTGTTGAAGCAGCGCCAGCGATTATTGGGAGCTATGGTCTGTCCTTTATTTTTCTGCCCTTCAATATCTTTTCTACCTATTACTTTCAGGCATTGATGAAGCCTAAAGCAGCTTTTCTGATTTCCGTTGCTCGTGGACTGGTAATCAGCGGTCTCTTGATTTTTCTGCTTCCTCTTACATTGGGAGCTGACATGCTTTGGTTTGTTATGCCGATCACAGAACTGATCACTGCATTGTTTGCAGGAATTTTGATGAAACGGTACACAGGAAAGCTACCTCTTAACCCCCAGTCTAAAAAAAAGAAAAGAACTATATACTTTCTTCTGATCAATAGTATTATCAAGAAAATATAAACTATCTAACGATTTGTTGAATCAAATTAATGCCTACCAGGGCAAGTGCGTTGACTGAAAATGAAGAAGAAATAGTAGTTATCGCTTAAAATCAAAACTATTATAACTGAATATCGAAAACATAAGAGGACATTTTAACAGGATGTCTTCTTTTTTTATTCTATTGACAAAACAATGTTCGGTAGTTACAATATCTACAGAACGATGTTTTGTCAGTTAAAGGAGAGGATTACGATGTCACGAGTTGTAAAAGATCCAGATGTGCGACGCCAGGAGCTTATAGAGATCGCACTGAAACAGTTTTTAGAAAATGGCTACGAGAAGACATCTATTCGGTCCATTTTAAAGGAAGCGGATGGGGAAATTGGGATGTTCTATCACTATTTCGAGTCTAAAAAAGAGATATATGAAGCAGCTTTAGAGACATATAATGAGAAATATTTGGTTAAGCTCACTGAAGTTGCCGATACTCCCAAATGGGATTTTAAGGAGAAGCTAAACCAAGTATTTATTCTTTTACCAAGCTCCATATCTGAATATCGCTCGATGTATACCAAAAAGGTGAATCCTGAGATCATGACCATCTTGCTTTCAAGAACATTATTAAAGATAGAACCAATATTTGAGCAAATTATTCTTGAAGGAATCGCAAATGGCGATATCCGCGTTTCTGTACCGAATACTCACCTGCTAAGTCAATTTATTCTTTTTGGCATAAGCGCGATCATTCATGATAATGAGGTGCAATCCATGGAAGAAAAAGTGCTTAATATTAAAATTCTTCTTTCAAAACTATTAGACAGTCCGATAGATGAATGAATTTAGGTAAACAATACGAATAAGAGTCAAGCGAAGATAGTTATAATGTTTCAAAGTAGGGCAAAGAGATAGGAGGAAAGACTATGAATTTTCCAGTAGGATTTTATGATTTTCACGAGGACACAGCATTCAATTTTCAATTAAATAGATTTTATTCGTTTGGTTCCTTAGACTATAACACTGTTGCTGAAATAGGAGCAGAGCTGACAGATTTTGATAGCTGGTCGCAATTATTTCTTGATAAAGCTGAGGTTTTTCACAATGAAGGAAAATATATTGCTTCAGCGACATGCTTTCGGGCGGCTTTGTTTTTCATGCTTGATGATGAGAATGACGCTCAAGGACAGCTGTATAAAACAGAGCTATATGAGCGGTGTATGAATGAATATCAAGCGGCTTACCGAGATGTCGATATGACCTATGTGCGTGTGCCTTTTAAAAAGGACTATTTTCCTGTCCTTTATAAATGTCATCCGGCGGAAAGTAAAGGCGATATTGTTGTGCACGGCGGCTATGACTCCTTCATTCAGGAATTTATACCTCTTATGCAATATGTATATTCCAAGGGCTACAATGTATATATGTTTGAAGGCTTCGGTCAAGGGGAAGTATTAAATCGATGCGAAATGAAAATGAAGCCTGAATGGGAGCTCTGCACGAAAGTAATTTTAGATTATTTTAACTTGGAAGATGTCACCTTATTAGGCGTTTCTTTAGGCGGCTATTTGGCAGCACGGGCTGCGGCCTATGAGGAGCGCATCAAAAGAGTTGTGCTGTATGATTTGATTTACGATTTTTATGGGGCGATTTTGTATAGGGCGCCAGAGCAGCTGCAAAATCTGATTAATCAATTGATGGAGACGCCAAGTAGTCCTAAATGGCAAATGATCGATGGCCTGATGAGAGAAAACAAGTTTTCGCTCTGGCTGTTTCAACAAGGAAGAGAAGTCTTTGGTGATATCGACACGCTTTACGATTATTACAAAGCGATAAAAAAATATAACACTGTGGACATCTCACCTTTGATTCAACAAGACGTTCTGATTCTTGCAGGAGCAGAAGATATTTATACTGTATATTTGGATAAACAGATCAATGCTCTGTCAAATGCAAAATCGGTAACTAGCCGGGTCTTCACTAAGGAAGAAAATGCGTCACATCATTGCCAGGTTGGAAATATCCAGTTGGTTTTGGATTATATTACAGATTGGATCGATTCAAAGATTTAAAGCACAAAATGTGAGAGACTGAGAAGGGTTATGATGGTTTAAACCGATATCGCTTATAGATATAAACTTCTTCGCAGCAGGAGTATTTGTTGCGGGAATCTGGAAGAGTCAGCGATTATTGCAACAGAATAGCGCAAAAAAGATGACCTTTTTTCAAGAAGAGGTCATCTTTTTTTATGAGCTATTTCCAGCTAAATTAAGCGTATTTTATTGATGATACAGCTGTTCTGATGGATACACTGCAGCTGAAGTAATATCGATCCCTAGATTTCTAAAGGACTGTTCATTGTTTTTGCTCAGCATAACTGTAGAGTGAGCCTGCGTTCCTTCAAGCTCTACCAGCTTCTCATAAGCGCATTGGGCCGTTGGATTTGTGACGGCACTAATTGCTAGTGCAAGCAATACTTCACGAATATCTAGAGAGTAGTCTTTCATATGCATTTCGTTCTTTTTCAAATTTTGGATGGTTTCTAAAATAATCGGCGATAGTAAATGAATGTCATCATCGATTTTGGCTAACGATTTTATTGCATTTAATATGACAGAAGCTGAAGCCTCCATCAATGAGGTTGTGCGGCCGGTAACGATCTTTTTAGTAGGCAGTTCCAACGCGATTACTGCGGCAGGACCTTTTGCGGAGGTCTCAAATTTTTCTGCATATGCATGTGCTGGAGTAACTACAGTGCGATCCTCTGGCTTCAAATCGATCTCTTCCATAATTAAATTGATTCTATTGACTGCTTCCTCGTCAACGAGCCCCTTTTTAAAATCACACTCTGTCTGAAAATACCGCCGAATAATTTCCTGGCGAGAAGCTTCTTGAACAATCTCATCATTCACAATGCCCGCTTTGACCTGATTCACCCCCATATCTGTCGGTGATTTGTAGACAGATTCCTGATCGGTGATCTTTTCAATAATTCGTTTGATTACGGGAAATGTTTGGACATCTCGATTGTAGTTGACCGCCATCTCTCCATAATGATCTAAATAGAAGGAATCGATCATATTAACGTCCCCAAGATCGACTGTCGCTGCTTCATAAGCGATGTTCAAGGGGTGCTTTAATGGAACATTCCAGACGGGGAAGGTTTCGAATTTCGAGTATCCGGCGTTTTTCCCTAGCTTGCTTTCATGATAAAGCTGGTTCAAACAGGTGGCTAGTTTACCGCTGCCTGCTCCTGGAGCGGTCACGATAACGATTGGCTTCTCTGTTTTAACGTACTCATTTTTGCCAAAGCCTTCATTAGAAACAATTTTCTCAACGTTCAAGGGATAATTTTCGATTGCTTCGTGTTTGTACACTTTGATATTTCGACGTTCCAGTTTGTTGATAAAAGCATTGGTCGCTGGTTGATTGTTATAGCGAGTGATGACTACGCTGTTCACCGACAAATCATACCCCCGAAGCTCATCGATCAAGCGTAAAACGTCCATATCATAGGTGATCCCGTAATCACCGCGAATCTTATTGCGTTCGATATCTCCTGCATATAAACAAATTAGGATCTCCGCCTGATCCTTAAGTTTTTGCAGCAGCTTCACCTTGATATCTTCCTGAAATCCAGGTAACACTCGTTTCGCATGCTTATCATCAACTAATTTTCCGCCAAATTCTAGATAGAGCTTATCGTATTGATTTACCCGTTCTAAAATATAGCGAGATTGCTCGACTAAATACTTCTTTGAATCAAATCCTATTTCTCTCACTAAAACTCCTCCATACCATTTGAGATTTACCTGTTTCTAGTCCTGACGCTAGGGGGTTCCTCTAAGCTGTTTTTGATAGAATGCTAAAGCTAGATATCCTATCAGAAATCGCAACTAATCCATCATATTCTTTCATTAAACACCTCATCCGTCAATAAAAAATCGCAGATTAGATAAGGTATTTTTTTGAACCTTTTAAGATGGAGCGTAGAGTCATCTGATTTTTTTAATCTGCTTCAGAGATCTGAAAGGGATATCAAACTTTTGAGCCTTATGGTAGTATCAAAGGCAAAGAAGCCCCAGTTATCAATGTGGGTAAATGGAAGAAAGGAGACAATGGATGAGTGAGATCATAAGCTATTTAGATACCCAAAGCGATATTCGGCTGATGACAGATGTTGCCCTTTTACCAAGTGAAACGCGAACGACTGATTTGCTGTTTTTATTGAAGGGAAAAGCGGAGCTGCAAATTGATGAGCACTGCTATGAAATGAAAGCGGATGATATCGTTGTGGTGAACAAGCAGGAGAGGTATCAGATAACTGCGAATGGGAAAGAAAGTTTGCTGTTTCATTTTTCCATTTCTGATTTTTTATTATCACAGGCACTGGAAACAGGAAGGAGTAGTTTTGATTGTAATTCTGTTAAGGACCCAGGTAAGAATTATCAATCGATCCGCAAACTGATCATTGAGATCATCGATTTATTTTTATTTGAGAATGATAAGACGAATTTTTTGCAAATAAGCAAGGTATATCGTTTGCTAAACGAGCTCAGCAGTCTCTTTATCGAATACAGTGCGAGCGGGATGGATCAGGATAAACGCATTCAGCAAATCACACGAATAATCAAAGAAAGGTATTATGACAATCTCACCTTGGCAGAATTAGCGGATATTGTTCATATGGATACCGCTTATTTTTCTAAATTTTTCAAGAAAAATCTGGGCTTGAATTTCAAGGACTATTTGAGCCAAATCCGCATGCAATACGCGATAAGAGATTTGCTGGAATCGGACAAGTCGATTACACGAATAGCAATAGATAATGGCTTTTTTAGCGTTAACGGGTTCAATAAGAAATTTAAGGAGGAGTATCACGTCACTCCTTCAGAATATCGGAAGCAAAATGGGCGTCAAAAGCAGACGACTGTGCTTCGAGCCGACGATAAAGTAAAGGATTCTTATAGCAGGTATAAAGAGGATCAAATGGTTGAGGATGTCTCTAAAAGGAGTTCTCTGCATTTGGATGTTGCCAGCTTAACGGCAGAACCGATTAAGGAGACCTGGAGCAAGCTATTGAATATTGGTGAGGCTGAAATTGTTCTAAGCAGCAATCTGCGACAGCATTTATCGATTTTAAAGCAGAATCTTAGCTTTGAGTATGGGAGAATCTGGGGTGTATTCACAACAGAGCTTTTGGGAGAGTCGCTGCAGGAATATGAGAGACTTGATGAGATTTTGGATTCATTAATAGCGCTAGGGCTGACTCCTTGGATAAGTATCAATAAATTGATTCATTCATTTAAAGAGAGTGCCTACCCAATCGAGAGCTGGCGTGAAGCGTTGGCCAGCTTTTGTCGCCATGTACTGAATCGTTATGGACGAAAAGAAGTGGGGCAATGGGTGATTGAGATCGTCGCCAGTGATCCAGAGGATAAGGAACTAGTTGCGCGGTACAGTGAGTTTTACCGAACGACCTCAGAGCTTTGCAGATCGTTGATTCCAACGATCACAATTGGCGGCGGGAACTTCATTTTATCAAGCAAACTGGATATAAACCGCTTTTTACAAGAAGAGCTGTCGGAGTGTGCGTTTGATTTTTATTCATTTGTTTTGTTTCCCTATTCTAATCGCTTGATCAGAGAAAAGAGAAATTATCAGCGAATCACTGATCCGGATTTTTTATTGAATCAAATGCAAATAATAAAACAGGCGCAACTAATGAAGCCTGTGTATATTACTGAATGGAGCAATACAGTTTCAAGAAGCAATCTATTGAATGATAGTCTGTATAAGGGCGCATTCATCAGCAAAAGTATCATTGATATTTTTGATCAGGTTGAGGGATTGGGCTATTGGTTAGGAACGGATCTCGCTCAGAAGACGGCTAAACCGTCTTCCCTATTAAGTGGCGGAAACGGCCTGATCAATCGAAGAGGTCTCTTTAAACCCGCGATGCATGCTATGAAGCTGTTTGACCAGCTAAAGGGCTTGAAATTTCTTTATAAGGATGAGGCGCGGCTGGTTTGTACGCTTGATGGAGAGGAGTTTTTTGTTTTAGGCCATCACTATGTTCATCCGAATAGTCTCTATTTCCTGAAGGACGAAGCGCATCTCAAAAAGACGGAGCTGGAAAATTTCTTTGAGGCTGAGGCAGTTGAAGAAGAAATTGTCTTTTCAACTATTCCAAATGGCAATTATGAATTAAGAATCTTTTCTTGTTTAAAAAATCATGGCGATTTGTTTGGATTGTGGGAGGGATTTAATTTTAATGAACATCTTCGTTCCTCGGATCTTATTTACTTAGACGAGAAGAATACACATCTGCAAACCTTAGAAGAGGTCGAGGTGCTTCAAAACCGCTTGGTCGTAAAAAAACGGCTGATGGCAAATGAATTCTATTCCATCAATATAAAAAGGAGACAATAGGTTCTCTTAAATAGCGAAAGACAAAAATGAGCAGATCATTTTTGTCTTTTTTTATTTGGCGAATGAGAAAGGCAAAAAATAGCTAACACAAAAAACAATAATATGAATTTTTAATTTAAGAAAGCGTTTTATACTTCGGGTATAGAAAAGAAACAGTTGTCAGTTCCGCTTTTCTCGAAATGATAGCTGTGTTGAGTATAGGAGGAAAATCATGAAATTAGGAATTGTAAGTGCCATTTTTGATCAAAGCAATTATCAAGAGATGATCGACATTGTAGCAAGCAATGGTTTGGATTGTGTAGAAGTTGCTTGTTGGCCCAATGAGAAAGCAACTAGAAGATATGCGGGTGTGTCCCATATTGATGTTGCCCATCTTACGGAAGAAAAGGCGGAAGAAATTTTATCCTATGCTGCGAAGAAAAATGTAGAAATTTCGGCGCTGGCTTATTATCCTAATCCGCTGGATGAGGATCTGCAAAAAAGGCAGGCGGCGATCGATCATCTGTATCATCTAATTGATGCGGCTAAGCTATTGAAGGTCAACTTAGTCACAACTTTTATCGGTCGGATGCAAACGAAGTCTGTATCGGAGAATCTGGCTGAGATGGAAAAGGTATGGAAGCCGATCCTAAATCATGCCGAAGCTGCGGGTGTAAGGATCGGAATAGAAAACTGTCCAATGCTCTTTACTGAGGATGAATGGCCGGGAGGTCAAAACCTGATGACGACACCAGCGCTTTGGCGGGAAATCTTTTCACGTCTAGACAGTGACGCACTTGGCTTGAATTACGATCCTTCGCATTTTGTTTGGCAACAGATCGATTATCTTGCGCCTTTGTATGAATTTAAGGACAAGATTTTCCATGTTCATTATAAGGACATCAAGCTTTATCCTGAAAAACTAAAAGATGTTGGCGTTATGGCGGCACCTTTGGCATACATGAGCCCCAAGCTTCCCGGCTTAGGTGATGTCGATTGGGGCAAATATGTTTCGGCACTGACAGACATCGGATTTGACGGCTTCAGCTGTATCGAAGTAGAGGATAAGGCATTTGAGAAAAATTATGACGATGTTAAAAAGTCTGTGACATTGAGTACCAAGTATTTACGGAATTTTGTGATTTAGGAAAATGGAGGACAAAACATGTTTGCTATGAGAATGAAGCTAAATGAGCAGATCATCAAGAAGGATTTCTTCAAAGGCCTCTATATTAATGGAAGTCGTAACGGATTTTCGTTTGATGTCCAATTGGCCTACTATCGGGGACATTATTTGTCTGATATTGATTTGATCGAGGTTTATGTTGATGGGGAGAAAATGCCGGATGAGGCAGTGACCTTTGAGCTAAGAGGAAAAGAATTGCCGCTTTATAAATTAAAATACGCCGTGACTGAATTTTGGAGTCAGGTTGATTTAGCGAAGATCCGTGTGTTGAAGGCTGGGGGACTAACTGGCGAGCATGAGATCGAGTTGAAATTGATGCTGCGGATTCCTTACATGCAAATTGGTCCTGAGCATCATTTCATGCCGCTTGATTCAGGCGAGAAAGTCAGCGTTTTGCTAGAGGGAGAATGAGATGAGTACGATTAAATTAGGGGCGACATTATTTTGTTATGGAACGGAATATGCTAGATATGCCTACGATTTTGAAGAGTGTGTCAAACAGGCGGCTTTAGCTGGAGCTGCCGGCTATGAGATTGTCGGTACACAAATGCTGCCGAGTTATCCAAATGTTAGTGATGAGTTTTTAGGCTTGGTTCAAAAGCTGAAGGCCAAATATGGAATCGGTCCAGTCGGCTATGGTGCCAACAACGATAAGGGCATGCTGCATGATCGGAATTTGACTGACGATGAGATGCTGGCGGATACGATCATTGATTTGAAGGCGGCTCATAAGCTTGGCTGTAAGGTGATGCGTTCGCAATACATGCTATCGCCAGAAGCTTTTGAACGGTTAGCACCGTATGCGGAGCTTTATGACATTCGAGTGGGAATCGAGATCCATAATCCAGAATCACCGCTTTCTCCATTAATGCGGCGCTATTTAGAAGTAATTAAACGAACCAACTCAAAGCATTTAGGCTTTGTACCCGATTTTGGTTGTTTCGCAATCGCACCGAATAAAGCCCACTGGCTCAAGGCTTTGGAAGCGGGAGTAGCGGAGGAGCATCTGCAAATGGCCGCGGATATGCGTTATCAAGGAATTCCTTTAGAAGAAGCCAGAGAAAAGCTGATGGGAAGCGGCGCACACCCAGCCATCAATGCTGCCCTGCAAGGAATGTACGGTTTCGTCCAATTCAAACCCAAGGATGAGCTGCCAAGAATGCTGGAGGAATTAAAGGAAATACTGCCATACAGCTTTGAGCTGCACGGAAAATTCCATTATTTAGGTGAGGATTTAGTCGAACCGAGTATCCCTTATCCTGAAATTCTCGAGGTCGTAAAGGCTTCTGCTTTTGACGGCTACTTGATTTGTGAGTATGAAGACGAGCTTTACTGTGGCGGAACGGAATTTACGAAGCGCCAGCTTTCAATGGCAAAAGGCTTGCTGGAAGTGACAGGATGATCACAAAACAAGCAATCGCCGCATTTTATGAAGCATTTTTCAACCAGCAGCAGCTTTCTGCGGCAGAGGATTTAATCGCAGAAGATTATCAGCAGCACAACCCGGGTGTAGGACAAGGCAGAGCAGGACTAGTCGCAGCTTTTCAAGCCAAGTTTGATTCGGAGGAGTACTTTCATTTGGAGGTAGATCGCATCGTGCTGGATCAGGATTTCGCGGCAGTATTCCTTAGAAGTGTTGATGAGCAGCAAAATACTAAAGCCCATGTAGTTGATTTGTACCGAATTTCCGACAATCAATTCGTTGAGCATTGGGATTATTTTGATAAGAAGAGGAGAAAATGAAGATGGCGAAACAGTTGAATTTTGGCATTATCGGTTTCGGCTTTATGGGACAGACCCATGCTGAAACAATCAAAGGCTTAGATTATGCCCATTTAAAAGCAGTCTGTGACACAAATGAGTCGCAGTTTGAATATGCGCCAACAGGCGTAAAAACCTACGTATCTGCGAATGATCTATTGGCCGATGAGACAGTTGACACCGTAATCATCGCGGTACCGAATTTACTGCATTTAGAAATGGTGGTCAAAGCAGCCAAAGCTAAGAAGGATATTATTTGCGAAAAACCGTTGGCGATGAACTCGGAAGAAGTAAAAGAAATGATGGCAGTGACGAAAGAGGAGAAGGTTCGTTTTACCGTTCATCATCAACGCCGCTGGGATCATGACTATCGTGTAGCTAAAGAGGTCTATGATCAGAAATTATTAGGAAATGTGTATACAGTCAAAAGTTCTCTTTATGGCTTCAACGGCAATATGCATGATTGGCACATTTATCCTGAATTAGGCGGCGGGATGCTGTATGACTGGGGGGTTCATCTGATCGACCAGATATTATGGATGATTCCAGCGAAACTGCAAACAGTCTATGCAGATGTTCGCAATGTCATCAATGAAAATGTCGATGATTATTTCAATATTCAGCTCTATTTTGACAACGGAGTGAATGCGCAAATCGAGCTAGGAACCTATTTCCTGAACAGCTCTGAAAATTGGTTCGAGCGCCATTGGTTTGTTGGCGGTGACAAAGGCAGTGCCAAGATCGACGGCTTCAATCCTAAAGGTGAAATCACTCGCACTTCAGAATTATTAGGCAATGTTCCCGGAAAAATCACCATGACCCATGCCGGGCCAACCAGAAGCTTCGGACCAGCACCAGAGGGAAGAATCCTGACGGAAGAGCTGCCAAAAGTAGAAGTCTCACATCGGATGTTCTTCGATAATTACTATGCCCATACTCAAGGCACTGAAGAGCTGACGATCCAGTCGGACCAAATTTTACGCTTAATGCAGGTAGTAGAAGCGATTCGAATCTCTGCGAAATATCATCAGAGCATTCATTTTGAATAGAAAAATTATGGATAGAAGAGGAAGGAAGAACAACATGAAAAAAGTAAGAATCGGAATTATCGGCTGCGGAGGGATCGCAAATAATAAACATTTTCCAGCATTAACCAGCCAAGCGGATAAATGTGAAATGGTAGCATTTTGCGACAATCAGGTTGAGCGTGCGAAAGAAGCGGCAGAAAAATTCGGTACGGAAGATGCGAAATATTATGAAGATTATCATGAACTATTAAAGGATAAAACCATCGATGTTGTCCATGTCTGTACGCCAAATGTGAGTCATAGCCCAATCACTGTGGCGGCATTTGAAGCAGGCAAGCATGTCCTATGTGAAAAACCGATGGCTCATACACCAGAAGCAGCCAAATTGATGATGGATGCCTGGAAAAAATCGGGTAAGAAATTTACGATCGGCTATCAAAACCGGTTTAGAAAAGAAGTCACTGCTTTACATCAATCTTGTGAAAATGGCGATCTGGGTGAAATTTATTTTGCTAAAGCTCATGCCATTCGCCGGAAAGCGGTACCAACTTGGGGTGTTTTCCCTGATAAATCCCAACAAGGCGGCGGCCCATTGATCGATATCGGAACGCACGCATTAGATATTACTTTATGGATGATGGATAACTATGAAGTCGAATCTGTAACCGGATCAGTCTTCAATAAATTAGGAAATCTTCCTGGGGCAGAAGAAGGAAATCTATTTGGACCGTGGGATACAGATAGCTATGAAGTCGAAGATTCCGCTTTTGGTTTTATCAAAATGAAGGATGGATCAACGATTTTCTTGGAAGCTTCATGGGCACTAAATGTGTTGGAATCAAAAGAAGCGGCTACTACTTTATGCGGAACAAAAGCCGGAGCACAGATTGACGCTGGCATGAGCTATCCAGTGAATCAGTTGACATACAACCGTTCTAAAAATGGACTCTTAACAGAAGAGAACCTAAGCGCATCAGGCAACATCGCGTTCTTTGAAGGCGGCGACTCTGATCCTGAAAAGCTTGAAGCAAAACAATGGTTGGAAGCTGTGATCAATGATACAGAACCATTAGTAAAACCAGAACAAGCATTTAAAGTAACACAAGTATTGGATGCAATCTATAAAGCAGCCGAAACAGGCAATGAAGTAAAACTTTAAAAATTACCCCCCTCCTTCATCAACAGGGTGAAGGAGGGAATAAGGATGTCAGTTCAACTTTTCGCAGGCTGCTAGGCCAGAAAAGCAGCTAGTGAGTTTGTCTAAACCTTAGCTCAAACGCTTTAGTTGAATGATATACGGCATTCGAATCCCCTTAATTTTTCCAAGGAAAAATTAGTACATTAAAACACGAATAAGGAGGCTTTCTAATGTTTGAGAAATACTTAGTGAATCCAGAAGGGTTTCACAATGTGAGAGAGAACAATCAGGTAATCGGTTATGAGGTTCAATTACGAATTCCCTATTATCGCGGTTTACCTATGAGCTGTGTGGAGGTCATTGATCTGACTGTGGACGGTGAAAAGGTCGACAATGAAGAAATGCTGATCACGGTAAAAGGAGAAACCTTTACTTTTGCGGAGCTGCCGACAGTGATCAATCATCGTTGGGAAATGGTCGAAACGATCACGGTATTTGTGAAAAAACCAGGCGGCTTAGCCGAAGGAGAACACAAAGTGCGCGCTTTTGTCAGCTTGCGAATATCGTATCTGCCGTTTAACAATGTCGGCGATGATGAAAAAGTATTAGTGCTAGAGGCATAAAAAATCAATACCACAGTATGAATGAGGAGATGAAGTAATGAGTAAGATTAAACGCGGTGTCTCGCTTTACAGTTACCAAGATGAGTTTTATACAGGAAAAATGACGTTAGAGGATTGTATTCGTGAAGCGGCCAAATCGGGTGCTAAGGGAATCGAATTTTTACCAGAACAAATGCTTCCGACCTTCCCGAATATCTCGGATGATTTTGTGAAGCAATGGCATGAATGGATGGAGAAATACCAAGTTGAACCAGTTGCCTACGATGCTTTTTTAGACAACAAGTTATTTGCTAACCGTATGTTGACTACTTCAGAAAATGTTGACATGATGAAGAGAGACTTAAAAATCGCGAATCGCTTAGGCTGCAAAATTTTGAGAACCTTGGTTTCCACACCGCTTGAAGTGGTTAAGCAAAGCTTGCCTTATGCGGAGGAGATGAATGTCAAGATTGCCTTGGAGGTCCACGCACCATTTACTTTTGGTACACCTTGGTTTGAAGAGCGGCTTGATTTCATTAAGGAAAGCGGTACGAAATGGTTTGCCATTATGCCGGATTTCGGAATCTTCACAAAACGAATCGGGTCGATTTTTCAAGATAGTTACATTCGAAAAGGCGGGACGCCAGAAATTATCAAGTTAGTTAGCGATAATTATGAAAATGGCCTAAATCGCGATGAGACCTTCGAAAAGGTCGCGAAAATGGCGGATGCGACTGAAGCAGATAAAGCTTTTGCAGAGTTTTGCCGTCACTTTGTTTATACGGATCCTAAAATCTTAGTGGAAAATATGCCTTATATCGCTCATATTCACGGGAAATTTTACGATATCACAAATGAGCTGCAGGAAACCAGTATTCCTTATCATGATGTGATCACAACGTTGAAGGACGCCGGCTACGAGGGCTATATCTGTAGCGAATATGAAGGAAATCGTCATATTCAGGATTACATGGAAGTGGATAGTATTGAACAAGTCCGCCGCCATCAAGCGCTATTAGAGAACGTAATCGGTTAGCAGGTGATGAGATGATAAAGCTGATCGCATCTGACATGGACGGTACGTTAGTTAGTAATAACCACGATATCTCACGAAATAATGTAAACGCCATCAAGAAAGCCCAGGACAAAGGGGTGGAGTTCATCATCACGACGGGAAGAAGTTATGATGATGCCTATCCCCAAGTAGTCTCCGCAGGGATTGAATGCAATTATTTGGTGATGAACGGCAGTGAACTACGCAATGCTCAAGGAGAGATTATACAAAGTCTTTATCTTGAGCAAGTGTTAGTAGAACAAGTTGTCGCAGAGCTGCAGCAGTTGGATATGTATGTAGAAGTTTATACAACTGGCGGGACCTTTTCCCCAAGTGATAAAGAGACCTGCAAATGGGCAGTGGCAACGAAAATCAATAATTTTCACCCTGAAATATCATTAGAAGCCGCTTATCAAGAGGCGGAGAATCATTTCCTTTACCAAGCGATCAATCCCATCAACTCGGTCCATCAGATTTTTGAAAACGATTACGAGGTTGGGAAAATCATCAGCTTTTCAAATAATACCGAAAAAATCGCAGAGCTGCGAACGCATTTACCAAAAAAATATCCGGTCAATGCAACAGGCTCTTTCTCAATCAATTTGGAAATTACGAATCCATTAGCTGATAAAGGGGAAGCCATCAAGCATTATGCGAATAGCCGAGGAATATATCTGAACGAGATCATGACGATTGGCGACAGCTATAATGATTTGGGCATGCTGAACGATTCATTCGGTTTTACGATCGCGATGGGCAATGCAATTGATGAAGTAAAAAAACAAGCAAAATATATTACAGATACAAATGATGCAGATGGTGTTGGGAAGGCAATTGAACAATTTCTCTAGATAAAAAACTAAAAAAGGAGAATTTCATTATGAGTTTTGTTGATAATCTCGAAAAGATCCAGCTTGCCGCAGAAACAATTTCAGATAATCGCTATTTGAAGGCAGTCAGCAAAGGGATGGTTATGACGATCCCGGCTAGTATTACGGGTGCAATGTGTACATTAGTCGCGAATCTACCATTTGATGGCTATCAAAACTTCATTCAAGGGAATGGGTTAAAGTCTTTACTATTATTACCAGGTATTTTCACCAGCAACATTATGGGGCTGATTGTTGTTTATTTTATCGCCTATAATTTGGCGAAGTCCTTCGATATCGAAGGCATGTTTCCAGGATTTCTAGCCATTGTTTCTTTCTTGATCCTGACTCCTCTAGCAACGATCGAGCAGCAGGTTCATGATACTGTGCGGCCCGTTGATTTCATCAGCTTTGACTATATTGGTTCGAAGGGAATGTTTGTCGGTATTATTGTCGGACTAGTCGTCGCAAGGCTCTATTACTGGTTTGTTAAAAATAATATTACAATTCACATGCCGGAAAGTGTTCCAAGCTTCGTTGAGAAGTCGTTTAGCTCGATTATTCCATTTTTCGCCATTACGTTTTTAATGGCACTTGTTTCTTGGGGCTTTAGCTTTACTAGCTTCGGCAGTATCCATAATTTGGTTTATAGTGTGTTGCAAGTTCCGATTCAACAAATCGGCGGTTCAGTTGGTGGTGTGATGGTGGCCTATGCCTTAATTGGTCTTTTCTGGTGGTTTGGTATTCACGGGAAAGCAATCATCTTTGGTGTATACGCACCGATCATTCAAACAATGACGATTGAAAATATGAATGCCGCAGCGGCAGGAACTACTCCGCCGAATTTAATTGATTTTGGCTTCACGTCTGTTTTCTTAGAAATTGGCGGTGGCGGATGTGTGCTTGGTTTAGCGATTTGTTTCATCTTTTTCGCTAAAAGCGACCAGTATAAAAACATCGGCAGAATCACAAGTATCCCGACTTTCTTTGGGATCAATGAGCCGATTACTTTTGGGACGCCAATTTGTTTGAACCCGAATTTCTTGATTCCTACTGTGGTCACACCATTAGTCACTGGTCTGATTGGCTATTTAGCGATCACGACTGGGATGGTTCCACGTATGATCGGCGCACAGCTGCCTACGGGAACACCGACTTTTCTTAATGCACTTATCGCAGGCGGTTGGCGAATGCTTTTAGCTCAGGCTCTTTGTGTAGCTGTATCTGTCGGAATATATTTTCCATTCTTCAAGATGGCCGATAACTTAGAATGTAAGCGCGAACAGCAGGCGCTTAAGGAAAAAGAAGAAGAAGCTGAGGATGTTGAAGTAGAAGCGCAGGCAACGGTAGTGGAATAAGAAAGGATAGGGTGAACAAAGCGATGAAAAAAATCAATATTTTGTTAGTGTGCAATGCTGGGATGAGTACGAGTTTACTGATTGAAAAAATTGAAAAAGCCGGCACAGAAAAAGAAATTGAGACAACTGTTGATGCACGACCGGTAGATGATGTAAAAAATCATCTTAAGGAAAAAGATGTGATCCTGTTAGGACCTCAAGTGAGATTTAAAGAAAAGCAAATCAAAGCTTTAGTGAAAGATCAGCTTCCAGTAGCTATCATTGATATGGCCGCATATGGCACGATGGATGGCGAGAAGGTCTTACAGCAAGCTCTTTCATTGGTAAAGGATTAAATCAGGCGGCGGCTAATTGTTAGCCGCCGTCTTTCTAAACGATTTTTTTACAAATAGACCGGTATCAATTAGAAACGGAGAGAATAAATGAAACAAGAAAAGTTAACACTTAAAGTAATTGGAGCAATCATTTCAACGGGACTTTTATCCTTTTGTGGCGTGCTCGCTGAGACTGCAATGACTGTGACTTTTCCTACATTAAGTAAAGAATTCAATGTAAATACGGCAACGGTTCAATGGCTCGTCACCATTTATTTATTGGTATTAGCAATTATCGTTCCGTTATCAGGCTTTTTCAAACGATCCTTTAAGAATAAGCCGTTGTTTTTGATCGGGATCGGCTTTTTTACTCTGGGAATAGTGATTGACGCCTTTGCGCCATCATTTTCCATTCTATTATTAGGCAGAATCATTCAAGGGATCGGAACAGGGATTGGCTTACCGTTGATGTTCAACATTATTTTGGAGCAGGTTCCTTCCGATAAGATTGGGATGATGATGGGCGTTGGTACCATGATACCGGCGATAGCACCTGCGATTGGTCCGACATTCGGCGGCTTGGTGATTACCAGCTTAGGCTGGCGCTTTATTTTCATCTTATTGATTCCGATCATGTTGGCTGCGATGGTGGTAGGGTTGATGACGATCGAGCAAAAAAGTCCGGTTCATAAAGCGCATTTTGATGTTCTCAGTTTGCTGTCCATTATGGTCATGTTTACTGGAACGATCATCGGCTTTAGCAATATGGGAAGTAAAAGTCTCTTTTCTTTTCAAGTAGGCGGTGCCTTTTTCTTCGGAATCGTTGGTTTGATCAGCCTGATTCAGCGTTCAAAGGGTTTAGAAGAGCCTATTTTGCAGTTGGAGCTGCTTAAAAATAGAGCCTATCGTCTGCACGTAGTTTGTTTCTTTATTCTGCAGCTGGTTTTAATGGGCTTGGTGTTTATTTTGCCGAACTACATTCAATTAGTAAATGGCGCTACACCTCAGATATCGGGCTTTGTCGTATTGCCTGGAGCCACGCTCGGGGCATTGTTCACACCCTTAGGCGGTCGGATTTTGGATCGTTTCGGCGCAAAGAAACCGATTATGACCGGCAGTTTGGTGATTGCTTTTTCATTGCTGCTGTTTACTATTTTTAGCGGGACATTGAGTAATCTTCTGATCGGCGGCTTATATTTTATGTTTACTTTAGGCGTTGGCTTTTCTTTTGGGAATCTGATGACCAGCGGATTAAGACAGCTGGATGAAACACAACAGGCAAATGGCAATGCGATCATTATGACTTTCCAGCAGTTCGCCGGCGCTTCAGGGACTTCGATCATTGCAAGCATCATTTCGCAAAGCCAGTCGGATCAATCGCTGAGCATTGCGGAATCTACGATTAATGGCTCACGAATGGGCTTCTTGTTCTTAATCATTTTGTTTGTGATCGAGCTGTTCTTATTAGTGCGGTTATTCTTCAGCAGAGAAGCAAGGTCAGAGGTCGTAGTTCAAGATAGTTTAGAGTAATTTTGCATGGAGAGGAAGAAACAATGATGAATAAAGTAATTGGGATCGACATTGGCGGTACCTCCATCAAGCTGGCTCTTTTTGATATGACCGGCTTGATGCTAGATCAATGGAGCATTCCGACAAATACAGCGAATGAAGGTAGTGAGATTCCTGCGGATATTATTCAAAGTATTCGGGAACGAATGAGTCGAGGCACTCAATGCTTAGAAGAGATTTTAGGAATCGGTATTGGGGTGCCTGGCCCAGTAAATGAGAAAGTCGTAAAAAGGGCCGTCAATTTAGGCTGGACAAACTTTCCTTTAAAGCAAATGATCGAAAAGAGCTTAAATATTCCCGTGGCTTTGCTGAATGATGCGAATGCCGCGGCTCTAGGTGAAATGTGGAAGGGATCTACAGAGCACGTTCGGAATCTTGTTTTTGTGACGATTGGAACAGGTGTCGGTGGTGGGATCATCGTTGACGGCAAAATTTTAAATGGCCAGCATGCTTCGGGAGGAGAAATTGGTCATATTCCAGTTCACTCCACTGAGGAACGAATCTGCGGCTGCGGCAATATAAACTGTTTAGAATGCTATGGCTCAGCCAATGGGATGGTCAAAACGATGAATCGTCTAGCAGATCGCTCCGCTGTTTCAAATACAAAGGAAATTTTTGATTTGATCGAAGCCGATGATCCGCAGGCCAAAGAAACATTGAAAATGACCGTCGATTATCTCGGCCGGGCAATCGCAGGAGTAATGAATACCTTAGACCCCGAGGAGATAGTGATCGGAGGCGGCGTATCTGAAGCCGGACCATTATTTTTGGCTCCGTTAAGAGCGGCTATAGACAGCTATGCTTTTCCACAAATTTCCGGAAGTTTTCGGCTAAGAAAAGCGATTTTAGGCAATGAAGCAGGTATGTACGGCGCAGCGTATCAAATAGTCAGTACGCTGAAAGAATATGCCGTATGATCAGATTTAGAGAAGGGAGAAAATTGAAATGAATAATCAGGCGCAGTTAGAGGCTGTTATGGGGCTCATCATTCACAGCGGTAATGCAAAAAGTGAAGCAGTGGAGGCTATCGAAATTGCTAAAAGCGGGGATATCAAAGGTGCTATGAGTAAGATCGAGATTGCCGGAGACGCATTAGTCAAGGCCCATCACGCCCAAACAGAAATGTTAACAAAAGAGGCGCAAGGCGAGGCAACTGAAATGAATTTGCTGACGGTCCACAGTCAGGATCATTTAATGACATCAATCGCCTTTTGTGATCTGGCGAAGGAAATTATTGATGTTTATGAGTATGTTCAGAGTAAATAGTCCACAAGCTGCTTGCTGAAAGAAACTTCTAAAAGAATAGAAAACTTAGTATTGACATTCAAAAACAATTCGCGTAGTATTGCATTTAAATTAGAATATAATTAAGCTATGAAAAGAAGAGTAGTGATGGTAGATTTTCAGAGAGTCTCTGTTTGGTGAAAAGAGATAGTCGAACATGATGAAAATGGTCTTTGAGCGTTAGTTATCGAGGGAGTAGTCTTTAGATACTACGGGTTCACCCGTTATAGTGATAGGTTATCGAAAATTTTTCCGTAACTGATAAAGCGACTTGTTTAGCAACAAGTAATTAAGGTGGTACCGCGATTAGTGTATTCTCATCGTCCTTGATTTGTATTTTAAATACAGATCAGGGACGATTTTTTTTGTTTTTAAATAAAGGAGGAAAAAGTATTGAGTAATGAAAAAAGAACGAATGGGGCTTCAATTGCTATTTTAGGAGGAGGAGCGGCAGCGAAAGCGATCGCAGCGGATTGCGCTTTGAGTGGAAATCAAGTCAATATTTGTGATCTGCCGGATTTTGCAAAAACGACGCTGGAAAATGTCGAACGTACAGGTATCCTCCTAACAGGAAACCAAAACAACAAGTATGGCTTCAAGCGTTCAGGTCGAGCTGTGTTGAATAAAGTCACTACGGATGTCAAAGAATGTGTCGCTGGCTGCAAGCTGGTCATCGTCGCGGTTCCGTCAATTGCCCATGACGCCTTTTTTGAAGAGTTGGTGCCTGTGCTGGAGGATGGAATGATCATTCATATTATTCCAGACAATTTTGGGTCATTAAAATTACGGAAAAAAATGCGTGAAAGCAATTGTGATAAATCCGTGGTCATTGGCGGCTGGTCCAGCGCACCCTATGGCGCCAGAGTGGTGAAGGAAGGTGGCGTATTGACACCGGAAGTCAGCTTGATGTACCGGGCGATTACTTTAAGAGGGGCTTCGCTGCCGTCGACAGATCAGGAGATATTCTTGCAAAGCACACAAGAGATCGGCTGTTTCGATACCATCACGACTGGCGATGGACCAACAGGTGGAAATACCGTCTTGGATATTGGCTTCAGTAATGTGAATCCTGTTTTGCATTGTCCGGGAACGATCTTAGGCGTTGGTGTAATGGAGAACTGGGGCAGAGTCTTTGGTGGAAATGATAAGAGTACGTACTCCATTTATTCTCATGCATACTGCGAATCAATTTCTGAGGTTCAATATGCCTTTTATCTGGAAGAAGTGGCTTTGGCTGAGGCGATTGGGGTGGATCTTCAGCGTTTCCCTAAAAAGAATTTCTTATCGAGAACCAGTATTTTAGGACCAGAATACATGGGGGATGAGTGCATTGTGCCTTTCGATGAGCAGTTTGAGATGGCGATCGGTACAGGCCCTTTCAGTATTCATGACCGTTATATCACGGAGGATATTCCCGTGGGCTGCCACATTTATCATGAATTGGGTAAGAAATATGGCGTTGAAACGAAGGTAATCGACAGTATGATCACATTGGCTTCCGTTATGACTGGCCGCGACTTCTTAAAAGAAGGACTGACCTTAGATGATTTAGGGATTGGTCATTTAGATCAAGAAGCCTTGCTGGATTACTTAAAACAAGGAGTGATTTCGTGAGAAAAGGAAGCAATCTTCAAACCGAAGCAGATTTAGCCTCAACCCTTCAAGTATCCGCGACACCATTTTCGGGCTGCGGGGTGGGGATCATCGCGGTCAATCTCATCTATCCAAAGGTGCCCGGCAATGTCGCAAATGCAACGACCTTTGACTTTCCAGTGCTTTACGAAGTGGTGGATTTTGAAATCGAGCAGCTATTTGAAGGAAGCGAGCAAATCAAAGAACAGATCGTTCAAGCGGCCAAAAAACTTGAAAAGCAAGGAGTCCGAGCGATCGTCGGCGCTTGCGGCTACTTTGGTCATTTTCAAGAAGCCGTCGCAGAAGCGGTAGATATTCCTGTGTTTTTATCCAGCATCGTTCAAGTACCGATCATAAACATCGGACTTAAGAAAGAACAGAAAATCTTAACGCTGGTAGCAAGCGGAAAAGACATAAATGCCGACTTTTTCCGTTCTTCTGGAGCAGATTTATCCGATTGTATTATTTGTGAGATCGGTTCTTTGGAAAGCTTCGCCCCCATTCGCTGGGGAAAAACGACGTTAGACAATCCAACGTTAGAAGCCGATCTAGTGGCGACGGTAAAAAAAGAGCTGGAGAAAGCACCTGAGATTGGCGCGATATTACTTGAATGCAGCGATCTGCCGCCATATTCCTATGCGATCCAACAGGCAGCGGGTCTACCGGTTTTTGACTTTATCACTCTGATCCGATGGGTTCATTCTTCGGTCGTTCAAAATAGATACTACGGTCATTTTTAATAGTAATGATAAAAAGGGGAAAACATATGAAGAGAAAAACGATCTTTTTTTCGATTTTATTTACACTGGCTCTAATATTAGTGGGCTGTACCAAGCCCTCAACGAATGAAAAGAAAGAAGACACTTTGGTGATCGGCACATTGACCACTCCACATGGAGAAATTTTAGAGCATGTGAAGCCGTTATTGGAAAAAGAAGGGGTCAAATTAGAAATCAAAAACTTCGACGATTATATTCTGCCAAACAAAGCCTTAGCTGATAAGGATATCGACGCAAATTATTTCCAACATGTCCCGTTCTTTGAACAAGCGATAAAAGAGAATGGCTACAAATTTGCGGATGCCGGGGCTGTCCATGTCGAACCAATGGGACTGTACTCCAAAAAAATCAAATCACTTGATGAATTAAAAGACGGGGCAACGATCATCACCTCAAATTCGGTGTCAGATTGGGGAAGAATTATTACGATTCTTCAAAATGCGGATTTAGTTAAGGTCAAAGAAGGCGTTGCTATCGAAACCGCCAGCTTTGAAGACATCGAAGACAATCCGAAAAACCTTAAGTTCGAACATTCGATCGATCCATCGCTGCTAACGAGTGCTTATAATAATGAAGAAGGCGAGCTAGTTGCGATCAACGCAAATTTTGCCTATCAAGCCAAATTAAACCCGGTGAAAGATGCCATCTTGTTGGAAGAAGACAATTCCCCATATGGAAATATCATTGCCGTTCGAAAAGAAGATAAAGATGATCCGCGAATAAAAAAATTGATAAAGGTTTTGCACAATGAAGATGTACAAAATTGGATATTGGAAAAATGGGACGGCTCTGTAAAGCCAGTATCAGCTGACCAATAATCTAGCTTCGTTCCCCATATTGATGCGAGAGTATATTCAAACGCAACATCATCAATAGGAAGCACGAATGATAGAGTGAGTGTGCGATTAAAAGTATTCAAAACGAGCAGCTGAAGTCCTCTTTAAGAAGACGTTTCAGCTGTTTTTTCTCGATATTTTTGCAGTATCCATTGAATAAGGCCTTTCTTCCGTTTCACTTTTTTATTTTTCGGAGTGGTTATTGTGGACTCTTCATTCGATAGAAGGGACGGTTCTGAAATACTCGATTTAGGATTTTCGCTGTCTTTTGAAGGCAGTGATCGGCCTATGTTGTCAGTTCGATGAATCGGTAAGGTATTCAGGGCGCTATCGGGTCTCTCGCCCAAAGCCTGCGGGCAGACTAAGTCAATATATTTTTCATAGTTGATTGGTTTGATGGAGCTGGGCACAGGCCTTTCAACTGGTTTTTCTGGCAAAGGCTCGGATTCAACTGGAGCTTCTGGATTGAATTGAATGTATTTTACTGTTTCGACGTATTTAGCAGTGACGACTTCCGCAAAGGTTTTTATCCCGTTTTCTTCTTCAAAAATATCTAAGGTGGTCAGTAATTCCAAGGCTTCATGAACTTCTTCGGGCGTTTTATCAACAGTCGGGCTTTTGATCGTCAGATTATGTTTTTCGCCGACACTGTTTTTAAAGGTGGATACAAGTTTTTTTATTTTGATAGTCTTCATGTTTTTCATCCTTTCTTTTTAGTTTTTCTTTACGATCACTCGGCCTGTATTTCGTTGTTAAATAAATGGATACTAGAAAAGCGGCTGCGGACTTCGTGGATCGCTTTTTCGGCGTATTGTCGGACAGGGAAAACTCGAATCGTTAAGTATTTCCATTGTTTAGATACGAAGTACTCCTTAAAGTGAAAGAAATATTTCTTCATGATTTTTGTGACCTTGCGTTGGGTGAATAGATGGTGCACCAAATCCTTTAAGACCAAGTGAAACTCACTATCTCCTAGATTTTTTCGAACTTTTAGAGCGACCAGGTATTGCACGGTAGCATCGGAGTCTCCAGAGATTCTGTAATACGAGACGATCCGTTTTTCCAGTGTAGATTTTTTTAAGCTGAATAACTGTTGATGAGTAAAAGCTTGTTCGTTCATAATTTTTTCCTCCATGTTCCTTTGAATTTTTGATTCCGATCGGTGAGGCAAGCATACACCAAACTGAAAAAATCCCGATGACACAAAATAGTTAAAATGGGATCAATTTCGGAGGGTTCCGTGTATTTTGTTTCTAGAAACGTTGATTCTATGGGGTTTCCATTTTTTGAAGCTCGAAAAACCTCCGTAAATACACCCTGAAAACAGTAATAGCAGCTTGACAAATTATTTTGATTTGATCTTTCTTGAAAAAGATGTTGAAAGCCTGAGAAATAGGTATTTATAAATAAAAAAAACGCCTGCTAAAAAGCAGACGAGTAATAATTGATAGTAAAAATAATAGTTGAATCTTTAAAAAAGTGAGAACGATTTAAACAAGTACTATCAGATACGACCTGATTGATTTAGCCCAAGGCATGGATTATTTAGGAAAAAATCGCTTAATCTCTATCGCTGCAGATTCTGCGGAATCAGAGGCATGAACGATATTTTCACTAGTATTTATTGCAAAATCGCCTCGAATAGTACCGGGTGAAGCTTCTAGCGCATTGGTTGTCCCAATCATTCTTCTTACTATCTGAATGACATTTTCTTGTTCCAATACAATGACGATTACTGGACCGGAAGTCATATATGAGAGGATGTCATTAAAAAATGGTTCATTCTTTAAATGGTCGTAGTGCTCCTTAACTAAGGAGTTATCTAGGATTCTTTGATCCATTTTCTTTATTGTTAAATCCCGCTCTTCAAATCGTTGGATAATTCGTCCTATGAGTTTTCTCTTTACTCCATCCGGTTTAATTATTACCAGTGTTTGTTCCAAAACGTTCACCTCTTCGTAAGTTTCTAAATCAAAAAGCGCCGGAGAAATCATCAATAAAAACGGTTTAAAAGTATAATTTACTTTTATAGTCACAATATACTCTTTTATTGTGAAATTGTAAACTATATTTTAGAAAAAACATCAGGATTATTAAATAAGTTTAGGCATAGCCAGAATAGAAAACAACGAAAAATCCGAAACGATAAAATATATTCTCAATAGAATGCATTATCTGTTGAATTAAAAGGGGATGGTTGCATAAAGAAATTATTTTAGACAGTGGATAGCTTCTAAAAAATAACTTTTAGAAAATAGATCAATAGAAAATATGGAAAAATAAATTGTTCAACAAATCACAAAATAGTTGACTTCGCTTAATTTTTATGGAATAATACGGAACTAGATTTATAGTATGGACCAAATGATTCACCGAGGAAGGATTTTTTTTCGGAATGTTTGTGATTTTTTTCACGGTTGTGTTGAAAAAGAAAGGAAGATGGATGGATGAAGAAAAGGAAAATTCAAGTACCATTTTATTGTGTGAATTCTCAAGTGCTTTGGAAAGATGAAGAAGCGGTCAAGAATGCTGTGCTGGTGGATAAAAAGGTTTCTCAATTAGGGATGGACGCTATATTTACAGTATCCAGTGAGGATGTATCAAAAGTAAAAAAAGCAGTAAATCGAGTGAAACTAGCAATCGATTTTGAAAACGCGAAGCCTGATAATTTGGAACGATTGAAGGCAGAAGGTGCGGAGATTATTATCTTTGATGATTTAGAAAGTATTTTTAATATTAAAAATATTTTAGAGATCGTCAAGGAGCTAGATTACTCTGTTTTAGTGAGGACCGCAAAGCCATTTGAAATCCCTGAAAATGTATTGAACTATTTAGATATCATCAAATGGAAGTTTGGCGAAGATACTGCTGAGCTGCTGTCAGATACTCAGTTGACTGCTAAGCAGAATACGTTCCTAAAAAAATTCAAGTCGGAGTATCCTGACATAGCAATTATTTACGGTACGAAGCAAAATATTTCTAGTAATCTGGTTTTGAATACCTTGTTAATCGGCATGGATGGTTTTGGGGAGATCAATGGCTACAGAACAACTACCGAGAAACGAGCAGAAATGCTGAATGCAATGAATGATTACAAAAATGTGCTGGACTTTATCAGGTGATAGCTTGGCCCAAATATTTTTTAATGTGTAAGCAACGGCTACGGACTTTTCCGTAGTCTTTTTTTGTTTGAAGCAGAATTTCATAAGTTATAAAAAAATGAGGCTAGCATTTTGGAACATTTGGTAAAAAAGTTACCAAATGTTATTTTATATTTTTTGATAATCAAATTATACGGATCGTAACATATGTTCTAATCGCGTAACATATTCCAGTGAAGTGAAAAAAAGTTGCAAGTAAGCGTTGACAAACACTTTTTAGGTGCTATACTGGGAATTGTTCAACATATGCCAACGCTATTGGCATATGACAATAAATGATGGAGGGTTCAAAATGACGTTATATGGCAAGCTGTTAGAGAGAGAAAAAAATGGTGCTCCGATTAAAGTTGGAGTTATTGGTGCAGGGCAAATGGGATTCGGAATGATCTCTCAAATTTCAACAATTCCGGGAATGATCGTAGCAGGAATCAGCGACATCAATTTAGATGCGGCGAATCGTGCGGCGGATGCGTACAATGCAAGCGCAGACACAAAGGTTGATATTCTAATCAGTCAAAACTTTAAAGACATCATTCATTCTGACAAGGTCGAAATTATTGTTGATGCGACAGGTGTTCCAGAAGCTGGAGCGCAGATTTCATTAGAATCACTGATGGCTAAAAAGCACTTAGTTTTACTAAATGTTGAAATTGACATCACCATTGGCCCACTAATGAAAAAAATGTATGATGCAACCGACTTAATTTACACAGGTTCAGACGGTGACGAGCCTGCAGCAACGATGCAAATGTATGAATTTGCTAAAAGCATGGGGATGGAAGTGCTAGTTGCTGGTAAAGGAAAGAATAATAAGTTAATGGTTCACGCTAATCCAGATACTGCTGCTGAAAAAGCGAAAGCACAAGTGATGAGTCCAAAAATCCTCGCTTCATTCCAGGATGGTACGAAGACTATGGGAGAAATGAACTTATTATCTAATGCTATGGGATTTGTTCCAGATGTAGTCGGAATGCATGGTATTTCAGCAGATTTAGACGGTACTGTTAAAAACTTGGATCTAAAAGAAAACGGCGGCGTATTAAGCAAGTTTGGTGTCGTTGAATACGTTGACGGTATTGCACCAGGAATCTTCTGTATCGTTAAAGGACAAAATGAAGGTGTTGCGCATGAAATGAACTACTTGATGAAGAAGGGTGATCGCGATCACCATATCTTGTATCGCCCATTCCATTTGTGCTCATTAGAAACACCAATCACGATTGCTCGTGCTGTTTTAGAACAGGATACAGCTATTGTTCCAATGGGAGCGCCAGTTTCAGAAACGGTATGTGTTGCTAAGAAAGATATCAAAGCAGGCGAAAAAATTGATGGAATCGGTGGGTTCTGTGTACGCGGTGTACTAGAAACACATGAAGACATGAAGAAAAATGCCAATATTCCAATTGGCTTAATCGCGGGAGCAGTTGCTAAGAAGGACATCAAGGATGGCGCCTTCTTGACGATGGATGATGTTGAGCTAGACGAATCAACCACTGTTTACAAATTACGCAAGCTGCAAGATGAAACATTTGCTTAAAACGAAAGAAGAAAAATGGTCGCAGATAGAGCCAACACTCTATCTGCAACTTATATAGAAAAGAGGATACTGTATGCAGATTCTGCTGATCGCTCTTTGCTTCTTGATGGTGACTCAAAGCTTAGCGAGTATTATGCAAGTAAAATATTACCAGAAATTTATTCGGAAAATGACTGATGACTTTGATCATTGTTCAACTTATGAGCTATATACCGATGTATCAAAGGGTTCTTTGTTTAAGGCGATTGTAGCCGTCGTGGTGGATGAAGATGGGAAAATAATCAGCTGCTATGCATGCAGGGGTCTTACAATATTTGCTCGTTTTAAAAAAGAAGAACGTTATCACGGTCTAACATTGACAGAGATTCATCAAAGAAAAACAAATCAGAATCGCTCCAATCAGATAGAAAGTGTTTTAGACAAGGTCTATTTAAGGAAAATGGAAGCGATTACTGATCTCTAGGAGGAGTTAATAATATGAAGTATATCGAGTGGTTTGGTAAAAATTTCATTGGATTGTTTGAAGCAGGTGGCGAACAGTTTACAAGTTTTATGACAGGAATTGTTCCACTGCTGATTGTTCTATTGACCTTTACGTATTCAGTTATTGCATTTATCGGAGAAGAACGTGTCGATAAAGCTATCCGCTATTGTTCGAAATATATGATTTTACGTTATTCCGTTATGCCGATATTGTCCGTTATGATGCTTACAAATCCTATGGCTTATACTTTTGGAAAATTTGTTAAAGAAGAAGAGAAGCCGGCCTTTTATGATTCAGTAGTGTCCTTCTTACATCCTGTAACGGGACTATTCCCTTATGCGAATGCTGGAGAGCTCTTTGTTTATCTAGGGATCGCAAATGGTGTGATGAAAGCAGGATATAGTCAATCAAGCTTGGCCGTTCGTTACTTCCTAGTTGGTGTCGTGGTGATTTTGATGCGGGGAATCGTAACAGAAAAATTGACAAAATTCTTGATTGCTAAGGAATCTAAGAATGCGAAAGCATAAACAGAAACCGAATGATAATTTTAAAACATAGGAGGCAAATAAATGTATAAATCAGTTTTTGTAGAGCCTGGAACTGGCGGTTGGGGAGTAGGATTGACGCTAGTTCCTACTGAAAAACGGAATAAAGTAGTATCTGTAACGGGCGGAGGGATCCATCCTGTTGCACAACAAATAGCAGATTTAACTGGAGCAGAGGCTTGGGATGGCTTCAAGAATCAGGTTCCTGAAGATGAGATGATTTGTGCTGTCATTGATTGCGGCGGTACGGCTCGAATTGGGGTTTATCCAATGAAGCGGATTCCAACAGTGGATATCTTGCCTTCATCACCATCGGGACCATTGGCAAAACATATCACAGAAGACATTTTTGTTTCAGGAGTAAAACCAGCTAATGTGAAGCTTGCTGACAATACCAATGTTGTACAAGCAACTGAGCCAGAGGCGGCAGCTGTTGAGGAACCTGAGGAAAAGTTTGAAGAGAAGTATGCGAAAGCAAAAGAAGCTCACGCGCAAGAAAATGCGAAGAAAGATAGTTTCCTAGTTAAGTTTTCTCGAGGGATTGGTGGCGTAATGGGTGTATTCTACCAATCAGGCCGTGATGCTGTGGATATGCTGTTGAAAAATATTATCCCTTTTATGGCATTTATCAGTATGATGATCGGGATTATCAACTATACAGGAATAGGGGATCTGATTGCTAAGGTTTTATCACCGTTAGCGGGTTCGCTTCCAGGGATGATTGTGCTATCATTGATCTGCAGTATTCCAATTTTATCTCCAATCTTGGGACCGGGTGCGGTTATCTCTCAAGTAATCGGTGTATTGATTGGTACTCAAATTGCAAATGGTTCTATCCCTGTCCAATACGCGTTGCCAGCTCTTTTTGCTATTAATGCACATGTTGGTTGTGACTTTATTCCAGTGGGACTTTCTCTTGGGGAAGCGAAACCAGAGACTGTTCAGGTCGGAGTGCCGGCAATTCTGTATAGTCGAGTGCTTACTGGATTTACCGCAGTAATTCTTGCCTATTTTGCAAGTTTCGGTATGTACTAAAAAGTTAAATACAAGGAGAAGAACAGATGGTAAAAACGAAAATAGTAGAAATCGGCAGTATGGTGCCAGCTTTTGAAGAGGAACGTTTGGTCATTTTATTTGGCCCACAAGCAACACCAGAATTAAGAGACATTTCAGTTATCCACGAGGTACAAGAACAACCGAATAACTCAATTTCGGTAGGCGGCAAGCTAAAAATGGGAAATAAAGTGTATAATATAGAAGAAGTTGGTTCTCAGGCGAACTCAAACTTTGATGAGTTGGGTCACATTTCTATCTACTTCCGTAATGAGATAGGAGAAATCTTGCCTGGGGCAATCATTGTAAGTCCGGGAGAATTTCCAGCTTTTGAAGTTGGGGATGAAATAGAATTTATTTAGCGAAAAAACTCCCTTTCATTTAGGGAGTTTTTTTGCTTAGGAGGTCAATAATGGATATTCAAGACGATCGTGATTTAGTTAGAGTAGCAACAATGTATTACAAAGAGGATATGAAGCAATCGGATATTGCCAAACAGTTGGGGATTTCTAGGCAATTAGTATCAAAATACTTAGTTGATGCTCGAAGCAAAGGGATTGTGGACATCAATATCAACAGCTCAAGCGCCTACTCCGTGCAATTAGAATTAAAATTGCAAAAGGTCTTTGGACTCAAACGAGTGGCAGTACTAGACACTAGTTATCTGGAGAAACAAGAAATTGAGAAGTTGATTATTCAAACGGCAATATCCTCCTTCAAAAAGGATATTGCTAAAGCGAGTAAAATTGGTGTCTCTTGGGGAAGAATCCTGCGAAGATTGGTTGATGAATATCCATACGTGAATCAACCGGAATCAACAGTCATCCCTCTTATTGGAGGCATGGGTTCAGATCGAGTAGAGGTTCACTCGAATCAAATTGCCCACGATTTATCTCGAAAAATGCGGGCAAAGTGTAAATATTTGTATGTTCCTGCCTTAGTGGATAGCCGGGATATTAAAAAGAACCTGGTTGAGAATGTAACGGTAAAGGATGTACTGGAGGACGGCAAGAAAGTAGATTTTGCTTTAGTAGGTATAGCATCCCCTTTTTCCAAAAGCAATACGATGGCTGAAATTGGGTATATTGATCAAAAGGACATCAGTGAATTAGCAAAAGTTCATGTCGTTGGAGATGTTAATTCTCGTTTCTTTGATGATAATGGCAATGAGGTCGATTGTCGAATTAATGAAAATGTGATTGGAATAAACTTACACGATATTCGCAAAATTGATAAGGTATGCGCTATTTGTTACGAAGATGAAAAGAAGGATGTATTGTTCACCGCTATTGAATCCAGCATAATAAACTGCCTCACCTTAACGGATGTACTTGCAGAATATTTGTTAGAGAGAAAGAATAAAAACGAATAAACGATTATTCGATGATTGATGGATAAACAATCCAATCGTTCTTTTTTTCTAATAGCATGTCCATCAAAGTTACTCATTAATTAGGAGGGGAAAAATGGGATTATCTGATGATAAAAGAGTACTGGTCGAGATCGCTTCCCTGTATTATGAACAAGGAAATACCCAGGAAGAAATTGCTCAAAAGATGAATTTTAGCCGGTCTTTAGTCTCTAAATTTTTAGCAAAGGCCAGAAAAGATGGAATTATCGAATTTACTATCAATGATGACTCCGCTAGACCTTATAGAGGAGTAGAGGAACAGCTGAAAAAGAAATACCGATTAGAGGAAGTTGTCTGTGTGGAATCCACTGATCGGGGACTACAAGTAAAAATATTAGGAATTGCTGCGGCTAAATATCTTTCAAGAATTGTAAAGTCTGATCATATTGTTGGGGTTTCCGCTGGTACGACGGTTCATGAAGCGGCGATAAATTTTTCTAAACAGCATCAATTGCCAAATGTTAAGTTTGTCCCATTGGTCGGAGGCATGGGAATGGAGCACATCACCATTCAGTCTAACAGAGTTTGTGAGCTGTTTGCTTCACAGTCCGGGGGGCGATCGGTTGAATTACATGCTCCGATAACACTGGATGATAAGGAAGCAAAAGAAATTTTGATCAGACAATCATTTATCAAAAACGTATTCGATGAAGCAGAAGCTGCAGATATAGCATTAGTAGGAATAGGCGGGACACCGATCTATTCTACATTGACCAGCGCCTACTTATCTGACCAAGTAAAGGTCGGTTCAGAATACTCGCAGGATAAAATTGCTGGAGATATTTGCTACAATTTTATCGATCATCATGGGAATTTGGCGAAATGCGATTGGAACGATCGAGTTGTTGCATTTGATTTAAATAAATTGAAAGAAATTCCTCGTAGGATAGGTGTTTCTGGCGGCAAAGAAAAAATCAGCGGCATCAGATCCGCTCTTGCCGGCCGTTTGATCAATATTCTAATTACAGATGAAAAAACTGGCCGAGAACTACTGAACGATTAATTATTACGATTGAAATCATATAGGAAATAACCACAAAACCTAGACACCAAAACAAGCTCCTAGCGATCAGATTGACTGATTGCTAGGAGCTTGTTTGTATTGGTCTAATAACGTAACTCAATCTTTTTCTCGGCCAGAAAATTTGACCATTCCTTTGAAACGTTTTGATTTGTAATGATGCAGTCAATAGATTCAAAATCAGATATCAAGTAAACGGTTCGGAAATCGAACTTAGTGTTATCCGCTAACAAGAAGTTTTTTTCGGAGGAGAGAAAAATACTTTCTCTGATTTTGGCTTCTTGTTCATTGGTATCTGATGGGCCAGCGGGCATCGATAGGCCGGAGCAGCTGACAAAGGCTTTGTTGATAACATACTTTCCGATTGATTCATTGGTAATGTTGCCTACCAATGAGTTGGATTTTCCTCGAAGGGTGCCTCCAAGAATAATCAGATTAACATTCTTTGAATCCATTAGGATCGATCCGTTAATAATCGAGTTGGTAATCACTGTCACAGATAGCTGGGCTTCCTTGATTAGTTTTGCCAAGCTGATAGCTGTTGTTGAGGAGTCGATCGCAATTGTGTCACCGGGATGAATGTATTCTAAAGCAATTTGGGCAATTCTGTTTTTTTCATCCTGAAGCATCTCTGTACGGATAGTGATCGGGACCTCATTATCCACCGGTTCGATCAGAAAAGCCCCTCCGCGAACTCTCTTGATTTTATTGGCATTTTGCAGCTCTACTAAATCATTGCGTACAGTTTCCTCCGTCACATCAAACATTTTGCTTAATTCCGAGGTGGAAACACTTCCATTTTCATTCAACAAGTTCTCAATAATTCTCAAACGTTCAAACTTCAGCATTTTTTTATGTACCTCACTTCGCTAGACTTCTACTTTATGATAGCAATCCTAGAATTGAAAATCAATATTATAATATTTGTATTCTTTTTGATTATTTTGGGTAATTTGGCTTTATTTTGGAAATATCGAAAAAAAGATTGACTTACTTTGGAAAACTTTGTATATTGAGTTCAAGGAAAGCGCTTACCCAAAAACAAACCAAAAAAAGGAGAATTTTAATGGAAAAAGGAAACTTTAAAGGAATGCTGCCTCTGGTTATTTTTTTAGTACTCTATATGTTTACTGGGCTATCCACAGGAAGCTTCGAGAACATGCCGCTGATGATCGGAATTTCCATCGCATGTGCAGTCGCTTTAATGATGAACAAAAAGGATGATAAGAAAAGCTTTGATGAAAAAGTAACGATTTTCTGCAAGGGTGCTGGGGATCACACATTGATTCTAATGGTAATCATCTTCATGTTAGCTGGGGCGTTCTATGGTGTTGCCAATGCGATGCATGCGGTCGATTCGGTTTCAAATCTTGGTCTGAGTATTTTACCTTCCAATATGATTCTACCGGGAATTTTTCTAATTGCTTGTTTATTAAGCTTTGCGATGGGTACTTCAATGGGAACTGTTGCGGCACTGGCCCCAATCGCCATTGATATTGCTGAGAAGACTGGATCTAATGTGGCTCTTTTATGTGGGATTGTTGTTGGCGGGGCGATGTTTGGGGATAATCTTTCATTTATTTCGGATACAACGATTGCGGCGACCAGAACTCAAGAAGTGACGATGAAATCAAAATTCAAAGCCAATATTTTAATCGTACTTCCAGCGGTTCTTGTAAATGTTATTATTCTTGCGCTGCAGCCGATCGACACTAGCGCTATTACAGGAGGAACTTATAGCTATAATTTAGTAAATATCTTACCTTATCTACTCGTAATCGTATTGTCATTGGTGGGGATCAATGTTATTAACGTAATGACTTTAGGAGTAATGTCCGGCTTGGTAATCGGTTTACTTCATGGAGATTTTGGTTTGACAGGATTCATGAAGACGATCCATGAAGGCATGATGGGAATGCAGGACATGGCAGTTATCGCTATTTTGGTGGGTGGATTGGTTGCTGTGATGAAGTATCTTGGAGGAATCGACTGGCTGTTATACAACTTGACAAAAGGTGTGAAAACAAAACGAGGTGCAGAATTTTCAATCGCGGCACTTGTAAGCTTGATTGACATTGCGACAACCAATAATACGATTTCGATTATTGCGGCTGGCCCGTTGGCTAGAGGAATCGCTGATCGCTTCAATATTTCCCGCTCTCGGACAGCGAGTATTTTGGATCTTTTTTCATCGGCGTTTAATGGCTTGCTTCCATATGCAGGACAGCTTTTGGTTGTTGGCGGATTAGCAGGCGTATCACCAGTAAGTATTATGCCGTATAACTGGTATTCCATGCTGATGATCGCTGCCGGCTGTGTCTCCATTCTTTTGCAAATTCCGACTATCAAGGATGAACGGGATGTTAGAACAGAAGAAGCAGAGGCTTCGGATATTCAACTAGAGGAAACAAAAGAAGTGGATACGATCAACTAGCTGCAGAAAAACGGTTATTAGGAGATGCGAGATGAAGAAATTACTAGTACGAGCACCGATGAATGATGAAAGTTTAGAGAGATTGCACTCGTTATTTACAGAAGTCGTTTATATGCCTTGGACAGATACCGGAGAACGGTTCTATGAAAAAGAGATGATCGCTTGTCTTTTAGCAGAAAGACCGGATGCCTTAATCACAGAGCTAGATGTGATTAATGAAACCGTTTTAAAGGGATACTCCGCTTTGAAATTTATTGGGGACTGTCGAGCATCGCCAGAAAATATTGATGTGAAGGTTTGTGAGAAATACAAGATTCCAGTGTTGTGTACCCCTGCTCGAAATGCTAATGCGGTTGCTGAAATGTGGGTCAGTACCTTGATCGCCTATGAGAGAAATCTGGTTGATTCAGTCAATTGGACGAAAGAAAAGCAGTGGAAGCCCGGGACGACTCCTTATCATTTATGGATGGGGAATGAGATTTACAAGTCAAAGATTGGCTTTGTAGGCTTCGGAGCGGTGGCTAGAAACATCGCGAAGCTGCTTCAAGGGTTTAATGTAGAAATCTCGTTTTATGATCCTTTTGTAACAGACTCATCAGAGTATAAGAAGGTTGGTTTAGAGGAACTATTTTCGACGTCTGATTACATCAGTATCCATCTGCCGGTCACTGATACCACTAAAATGATGATTGATCGAGAGCTGCTCAGTCTCATTAAAAAGGATAGTCTCCTTATTAATTCTTCCAGAAGCGCGGTAGTCGACAATGAGGCACTTTATGATTTAGTCGCCTCAGGAACTATTCGAGGGGCAATCTTGGATGTACTTGATTCGGAGCCGCCATTGGAATCTGATAGCAAAGTGGCTGATATTCCGAATATTTTACTAACGCCGCATATTTATGGGGCTTCACACCAAGTGGTCGATCATCATTCAGAGATCATTACACAAAGAATTATAGATTATTTGAATGAGCAAGCAGCGGTAGCAGGTGATCGACTATGAGCCAGGAAGCAGCGTTAATTATTGATATAGGAACTGGAAGTACTCGAGTAGCAGTCATCACAAGTGAAGGAACGCTGGTAACTATCAAGGGAGTAAAAAATAACTATCATTTGGATAATCGCTATAAGGATGCCAAATATTTTTTACCCGAAGAGTTGAAGCAGACGATTTTTCAGCTGATTCACGAGGTACTGAATGAATTAAAAGGAGTGTCGATAAAGTATGTAAGCTCCTCCGCAGCAAGGGAGTCCTTCGTGTTGATCGATGGAAAAGGGCAGGATTATTATGGCCTGCCCAATATCGACAATCGGGGAAAAGATTGGCTGAAGGACATTCCAGAGCGCGAATATATCGAAAAATATACTGGACGGCCATTAACAGAAGATTTTGGCGCGATGAAGCTTTATGGATTGAAGCAAAAACGAGCAGAGCTGTTCCAATCGATCGACTATGTAATCAGCATAAGTGACTGGATCGGCTATCTTTTTACAGAGCAGATTGAAATGGAGTACTCTCAGGCCAGTGAGACTCAATTATTCAATATCTATACGAAGAAATGGGATCAGAAGCTGTGTGATGCTTTTGGGATCGAGCTGTCTGTACTGCCGCCGGTAACCAAAACAGGAGCAAGACATAAAATAGCAGAAAAAATCAAAGATCAATTCGATTTGGGTCAAGAATGCGTATATGTCGTTGGCGGAGCAGATACACAATTAGCCGCTCAAGGTATTGATCTAGCCGAAGATGAGATCGGGTTGATCTCGGGGACCTCATCACCTGTAGTGAAATATCAAGCGCAAATCCCTGATTTTGAGAAAAACAAAGAATTTAATTTTTGGTGCAGCTGCAATTTGGCTGGTGAGGGCTATCAGATTGAGACAAATCCTGGTGTAACAGGCTTGAATCTCCAGCAGATCATGGACAGTCTGGTGAAGGACACCTCGTATCAGAAGATCAATCAGTACATTGAAAAAAATTATCATCATTTGAAATGCTTGGCCAGCTTCACCACCCAATCTCCTTATAAAAATGTGGCTTTTTCCAGTGGCGGATTTTTGATGGATGTGCCATTTAGTCAGGAGATTGTTTATGAGGATTTTATTCATGCCATAGTTGCGGATATCGCGTTTTCGATTGCTTTTAAAATTCGTCAGAACGAGGTATTAAGTCAGACTACAGCAGCTTTCATTGTTGGTGCAGGCGGCGGGCTGCGCATGGAGACGTTGTGTCAAATGATTGCAGATTTAACCGAAAAGAAGCTGCTCTTAAAGGAAAATTACGATGAAGCCTCCATTATTGGTGCGGCGCGGGTTTGTTTTTCAGCGGATTCATCCATGAAGGAGCGGGCGATCCTGCATGAATACGAACCCAATAGTAACAATGAGTATTTGCGAGAAAAGCTGGAGCGATGGTTAATGTACAGAGAACAAATTAATAGTAAAAAAGAGATTGGAGCATTTTAAACATGAAGTATATGGCGGAAAGACAACAGATCGTAGAATTTGGGAAAAAATTGATTACGGAAAAGTTAACGACGGGAACTGGTGGGAATATCTCGATTTTTATTCGAGAGGACAATGTGATGCTGATCAGTCCAAGCGGTATTCCTTATAATGAAACACAACCAGAAGATATTGTCGTTTTAGATTTAGCTGGCAACGTGCTAGAAGGCACACGCAAACCTTCAAGTGAGTATCATATGCACTGTATTTTCTATCAAAAAACCGATTATGTGAATTCAGTGGTTCATACTCATTCAGATTATGCTACGGCAATTTCCTGCTTGTTACAAGAAATTGAGCCGTTACACTATATTATCGGCTCTGTAGGCGACAAGGTTCGCTGTTGTGACTATAAAACATTTGGAACTCAGGAGTTGGCGGATGAAGCTTACCGAGTAATGGGCAATAACAACGGTATCTTGTTAGGGAATCATGGTGTGCTTGCGATTGGTTCGAATTGTGCAGAGGCCTTTTCTGTTGCCAAGGACATCGAATTCTTAGCAAAATTGAAAATTCGGGCAGAATCAATCGGAAAGCCCGTTCTGTTAAATGAAGAACAAATGGAGGTAGTTGTTGAGAAATTTGGAACCTATGGGCAAGTAGAGCAAGAAGTCTAAAACATTAGGTTTAAGAAAATGAACGACAAGGCCGATAAGTGGATGTAGACTCATCGGTCTTGATTTTACTCATTTGTAAGGAGGAGTATCATGTTAAATTTCAATTACTACAATCCAGCAAACATCTATTTTGGGAAAAACGAAGAACAGCATGTTGGAGAAATGATTAACAAGTGGAGTTGCACAAAAAAGGTTCTAATTTTGTTCAGCGGAGAGTATTATGAAACGCTCGGAATTGCAGAGACGCTCCATCGAGAACTGGAAAAATATGAGATCCAGTATTTTGAAAACGGCAATGTCGTGCCAAATCCAGCACTGTCGCTGATCAATGAATTAAGCAGATTTGTAAAGGAACACGACATCGACTTTATCTTAGCTGTTGGCGGAGGCAGTGTGATTGATACCGCTAAAGCGACTGCTTTAGGAAGCTTGTATGATGGAGATGCATGGGACTTCTTTATCGGCAAAAAAGAAGTGACGGAAGCCTTGCCGATTGGAGCTATTTCTACTGTGGCCTCCTCTGGCTCAGAAATGTCTCCAGCAACGATCGTTTCTAATGATGAATACAAATTGGGTGTTGAAAGTGAAATAATTATTCCAAAATTCTCAATCGTCAACCCTGAATTTACGTTAAAGCTGCCCAAATACTATACAGGAGTGGGCACTGCGGACATCCTATCCCATTTGCTTGAAAGGTATTTTAGCAACGTCCCGCATACCGATGTGACAGACTTTTTACTAGAAGGTGCGATGAAGTCTACTATAGTAAATGGCGTGAAACTGATCAACGATTTAGAAAATTATGACTTACGCGCAGAAATGTCCTTGACCGCCATTATTGCTCACAACAACAGCTTGGAATTGGGCCGAGAACCTGACTGGGGCTCTCATCGAATTGAGCATGAATTAAGTGGACAATACGGAATCGTTCATGGCGAGGGGATGGTCATCGTTACTCTAGCTTGGATGAAATATGTGAGCAGTTTCTACCCAGAACCATTTGTTAAATATGGAATCCGTGTTTTTGGTATTGATTCTGTCATTTATTCTGATCAGGAGATTATTGATCGAGCGATTGAAAAGACCAAGGATTTCTTTGTTGAATTGGGAATGAAAACCAACTTGACGGAAGCGGGGATTGACGACACACATTTTAAAGCGATGGCTGATCGAGCAACGAAAAACGATGCTCAAACGGTGGGGCATCTAAAACCTCTGAATAGTTCAGATATTGTCAAAATCTTGGAATTGGCACGATAAAAAAGTGATCGAGGGATAGAAAATGATGAATAGTAAACGATCTTTTAAAGAGCATTTTTTGATGAAGGAGGACGATATCAAGGAGTACATCGTCAATCATTTAGAGCTGTTTGAACATGCGGACAACTTGGCGGTATCAGAAATCGGTGATGGAAATATTAATTATGTCCATCTGGTAACAGATACAGTAACAAAAAAATCCGTTGTAGTGAAACAAGCGGATAAATATTTACGCTCCTCCGGCCGCTTGCTGGATCTGTCTAGAAATCGGATTGAGGCAGAAATATTAAGAATCCAACATGAGCTGGCGCCTGAATATATACCAGAAGTGTTTGATTACAATGAAACGATGGCAGCAGTGACGATGGAAAACATCTCTGAGTACAAAAACATGCGTTACGAGCTGATCGATCAAAAAATATTCCCCAGCTTTAGTGAAGAAATCTCTGATTTTCTAGCGAAAGTATTGATTCCTACTACTGATTTGGTCTTGGATAGCGGAACGAAAAAAAGAAGAGTCGACTCCTTCACCAATATCGATATGTGCGACATTAGTGAGAATTTAGTTTTGACGGAGCCTTTTGATGATTATAAAAAGCAAAACATCATCACGCCAGGCAATGAAGAATTTGTAGAAGAACATTTATATAGCGATCAAGCATTGCAGACGGAAGTCGCATGGCTGCGCAACAGTTACATGAACAACGCGCAGGCATTGATCCACGGCGATCTGCATACCGGCTCTATTTTCATTAACCAATCAGGCACAAAGATCATCGATCCTGAGTTTGCGTTCTATGGTCCGATGGGGTATGACATCGGGAATGTATTGGCACACATGTATTTCCCGCTTGTCTTAGATTTAACAAGAAATACTGCGGAGGCGTCTTTTGATGAATGGTTACTATCCAGCATCAAAGAAATCTTTGACAAGGTTCAGGAAAAATTTGGACGTGTCTACGATGAGCTGGTCCAATCCAAGCTTTATCAGAATGACGCGTTTAAGAAACAATATATTTCAGAAGTGATGGCGGATTCTTTGGGTTATGCAGGAACTGAAATCATTCGGCGGGTAGTAGGGGATTCAAAGGTCAAAGAGCTGTCGATGATCTCCCCAGAAAGAAAAATTGAGGCAGAACGATTGTTGATTAACTGCGGTATTCAGCTGATCAAAGACCGACGCACGATTACTACTGGGCAAGGATTAATCGATGCGTTTAATAAATGTAAGGGTGGAATATAAATGGAACGTCAAGACTATACAATGCCCACACTTTTAAAATACGAAAATGTCGCGTGGTATGAACAGGGAAAAGTCCGGATTTTGGATAGACGAATCTACCCTAGAGAAACACGTTTTGTAGAATGTGAAACCTATCAGGAAGTAGCACAAGCGATTACAGATATGGTGACTCAGAGTGCCGGACCTTATACCGCCGCTGGAATGGGGATGGCGCTTGCTAGTTATCAAAGTAGGACCTTGTCAGCTGCCGAACAGCTTACTTATTTGGAGCAGGCAAGTGAAGTCATTTCAACTGCACGACCAACGACAGCGAATCGTATGCGGCTGATCACTGAAAAATGTGTTCAGGTCGCCAAGGCTGCTCTAAAAAAAGAGGAGGACCCAACCGAGGCGATCAAAAAAAATACAATCGATTCACTAAATCGTCGATACTACACGATGAACAAGGTGGCGAAGTATTTGATCGCTAAACTTCCCGAAAATGGTGCTGTCCTAACGCAATGCTTCGGCGAAACGATTATTGGTATGCTGCTGAGAGAAGCGATCGAACAACAAAAGCAGCTGCGCTTTTTCTGCGCTGAAACGCGTCCATACCTGCAGGGAGCTCGCTTGACCGCAAGCTGCTACGCAGAAATGGGATTTGAGACGACAGTCGTCTCGGATAATATGATCGCTTATCTGCTTAGTTCTCAGACCATTGACTTGTTCACTTCAGCAGCCGACAGCATTGCTTTAGATGGGCATATCGCCAATAAAGTCGGAACCTATCAAATGGCTTTGCTGGCAAACCATTTCGGAGTGCCCTATTTTGTGACAGGGATTCCAGATGCTGACAAAAAAGACCGCGCAGATATCAAAATCGAGATGCGTAATCCCGAGCAGGTAATGGAGCTAAATGGCATCAAGCATACATTACAGGGAGTAAATGCCATTTACCCATCATTCGATGTAACACCGCCAGAATTGATTGGCGCTGTTGTAACAGATCAAGGGCTGTATTCACCATATGATTTGAAAAATTATTTTAAGGAGAATACTGGGAATCAATTTTATTAACAACAGGGTGCATTCCAAATAAATGGAGATACTTTGATTGATAATACATTTATAATCGTTTTTTTGAAGCATGATTAACAGATGTGAGGCTGACATCGTTGATCATGCTCTTTTTGTTCACTGAATATATTTTCATAAGACTATAGAGTGTTTAGTAAATCTCAATTATGGAAAAACATGGAATAATTTGAAATAAAATGAAAAATTGTGATTGTAAATGATTTTAATTCGTGGTATTCTTTGGTTGTACAAAACAAACGAGGAGGATCATTATGAAATTGGCTACACGAATCAATTCGTTCTTATCCACGTATGACAATGATTTGAATACTGTATTTGAAGTATTTAATAAATTAGGATTAGGCTATGTCGATTTGAATTATCCAGAACATGTAGAAGGAATCAATGCATTCCACATGAAAGAACAGCTTGCCAAAAACAACTTGAAATTAAATGGTGTAGCATTACGATTCAGAAATGAATTTATCAATGGTGAGTTAGGAAATGCTGATTCTAGCATCGCTGAAAGCGCACTGAGATTATGTAAGGCGGCGGCGGATTATTGTCGAGATGCAGGCGGTAACGTAGTGACGATTTGGTTGGGCTTTGATGGTTTCGATTATAGCTTTCAAATCAATTATCAGAAGGTTTGGAATCAAATTAGAGACGCATTTATTGAAATCGCGGATTATGCACCAGATTTACAGATCAGCATCGAATACAAACCATTTCAACCACGAGCCTATGCCTTTATTGACAGTATGGGTGTAGCTGGGATGCTTCTAAATGAAATTAATCGTAAGAATGTCGGTGTAACGCTAGATTATTGTCATATGTTGATGAAGCATGAAAATCCGGCTTTTGCTGCAGATATTTTTGGAAACCAAGGAAAGCTTTATGGCGTCCATCTTAATGATGGTTATGGCCTAAACGATGATGGACTGATGATCGGCTCGGCAACGCCAATCAAAACGTTAGAGTTCTTATATTATATGAAAAAAAATAATTATGATGGAGTTATCTATTTCGATACGTTCCCAATTATTGAACATGCTTCAAAAGAGTGTGAGCAAAACATGAAAATGATCAAGCTGTTGGTTGAAATAATCGATACGGTAGGCCTCGATCATATTCAAACAATTATTGATAAAAATGACGCAATTGAAGCAAATCAATTGATGATTGATTTTTGGTCAGCAACAAGTAAATAAGACTATAAAAAGGAAGTGGATAAAATGGACTACAAAGTAATGGCGAAAAGTATCTTAGAAAATATTGGCGGATCTGAAAATGTTCGAAACATGACTCACTGCGCGACTCGTTTACGCTTAACCTTGAAAGACACTTCAAAAGCTGATGATCAGGCTGTCGAGAATATCGACGGCGTGATCAACGTCATCAACAAAGCAGGACAATATCAGCTTTTGATTGGTACAGAAGTCGGGAAACTTTATGATGAGTTTGAACCATTAGTTAAGGGTGAAGGAAATGCTGAAAAGGTTGGAGGCGAAGAAGTTTCTTCTGGAAATATCATTAGTAATATTTTTTCAGCCGTTTCAGCAATATTTGCACCGATTTTACCAGCTTTGGCTGGCTCTGGGATATTACGCGGTCTATTAATTTTATGTGTACAGCTTGGTTTGATCAGCGAAGGAAGCGGTACCTATTCAATTCTTTATGTTTCATCTATGAGTGTGTTTTATTTCTTGCCAGTCTTGTTAGCGTTTACTTCTGCACGACGTTTTGGTGCAAGCCCATATATCTCTGCATTGATTGGGGCAGCACTGATTAACCCAGACTTTATTGGACTTATGGGAAATGCTGGGAATGGTGCGACAACTGATTTTCTTGGAATTCCAGTTGTTTTGATGAATTATAATTCGACGGTTGTTCCAATCATTCTTTCAATTTGGGCATTTTCATACCTTTATAAATTTTTAGATGCAAGGGTTCCAGAAACTTTGAAATTAGTTATTATTCCACTAGTGTCATTGGCGATTATGATTCCATTAACTGTCATTGTGATTGGGCCAATCGGAGTTTATAGCGGTGAAGCCGTTGCGAATGTTGTTAACTGGCTGATTGAGCGCAGCAGTATTTTAACAGGTATTCTTATCGGTGGTGGTTGGAGTGTGCTTGTGAGCTTAGGGATCCATTGGGCAGTCAATCCAATTATGATCAATAATATCTCTACGTATGGTTTTGACTACATTGTTCCGTTTACCTTTGCCTGTAACTTTGCAGTAATTGGGACAACAATCGGTGTTTATTTCAAAGCAAGAGACAAGAAATTACGTGGTTTTGCCTTGACTGGATTGGTCACGATCGCATTGTCAGCAATCATCGAGGCGACTTTGTTTGGTTTGCTTGTTAAGAATAAGAAGCTTTTCTTAGCACAAATTATTGGCGGGGCAGTTGGTGGAGCCTATCTAGGTTTAATGAAGGTTGTGACAAATGCTTTTGTTTTTGGGAGTGTAACTACTTTTCCGGCCTTTGTTGAAAAGAATTCGTCGAACTTTATTCAAGCGATGATTGGTTTACTAATTTCGCTAATTGTTTCTGCAGTGTTAGCTTTCATTTTTACCAACAAGGACGAAAAATTAGTGTAGAAAGCTGGGAATAAGATGAATTTATTTAAAAAAGGATGTTTAGTTTATTCTCCTGCAAAAGGCCTCGTTAAATCAATAGATGAAGTTAATGATGAAATGTTTTCTACAAAAGCTTTAGGGGACGGCTTTGCAGTAGAACCAGACGAAGGTTTTATTACTGCGCCTGTTGAAGGAACCGTGATAGCGATTTTTCCTACAAAGTATGCGATTTCCTTGAGATCGAAGAATGGCTTGGAAGTTTTAGTTCATATTGGAATCGATACCGTAGAATTAAATGGTTCGGGATTTACGATTAAGGTCGAGGTAGGAGAAAAGGTTGCTTTTGATACTTTATTAGCAGAAGTCGATTTTGATTTTTTGGAAAATGAAGGCAAAGATACGGACGTCATAGTTGTCTTTACAAATTTAGGTAAAAATAACTTAGAGCTTGAAGAAGGTCAGGCGAATAGAGGTCAAACAATCGGTGTTGTTAAATAGTAATTAATGATTGGGAGTGATTCCTTTGAGTAATAAACTAATATGTCCTTCTATGATGTGTGCAGATTTTTCAAATTTAGAAGCCGAGGTTGAAACCTTGGATAAGGCTGGGATAGATATTTTTCATCTTGATATTATGGATGGAAGCTTTGTTCCAAATTTTGGAATGGGTCTGCAGGACGTAGAAATAATACGTAAGCTAACAAACAAATTAGTAGATATTCATCTAATGATTGATAATCCTGGAGAATATGTGGAGAAGTTTTCCGATATGGGGATTGATATCATTTATTTCCATCCAGAAGCTGATCAACACCCGACACGGACAATTGATAAAATCAAAAAGAAGCAGAAGAGAGTTGGCATTGCCATCAATCCCGGAACAAGCATAAGTGTAATTGAAGAGTTATTGCCAATGATTGATTATATTATGGTTATGACGGTTAATCCTGGTTTTTCAGGTCAATTGTATTTGAATCATGTTGAAAGTAAAATCAAACGACTGGCTTCTCTGAAGAGTAATCATCATTATCAATTGATGGTTGATGGAGCAATTTCAGCGAAAAAGATACGAGAATTGGGGGAAATTGGAGTAGATGGATTTGTTGTAGGAACATCCGCTCTGTTTGGGAAAGAGGAATCCTATGAAGCACTTGTATCCAAGTATAAACTGGGAGATGGAGTATAAATGAAATTAGCAATTGGGTGTGATCACGTAGGAATAGAATTAAAACCGAGTATCGTAGAATTTTTAGAAGCTCTTGGCCATTCAGTACAAGATTTTGGGACGAAAAGTAATTCGCGTGTGAATTATCCTGATTATGCGCAAGCCGTTGCTGAAGCTGTAGTGTCTAAAAATTGCGATTTAGGAATACTAATTTGCGGCACTGGTGTCGGAATTTCTATCGCCGCAAACAAAGTAAAAGGAATACGAGCCGTGGTTTGTAGTGATCCCTATAGCGCAAAGCTTTCGAAAGAGCATAATAATACCAATATTTTAGCCTTCGGTTCACGGGTAGTTGGACCAGAGCTGGCCAAAATGATTACTCAAGAATGGCTTGAAGCTGAGTTTGAAGGTGGACGACATAAAAAGAGAGTTGACCAAATTAGTCAATTAGAAAACTTATAAGGCTGGGAAAGAAGGTGCAAATTCGTTTTGCATCTTTTTTCATGCTTTTAGGACAGTTTAGGAGCTTCTCATTGTTGGTAGAGTAAATAGACAACTGTATAGGAGGTATTTTTTAAGGAACAAAAAAGAAGAATGATAAAAGCAGAAACAGTATGATATAATTTGAAAAAAAGTGAATAAATTGGATATTCACAAGTTATGGAGGTTCTTCATGATACCTTATGAAAGACAAGAGAAAATATTAGAAGCACTGAATTCAGAAGAAGTAATTAAAATTGAAAAATTACATAGTATCTTACCTGAAGTGTCTATGTCGACATTGAGAAGAGATTTGAAAGAGCTAGAAAAAGCAGGAAGAATAGAGATGTTATCTGGCGGTGCATTCAAAATCTGTTCGATAACATCTGAAATGTCTATCGCAACAAAATCTTCCTTACATTCGAAGGAAAAGGAAAAAATCGCCGCCTTAGCTGCTGAACTGATTCATGAAGGAGACGTCATTTATTTAGATTCCGGTTCGACATGTACTGCTTTACTAAATAAGATTATTAACCGAAAGATTACCATCATAACTACAAATACAAGTGTTTTCAGTATTCAACAAGAGACTCAAGCAGAGATTGTTCTCTTAGGAGGAAGATACAATCCGGTAATTTCTTCACTGAATGGCCCATTGACTGATTCTAATATTCAAACTTTCAATTTTCAGAAAGCATTTTTGGGAGCTAATGGTATCGACGCAGAGAAGGGCGTCAGCACCCCAAATTTAGTAGAGGCAAATAAAAAGCAAGAAATACTGAACAATGCAAAGAAAGCATACTTACTGTGTGACAGCTCGAAATATGATAAAGTGGCTGCAGTTAAGGCTTTTAGTACTGAAAATGTAATTATTATTTCTGACGCATATAATGAAAAAATTGGTGAGATTACGAAGATAATCAGCCCAGATCAGACGTAATTTATTAAAAAGCGAGCTTTTTGAATACAGCCGTTCAAAGGGACTTGTCTAAAAGAAGTTGATAGAAGCCTTTTTTCCCTTTTCTGTATAAGATATAATGATTAGTGACAGTAAAATAGAAAGAATAATTCGTAGTTGCATATAGTGAATACTCGAATCAATGTATGACACCTATGAATAAGTCAGAAGGGATTAGACATGTATAATAATGAACGGTTAGAGATCGATCGCAAGCGAAAGCTGCGCTACGTTAAAGTGTATGAAAAGCTGTATGAATTAATCAAAGATGGCACTTATCCAGTTAATTCCCAGCTGCCCCCTGAAAATGATCTGGCGAAGCAGATGGGGGTATCTCGTATGACCCTTAGACAGGCGCTGCAGTTTTTACAAGATGACGGTGTACTTAAAATTCAAAAAGGAAAAGGGAATTTCGTCATCAGCAACTCCTCTAAATGGGCAACAGGGTTAGAAACAATCACTAATCCAATTCCTGCTTGCTTAGACATAGAAGTAGATGAAGTTGAGATTGATTTTCATATCGAGCCCTCCACAGAATACACGAATGAAATATTACAAAGAAAAGTTGCTGTTGTTGTCTTTATTGACCGTTGGTATAAGTCGAAGGGGCAGCCTGTTGCGTTTACCTTTTCTACGATGCCTGTTGAAGTGTTAACAGAAAAGGAGATTGATTTGAAGGATATTGAATCGTTCAAATCTTTTCTAGAGACAAAAATTTACCAAGAGGCGAAGCATACAAAGCTGCAGGTTCAATACTCTGAAGTCGGAAATATTTCTGCTGTCAGGTATAAGATATCCGAAAAAGATCAGTTTTACTTGATACAAGAGGAAATTTATCTAGGGGATGATTACCCATCTCTCCACAATAAACATTACTTGCCAATTGATAAAAGCCACATTGAAATCAATGGAACAAAATAGCGATCAAAGACAATCTGAAAAGGATTGTCTTTTTTTATGTTGACATATTCATGAAACCGCTATATTATACATGTATAGAAAATTTATACATGTATAATTAACGGAAGGGGTATTGACTATGATTTATTAGTAATCAATTTATTGATGAAATGCTGGAGGTTCTTTACTCGACTAAAGAGAAGAAACCTCGATCCATGAACTAGAACTAAGAATGAAAGAAAATTCACTCAAAGTCTAATGGTAATAAGTCAAGATGAAAATTGAGAATTATTTTATTGAGTAACCTATGTTGAAGCGCACTGAACTAAACCCGACCAAAATCTAATTTTTTTCGGGTCGTTTCAAGGATTTGCGTCAATAACAATTTGTTATTTATCTATCACGCTCCTCGGTGGCGTGTAGAGTTGGTGATTACGTAGTAGCGTATCCACCAGACGCGTAAATTTTCTTGCGGTTAAGACGAGTGCTCGTTTGTGTTGATGCTTGGGAACCTCTTTATATTTACTTTGATAAAAAGCTTTATATTCGGGAAGATGGTTTTTTACTGAGTTGGCAGCTTCAACTAAGTAATACCTAAAATATCGATTTCCTTGCTTTGTCAGAGGTGTATTTTGCGATTGATAATTTCCAGATTGCTTCACTTTCCAACTTAATCCAGCGTACTTCGCTAATTTGGTTTGATCTTCAAATCTTTCGATTTGACCGATTTCAGCAATCAAACCAGCAGCGTAAACTTTACCAATGCCTGGAATACTGGTTAAGCATTGATATTCTGGAATGACGACAACTAATTGTTCGATGGCTTTATCCAACTCTTTGATGTTCTTTTCAAGGATACGCATTTCACAGACAAGAACGCCGAGAACAATATCAATCGATTCTTGGGCTACAGCACCTAAACGATAGCTTGATCGGATAGCTCGTTGAATTGCTTTTGCAATTTTTTCCGGGTGTTTAAAGCGGCCGCGACCTTTTTCTTGAATTAAGTCACTGAAGGCTTCCAAAGGAAGCACAGCCAGTTCATCTAGCGTGAAATCCTCTGTCATGAGAGAAATCACAGTAGCGCTAAAAAGGTTAGTCGATTCGTTCTTCATTTCCCGTGCAAGTGTGTTGCATTTGTACGTTAGATTTTCAAGGAAGTGTTGCTTTGTACGCGTTAGTTGCTTAATTAGTTGATAACGAGTTCGAGTCAGACGCTGTAATGCCATGTATTTTTCTTCCTTGATAGGAGACGTGGTAAAGCGTTGAATGCGTAGAAAGTCAGCAATTCTTAGCGCGTCATTACGATCTGTTTTGTCTTCGTCAAACATGCGACTGAATTGTTTAATCCGAAAAGGATTTTCAATCGTCACAAGTGCATTGAGCTTTTTTAGCTCTTCATCTTCATGAAAAAACATGGAAGGATGGAAGCTGTACATGGAGGTTGACTCCATGCCAATCACAATTTGATCAAAGAGATAATTCTCGTTGAATTCAAGAATCATTTCTCGTGTTAATGAGGCTCCTTTAATGTCATTGGAGACAGATATTTCAGACAGGATTGGCAATTGATCGTCGTCAGTCATGAAACAAACATCTAATTTTTCAGAGCTAACGTCAATACCGACAAATAATTTCATGGAATAAGGACCTCCTTTCGATCTGAATTTTGGAAAATGCTTCGATACTGTGGGATTTCCCAGAAGCTCACTGTGTAGCCACAACCTCGCCTAATAGAATACGGTGATAACAAAGCTAGAAGCTGCCTTCCAACTACTATTTGAAAGTCTAGTCCATTATCGAAACAGCTAATGAGTTGGTAGTGATAACAGAGGTTCGGGTAACAGACTTTACTAGGTAGACAAAACTACAGGAGAACTTAGCAAATTCCCGTTGGATCCTTTCCATACATCCATTGTACTCTGAGAAATCACACAATAACGAAACAAAGTCCGTAAGGAATGTTATTCAATAAATTTTACAAGCTAAAAATATTTTGGAGAAAAATCATCAGATAAATAATATTTTACGAGGAGAA
>NZ_JAFLVR010000001.1 GCF_017315985.1 Candidatus Enterococcus murrayae | reverse complement strand
ATATAATGTTAGTAGGGACTTTTAATAATGCAGAGAGGAATTGATAAAACGCTTGATACGTTATTTTATTAAGGTTTGTGTCATTATAATAAAACATTCGGCGTTTTTATTATTAAGCTTTGCACATTAAAATGCAATATAAGAACGGATTATCGTTCACTCAAAAAGGTGGTTCTCATGGAAAATACAAAACAAAATAAAAAACAACAAATGGATGACGCTAAGAGAACATTTTTGTCGGGAGAAAATTTTTATGCACAACATTTATTAGGTGTTCATCTAGAGAATGATGGGTATATCTTTAGAGCATGGGCACCAAATGCGTTAGCTGTGTCCCTCGTTGGTGATTTCAATGATTGGCAAGATTTGCCCATGGAAAAGGATGAATCAAGCGGAATCTGGCAGGTATTTACTAATAAAGCAAATGAGGGTGATCTCTACAAATTTAAAGTGAAACAAGCAGACGGCCGAGAAATTTTAAAAATAGACCCCTTTGCTGTCCGATTTGAGAAAAGACCTGGAAATGCAGCAGAGATCTATCATTTCCCTGAAAAGAAATGGAAGGATGGATTATGGCGCGGACGCAATAAACGTATGAACGCTTTTAAGAGACCGCTGAATATATATGAACTGCATGCTAGCTCATGGCGACATCATGAGGATGGGACACCTTACAGCTTTGCCGATTTAACGAAGGAGCTGGTCCCTTATTTAGTTGAAATGAATTATACTCATGTGGAATTTATGCCGTTAATGGAGCATCCATTAGGGCGTTCTTGGGGATATCAATTGATTGGCTATTTTGCCTTGAGTTCTTATTATGGTACACCAGCAGAATTTCAAGATTTTGTTGAGGCTTGTCATTTGAATAATATTGGAGTGCTAGTTGACTGGGTACCTGGCCATTACTGTATTAATGAAGACACGCTACCTTATTATGACGGTACGCCACAATTTGAATACACTGATCCGGATCGTGCTAAAAATAATCGTTGGGGATCAATTAATTTTGATCTTGGGAAACCACAAGTTCAAAGTTTTCTGATTTCTAGTGCGATGTATTGGATTGAGATGTTCCATATTGATGGCATAAGAGTTGATGCTGTCTCAAGTATAATTTATCGTGACTATGATGATGGCCCATGGACGCCCAATCATGAAGGTGGAAATCGTAATTTTGAAGGATATTACTTTTTACAAAAGCTAAATGCTGTCATCAAATTAGCGCATCCAAATGTTTTAATGATTGCGGAGGAAAGTTCTTCTGAGACTCCTGTGACTGGGATGATTGAAAGTGGTTCGTTAGGTTTTGATTTTAAATGGAACATGGGTTGGATGAACGATGTTTTACGTTTTTATGAGATGGATCCGATATATCGAAAAGATAATTTTAATTTGATTACATTTTCTTTCATGTACATGATGCAAGAGAATTTCATTTTACCATTGTCGCATGATGAAGTTGTTCATGGTAAGAAGAGTTTGATGCACAAAATGTGGGGTGATCGCTATAAGCAATTTGCACAGTTACGGAATCTATATACTTATTTTATGACTCATCCAGGTAAAAAATTACTATTTATGGGAAGTGAATGGGGTCAATTTTTAGAGTGGAAGTTTGATAAAGGACTTGAATGGAAAGATTTGTCGGATTCAATGAATCATTCTATGCAGCATTTTACTGCAAAACTGAACGACTTCTATAGAAATCAAACTGCTTTATGGGAATTAGAAGATTCTTATGACACGATTGAAATTATTGATGCCGATAATACTGAAGAGTCTGTCTTAACCTTTATGAGAAAAGGAAAACGCAAGAAGGATTTCTTGATTGTCGTTTTGAATATGACTCCGATTGAACGGCAAGATTTCCATATTGGTGTGCCATATTCAGGAACGTATAAAGAAATTTGGAACACTGAAATGAAAGAATTCGGTGGAACTTGGACGAAGCATAATGAGGATCGTCAAAGTGAATCAATTAATTTTAAAGAGTACGCTCAGTTGATCAAAACGACTGTGCCAGCTTTAGGAGCTATCATTTTAAAACCAGAATCAATCAATACACGTAAGAAATAGAAGGGAGGTCGATGGAGGAAAGTCCTTCATCAAAATAAAATGAAAACAGAAATTTTAGCAATGATTTTAGCCGGCGGGAAGGGATCTCGCCTCGGTAAACTAACACAAAAAATTGCAAAACCTGCTGTCCCTTTTGGCGGTCGTTATCGAATTATTGATTTTACTTTGAGTAATTGTATTAATTCAGGAATTAACAACGTTGGGGTGGTCACCCAATACCAACCTTTAGCGTTAAATAATCATATTGGAAATGGTTCCAGTTGGGGCTTTGATGGGTTAAACTCAGGTGTTACGATCTTACAGCCGTATTCTAGCAATGATGGAAGCAAATGGTTTGAGGGAACAGCACACGCAATTTATCAAAATATGGATTATATTGATCAGATGGATCCACAGTATGTTTTGGTATTGTCGGGTGATCACATCTATAAAATGGATTATGAAGCGATGTTAGAGGATCATAAGGCGAATAATGCAGCACTAACAGTTGCAGTAATTGAAGTGCCAATTGAAGAAGCTTCTCGATTTGGAATCATGAACACTGATGAGAATGATCGAATTATTGAATTTGAAGAAAAACCAGAAGAACCGAAAAGCAACTTGGCTTCAATGGGAATTTATATTTTTAACTGGAGTCGTTTACGCAGCGTATTATTGAATAGCTATAAAAAAGATGATCAAATGCTAGACTTTGGTAAGCACGTGATACCAGCATACTTAGAAAGTGGCGAGAATGTTTTTGCCTATCGATTTGACGGCTACTGGAAAGATGTAGGTACGATTGACTCTCTCTGGGAAGCTAGCATGGAATTCATCGATCCAGATCATAGTTTAAATATTCGAGATAAAAACTGGCGTGTTTTAGCAAAAAATACTATTTCGCCACCTCACTTCTTGACTGAAAATGCTGATGTAAAGAATTCATTGGTAGTAGATGGCTGCTATGTCGCTGGATATGTGGAACACAGTATTTTATCTGATGATGTTCAGGTCAAAGAAGGAGCTAAAGTAGTCGATAGTGTTGTTATGCCAGGTGCGACAATTGGAAAAAATGTACAAATCACAAAAGCAATTATTGGTGAGAATGCGATCATTGGTGATGATGCTGTTGTGGATGGTTCGGACGAAATTGCAGTTGTTGGATATTCAGAAGTGATTGGAGTGTTGACAAGTGAGAGCGAATAAAATGTGTGCCATTCTGGGAAATGTATATGAATGTCCAGAATTATTACCATTAACTGAAAAAAGACCATTGGCTACATTACCTTTCGATTGTAAATATCGGTTGATTGACTTCAATTTGTCGAATGCAATTAATGCCAATATCAAATCTGTCTATATGGTTTTCAATCAAGGAATGACAAAATCCGTATTTGATCATATCGGTGGCGGACGCGAGTGGCATCTAGATAGTGTCGATAGTCGTTACTTTATCCACTTTTACCAAGACTTTTTGAAAAAGAAAGCAGAAGGCCGTCCCTATTTTGAATCAATAATCGATTATTTAAATAAATCAAAATCAGAATATACTGTCTTTATGGGGAACCGCATGCTATGCAATATTGATTTAGAGGCAGTTTTAAAAATTCACCTACAGAGTGATAGTGTTATGACTGTCGTCTACAAGAAAATGCCGAAGGAACAAATTTATCGCCAAGATGAAATTTTAGAAGTGGATGAACACGGTATAATAAACGGACATCATAACTTCTTAGAAGATAAAACCGATGATGAAATACTCAATCTTAGTATGAAAATCTTTATTTGCCGTACAGATTGGCTGATCAATGCTTTACACGAAGGGCAAAGTTTGGGTGGTCCCGTAGCATTAGTTGATTTCTTGACTTTAGCAATGAATCAAGTAAAAACAAATGCCTATGAGTATACTGGTTTTCTGAGTAATATTTTTGATATTAAGTCTTATTATGATGCGAATATGGCAATGTTAGATCCAAAAAAATTCACATCTTTATTGTATTCTAAGCAAAAGATATATACAAAATTAAAAAATGAAGTGGCTACGTATTATTCTCCAACTTCGGAAGTTAAAAATAGTCAATTTGCAACGGGTTGCCTTGTTGATGGCAAGGCCCACGGCTCTCTTTTCTCAAGAAGTGTTGTAATCGAAAAAGGTGCTGAGGTCGTAGATTCAATCATAATGGCAAGCTGTAGTATTCATGAAAATGCGTATATTAAACATGCGATTTTAGATAAAAATGTTGTCGTTGAGCCAGGAATAAAAATTATTGGTTCGGCAGAGCAGCCAGTTGTGATCAAGAAAAATACACATGTGCTAAGCGACGTTTACGGAGGCGAGTAAAAACGTGAAGACATTATTTGTAGCAGCGGAATGTGCACCCTTTTTTAAAACAGGAGGATTGGGTGATGTTGCGGGGGCTTTACCGAAAGCGTTGAAGGAAAAAGGCACGGATATAAAAGTTGTTTTACCATATTTTACAAAAATGCCGGATCGCTATAAAGAGCAACTGGAGGATCTATTTTCTTATGATGTCTATGTTGGTTGGCGCAAGCAGTATTGCGGTGTTAAATACTTGCGAATGAATGACATTGACTATTATTTCTTAGATAATCTCTATTACTTCAATCGGCCGGAATTGTACGGTTATTATGACGACGGGGAACGCTTTGCTTTTTATCAACAAGCAGTCATCGAGTTGATGGAGAAAATTGAGTTTATTCCTGATGTGATGCATTTGAACGACTATCATACATCCTTTATACCGTTTTTACTAAAAGAAAAATATCGATGGATTCAAAAACTCAATCAAATACGTACCGTTCTTACTATTCACAACATTGAATTTCAAGGGCAATACGATCGAGAAGTGCTGCATGATTTATTTGGTATAGGGAGTGAGCGGTATGATGATGGAACTATTCGCTTTAATGATTGTGTGAACTTTATGAAAGCTGGTATTCTTTATGCAGATCGTGTAACTACAGTGAGTCCATCTTATGCTGAAGAAATCAAAACGGCTGAGTTTGGAGCGGGTTTAGATGTGATTTTACGAATGGAAAGCGGGAAGCTGCATGGAATATTGAATGGGATTGATTACGATTCCTTTGATCCAGCAAAAGATCCAGCGATTTTTGCAAATTATGATGCAAAACAGCTTAATAAAAAAACGGAAAACAAGGTTCAACTGCAAAAATTATTAGATTTGCCGGTTCGTCCGGATGTGCCTTTGATTGGGATTGTTAGCCGATTAACTTATCAAAAAGGTTTTCATTTGCTCTTGCAAGAGATGGAAAATTTGATGCAATTTGATGTACAACTGGTTTTAATTGGAACTGGTGATCCTAATTTTGAAAACCAATTCGAATATTTTGGAGAAAAATTCTCGCATAAGACAAGTATTCATATTGCATTCGATGTAACTCTGGCACAAAAGGTTTACGCAGGGGCGGATATGTTTTTGATGCCTTCAGCTTTTGAGCCTTGTGGTTTATCGCAAATGATTTCTATGCGGTATGGTACGTTACCGATTGTGCATGAAATTGGTGGTCTAAGAGATACCGTCCAACCGTACAATCCGATTACAAACGAAGGAACAGGCTTTGGATTTAATATTTTTGAACCATTCTATTTAATGAACACGTTAAAACAAGCAATCGAGCTTTATCACGACCACCAAAACATTTGGCAAAAGATGATGAACGAAGCGATGTCGCGTGATTTTAGTTGGGATGGGTCTAGTCGTCAATATTTAGAACTATACAAACAAATGTAGGATTCGAAAAGCCAGAATCTAAGCCTCGAGCTATGGATTTTGGCTTTTTCTATCATAAATTTTGCTATAACAATAATTAAATCTTATTTATAAAAAGTGTAGGTTGGAGATGAAAAAAATGAACAAAACAGAATTTAAGCAATCATTCAGTCGCCGTTTGGCTGAAAAATTTGCGATGGGTGTCACAGATGCTTCGCCAAACGAACTTTATCAAACGTTGGGTTCATTAATGACTTCGGCATATTCACAAAATTGGCAGCAGACATGGAAAGACTATCGCGAAGCAGAGCAAAAGCAAGCTTATTATTTTTCTATTGAATTTTTGCCGGGAAAAATGTTAAAGAGTAATCTATTGAATATGGGCTGGCTAGATCTGGTAACAGAGGGCTTAAGCGAGTTAGGCATCAATTTAGATGATTTGGCAGAAGTTGAACCTGATATGGCTCTAGGAAACGGCGGATTAGGTCGATTAGCCTCTTGCTTTATGGATTCGATTGCTTCAATGGGATTGCCAGGAAATGGTAATGGTATCCGATATAAATATGGACTTTTTAAGCAGCGTTTTGTTGATAATTATCAGGTAGAATTGCCAGATGAATGGCTTCAAAATGGAAATCTTTGGGAGGTACGCAAAGAAAGCAAAGCGGTGGATGTACGCATTGGCGGAGATGTATACATGAGCCATGATGAATTTGGTATTTTAAAGCCGAACTATCATGGCGGAATGATTTTACGAGCTGTTCCATACGATACAGGGATGGTTGGCTATCAGAATGGTACCGTTAATACAATGCGACTGTGGTCAGTAGAGATCTCACCAGAGGAAGAAGAGCGTTATCGTAGTATTGAAGATCGACGAGCAGTAGAAGATTTGACTTCAGTACTTTATCCTGATGATTCTAATGAAGCGGGAAGAAAACTACGTCTATCACAAGAATACTTTTTCGTTTCAGCAGGTGTACAGAGTATATTACGCTATTATAAGCAACTCAATAAGCCCATCGATGACATCAATCAATATATCGCAATTCATATCAACGATACGCACCCGGCGATGTGTGTTGCCGAATTCATGCGTCTTCTAGTTGATGAACAGGAATTAGGATGGGAACGGGCTTGGAATTTAACTCAGGAAGTGATGAGTTATACCAACCATACAATCATGGCTGAAGCCTTAGAAAAATGGTCGATTAACATGATGAAGAGTGTCTGTCCTAGAATCTATCAAATTATAGAAGAAATTGATAGGCGTTTTGTCGAGGAGATGACCGGTGTTCATGATTTTGATTTAATTCAAAGAACAAGAATTATTCAGAACAACCAGGTGCATATGGCCCATCTTGCGATTATTGGCTCTCATTCGACAAATGGTGTAGCCAAGTTACATTCGGATCTCTTAAAATCAGTTGTTCTGCACGATTTTTACCTGATTTATCCAGCACGTTTCAATAATAAAACAAATGGTATCGCGATGCGCCGTTGGACACAGTTAGCCAATCCTGCATTGAGTAAAGTACTTGATAAAACCATTGGAAACTCTTGGAGGAAAAAGCCAAGCGATCTACGTTTATTATTGAATTATGAGGAAGACGATCAAGTACTTGATATGTTGGACCAGGCAAAATTAGAGAATAAAGCACGTCTGGCTAACTATATTCAAGAGCATTATGGAATCAAAGTAAATACACATGCTATTTTTGATGTTCAAATCAAACGATTGCATGCTTATAAACGTCAATTATTAAATCTATTGCATATAATCAAATTGTACTTAGATTTAAAAGAAAATCCTGAATTACCAATTGAACCGCGAGTGTTCATTTTTGGGGCAAAGGCTGCGCCAAGTTATCATTACGCAAAATCCATTATCAAAGTGATAAATGAGACTGCACGTTTGATTAATCAAGACACGACGATAAACGATAAACTGAAAGTTGTATTTTTAGAAAATTATAATGTAAGTTTGGCGGAACGGATTATTCCAGCAGCAGATGTTAGTGAACAAATTTCTTTAGCATCAAAAGAAGCTTCAGGGACATCTAATATGAAGCTAATGTTGAATGGAGCGGTGACGATAGCGACTTTGGATGGTGCGAACGTTGAAATTCGAGATGCTGTTGGTGATGAAAATATTGCTATTTTTGGTTTGACTGAGTCTGAAGTTTATCAATATTATGAGAATAAAAATTATTCTTCGGCAGAAATTTATCGAGAGAATGCCGTCATACACAAAGTAGTTAAAACACTAATCGACGGAACTATTCCCAATATTTTTGCGGAAGGTCAAGAGATCTTTGATTCGTTGATCAAATATAATGATGAATTTTTTGTCTTACGTGATTTTGAAGATTACTGTTCAGCACAAGAATCAGTGAATCAAGCTTATCAAGAGAAACGTCGTTGGCTGCAAATAAGCTTACGTAACATTGCTAATGCAGGACGCTTTTCTTCAGACAATACGGTTCAACGCTATGCAGACGATATTTGGCAAATAGAGCCTGTATTTGCCCACGAAGACGATCGAGGTGTAACGCAGCATGACTCATATTTACTTTAATCCATGGATAGAACGCTATAAGCAACCATTTGGAGCTGTTCAAGAAGGAACGATGGTCAAAATCTGGCTATCAGTTCCTGAGCAGCAAAAAACAAAAGTCTTTTTGATTGTACGAAAAGAAGGAAGTTCAGTGGGACAGAAAATATTTCCAATGGAACCTGCTTCAGAAGATCGCTTTCATTTTCAAACGATCATGGATCAAGGATGGGGACTATATTTTTATTATTTTAAAGTGGTACACGAATCGGAAGATTACGAAACGATCCAATACTATGGCTTCAATGATCAAGGCGGCGAAGGAAGAATCTACAGTTCGGAACAAGAAGTGGTGCCTTATCAGTTAACCTGCTATCAAAAACCAGAGATCGCTCCTAAATGGTATCGGAATGCTGTTTTTTATCAAATTTTTCCTGATCGATTTGCAAATGGAAATCCTGATCGAACAATCAATCAGCCAAAAAAGAATTCTTTCATTTATGCGACTGAAGAAGATGAACCATTTTATATTAAAAATCAGAAGAATGAGATTGCTCGCTGGGACTTTTTTGGAGGGAACTTTAAAGGAATTCAAGAGAAAATTCCTTATTTACAAGAACTGGGAATTACTGCTTTATATTTGAATCCGATTTTTGAGGCTACTTCTAATCATCGTTATGATACGAATGACTATTTCAAGGTAGATGGTGTTTTAGGTACTGAAGAAGATTTTCGTAGTTTAATAGCTGCTTTGCATACAGCTGGGATTGCTGTAGTGTTAGATGGAGTGTTTTCTCACGTAGGTAAAGATAGCCGTTATTTTAATATCTCTGGTCTTTACGGCGAAAATACTGGAGCTGCACGTGATCCGCAAAGTAAATATCACGATTGGTTTACGTTTAATCATTATCCTGATGACTATAAGTCTTGGTGGGGAGTGGCCGATCTACCAGAAGTACGCAAAGAAAACCCTAATTATCAGGAATTCATTTATGGTGATTTGGACAGTGTTTTGTCCAAGTGGACCTCGATAGGGGTTGATGGCTGGCGTTTAGACGTTGCTGATGAGTTGACAGATGATTTTATCGCGGGTATTCGAAAAAACCTTTTATCCTATCAAGAAAAAATTTTGATTGGCGAGGTATGGGAAGATGCATCAAATAAGATTGCATACGATACACGACGAAAATATGTTTTTGGAGATCATTTACAAGGAGTAATGAACTACCCATTACGGCAACAAATTTTAGATCTCTTAAAACGAACACGCTCATTAAAGAATATCTGTGAGGAAATGATTCGATATCAAGAAAACTATCCAGCAGATTTCTATTATAATCAATTAAATAATATTGGGACTCATGACACTGAGCGCATTTTAACTATGCTCAATGGTTCTGTTGAGGCATTGGATCAGGCATGGGGACTAATGTTCATGATGCCTGGGATTCCTTGTGTGTATTATGGAGATGAAGCTGGATTGACGGGTGGTAAAGATCCTGATAATCGAAAATTTTTCCCATGGCAATCCATTGATCATCGTTTATTTAAAAATTGTCAAAAGTGGATTAACCGGAGAAAAAAACACGATGTGCTAAAGCATGGACATTTTTTCCCTTTTTATTCTCAAAAGCAACAAATTTTCGGAATCATTCGCTATACCGAAGAAGCCTATGTGATCTATGCACTCAATTTATCAGATGAAGAGCAAAGTTTAAATGTAGGAGAATTATCAAGCCCGCGTGCTTATCAAGGAGATTATGAAGTACTAGCGCGTATTTTGGATGGTGAAGTATTGGCTCCAAGAGGTAGCTTATTTGTGCATGATGCCGATTAATTCTGATGATTTTCTCTAGTTCTTCTGTTACTTAGGAATTTAAAAGCATTTTTTCAGCATTTATGCTAAACTATGCTATATCAGAACGATAAGGATGATATTATGCAAACTTACAGCAGAAAAAAGAGCCGTTTTCCTGCTTTTGATGATGAAGCAGGGGTTAAATTAGTACAAACCAATCAGCGTGTCTTATTTGATGGACAAGATGACTTAATTACAAGTTATCGCTTGGAAGCAAAAGATATTTTTGAGCGACCAATGCCAAAAGCTAAACGGACACGTCGTGTTAGCTTAGACGAGGAACCACGTAGAGAGCTAGATCATCATAAAGCAAACTTACCAATGTATCAGGGAGAACGAAAAGAATCGAAAAAGGTAAAACTATTTGAGGAGCGTAAACCCAAAGAGGCGACTACGTCCAAGACAACGTTTAATACGCGAAATGGTCGCAGTGCAACACCTTTCTCACCAAAATTTGTTCCTTCTTCTTTGATTCCAGATGAACCAGCTAATGCTATTTCACCAAAAGAACTAATGCAGCGAATGGAAAAATCGCGGCAATCTTATATTTTGTTTGCGCCTGAAAATGAGCAGAAGCAACCGGCGATCGAAAGAAAAAATTCTCGTCAACGTTTAGATCGCTCATTACGAGGGATTATGCAAGAGGAAAGCTCTAGTATCGAAAATAGTAAATATTTTCATGAGTAAAGCAGAAGGTGCCGACAGGTATCCTTCTGTTGTTTTACGATGATAGGAGAGAAAAAAGAACATGAATCCATTTGAGGAAAAAATTGGCCAATTACGGGCGGGAGATATTGAGAAAATAGAAGTAACACGTGATGAATTTTTCTTGTTTCGAGAGGCGTGGATTAAACAAGAAGATAAAAAGTTTTTTCGTGGTATTGCAGGGTTAAAGGGAAATATCACGTACGTCTATGATACAACGATCGTGTAAACTATTGACTTTTTCATTTTAGCCCGCTATCATGAGAAAAGATTCTGCGGTGATGTTGGAATTGGCAGACAAGCATGACTAAGGATCATGTGAGAGCGATCTCGTGTGGGTTCGAGTCCCATTCGCCGCACTTGGATGTACCGATTATGGTGCATCTTTTTTTTGAGGAATAAAACAGCAGAAATACGTTTGCATTTTATCTTTCGGCTAAAAACCTTTTGTGTATTTTGATCGCAAGAGTTGCTTGTCAACTAGTCATCAGATAAAATTAACTTATTAAAATGTGAATTCGCATATTTTGGAGGAAGTGGCAATGGAAGCGATTGGTCAAGTCTTAAAAGAGTTCAGAAAAGAACACGGCATGACACAAAAGGATCTTTCTGAAGGGATTTGTTCTCAAAGTGTCTTGAGTCGAATTGAAAATAATGAAGAGATTCCTAATATTATCGTGATTCAGCAATTATGTCATCGGCTGGGGATTACGATTGATCAATTGATGCTGGATTTCTTACCGGAAGAATTGTTCCTGCGTAAGTATTTCAATAAAATGTTTATGTATTTGCGTATCGGAAAGTATCTAGAGATACGAACGACATTGGATTATCTAGATGAACGACAAATTACTCACTTAGATAAAGATCGCCAGTTAGCCTGCTTTTTTAAAGGTGTTTGTGCTTATTTTATCGATGAGGCTCCAGAAAAAGCATTAGAGCAAATTGTTCAGGGGCTTTCAATCTGTGTATCAAAAAAATATACTGGCTATTTTGACAGTAAAATTTTGCTTTTAAGTTTTGCTGGAAAAATGAATTCTGTGCTTGGGCGAGTGAATGAAGCACAAAGCTACTACAACCAAAGTTTTGAACTATTTCAAACGATGATGGCTGATTATTCAGAGCGAAGTGAATTGAGTAATCTTTTTGTAAATTATGGTACTTTTTTGGTTAAGCAAGAGCGTTTGGATTTGGCTGAGAAAGTTGTTGATATGGGATTGAAGTGGAATCGTCAACAATGCAGTTATTATAAATTAAGAGAACTTTTAGAATTAAAAATACGGATGTTAGAAGCTCGAGATGAGCTTCATACAGTGATCAACTATCGAAAAATGCTGCGAGCGATTGAAAAAATAAAAGATTTATAGAATGGTCTACACCATTCTTGACTTATTATGAATTCAGGAGTAACTTTAAAGTACTAAGACAAAAAGGGAGAGCTCACAATGAAAACATTTATTTATGCTGACAAATTCTTTTTAAACTCTGGTGTTAAAGGTGCAGGTTATTTAGATGTCACTGCTGGCATTTTTGGAACATATACGAAAGAAAAACCAGAAGGAGCAGAAATAATCGACCAATCTGGAAAATGGATTGCTCCTGGTTTAGTTGATACTCACATACATGGCTATAAGAATCACGATGTAATGGACAATGATGCTGAAGGAATCAAAGTTATGTCTGAAGGTCTGCTGTCATGTGGTGTTACTAGTTTTCTACCCACAACTTTGACATCTTCAAAAGAACATTTGAAAGATGTTGCTGAAACAATCGGTAAGGTTTATCAAGAGGTTGATGGGGCAAAAATTCAAGGGATTTATTTCGAAGGACCATTCTTTACTGAAGAGCATAAAGGTGCACAAAATCCTAGTTATTTTGGTGATCCAGATTTGGATACTTTCCATGAATGGCAAGAAGCATCAGGTGGTTTGATTAAAAAAATTGCTTTGGCTCCTGAACGTAAAGGGGTAAGAGAATTTGTTAAAACTGTGACTGATGAAGGTGTTGTTGTTTCGCTTGGACATTCTAACGCTACAATAGAAGAAGCCCAAGAGGCGGTGGAAGCTGGTGCAAGCGTCTTTGTACATGCTTATAATGGTATGCGCGGATTTAATCATCGTGAACCTGGCATGGTTGGTGCTTTGTTAACTTTACAGCATGTGTTTTCTGAATTGATTTGCGATGGTCATCATGTACATCCACAGGCTGCTGAAGTATTGATGGAAAAAGCGGGTCATGATCATGTTGCGTTGATTACTGATTGCATGATGGCAGGCGGTATGCCAGAAGGAAATTACAATTTAGGCGAATTTCCAGTAGTTGTGAAGGAAGGAACTGCACGACTTGAATCGGGAAACTTGGCTGGAAGTATTTTAAAACTAAAAGAAGCAATCAAAAATGTTGTTGAATGGGAGATTGCAACGCCAGAGCAAGCAATTATGATGGCATCATATGTACCAGCTGTCAGCTGTAATATTGATGATAAATGTGGTATGATCGCTGAAGGCCGCGCAGCTGATTTTATCGTCTTGGATTCTAATATGGATTTAGTTGCCACGTACCTTGATGGTGTTGAACGTTATCACGCTTAATTATTTTAATAAACTCGGTCTAGTTGGCCGAGTTTTTTGTTTTATACTAGTTTATTATGGTTAAATTTTTTTGAAAAATGTATAAAGGAAAGGAGAAAGTACGTGAAGTCAAATTCTGAACACAACTCGATAACAAGTAAAGACAGTTTTCTTAGGATTATTGATTTATTGAACGAGCTCGATATTCGTTATTGGATAGAAGGAGGCTGGGGTATTGACGTTCTCGTCGGAAAACAAACGAGACCTCATCGAGATATCGATATTGATTTTGATGCTGAAGAGGAGCAGTTGCTGCTTAATAAGTTGATCGAAATGGGCTACAAAATAATTACCGATCAACGGCCAACACGTGCAGAACTGTATCATCCTAATTATGGATACATTGATATCCATCCATTTATCATTAGTGATGCAGGTATAATGCAACAAGCAAACCCCGAGGGTGGGTATTATGAACTGGATGCGGAGTGGTTTTCCAAAAGAATATTTGAGGGGCGGCAAATACCTTGTGTTTCTGTGGAAGGGCAAAGAATTTTTCATAGCGGCTATGACCTAAGAGCAGTAGACCATGCTGATTTAAAAGCTTTAAAAAGAGCCTTCCCGCAGGAGTTTGAATGCTAGATGTGACATCTAAAAAATTATCATCGAAAGTAGTTAATCACCGCTATTACTTAAATAAGCTTGTACTTCTTGATGACTGAGTTTTCTTACTTCTGTTTTAGAAAACTCTTCAAAGTGTACTTGGCGATAGAGAGCGTAATGTTTTTTGGCATATTTTTTCTTGTTGTTTGCTAAGTATTCTGTAAAATCATCGTCATTAAGAAAAATCTTATAGGATTTTCGATTTGATTCACTGATGATTTCGTAAATTCCGCAGGGCATGTGGTATAAGTAATCGGCGGCTCGTAGATATAATTGTGCGATTTCTAAACTTTTAAATGGGAAATCAATTCTGCGCAGTTGGCGATTACTATCTTTTTGGATGCAGATACATCTGCCACAAGTACCGCAAATGTACTGGTCATGATTTTCTAAACACTCTCGTTTGCCAAGTAGTGGGGTTGCGCGATCGCTTACTGCGTAGCATTCGATACATACTTTCATAAAGCACCTCCTTATCTCTATTATCATTTCAAAAACTGGTATTTTCAATCACTTAATAGAAAAATCATCGTAATTTTTTTAAGCTGATGACATCTGTCGTTGGCTTTTTTTTAAGCTATGTTAAACTAAAAAGAGCATGAACAGTTTTTGAAAATGGGGGATATGGAATGGCTTATATTGACGTGATCGATGAAAGCAAACATTATAAAATGGGTGAAACGGTCATTAAAGCAAATGAAAAGATTAACTTTTCGATTGAGAAAGGTGAAGTTGCGGTAATCCTTGGACCAAGCGGAGCAGGAAAATCGACTGTGTTAAATATTTTAGGTGGAATGGATAGTTGTGATGAAGGGAAAATAATAGTGGATGGCACAGATATTGCTGCTTTCAATGACAAGGAACTAACTACATATCGGCGCAATGACGTCGGCTTTGTTTTCCAATTTTATAATTTAGTTCCTAACTTAACTGCGAAGGAGAATGTTGAGCTGGCTTCTCAAATTGTCACAGATGCCATGGAACCCGAAGAAGTATTACATTCTGTCGGATTAGGAGAACGGATGGATAATTTTCCTGCCCAATTATCTGGTGGAGAACAGCAGCGGGTTACGATTGCTCGTGCCTTGGCGAAAAGACCAAAGTTGTTATTGTGTGATGAGCCTACAGGTGCTCTGGATTTTGAGACGGGAAAACAGATTTTGAAAATATTGCAAGAGACAGCTAGAAAAAATGGAACAACCGTTGTAATCATCACACATAATTCAGCGATTGCGCCCATGGCTGATCGAGTGATTCGAATCAATGATGCTCGAGTACGTAGTGAAGAGTTGAATGAAAATCCTCAGTCAATTGAAGATATTCAATGGTAAGAGGTGATTAAAATGAGAAAAGCGATGCGACGTTCCAATTGGCGTGAAATTCGGCAATCAAAAACACGTTTTTTTTCAATTCTAGGCATTATTTTTTTGGGTGTCGCTTTTTATGTTGGCTTACGTGCTACAGGACCAGACATGCTGAAGACGGCCGCAAGCTATTACAAAAAGCAGAATTTAGCTGATATGCGTGTTGTTTCTTCCTTAGGAATTTCTGATAAGGACATTGATATTATCAAAGAAATTGAAGGTGTAAAGGCGGAAGGCCGCTATTTTAAAGATATTAATCTTAGTAAAAAAAATCAGATTTTTCGAATATTCAGTTATGACACAAAACAATCAATGAACCGAGCAGTTGTTACGCAAGGACGACTACCTAGAAAACCGAACGAGATTGTTTTGGATGAGTTTGCCAGAAAAAAAGGCTATAAATTGAATCAAAACTTTGAATTTACAGCTGACGATCCTGATAAAGCATTTAACCGACAAAATTTTAAAATTGTCGGTTTTGTTAAAAGTCCGGAGTTTATTGAAAATATCTCTCGTGGGAATACGATGATCGGAAAAGGCTCAATTGATTGCTTCGCTTTTATTCTGCCAGATAATTTCACTCAGGCAGTGTATTCAGAGGCTTTAGTAGAATTTAGAAATTTGAAAAACAGTGAAGCCTATTCAAATCAGTATAAAAGAAAATTAAAGCAAAATAAAATGAAGTTGAAAAATCAATTAAAACAGAAAGCTACTGAGAGCTTGGCAGAAAGAAAAATAGAGCAGCAAGTGTTGCTTGATCAGGAGAAAGAAAAATTTCAGAAGCAAACAGCGCTAAATTTCAGTGGACTTTCCTCAGAACAATTCTCAGAGCTAGCTGTGAGCCATCCTGAAATAGCAAGACAGCTGGAGACTATAGAGAAGCAACAGAAAAAAATCGATTCTCTAGCTGCTCCTCAGTATCATCTTTTTATCAGATCAGAGAACCCAGGCTATAGCGAATATGAGGATAATGCAAAACGAATTTCCTCGTTAGCCTCGGTTTTTCCGTGGATATTCTTTTTGATCGCTGCTTTAGTGACCTTGACCACGATGACTAGAATGGTCGAGGAAAAACGAAATGAACTTGGGACATTTAAGGCTTTAGGCTATCGCAATGGAGAAATTGCTGAAAAGTTTTTACTCTATGCTACATTAGCAGGTGGACTTGGAACATTGCTAGGTCTTGCAGTCGGTTTTTATTTACTGCCAATAATCATCTTTAATGCTTACGGACAGTTGTATAATATAGAAAACGTTGTGACACCGTGGTATTTAAATTATGCTTTAATTGCTTTGGCAGTATCATTAGTGTGTTCTGTGGGTTCGGCTTGGATTGTCTTGCGTTACGACTTACAAACAACACCGGCTATTTTAATGCAGCCCAGAGCGCCTAAAAATGGCAAACGAATCTTTTTAGAACGACTGACTTTTATATGGGGCCGACTTTCTTTTAGTCAAAAAGTTACATTGCGTAATTTATTTCGTTACAAACAACGGATGTTGATGACTGTGATTGGAATCGCTGGCTGCATGTCGATGATTATTACTGGATTTGGTCTGCGCGATTCGATTGGCGAGATTGTTACGCTGCAATTTGACAAGCTCTGGCACTATCAAGGCACAACTGTTTTTAAAGCAGTCCCTTCGGCTAAAGAAGAAGAGACGTACGTAAGTGAATTAAACACTTTTTCGAATTATCAGGATCACTTGTTTGTTTCTATAGAAGCTTTTACCGCCCAAAAAGCAGATGTTTCAAAACAAGAAATTAGTCTTTCTGTACCTAAAGAAATTAACCGGCTGGATACGTTCTTATCATTTAGGAATCGTAAAACGGGGAAAATTTATTCGTTGGATGATAAAGGCGTTATCATAAACGAAAAATTGGCTAAGCTATTTGATTTAAGAAAAGGAAGCAATTTAGAAATCAAATCGGTTTCAGGAAATATGTATTCGGTAAAAGTTGCTTCAATCGCAGAGAACTATGTAGGTCATTTTATTTATATGACACCAACTTATTATCAAAAAATTTTTAATAACCAACCAAAATACAACACCGATCTCTTGCTTTTCAGCAATGAACCGAGTAAGCGTATTGAAGATCAGATGGCAAAGCAACTAATGGAGAATCCAGATATTTCTAATGTAAGCTTTATGTCGAAGTCAAAAAATGCATTGAAGGATACTGTCAAGAGTCTCAATATCATTATGTGGGTGCTAATTGTATCAGCGGGATTATTGGCTTTTATTGTGTTGTACAATTTGACTAATATCAATATTTCAGAACGAATTAGAGAATTATCTACGATTAAGGTACTGGGCTTTTATGATAATGAAGTGATTCGCTATGTTTATCGTGAAAATATTTTGTTAACTTTGATGGGAATTCTCTTGGGCCTATTTCTTGGGAAAATCGAACATAGATACATTTTACAGACGGTTGAGTTAGATATGACGATGTTTTCACCAGATATTCAGCCGCTTAGCTATATTTACGCGAGTATGATCACTTTGTTTTTTACGCTGATTGTCGGTATCATCATGTATTTCCGATTAAAGAAAATAGATATGATTGAAGCATTGAAGGCGAATGATTAAAAGAACAAAAAGGAGCAATCTCATTTTTGATGAGACTGCTCCTTTATTTGTTTACGTACATCGTACAGCATTTTATTTAAATCTGCTTCTTTTTTGCGCAACTCAACTAGATCCTCTTTGATCTGCTTTTCTTTTTCATCTGTCTGAGGAGAAATGACTCCATTCAACGAGATGCCAATGATTGTTCCAATAAACGTATCCAATACTCGATTCAATGCGTAAAGAAAGGATTCGCCTTGTGGAATACTCAAGGCAATCAAAAGCATGGTAGCAATTGCTGAAATAATTCCAGAATTATTATTAAGTCCATCAGAAATTACGATTACTAAAATTACAAATAAAGGCAACACGAATAGTTCTACGAAAAAATCATTTTTGAAAAATGCTTGGACATAGTAAAAAATTAACGCCAGCAACCCGCCTAGCGAGTTTCCTAATACTCGTGAACGGCCAAAGGAAATACTAGTCGTCAAATCCTGCCGCAAAGAAAAGACGGCAGCTAATGCAGCGATTAAAGGTGATCCACGGTCGGTCACATGGAATAATAAAATGCACAGCAGCACGGCCAGTGCAGTTTTCATCGTTCGCATGCCCAGACGAAAACGACCAATTTGCAATTTTTCTCCCTCTTTCTTTTCTTTATATATAATAGTTTAGCGGAAGTTTGACAAAAAAACAAAAGGCATTACTTAAGTAACACCTCTTGTCAAAAATTTTCTATTGTTGGTACCAAATTTTCTGCATTTGATCTAGAATCTCAATCACGTCTTTCGTATAGAAGAGCGATTTATTAGGGAGAGTCCCCTTAATCATTTTCACCATATTTTCGATTTCATAATTCATAGCATTTCCTGTGAAGCCAGATTCAATCAATTCTTTAGTTCCATCATTGAAGAGTAATTCGGCTTTATCTGCTCTAGGATAGTCATCGATGGTTAAATAACCATTTTCAAAAGCGACGATACCTTTTTTCGGCATTTTTGCTTGAAAAGTCAGACTAACAGCAGCCAGTTCATTCCTTTGATTTTGTAAAATTGTTACTGATTGCTCATCGACTCCAGTTGCAAAAGGAACCATTGTTGAAGCAACAACATCTGGTTGCTCAGACAAGAACCAGCGAGCAAAAGACACTGCGTAGGTTCCGATATCAAGCAAAGCTCCTCCGGCCAGATCAGGATTAAAGAAACGGTTTGTTGGATCAGGATCTTTATAACTACCAAAGGGGGCTTGGATCATTTTCAACTTTCCTAGTCGACCGCTATCCATTAAAGCATGGAGTTCTTGGTATAAAGGCATATTAAAAATCGTCATAGCTTCAGCTACTACTAATTGTTTTTGTTCAGCTAGTTCGATGACTTCCTGCAACTCTGATAAATTCATGGTGATTGCTTTTTCGCACAGAACATGTTTGCCGGCTTGTAACGCTAGCATGATATGTTCATGATGCTGGCGATTTGGGACAGCGATATATATAATTGAAACATCATCATCAGCCAATAACTCATCGTAGCTGCCATATGCCTTTGGTAGATTATATAGTTTCGCAAAATCCTCCGCCTTTTGTTGGCTGCGTGAAGCACAGGCGGTTAAATTGCTCGTTGTTTGGTCAAAATTTTTCGCAAAATCATGAGCGATTCCCCCCAGCCCAACAATTCCCCATTGTAAGTCTGTCATAACGTTCCTCCTTAATTTGAAGTTCAAACATTTATTTTTCGGCTTAATCAATCACTATGAATAAGAGATCAAGTAGAAGCTTCATTGAAAGTATAGCAGTAAATATTAAAATATTTCAATCGATTTGCCAAAGGACTGTATTTTTTCTAAAAATTCAGTAGAATAAGAGAGGAGGGATTTTTTCGTGAATAAAATATATTTAGATTTAGTAATGAGCGCAATTTTTGAACAATTTCATACAGAACAAGATTTTTATCAAGATTATTTAGGCGTCAATGAAATTCAATGGCAACAGTGGAAGGCCGGTCAAAATAATTTAACTCCTGAAGCCAATCAAAAGATTAAGAATCTATTTAGCGATTATGAATGGATGTTGAGTCAAAAAGTTATTCGTCAAACCTTTTTGTTCCCGGAAAAGCGTCCAACAGCGGTTGCAGAATATCGTGAGATGAAAACGATCGTTGCTCAGAAATGGATCGCCAGCGGCTTAGCTCAAGTTGAGATGATTCCTTTTAAGAATAAAAATGAAGAGGAGAACCACGACTATATCGACCTGCGAGTAACCATTGATTACAATAATTGGGGATATAGTGATATACTAAGTTTTCGTTTGCCGGCCCATATCCAAAATCAAATTGCCAGCGCACATAAAAAGACCGCGCTGCTTGATTGGGTAAACGAAAATCTTACAGAGACATATACGTCATTGGACGATTAATGAGAGGATTTTTAATTTGAAGAAAACTGTAGGACTACTTTCAGTCATTATCATGTTTGGAATGACCGCCTATTCGCTTTTTTATAGTGCACCTGCAGAATCAGATGCGAAGAAAGCAACAGCAACTACCTATTCATTTGAAAATAACAAGACAACTACAAAAAAGAAGAATGCTGTACAAAAGGCGTTGCCTGATTCTAATGCAAAAGATTGGAATCTTGTTTTAGTCGGACCAAAAAATAAAATTGAAAATGAAGTTGCTGAAAGCCAGTTAACTACGCTGTCAGATAACAGCCATCAAGTCGACAGTCGAATAGCCGCAGACTACGAGGCATTTTCGGAAGCAGCAACGAAAGCTGGATTCCCTTTAGTAATCATTTCAGCTTTTCGCTCGGTCGATTCGCAAAAGGAAGTTTTTAATACAAATGTGAATGGATTGGTCAGCGGAAATGGGATGACCGAACAAGATGCGATTTCAAAAACGAAAGAGACTATTACAGAACCTGGATATAGCGAACACCATACTGGACTTGCTGTTGATATCGTGGATCAAGATTGGTATAACACTTATTCGACACAAGTATTGGATGCTTCTTACGGTGGTCAGCCTGGAGCAAACTGGATTGCAGAAAATGCGCCAAAATATGGGTTTATCATTCGCTACCCCAAAGATCGGCAGGATATAACTGGTATAACTTATGAGCCATGGCATATCCGGTACGTTGGTAAGGAAAATGCTGAATATATTACCAAACATGATCTGACGCTTGAAGAGTTTTTGAAACAGTTGTCAGCTAAGTAAGGAGTTACTATGCCTAAAAAAACATATAAAAAACGAAAGGCCAAAATTTCGATCCCGCTTATTTTCGCGGGAATCTTAGTGATTGGGTTAGCTTTCGTTTTTTCTTTACATACATTATCTGATTTTGGAGTTGAAAATGAACAAGGAGAGGAAACACTTTCCCGTCAAGAGTTTATTGACAAACTTGCTCCACACGCGAAGGAGTTGCAACAAGGATACGGCGTTTTACCTAGTATTATTCTCGGACAAGCCATCTTGGAATCTAATTGGGGACAATCACAGCTTGCCAGCCAATATAAAAACCTTTTTGGCATCAAAGCTTCGGGAAATCAGCCTAAAGTCAGCCTCGAGACAAAGGAGTATATGAATGAGCAATGGATTACTATCCAAGGGGAGTTCAAAGTATACAATTCTTGGAATGAATCTTTAGACGATCATACGATGCTTTTTGTCAATGGGACGAATTGGGATCCTAAGCTTTATGCAGGGGTCTTAACGGCTACTGATTATCGCCAGGCAGCACAAGCTCTGCAAACAGCGGGATATGCCACCGACCCTGATTATGCGAACAAAATCATAAGTGTCATTGAAACATATAATTTGGAACAGTACGATCATTCATAGTAAACTCAACATAGGAAGTTGATAGGGAGATGAATTTGAATGGCAGATAATTACGTACCTGAAATTATGACTGAATTGCGACAAGATATTGTTCGTGTACCAAAAGTCATCCAAAACGCAACAGGAATCAGTATTTTTGGTAAAAGGATTCGTTCGATAATTTTTACGACGGATATCGCAATTATTCGAAATACAGATGCAGATGCAGTGATTGCTGTATATCCATTTACTCCGCACCCGGCAATTACTAAAAGTATTATTGAAGCAGCTGACATTCCAGTATTTTCAGGTGTCGCCGGAGGACTAACACACGGATCACGTTCAGCATATATGGGAATGTTTGCAGAATCTCAGGGAAGTCTAGGTGTTGTAGTAAACGGACCAACTCCAGTAGAGACGATCCAGGCTATTTATGATGTGGTTGATGTGCCTGTGATTGCGACAGTTACATCAAAGTACTCGAAGATTGAAGAAAAGCTGGCAGCCGGTGTTGATATAATCAATATAAGTGCTGGAAAAGACACTGTTCAAGCTGTGAAATACTTTAGAGAAGCATATCCAGAACTCCCGATCATTGCTACTGGCGGTCCAGATGAAGAAACGATCGAAGCGACGATTGCTGCAGGGGCTAATGCGATAACCTATACACCGCCTTCAAATGGTGTATTGTTTAGCAAGAAGATGGAAAAATATCGTAAAATGGAATACGATGAGGAGCATCAATAGAAAAGACGCTGAAAACTACTCTGGTTTTCAGCGTCTTTTTAGCTTCATTTAAGTTAGGATTGAGATACTCACCTTAATATAAGCTAGTAAATGAGGTGAAAAAAATCAAACGCTTAGTAAAATGGATACTCACAATTATCATACTTTTTGGTAGCAGTATTATCTTTTTTTCTCAAAATAAACGATTGCACGCAGATAGTAGCGAAGTGAATAAGGAGGAGCAGACAGAAATTTTAACGGTTGATAATGAAAACACGAAAACAAAGCTCATAGATGTTCCGATCGAAAATCAAAATTCAGGGATAATCCCTTTAGAAAATGGCTGTGAAATCACCGCGCTATCAATGTTGCTAAATTATTATGATTATGGAACCAATAAAAATGATTTAGCGGAATTGTTGAACTATGTACCTGTTTATGAAAATGAAGCGGAAGAAATTCGAGGGAATCCTCACGAAGGATTTGTTGGAAATATTTACACGGGCTATGAGGCAATGGGCGTAGCTGTGGAACCAATTGCCGAGGTTGCAGAAAAAATAGTTTCAAAAAAGCAAAGTGTTGTTGCTAGCAGCAACACTGAATTTACTGATTTAGAAACTTTAATTCAAAAGGGGACTCCCGTCTGGGTTATTACAACAGTAGACTTTAAAATTCCAACGGCCAAAGATTTTAGGACATGGGAAACAACTAGCGGTGAAGTAACTGTTTCACCACTTTGCCATTCAGTCGTCATTGTTGGAGTAGACGATCAAAATGTTTATGTAAATGATCCCTATGGTTATAAAAATCGAATCGTTGATAAAGAAGATTTCGAAAACGTTTTTGATAAAATGGGAAGACAATCACTTTATTTAAAATAAGTTAAAAAAGGCACGGGAGTTACTCCGTGCCGCTATTTATGCAAAAATATGTTGGAAAGTTGGTAATAATTGATCGAAAGAAGTTAATTCAATATCGTGAATTTGTGATGTTCCTTTTGGTAATTGCCGATTACGATGGTTCAACCAAAGTGATTGCCAGCCAGCTCGTTTTGAACCGATTACATCGTTATTAAAGTTGTCACCAACGTATAAAGAACACTCAGGATTTAGATCAAACTGTTTTTTACCAAGGTCAAAAATCTCAACATCAGGTTTTTCATAACCTGTTGCTTGTGAAATAATAATATTGTCTTCGTTGACCCAATTCAATAACCCCAATTGTAAAATTTTTTTGTATTGGTGATCGGTTGGTCCGTTTGTGATGATGCTGATGGGCACTTTTTTGTCTTTTAAAAAATCTAGTGTTTTTTCAACTTCTTGGTGCATAGTGATAGCATCTAGTTCATCCTCATAAACATCTTGGAACATTAATGCCTCATTATCGGTGATGTGGGGATAATCCAAATCCTTCAAAGATTGGCTGATCCGATGGGATCGCATGAATTCTAATGTCCATTCTTGTGTAATGACCTTGTTAAAGTTTGCATCACTATGAACACGGAAACGAGTATAAAGCGGAAGCATATCTTCTTCACTTACTAAAGGAAATAAATTTTGAACAGCCTTGCGAAATGGTTCTTGTTGATCGTAAATAGTATCATCGATATCAAATACGACAGTTTCAATCAAAATAGACACGCCTTTCATTTTCAGCAAATTTTCAAATAATTACAGTAGCTATTTTAGTACAAAAAATCACACAAAAAAAGAGGTAAATCCTTGATTAGAAAAGGTTTTTACTACTAAAAAAGACAAACCGCAGTCTATCAATTTTCAGTTTTTTTAACTAAAAAAAGATTTCTTTTTGATTTCTAATCTATTATGATTAGAAGAAAGGATTGGAAGGATGGGGGAAGAAGAATGCGCAGAAAAAAAAGACAAGTAACGGATTTAGATTTAATCAAAAACTTTGTGAAAAAGACACAAGTTGTACGAATTGCATTAAATGGTGAGGAGTATCCTTATGTTGTACCAGTAAATTTTGGTTATGAATGGGCTGAGGAGAAACTAATACTTTTTGTTCATGGGGCAAATGATGGAAAAAAAGTATCGATGCTCCAAGAAAATCCTAAGGTTGCCATTGAGATGGATGGAAATCATAAATTAATAGAAGGCACGATGAATGCAGCCACTTATTCCTATGCATATCAAAGTTTAATTGGGTTTGGAAAAGCCGAATTAGTAGATGAGTTAGAGGAGAAGCGACGAGCTTTGCATCTTTTGATGGCACATGCAGCTGAAGACGCTCAATTTGACGAAATACCTGAAGGAATGTTAAAACGAACTGGTATTATCAAAATAACTTTAGCTTCGTATACAATGAAAGAAAACCTTCACCCAGAAAACAAATAAAAAAGATTCAAAACCGATAAAAATTTCGGTTTTGAATCTTTTTTTATTTGTTACTTTTCTTTAGTCGATACTCCTCAAAATAGGCAGCATTGCCGTGACTTTGAATTTTGGCATAAATTCCCATCACTATCGCGCCGATTGTATTGGTTAAAAGATCTCCCATCGTATCCATCAAAGCAGCCCGTCCTACTAATAACTTGCCTGCTGACGTAGCATATCTTTGAAGGTTCATATCGGCAGCTGAATCGCAGAGAAACTCCCAAAATTCCCAGAAGACACCACACACACCAGCAAATGCAAAACCAAAAAGTAGAAACAGCCATGGTGATGATTTACTGATATCTGCCTCTTTCATAAAGAAGCCAATCAAGCCATAACCTAATGCAGTTAGGACCATTGGGCTAACAGTATGCAAAATTTTGTCCCAAAAAGAAATAATCGAGATCATGTGCAAGGAAGTTCCTAAAAAGACGGAGATAATTAAAAAGAACCAATAAAAATAAATCACTTTTTCGGGTAAAATGATCTTGAACAATTTTTCAATTAGTTCTGGTAAAAATATCAACATAATACCAGCTAAACATTCGATTACAAAAATTATCCCTTGTTTTGTTGAATATTTGCCAATCGAAAATTCAAAAATATTATAGACCAGGCAAAGGGCCCCAAACACCAACAACGCAATCCGATATTTTTTATAAGTCACGGAAATCACTACCTTCTAAAAAAGATTTGATTTTTTGCAAAAGAGCCTCTTCATTACTGACGATAGTACCATTCAATTTGATCAGACCAACTGTATACAAATTAAGATAATGAAATTGATTTTCTGCAGGCGTCTGAAGTGCATCGATCTTTTGCTGATTATCTGCACCTTGTTGACGGGAATCGGTGTACAGAGCAATGATAGGAATTCCTTTTGCATAAGCGACACCGATTTCTGATGCAACACCTGCATCAATTGTCAGACCATCTAATAGAGCGATCATCAAATCACTCTTTAAAACTTCCTCGGTATCCGCAAGAGCAATCATCTTACTGTCAGCGTAGGCAGTTTTATCATTGATGCCTTCATTTTCCTGTGGTAGGTAAATTGTCAGGTCTGCATCAAGTTCACGGATTTTTTTTACTAAATATTGATTATAAAATAAGTCACTTTGTGCAAATAACGGTGCGGCAAAATAAATATGTTTAGAAGTAGTCACTAAAATAAGCCTCCATATCTGGTATTGTTGTTTCTAATAATTCAATTGCTTTTTTGTCAGCATCCAGCCGTTCGATACGAGCAAGATAAGCAGGACGACGGTAATTCATCAACATACAGGTCAATGTTTGAATGTTCAGTCGGATTCTTTTGCCATTAGGTTGATCGCTAATCTTCAATTTGCCAGTATCATCCCAATTAAGTGCGAATAGTCCATTATTCCACTCAGCAATAGGATCATCGACTTCAAAATAAAAGGGTTCTACAGATTTTTCAAAGGGATACTCTAATAGGAACTCTTTCACATCAACAATTCGTGCCATAAAAAAAGGAGCAATGGTTTCTGTGATCTCGCTGTCATCAAGTAAGAAGGAGAGTGGTTCGTTTTTGAAAATATCTCCTTTGACCCAATATACCATTGAGAAGTGAGCACTAATAAAATTCCATAAACCGTTTCGTGCTTCTTGATTTAAATAAAACATTTCCTTAATATGAAAAATTTCATCTGAGATCCAGTAAAAAAGCACGCCTGTCGGCTTCTTGTTGACATCATAGTAAATGGCTGCGATTCGCTCTTCCTCGTTTTCGAAACGCCAGTATTCTTCCCAGTTCAATTCTTTGCGAATCATTGCTCCATGATTATTTAAAGCAAATTCGTGATACACTTGGTAAACATCAGGATCATCGACTTCCTTACGTTCAACAATGCCTGGAAGATCAACTTGCTTAGGCAATTGTGTATCCTTGATTTTGAAGCTGAGCTTATCCGACATAATTTCCCAGCCTTTGCGACGATAATATGGGATGTTGTAAGGGTACAAGTAGGAAATCCATTGACGGTCTTCACGCATTTGGATCAAGGCCTTCTCAATCAAGTCCTTCATTAGTCCATGGTTGGCATATTCAGGATAAGTCCCAACCCCAGTTACACCCCCCATTTGAAAAAGCTTCCCGTGAATATTTACTTCACAAGGGTAAATGGCAATCTGAGAAATCAAATTTTCATCGTGGAACCAACCAAAAACCTTAGATTGCTCCAGCACAGGTTGCTTCGCTCGAACCATTTCCCGCTTACTTTCGTATCCGCTGTTTTCGATATCACTTTCTGTTACTTGAAAAACATAGCTGAGCAATTCGTCATATTGCGCTAAATGTTCCTCACCAACTGGCTTCAAGACTAATTGTTTCTTAAAGTCACTGTCCATTCTTTCATCTCCTGATTCTTGCTGTGAAATTATTGATCTTAGAAAAAATAAATCGGATTCTATTCTAATGGGCATTCGACAAAATATATTCTTATAAGACTACTCTTCATTTAAGAAAGTTTTTTTGGAAATGCACTTAATCATCAATACGCCCCCGTTTTACAAACGTGCTTGAGCAAGAGTAAAGTTGGCGGATTGAGCCCCGATTTTAGTTTACATCTTAAGTATAGCAAAAGCAGGATTATATTTCTCTTACCGACTTTGGGAAATAGGGGAAAAGACTTTTTTTCTATTAGAAACGTTGGTATAATTGACAGTGCTGATTAAAAGAAATGAGGAACTTTGATGAATATAGAAGAAATGAAGAAACGCCAAGGGATGATTCGAAATTTTTCGATCATTGCACATATCGATCACGGAAAATCTACGCTAGCTGACCGGATCTTAGAACAGACAAATACTGTAAGTTCCCGTGAAATGCAGGAACAGTTACTAGATTCAATGGATCTTGAACGTGAACGTGGAATTACAATTAAGCTAAATGCGGTAGAACTGCATTATACAGCCAATGATGGTCAAACTTATATTTTTCATTTGATTGACACACCAGGACATGTCGACTTTACTTATGAAGTTTCACGAAGCTTAGCTGCCTGTGAAGGTGCAGTATTAGTCGTTGATGCAGCTCAAGGAATAGAAGCGCAAACATTAGCAAATGTCTATTTAGCTTTAGATAACGATTTAGAAATTTTGCCGGTTATCAATAAAATTGATTTGCCAGCTGCTGATCCAGAGCGAGTACGTAAGGAAATTGAAGACGTGATCGGTATTGATGCTGAAGATGCTGTTCTAGCAAGTGCAAAAACGGGTATTGGTATCAGCGAAATCTTAGAACAAATTGTAACAAATGTCCCAGCGCCAAGTGGAAAATTGGAAGCTCCGTTGAAGGCATTGATCTTCGACTCAGTTTATGATAGCTACCGAGGAGTCGTACTGAATGTTCGTATCACTGATGGTATTGTTCGCCCTGGTGACAAGATTCAATTAATGAGTAATGGTAAAACCTTCGATGTGACAGAAGTTGGAGTCTTTTCACCAAAAGCGGTACAGCGAGATTACTTGATGGTGGGGGACGTTGGATATATAACGGCTAGTATAAAGTCTGTCCAAGATACTCGTGTTGGGGATACTGTAACTCTTGCCAATAATCCAGCTGAAGAAGCATTGGCCGGCTATCGTAAAATGAATCCAATGGTGTTCTGTGGATTGTATCCAATTGATACTTCTCGTTACAATGATTTGCGTGAAGCATTGGAAAAATTACAATTAAACGATGCGGCTTTACAGTTTGAACCGGAAACTTCTCAAGCTTTAGGCTTTGGTTTCCGTTGCGGATTTTTAGGGCTCCTGCACATGGATGTTGTGCAAGAACGTTTAGAACGTGAGTTCAATTTGGAGTTAATCACAACGGCACCGTCAGTTATCTATCATGTGAACTTAACTGATGGAACGCAATTAATTGTTGATAATCCGTCTGATTTCCCTGATCCATCAAAAATTCAGAACGTTGAAGAACCGTTTGTAAAAGCCAATATTATGGTTCCAAATGATTACGTTGGTGCCGTAATGGAGCTCTCACAACGCAAACGTGGTGAATTCATCACGATGGACTACTTAGATGATTACCGTGTGAATGTTGTTTACAATATCCCATTATCAGAAATTGTGTTTGATTTCTTTGATAAACTAAAATCTAGCACAAAGGGTTACGCATCATTGGATTATGAAATGGCTGATTATCGAGAAAGCCGTCTTGTTAAAATGGATATTCTGTTAAATGCTGAAAAAGTCGATGCATTAAGCTTTATTGTTCACCGTGAGTTTGCTCAAGAGCGCGGTCGTGCAATCGTTGATAAATTGAAAACCTTGATTCCGCGTCAACAATTCGAAGTGCCGATCCAGGCAACAATCGGTACTAAAATTGTTGCTCGTACTGATATCAAAGCTTTACGTAAAAATGTGTTGGCAAAATGTTACGGCGGGGATGTTTCTCGTAAGCGTAAGTTGCTGGAGAAACAAAAAGAAGGTAAGAAACGAATGAAACAAATTGGTTCAGTAGAGGTACCTCAAGAAGCCTTCATGGCTGTGTTGAAAATGGACGAGGACGAACCTAAGAAGAAATAGGCACGAATTATGCTTATTGTTTTGAGGCGTTGGATGAGAATGTCCTTCGCCTCATTTTTTTAAATGATTAAAAATTTATTTTTAAGGACCAACTAATAAGGAAGGATCTAATTATGGATCGAATAAAAGCATTATTAGCAGAAAAATTTGGCTATACGCAATTTAGAAGCGGACAGGAAGAAATTATCCAAAAAGTTCTGCAGCATCAAAATGTCTTAGGGATCATGCCTACTGGTGGCGGGAAATCGATTTGTTATCAATTGCCGGCACTAGTACTTGATGGGTTGACGCTGGTAATTTCTCCTTTGATCTCCCTAATGAAGGACCAAGTAGACAGCTTGAATGAGATAGGAATCCCAGCAGCTTTTATCAATAGTACATTATCCAATTTAGAAATGAACGAACGGCTGAAGCAAGCGGCTCGAGGAGAGATCAAGCTGCTATATGTTGCTCCTGAGCGTCTAGAATCAGTGGATTTTCGCGAATTATTACGATATGTTCCTATCGAGCTTTTAGCGGTTGATGAAGCTCATTGTATTTCACAATGGGGGCATGACTTTCGTCCGAGTTATCTAAAATTGGCAGAAACAATTGAGAACTTTGATCAACAGCCAACGATTATTGCGTTAACCGCTACGGCAACACCACAGGTAGCAGATGATATTTCTAGTTTGTTACATATTTCGAAAGAGAATGAAGTGAAGACAGGTTTCGCCCGTGAAAATCTAGCTTTTCAAGTTGTAAAAGAACAAAAGGATCTTTATTTACTGGAATACTTAAAACTTAATAGAGGGCAGTCTGGAATCATTTATGCTTCAACACGAAAAGAAGTCGATCGTTTATATCATTTGTTGAAGCATCATGATTTCGCTGTAGGGAAGTATCATGGAGGTTTGAATGGGGACGATCGCTTGAAAAATCAAGAGGACTTTCTTTTTGATCGAATTGAGGTGATGATTGCAACGAATGCTTTTGGTATGGGAATTAATAAAAGCAATGTTCGTTTTGTGATCCATGCACAGATTCCAGGAAATCTGGAATCTTATTACCAAGAGGCCGGTCGTGCCGGAAGGGATGGTTTGCCGAGTGAAGCAGTATTGCTCTATGCACCTCATGATATTCAGATTCAACACTTTTTCATTGAACAATCTCAATCGGAAATAAATTATCAACAAAATGAATACACGAAATTACGAGAAATGAATCAATATGCACACACACAAATGTGTTTGCAACGCTATATCTTGAAATATTTTGGCGAAGATCAGGCAGATTGTGGAAGATGTAGTAACTGCTTAGATGAGCGAGAACAAGTTGATATTACAGTTGATACGCAAAAAGTATTGTCTTGTGTGAAGCGTATGGGAGAAAAATTTGGAAAAGCACTCGTCGCGAAAGTCTTGACGGGATCGAACGATCAAAAAATAAATCAATGGAAGTTCCAACAGCTGCCTACATATGGGCTAATGAAAGATCATTCGCAAAAAGAGGTTGCTAACCTGATTGATTATCTTACAGCAGAACGCTATTTGATTCCTTCCGAAGGTCAATACCCTGTGTTGACAGTTTCTGAACAAGGGATTTCTGTTCTTTTGGGCAAACAAGAAGTATATCGCAAACAGGCACCAGTGAAACAATTGGTGGCAGATAATGAACTTTTTGAAAAAATGAGAACTTTGCGATCTCAGCTCGCTCAAGAAAAAAATTTACCGCCATATGTCATTTTCTCGGATAAAACATTAACAGAATTAGCCGAAAAGCAACCTCAAACATCGTTAGAATTCTTACAAATTAAAGGAGTAGGAAAAAGTAAACTAGACAATTATGGCGATCAATTCTTGGCGCTTCTAAAAAAGGAAAACTAATTATTGCAGATCGAGTTTCTTCATCTTGAGGAAAAACGATCTGTTTTTTAGTTGAGGAATAAGATAAAAAGCTATTGCACTGAGCTGTGAGCACAATGCAATAGCTTTTATTGAGGAAAAAAATCTCGGTAAAACTGTTTGAACAGAAAAATCGTTTTGAATGAGGATAAAGATCAAATTATTTCAAATATTTGTGGAACGACTGTATCAATTCTAAGCAATTCATCTTCCGAAAGAATTTTTCCATCTTTACGCCAAATATTCACTCGACGTTGTTCCTTTTCAAGTGCATAATTTTCTGTAACATATTTAGCTCGGGGATTATTCAAAAATTTTTTAATAAACTGCGCGCGTAATTGGTTAAGTGACAACCCATTTTCTCCTTGTTTTAAGAAGGGGGACTCATAATGGTAAACACGTTGATCAGTTGAAATCGTTCCTCGCATAGTAATCTCCTTTAGTCATTTTAGTGAACCTATTCTAGCAGTAATTTTCGTTAAAAAAATAGAGTTATGGAAGTTCGTTAACTAATTGAAGCAATGAATTAGTGTAACTTAATCAAAGATACGCTAAGCAAGTTTGTTTTCTTTAAAAATAAAGAAGAATGTCTATATAGAGTCCAAATGGGTTGACCATGATTTAACAACAGTAGGTCCAACTCGTTCATTTAGAATTTATGGATGATTATCTTTGATAGTTGTGATTTTGAAGATAAATGCTTGAGAGAAATCTTGAAATTTTGTCATAATTTTTTTTTCATTATGGATGATAGAAAGATGTAGTGTTTGAAAATATTTTTTAATTTTACTATTTTTATAAAATTGTATTCGAACAAGATCCATCAATAGAACGGTAATCCCTCCAGCAAATCCACAGTTATACAGGTTGATTCCTGCTGTCAGATACTGTGTATTTCTGGTAACTAATGAAAAAAAGCCGCCAGAAAATGTACCTGTAACTAAACCATATTTTCGAGTCATCGGTGCAAGAGTGCTGGCAAAAAGGATGATGACAATATTGTTCGTTGTTGCAAGATCCTGATAGAAAAGCAATGCGGTTAGAAATACTCCAAGCGCTGGGAAAAAGAAGTAACGAAATTTAAAATTATACATACTAAAACCAGCGAAAGTTAAAATGGCACCGACCAAAATTCCGCTCAAAGGAACTTTTAGTACGAGCGTGAGAATCACTGCAAGATATCCATATAAGGAAAAACGAGCAATTTTCTTTAAGTCTGAGAGCAGATACTTTGAACGAGTGATATTTTTTTTATAGAAATAAAGAAAGACGAGAAGAGGTACAGTGAAAAGAGCAACAAGAAAATAAAACAAAGCGCGGTGATGCTCAAAAGAAAGAGCATGCGGAACAATTTTTATAGCTAAGACATTTCGAGTAGTCAAATTTCCGATGACACCGATAAAACCAGCAGAAAATCCCATATTATATAAATTTAATTCTTTTGTGTGAACTTTTAGAAACTCAAAGATTGGTAAAATCAAGTATCCAATCAATAGCCCCGCAATTAAAGCAATCATTGTATTAGGAATAATGAAATGATCCGGCGCACTATAAATGGTACTAACAATTGGTGAGAGACAAGTACTTAATAATCCCATAACTAATAGATCTTGTCTGCCAGAGTGATGAATTCGCAGATAAAGCAAACATCCAAAAATAATTGGAGCTGAGTTTACAATATTTTTTCCGAAAAAAGAAAAACCAGAGAGCATCATGATCACTGAAACAGTAAGTGAACAAAAATGATGTTTATGTTTACGCAAAAGAAACAGACTACTTAAGGTTAGAATCCCGCTATTTAGAAAAGCAGGTCCAACACCAGCAATATGCACATAATCCGTTACCAAATTACTCGGTGAACTGATAATGTGCTGCATTCCTATAATTAACTTTTGAGGACTGGCTAAGAAAAAGGCAGTCAATGTAATAGTTAAACCATATGAAATTAAAAAGACAAATATAAGATTTGTAGAAAGCAACGCTTGATTGGAACTTTTCAAAGAACCACACTCCTTTAAGTGACTTGAACGACAGTTACCCCCATATTTTGAAACTCCTCTAAAACTGTATCTGAACTAAATTTATCTGTGATTAAGTAATCAAAAGAGGAAACATCAGCTATTTTAAATTTAGATGTTATTCCGATTTTTCGGTGATCCGCTACTAAAATTTTACATCGGGTTGTTTTTTTAACCATCATTTCGTTGATAGCAGCCTCATTGATGAATTTGGTAGTGACCCCATTCTCTAAATCAACCCCATTACAGCCAATAATACACACATCTGCATTAACAGCAGATATAGTATTGATTGCGACATCTCCCACTAAGGACTCCTTTGGATAGCGCATCTCACCACCTGTCAAAACATAATTATAGTTGGCATTTTGCAATGAATAATTGATTTTCAAATTATTTGTTATGATTGTTAAATGCTCAGCATGCATAAAATCGACGGTCTTTAAAGCAGTCGAACTGGAATTAATAAAAATCGTGTCATCATCATGTATATACTTGTTTGCTTCTTGAGCAATGGCCTGCTTTATTCGAACAGGACCAGAATGATCATTATCAAGCTTGTTATCAAAATTAAAAATACAATAGCCAAATTTACGAATAATATCATTTTTTTCCTCTAACAAGTGAAGGTCACGACGAATCGTACTAAGCGATACATCTAAAGCCTCAGCTAACTCTAAAGTGGTCATGTGTTCATTCTTTTCTAAAATATCTAAAATGTCTTTATGTCGTTTATCAATATTAATGATCGAATTTTTCAATTTTCTTCCCCTTGCATAAAATAGTGATATAAATAATATGGTCTGTACAAAAAAATGAAACCGTTTTATATGATTTTATTATACATTTTTAGATAGATGATTTATATAGAAAATCTTAAAAAAATCAAAAATTCGTATAAATAGCGATTTATATGATTTTTTTAAATAGGACTTTAGCCCTATATCATTTAGTGCTGAAGCTATGTAAAATATAAGTAACAAGTTACCTAATTTAGCTGTTAGGAGATATAATTATGAGTGTAAAGAATTTAACAGAAGCATTTAAAAGAGGTCGAGATAAACAACAACGAGCGATTTTTGCTAGTTTATTTATTTTAAGCAATCGATTACAGACATCGTTCGATAAAGTAGATCCATTTATAACTATGAAGCAATTTATGGTTTTAGTGATGATCAAGCAAGCTCCTGATAAAACACTTGACTTGACTAGTTGTGGCGAGCTATTGGGATGCTCTAGGCAAAATATCAAAAAATTAGCAATAGTATTAGAATCGAAAAAGTTAATCATGATCTCTCGAAACAGTAATGACCGAAGAAGAACAAACTTAGCTCTAACAGCAAAAGGAGAAGAATATTTCCAATCAGTAGCTCAGCTGCACAGCAAGGCGCTCGGTATTATTTTTGAAGAATATACAGATCAGGAGTTAGAACTATTTTTTTCTGTTTTTATGAAATTGTATGATGGGACAGAAAAGCTAGAAGCAACAGAAAATGAAATAATCAAGGAGGAAATAGAATGACCAGTATCGTGATTTACGCAACAAAAAAAGGAAGTACTGGGCTTTATGCAAAAACCTTTGCTGAAAAAAATGATTATCAGATTTTTGAATATACACAAGCCCCTCCAGAGGAACTGGCAAGTGCGGAAAAGATTTTCTATTTTGGCAGTGTTTATGCTGGAAATGTACTAGGTTTGGATGAACTGAAGAAAAAAATTTCTACTAGCCAGCAAATTACTATTATCTCAGTTGGGCTAACTTCAAAAAATGATCAAGAAAAACTGGCTGAGATCCATAATGGGATTATGAAAATATTTCCAGAAGCGAAGATGTTTCATTTAAGGGGACGACTTGAAAAAGAACAACTGAAATTACCAGAAAAGCTTATAGTTAAAATGATTAGTAAAGCTAGTAAGAAAAAAGCAGCTCACGAGAAACTTAACATTGAGGAAGCTATTGAAAAAGTTGCTGATATCGGTAGTGTAGATTATATCAATTTGGAGGAATTAGAGATCATTAAGTAGTAAAAAGGGGGACAAACAAATGAAAAAGCTGATTACTATTTTTCTGGTCATAGTGGTCCTTATTTTGTGTGTGAAAATCGGTGCAAGTATTTTAACAAAAAATACTTTAAGGAAAGTGAAAATCAATGAGATTGATTTATCACGAGTAACAGATGGTGAGTATGAAGGAGCTGCAACGATTAAACCAGTATCTGTAAAGGTAAATGTATTAGTAGAAGACGGCAAAATCGCTACTATTAGAATGGTTGATCATGTGACAGGTTTAGGAAAAAATGGCGAGAAAATCGTCGATAAGATTATAGGCGAGCAAAGTTTAGATGTGGATGCTATAAGTGGGGCTACTCAAAGCAGTGTTACGATCATGAAAGCGGTCGAGGATGCTTTGTCAGAGAATAATTAAGATTTCTGACGAACGTTAATATTAAAAAAGGTGCTCTTTCTGTTTAGCGGAAAGAGCACCTTTTTTTATCACTATAAATAATACTTAAATAAATCTGGCAGATCAACACGAACAAGTTCTTCTGAAGCTAAAACTAGCTGATTTTTTGAATTATAAACAGTCCCTAAGTGGTGGATCACGGAGAGTCCGCTTTGTACATTGAATAGCTTAGACTGCTGATCGGTTAATTGATTGATTGATACTTGATTCATGCCCTTATATTTTGGATCGATATTAAAAGTATCTAGGAGTTGATAAAGTGAGCCTGATAAATCATTTTCAAATAAGAAAGTATATTCTAGCGGAAAATAATTTTTTTCAAGCATAATCGGTACGCCATCAATTTTACGAATACGTTCGACAGTTATAACGTTATCGGAACTAAATAATCGATCAAAATCAATGGGAGCAGGAAGCTCCTGAATAGAGCGAACCTCAGAAGTTAGTTTTTTTCCCTGATCTTGACAAACTTGAGTTAATGACAAGCTTCTTTGTTGAGTCTTGCTGTGTTTTTTTACGAAGGTGCCTTTTCCTTGGAGACGGAACAAATAGCCTTCTTCCACTAATTCGTCAATTGCCTTGCGAACAGTAATTCTGCTTACATTAAAGCTTCTTTGAAATTGTGCTTCAGAAAGCAGTTTGTCGCCAGCTTTGAGTTCCTCTTGTTTGATTTGTTGAAGAATGGCTTCTTTGATCTGTAAATAGAGAGGTTTATTCTTATCAACAATTTCTTGAACCATCATCACACCGCCTTTTCTTTATTATAAGCAAAGTAATCTGATAGTTCAACTATAGTACAAGTTTAATTTATTGCCATCAACTCGTATTGAAATAATCTCCAACATGTATTATACTTGTATTGCAAAAGGTGGAAATTACTAAAAAGAAAGTGAGGAGTTACAATGGAACTAAGAAGTATCATCGAGGAAATAAACAAGGAGCAGCAGGCAGTTGGCGGGATTAAAAATGTGGTGTGGTTAGCAGCAGGTGGAAGTTATGGCGGTTTTTATCCAGGGGACTATTTTTTAAATCAAGAGGCGTCAGAAATTCGATCTAGAAATATCACTAGTAATGAGTTTGTTAAAGCACCACCGGCTTTTGTTGGAAAAAATACATTGGCAGTTATTTGTTCAATGCGGGGAACTCCTGAAACGATCGAAGCAGCTAAGCTTGCCAAAAAACTTGGCGCAGCAACCATCGCCTTATATGTAGATGAATCAGAATTAACGGAAATCTGCGATTACCAAATTGGTTATGATTCTGTTGCAGTAGACAGCAGCGATTTTTCTAAAACCAACTCTGCTTACGGATTAAAAATTGCAATGCTAGTAATGGATGTCGTTGAGGGATACGAGCATATTGAGCTTGCACTGGAAAATTTTAAAGCGGTTAACAACATTTATAATCAAGCAGTTACAAAGATTCGAACCAAAGCGATTAAATGGGCGATTCAAAATCGTGAATCAACATCCGTTCATGTCATGGCGAGTGGGGCAACATTTGGAGCGGCCTATGTTTTCTCGATTTGTAATATCATGGAAATGCTGCAAATTGATTCTCCAACTGTTAATTGCTGTGATTTCTTTCATGGACCTTTTGAAGTAATCGATGAAGAGACTTCAGTCTTCCTTCTTATTGGTGAGGGCAACAATCGATCAAATGATGAACGAGCGGATCGCTTTTTGAAGGAGTTTGGTGGAAAGAAAGTTTTTCGGTTGGATGCACAAGATATTGGTATAAACAAGTTTGATTCAAAAGTTAGTGAACACTTCAATCACTTGATTTTCTCTCCAATTTTAAACAATGTCTTTATGCGTGAACTGGCTTACCAAATCAAAAAGGATTATATGACACGGACTTACATGTGGAAGGCACAATATAATTAATCAATCCTATCACTCAGCAACTAAGTTTCTGCTGAGTGATTTTTTGCATGATAGTATAAAAGAAAAAAGATTTGATTTTGAACATTTCTAAAAAACAGCAATCGCCTCGTTCAATTTTCCTTCAACACTTTCTCCACACAATTTTTCCATCACTCTTCAAAGTGTTGAAAGCGCTTGTTTTTTCCTTGGTACTAGTAGTTTTAAAGCTTCTAACAGAAGTTGGCACGGTAGTTGCTTAATATAAAAGCGAGAAGAGTTATAAGGAGGATAGGGAATGAACAAGATTATTTTAGCAAGCCACGGAGAATTTTCACAAGGATTAAAACAGACGGCATCAATGATTATTGGCGATGAAGGAAATATTTTCGCGCTATCTGCATTTCGCGACGAAGATGAGCCTATCAAAAGTCAGGTAGAACATCTACTAGAAGAAATAGGTCACGATGATGTTTACATTTTGACGGATATTTTTGGCGGGAGCGTCAACAATGATTTGTTAATGATTCAAAAGGAACATCAGGAAGTCCATTTACTCGCGGGGATGAATTTACCATTGGTGATTTCTATTGCCACCCAGACTGAAAAAATAAAATCAGATCAGTTGACAACAATTATTGAAGAGAGTCGCCAAGGAATAATTGATTGCAAACAGTTATTAGTGACAGAGATTAATATTGGAGGAGACGATTTATGATTAAACTAGTAAGAATTGATTACCGATTGTTACACGGACAAGTAGTTTTTTCCTGGACTAAGTCGCAAGGAATCAATCGCATCATCGTAATCAATAAAGAAGCTGCCACGGATGAATTCAAAAAAATGTCTTTGAATCTAGCTAAACCGACAGGAGTAAAGTTGAATATCTTTACTGTCGAAGAGGCATTATCAAAAATGATAAAAGTAGAAACATTAAAAGAAAATATTATGTTGATTTTCGGAAATACAAAAGAAACTTTAGCTTTTTGTGAAGCATATCCAAAAATCAAAGAAATCAACTATGGTGGAATACCAAAGACGAACAACGGGAAGCAATTTGGTAGTGCGATTTTCTTAAATGAAGAGGAACAGGTAGAAGCAAAAAAATTGAAGGAGATGGGAATAAAGCAATATATGCAGCAGATACCAACCTCTAAATCAGAAGATTTAAATAAATTAATTTAAAAGGAGGGCTTTAAATGTTGGTTCAATCAATAGTTTTAGGATTGATTGGTGTATTTGTCATGTTAGACTCTCGGCTGTTAGGACGATTAAATTTTGAACGTCCGCTGATTGTTGGGACCCTTGTAGGTTTAGCTTTGGGGGATCTGGAAAAGGGGTTGTTGGTGGGAGCTTCGATTGAATTGATCTCACTAGGAGTTGTTCAAGTTGGAGCTGCCGTACCAGCGGATATGACATTAGGCGCAGTTATCGCAACAGCATTTGCAATTTTATCTGGTTCAAACGCCGAAACAGCTTTAACAATTGCGATTCCGATCGCGATTTTAGGACAGCTTTTGGGGATTTTGATGCGGACTGTTTTAGCCAGTTTGACACACCGAGCCGATTCTTTAATTGAGGAAGGGAAATTTAAAAGCGCACAGCACATTCACATAGTCTGGGGAACGATTTTGTATTCAGTGATGTATTTTGTACCAATCTTCTTAGCTATCTATTTTGGTACAGACTTAGTTAAGACGATCGTTGATGCGATTCCTGAATGGATTACTGATGGGTTGAGTTTAGCAAGTAAGCTTCTGCCGGCATATGGGTTTGCTTTATTGCTGCAAACGATGCTGTCTAAAAAAATGATGCCATTTTTAGTTTTAGGTTTCTTGATCACTGCTTATTCAGGATTAGGAATTACAGGAGTCGCTTTATTTGCCGGAATTGTCGCTTTTGTCATGTATCAAATTGAAGCAAATAAATCTGGTGGAAACGGTGGTAATGGTGCAACAGAAGAACCTGATGCATTAGATGATCTATAAAAGGAGGTTAACAAAATGGCAAAAGAAAAAGATCAAAATGGTCGAAAATACTGGCAATTCTTTTGGCGCTCATGGGCTATTCAGGATTCTTGGAACTATGAACGTGCTATGAATATGGGTTTCTTATACGGAATTGCTCCAACATTGGACCGTATTTACAAGGATCCTAAAGATGAAGAGTTGAAAAAAGAAGCCTATCAACGTCATATGCTTTATTACAACTGCACCCCACAAACAAGTGCTTTTGTATTAGGCTTAGCAGCTTCGATGGAAGAACAATATTATGAGGACCAAGAAGGGTTTAACCCAGATACAATCAACTCAGTAAAAACGTCATTGATGGGACCATTGTCTGGAATTGGTGATTCCTTCTTCCAAGGAACTGTTCGTGTTTTGGCGTTTGGATTAGGAATTAATTTGGCACAGCAGGGAAGTATTTTAGGGCCGATTTTAGCCATGATTATTTCCTTTGTTCCATCTTACCTAGTGACTTATTATGGTGGGAAATTTGGTTATAACATGGGGAACAAATATTTGGCTAAACTTTATGAAGGCGGTTTGATGGACCGGGTGATGTATGTCTGCTCGATTATCGGTTTGATGGTTATTGGTGCAATGATCGCCAGCATGATTGGAATTACGACACCCATCAAATTCGGTAAAACATTTGTATTGCAAGATGTTTTGGATAGTATCATGCCTCAAATGTTACCGTTTGCCTTAACGATGTTTATGTATTGGTTGCTGCAAAAGAAAGTAAATACAAGCATTATGCTTTTAATTTGTATTATTGGCGGCTTGATTTTGAGTGCTCTAGGGATTTTTGTTTAATTCTGGTAGTTGAAGCAGACTCGTGATGTGGTGCAAACATCACTGTTTCGTTTCTCTAAATAAAAAAGAAAACTGAGGAGGAATTCAGAAAGATGAATTCAACGATGGAACCAAAAGAAATTATTAAAGAGATTGTCGGAAAGCAAGAAGTGAAACACGTTGTTTTCGTTGGCTGTGGCGCGTCAAAAGCAGATTTGTATCCAGCAAAATACTTTTTAGATCAAAATGCGAAGCAATTACGCATTAGCCACTACACAGCCAACGAATTCAACTTTGCTACACCAACTTCGGTCGATGAGAACACAGTTGTGATCTCAGCTTCACTTGGAGGTGCAACTCCAGAAACAGTAGAAGCCAATGCCGTTGCCAAAGATAAAGGTGCTACAGTAATAAGTTTAACACGAATAATCGACGCGCCGTTAACAAAAGATGCAGATTATGTGATTTATCATGGATTTGCTGAAAACTATGCAACCAAACTTGAAAAAACAGGCTATTGTCTGCTTTTAGCAGTAGAACTACTAAACCAAGTGGAAGGCTATGAGCATTATGATAAGATGATGAATGCTTTTGCTAAAATTTATGACTTGGCACAAGAAAGTGCAGAATCGGCCCGCAAAGCAGCGAAACAATTTGCACAACGTTTTAAAGACGAAAAAGTTATTTATATCATGAGTAGCGGTGCTACACATGAAGTAGCCTACTCATCATCTGTTTGCCTGATGATGGAGATGCAATGGATCAATTCGGGAACTTTCCATGCTGGCGAATTTTTCCATGGACCATTTGAAATCGTCGATAAGGATGTACCATTTATCTTGTTGATGAACGATGGAAAAACACGAGCGATTGACTCACGAGCGTTAGCCTTCTTGGATCGCTTTGATGCAAAAACCGAAGTGGTCGACGCTTTAGATTATGGATTATCTGCTCACGTAGATAAAGAAGTTTTAGACTACTTCAATCCATTTGTTATTACCGCAGTCTTCAGAGTATATGCGGAAGAGCTATCTTATGCTAGAGAACATCCACTTACAAAACGTCGTTACATGTGGAAACTTACTTACTAATCATAAAATTATGGCGAAAAAACTGAGATATGTCTTCTCGGTTTTTTCGCACTATTAAAAATTTTAGTCTCGTAGGCGAAAAGAAATGCTATACAATAGAAGTGAAGGTACATCAAATCGATTAAAAGCAGGTGACGAAATGAAAAAGGAATTGGATGAATATTTATATGAATTAACAATGAATCTGAAAGAAGGATCTGAGGAGCGTTTCTCAGCTTATAAGATCGCTGAGTCACTGCAATTAAATCGAAGTACCATTAGCAGTTACTTGAATCAAGCATTTCGTGAAGGAGAACTAGTAAAAATCAAGAGTTATCCTGTTTTATTTTTACATAAAAAAGCTTTAGAGGATGCTTTGATTGAAGTGAGTAAATTAGAGTACGATTCGCTAAAAGAGTTATTTGCGCAAGATAGTGGAAATGCGATCGAAGAGATCATTGGAGCCAACGGTAGCTTAAAAGAAGCAATTGATCAAATCAAAACAGCTGTTTTATATCCGCATAACGGCTTGCCAATTTTGCTGATGGGCGTAAGCGGCTCAGGAAAGACCTTTTTAGCAGAAAAAATCCATGAATATGCTAAAGAACAGCAGGTAATTGATCAAAAAGCGCCGTTTATCGCCTATAATTGCGCTCAATATTTCAATAATCCTGAGTTATTATCATCTGCACTATTCGGACATACTAAAGGCGCCTTCACTGGAGCAGATCAAGAACATAACGGACTGATTGAAAAGGCGGATGGAGGTATTTTATTTTTAGATGAGGTACATCGACTGTCAGAAGAAGGTCAGGAAAAATTATTTACCTTTATGGATACTGGAGAATTTTCACCGATGGGAGACACGAGTATTCGACGAAAGGCTAACGTCCGTTTAATTTTTGCTACCACTGAAAATGTCTATTCGGCTTTCTTGCCCACTTTTTTAAGACGGCTGCCGGTAATTGTTACCTTGCCTAAATTTCAAAACCGACCGCAGTCTGAGCGTCTACGATTGATTGATTCCTTTTTTATTGCAGAAAGCAGTATTTTAGACAAAGAGCTGCAAGTTTCCTACCAAATGGTTGATTTTCTATTGAATAGTGATCTAGAAGGAAATGTAGGGAAAATCAAAAATATTATTAAGTATGCTTGTGGTAATGCCTATGTTCATCAAAATAATAAGGAGACTATCGCGGTTCGTTTAAAAGATTTGCCGTTGGAATATAACCTGAAATTCAAGGAACAGTTTAGCAAGCCGAAAAAGCGGATGTCTAACCGAACCTATTTACCGAATACAAAGCAACAAATCCATTTGGAGAGTAAAGAAACACAGCTTCTTCGTAGTTTTTTTGCCGAACTGGTATCAGAGTTCAAAAAGGTCCAACAAAAAGAAAGCTTAGCACAAAAATTTATTGAAGATAATGTCAATCGTGTTACGCAAATGATGGACGAATTTATTTTCCAAGGAACTTACGAGAAAGAAGAATCCCTTTATTCGGTCTTAACTTATCATATTCGCCAAACTTTGGATATGATGTATGAAAATTATGGATTCGAGCAAGATGGCAATCGAGTAGTTTCTTTAGCTAGTTATCTTTATCTGAAGGATAATACTGATATCCTAAGCAGCGATTATGAGTGGCAGGAACTAAAAAATGGGCTGATAGAATTTTTAGCTTCTTTCTTAGAAACGCCATTTTGGTATGCAAAAAAATTATTGACCTACTTGTCACAGCAATTAGACCAGCAAATCTTAGAAGAAGACATTGTTTTTGTTACATTTTACTTTTACAGCTTACAAATCAATGATTTAAGAAACGACGTGAAATGTATCGTATTAGCGCATGGCTACTCGACAGCCAGTAGTCTAGCTAACGTGGTGAATCGTATGTTAGAAAAAAATGTTTTTCAAGCATATGATATGCCCATCAACATCACTCTTGATAAAGTAGAAAGTCAGATTATTCGTTATATTAATGATTACCGAACAGATTCTGGTTTGATTTTATTAGTAGATATGGGCTCTTTCAACCAATTGGGCGAGCGGTTGTCAAATCATATCAAGAGTCCGTTAGTTATTATTGATAACGTGAGTACACCGCTTGTCTTAGAGGTTGGACAGCATATTGTAAACGGCGATAGCGTGACCGAAGTGTATAAGGCAATAAACGTGGAAAATCGAATTCAAAAGCAATTGATTATTCCAGAAATCAATAAGAAAAAGGCAATCATCACCTGTTGCTATACTGGCATGGGAAGCGCTACACAAATTCAGGAGATATTACAAAAATGCTTAGGTGATTCAGCTAAAGAATTGACAATCCTCCCTTATGATTATAAAAAATTAGCGGAAAACAAAATGTATGAGACACCTTTTCAGTTGTACGATGTTCTCATGATCGTGGGTACAGAAAATCCTAAGATCAATCAAGTCCCTTACATTGGATTAGATCAGCTGATCAATGGGGAAGCTGTTTCTGAATTTGCGACATTGCTGCAGGCACAGGTTGACATTAATAGCGAAGCCTTTAAGAATCAATTAATTTTCAATTTTTCTATTAATAAAATTGTAGAAAATTTGACAATTTTAGACGCGACGAAGGTTCTCCAGCTGGTTCAAAAGGCAGTTAAGGAACTAGAAAAACTAATGGAAATTGAATTTTCAAATAATCAGTTGTTCTTACTATATATGCATTGCTGTACCATGATCGAACGAATTTTACGCAAAGAAAGTGTAGATGAACAAGAGGACATCGAAGAATATGTACAAAAGGAAGGTCATAATATGGAATTGATCCATCAGGCGTTCCAAGAAGTCGAAAAGGAATATACGATCGAGATCCCTTTGCTAGAGCTTCGATTATTAAACGATATTGTGAAGGACTAGGTGAAAAATGAAAAAAGCAGTAATTTTTGATATGGATGGTGTGTTGATAGACAGTGAGCCGTTCTATTTTGAAAGACGGATGGAGTATTTTAAAGAAAAAGGTATCCGACCTGGATCAAATAAGTTTGAAGATTATGTTGGCAATTCTGAAAAACAGACTTGGGAGATACTGGTTCCAAAAGATGAAACAAAAAGGAAACAGCTTCAACAGGATTACCTTCATTATAAAAAGAAAAATCAAATCGATTTTTCAAAAGCATTGAGAAGTTCTGTTTCTAAGGTATTAGATGAATTATTAGAAGCTGGTTTTTCTTTGAGTTTGGCATCGTCTTCCCCCCGTAGTGAAATCGATCAAATGTTATCTGATTGCAAGCTGATGGACTACTTTTCTTATACGATCAGCGGTGAAGAGGTAAAGGAAAGTAAGCCAAATCCTGAAATCTATTTGGTTAGCCAAGAAGTATTAAAATGCGACGACTATCTAGCCATTGAAGACTCACCTCTAGGAATTGCTGCTGCGAAAGCGGCAGGAATCTACACGGTTGCTTTGCAGCAAGATTTTTTGTTGGATCAAAAAGCAGCAGATAGTATCATTAGTGACCTGAAAGAAATTCTGACACTGCCGCAATTAACACGTTAATAACAGCGAGAACTTCTTATCAAAATCGATAAGGAGTTTTTTTGATAAATTATTTTATTGCAAATCTACTTTTTTTGTATTAGAATTACGTCAATCAATAATCATGCATTGAAGAGAAGAGTAGTTGACTGGGAAACGATTAAAGAGACCCTCGGCAGGTGAAAAGAGGGATTGTGGAGAATCAATGAAGATGAGCTCTGAGCCTTTAGTTTGTTCACGCAAGCTGGACGGGAAGCGACCGTTACATCGCCGGGTATGTTTGTACCGTTGAGGTATTGTCTGCGAAGGCAATACAAATAAGGGTGGTAACGCGAAAATATTCGTCCCTTTATTTATCAGTAATCTGGTAGATAAAGGGATGGATATTTTTTTATTTGTCAAAAAAAAATTGGGAGAGTGTTTGTATGAAAAAATTTGGGTTTGTTCTATTGATCTTAAGTTGTATGACCCTCTTAGCTGCCTGCGGTTCCGGTTCAGCTGAGAAAACAAATAAAATAAAAATCGGGGCCTCGCCAACTCCTCATGCTGAAATTCTGGAACATATCAAACCAGAACTAAAAGAAAAAGGCATTGACTTGGAGATTGTAAAATTTGACGATTATGTTTTGCCGAACAAGGCGTTGGAAAATGGAGATATAGATGCAAATTATTTTTCAACAGTTCCATACTTTAATTTGCAGAAGAAAGAGAACGGCTATAAATTCTCAAATGTTGGAGCAATTCATCTTGAACCGATGGGAATATACTCTGGAAAGATAAAAAAAGTTAATGAAATACCAAATGGAGCAAAAGTCATTGTTTCTAATGTACCTTCTGAATGGGGAAGGGTACTAAATGTCTTTGTAAAAAACAATTTGATAAAAATAAAAGCAGACATAGCAATTGATAAGGCAACTTTTGATGATATAACAGAGAATCCTAAGAATTTAGTATTTGAGCACAGTGTTGATCCGACCTTGCTCACCTCGGCTTACGAAAATAATGAAGGAGACTTAGTAGCTATTAATTCAAATTTTGCCTATGAAAAGGGGTTGAATCCTGTAAAAGATTCATTGATGATCGAACAAAATGATTCTCCGTATGTAAATATTGTAGCAACAAGAACTGAAGACAAAAGTAGTAAAGAAATCAAGACCATCGTGGAAGCTTTACATGAACTAAAAATCCAAAAATGGATAGAGAAAAAATGGGGCGGTTCAATTGTGCCCGTCAATAATTAATCAAGAGAAAGAGTTGGTGAATATAATGGAACGAGCAATTTTTGCAGGTGGCTGTTTTTGGTGTATGGTAAAACCCTTTGATACTCTATCAGGAATCGAATCAGTGATTTCTGGTTATACTGGCGGTGAGAAAGAAAATCCAACATACTTGGAGGTGAAGAGCGGCACGACGGGTCACACAGAGGCGGTTGAGATCATTTATAATCCTGAATTAATCTCCTATGAAGAACTGGTAGAAATTTATTGGCAGCAAACCGATCCAACAGATGCCTTTGGTCAGTTTGAAGATCGTGGGAGCAGTTATCGTCCGGTTATCTATTATTTTAACGAGCAACAAAGAAGAATCGCGAAAAAAAGTCGAGATGCACTGCAAAATAGTGGGCGATTTAATCAGCCGATCGTAACGCAGATTGAAGCAGCGAGAACTTTTTATCCTGCCGAAGTTGAGCACCAAGATTACTACCAAAGAAATCCAGAAAATTATCAAAAAAATGCAGAGCGAAGAAAAAAATTTATTCGTGAATTCTGGTAAGTTCAGCAACCGTGAATGCTCTTATTTCAAAAAAGTATGAAAACTGAGAGGAGTTTATTAGACTCAGCAACGCATGAGTTAAAGGAGATGACTAACTAATGATAACTTCACGAATTGACACAATTTTCAATACCAATATTGAAAAGGTCTGGCAGATCGTGACAAATGCAAAATGGAGGAGTGATCTCAATAAAATTGAAATGATTGAAGATTAGAAGATTTTCATTGAGTGTACGAATCAAAATTATTCTACAAAATTTATGATCACTGATTTTTACTTACTGGAGTTATTCTCATTCAGGATGGAGAATGGCTAGGTGAATTTTAGCGTTGGACAAGAAAAAGACAAAAATTGTCTTTGCTGAAGAAGTGAATGTAAAAAAATTTTTATGAGACCTTTTATCAAAAGTTTAAAAAAAGAAGAAAACCTGTGTTGACGATCTGACTAGTTTTTCAGGAGAGTAACTTTATAGTGACTATTATATGGAAAACAACCATCCGCTTCCTTATAAATGAAGCGGATGGCTTCTATTCTAATAATTCTTTTTGAAATACGCAGCTTCAGAGGAGCGTTGTTTCAATTGCTCCATATTAATAATCTGAAATCTTCGTTTTTCACGTTTCAAAATGCCAGAATCACATAATTTGTTCAATAAACGCAGTAAATGACGATAACTAACTCCAATAGTAGCAGCTACATCAGTCAAATTATCAAAAAAATAATACTTATAAGAACCTTGAAGTATATAGGTGCATAAGCGTTGTTCTCCTGAGTATAGTGCATTAGAAGTGTAATTATGGGAGCTATTAATCAGATTCTCCGAAAGTCCTTTAGCTAACGTCGTCATAAAAGTTAGATTTTTGAAAATTGTATCTTGATCATCTTGAAACGGAACGATGATAACTTCAAAGGGCGAAAGAGTAATGACCGAAGCTGTAGCGTAAACTGTATTGGACATCAATTCAACGTCACCAATCAAACCACTTGATAGATAATAAGCTAGAACTAAATCCTTACCACTAGGGGCACTTGTACAAACTTTGGCCTTGCCTGAGACAACGATCATAATGTATTTATACTCAACACCTTGAGAAAAAATCGTTTCTCCCGATTTGAAACGACGAACCTCACAAACAAATTGATGGTCTAATAAACCATACTTACTGAGCAAATCAAGATGATGTTTATCTAAATTACCTGTCATAGGATGTCCCTCATTTCTGCTATTACTTCATTAAATATTGAAAATGGTCTTTATATGCATTTTACTATTAATTTGATTTGAATGCTCACAATCGATCGAAACAATTATGTCGAGTTCTTAAAAAATAGAAATTTAAATTGAAAACAAAATATTTTCAAAATAAAATTCAAATTAATATTACGTTGTAATGATTCGTCATTTTTATGTTACCAGTCTTTTTAATGATGTGATAATCCTATAATTTCAACCAAATATTTAAAAGAGAGTGTTTTTTTTTAGAACGTAATTCTTGTGGCAAGATGTTTATGCTTTTTTCAAAGTTATTTTAAATGATTTGTATTTTTGTAAAAATCTTATGTGAAGTATGCTACAATTATTCTGTATTGAAAACGATTGCAAATAAAGGAGGATAATTGTATGACAAAAACTGTAATAGTAGGTACAAATCATGCTGGCATTGCTGCAGCCAATACGCTTTTGGACAATTTTGAAGATCAAGAAGTGGTGATGATTGATCGAAATAACAATCTCAGCTACTTAGGGTGTGGAACTGCACTATGGGTAGGAAGACAAATCGACTCTTATGAAGGTCTGTTTTATACTAAGCGGGAAGATTTTGAAGCAAAAGGTGCTAAAATTTTTATGGAAACAACTGTTGAGAGCATCGATTATGATCAGAAAGAGGTTCGCTGTTTATCAAAAAATGGGGATTCCTTTGTTGAAACATATGATAAATTGATTTTAGCTACTGGTTCTGTTCCGATTTCACCAAAAGTTCCAGGGCGTGATTTGGGAAATATTCATTTTTTGAAGCGATTCCAAGATGGGCAGGCAGTTGATGAGCTTTTAAATACTGATGATGTTGCTAACGTTGCAGTTATTGGCGCCGGATACATTGGTGTAGAAATTGCTGAAGCAGCAAAACGTCGTGGCAAAAACGTCCTATTATTCGATGCGATGGAACGTTCTCTACCAAGCTATTATGATAAATGGTTTACTGATGATATGGATGCTGTTTTGAAGGAGCATGAAATTGACTTACATTTTGGTGAATTAGCTATGGAATATAAAGGGAGCGGTAAAGTTGAATCAATTGTGACTGATAAAGGTGAATATAAAGTTGATTTAGTTATTAATGCGATTGGATTTTTACCAAATAATGATTTAGCAAAGGATCATTTGGAACTATTTAAGAATGGTGCCTATCTCGTTGATCGTCACCAGCAAACAAGTGATCCAGACGTTTATGCTGTAGGAGATTGTGCGACGATTTATTCAAATGCACTTCAAGATACGACTTATATCGCGTTAGCAACTAACGCGGTACGTTCTGGAATCGTTGCTGGATACAATGTTGGTGGAGTTGGGCTAGAGTCGACTGGGGTACAAGGATCAAATGGTATCTCAATTTTTGGACTGCATATGGTTTCGACTGGCTTATCAGTAGAAGCAGCAGGAAAACATGGAGTTGCTGTCAAGTATACTGACTTTGAGGATTTACAGCGACCAGGATTTATGAAGAAAAATGCCAATGTAAAAATCCGAATCGTGTACGAAGAGGATACTCGCCGAGTAGTCGGTGCTCAATTATCATCTACTGAGGATATTTCTGGTGTGATTCATATGTTCTCACTAGCAATTGAAGAGCAAGTAACGATCGATAAATTGAAACTCTTGGATATTTTCTTCTTACCTCATTTCAATCAGCCATACAATTATATTACGATGGCTGCTTTAAGCGCAGAATAATTAGTAAAACGGAGCTGTTGCATTTTTGCGACAACTCCGTTTTCTGTTTACTCGGCCATAGTTAAAATATCTAGAATTTTTTGATAATTTTGATCTTGAAAGATTTGATAATTCAAATTTTTATATAATTTGACAGCATGGTGACTCCAGGTTTGTGTATTTAGATAAAGATCTTGATCAGGATAATTCTCGTGAAGAATTTGAGTGACGCGAATCGCTAGAGCTTTTGCTAATCCTTTCCTCTGTTCTTCTGGAATAACACCTAACCAGTGAAGACGGGGATAATCATCTTTTGTCCACCATGCAGTAAAGGTAGCAACTTTTTCGCCTAAAGGATTTTCGACGAAAAGCATTCTCTTTTTCAACTCATTTTGAAAAGGGGTGAAGGATTTTTTGAAATAATCTGCTGCGTCCTTTTCTGTATCAAATTCTAAGACGGCTGTTTCGATACGACACCAATCCTTTTCATCACCTGGTTGATAGAAAACTATCTGATACCCTTCAGGTAGTTGAATTTCTGGTAACGAAGTAGCATTTGACGGGCGGAACATTGTGAATGGAATAAAAGGAACTGATTTATCCAACATAACAAGACCTCCATTTTTCATCTTACCAAAATCGTATCACGCTAGAAATACAAAAGCTAGTCAGTATCTTATTATTTCAATAAAAATGCTTGTTCCCTAGAAAAATATCTATTATTAAAAAAATGGAGCCATTGCGTGAGATAGGTATTATATAATGGATAGAGAATTCAGAATTGTTCGGGCTTGTCAAGGGATCTCCGCAATTTTACAGCCAGAGATTTATTGCAGCTTATGAATAATGAAAAAGTTTAGGAGGCAATTTTATGGTGAGAAGAGTATTTTTTAGTTTTTATTATGAGAATGATTTATCAAGAGCAATGGTGATTAAAAATAATTGGGCTTTAAAAGAAAATGAAGAGTCTGGTTTTATTAACAAGGCTGAGTTCGAGCGAATCAAACGTGATGGCGAGGAGAGTATTAAACGATGGATAGATAAGCAATTATCTGGCACTTCAGTAACAGTCGTATTAATTGGGAGTGAAACATTAGATTCCAAATATGTTCAATACGAAATTGAGCAAAGTCATGAAAGAGGCAACGCAATTATTGCGTTAAAAATCGGCAAAGTCAAAAATTTAAGTCAGAAAACATCTATCAGTCAGTCGGTAGTAAAGATCATTGGAAAGAAGAAAAACGGCGAGCTGCTTTGGTTTGATGAGATTATAGACAGAGAATATGATTACATCAAAAATGATGGATTCAACAATCTTGAGAAATGGATTGAAAATGTTGATAAAGTGAAAGAGAAATAAAAATTTCTTTTCCGATTATCTATTTATCTATGTGGATTTCTAGAGAAGGTTACTGACTATTTTTAAAGGAGAGAATGAAGATAATAAAGGGGAAAAAGGATACAGGCTTTCTGAGAGAGAGAAAAAGGACAAGCAATTGAACGAATAAGTTCAGTTCTTGTCCTTTTCAACTATTTTGATAATGCCAAAGCCAGTGCTTTTTGCACGGCCACGATATTTTTATCTTTTCTAAATTGAATCGTTTCTGCAGGTAGTTCGGCACTAGAAATCCAAATTTTTAATTCCGCATCTAAATCGAAATGTCCGCTGGTCTCTACTGAAAAGCGTGAGATTGAGCGATATGGAATTGATTTATACTCAACCTTCTTGCCTGTCATGCCCTGCTTATCAACTAAAATTAAGCGAAAGTCAGTAAATACGATCAAATCGCGAACTAGTTTAAAGGCCAAGGAAACAGTTTCACCTGTTATTAGTACATCTTCTAATTTTTTTTCAACAGTCAGATTATTATGCTGACTGGCATTTCCCATTAATCCATCAAAAATACTCATAAAGGCACCTCTTCTTATTATTAGATAAAGTAATTTTAGCTGATAATTCATAGAAAAACCACTCCTAACAAATAGAATAAGCTCGAAATAAAAACCATTGTTTTCACAATAAAACTTTTTGTTTTTTTAAATAAAATGTTCTTGCTTATCGAATAGGGTTTCGTTATACTCGGAAGGGAAAAGAGCCCGGTTTCAAAATTGGGAGGTAGGAGGTGTTCTCATGCTTAAAAACTATCAACGGTGACTGTGAAACCAATCATTACTTAGAGTTTCTAAGCAAGTAGAACAAATGACTTTCCTCCGACTCACTTTTTTTGCAACCAGCTAAAAAGGCTATTCAGTGTGCAGAAAAATAATAACATGGAGGAACATACTTAATAAGTATGTTTTTTTGTTGTGTATAAATGAAGTCTTTGTGGCTACTGAAAACGTTTCAAGTGAAAATACAAACTTTAAAGGAGCAGAAAGATGAAAAAATTCTTAGCAGTAATTAGCTGTTTGTTATTAACAGCAGTAGTCGTTTATTCAAAAACTGAAGAGGTTCACGCAGCAGATAAATCTGTAAAAGTGCAACGCTTGGTGAAGAGCAAAGATATTAAGTCAGATGATTTCTTTGTTGATGCTAAATGGTTAAAGAATAAAATGAAAGATGACGATAAAACGGTTGTGATCGAAGCTTCCTATGGCGAAGGAAAAGACTACAAAAAAGCTCATATTCCAGGAGCGTTTCATATGGATACTATGGAAATTGAAACCGAAGAAAGCACTTGGAATATCCTAGATGCTGAAACGTGTAAAGAAGTTTTCCTAAAACGCGGCGTAACAAAAACAACTCCTGTAGTAGTATATTCCAGTGATATTAATGCTGCTGCCCGCATTGCTTTTGTAGCTTATTGGTTAGGTGTTGACGACGTGAAGATTTTAGACGGCGGTTTAAAGGCTTGGGAAAAAGCAGATTATAAGGTTGAAAAAGGCAATGAAGAGGCTAAAGCAGCAAAAGACTTTGGAGCTGATGTTCCTGGACGTCCTGAAAGCTTAATCTCAACATCAGATGATTTGCTAGCAGCTAAAGATAAAAATCCTGATTTAGTTCTTGCAAGCATTCGTTCATGGAAAGAATTTACAGGAAAGACAAGCGGCTATGATTATATTGAAAATGCGGGTGAACCCGAAGGCGCAGTTTACGCGAAATCGAGTAAAAGTAGCGCGGACGTGGCTCAATTAATGAATAATGATGGTACAGTCAAAGAACCGACCAAGATTTTTGCTGCTTGGGAAAAATGGGGAATTACTCCAGATAAAGAAGTTGCTTTTTATTGTGGAACGGGTTGGCGTGCAGCAACTGCCTTCTTTATTACTAAGCAAGAAGGTTGGAAAGATGTTAAATTGTTTGATGGTGGATGGTATGACTGGGATATCGCTCATCAAAAGGATCCTAGTAAGTATCCAGTTCAAGTTGGCGACCCAAGAGATAAAGACAAAGTGAAAATATTAAACTAATGAAAGTCTTAAAGTATTTGCTTCACCTATTACAACTAGGATTGATTTACCTTGTCTATTTAATGGATGATCTTTATAAAAATCATTTGGGTTTTATGCGAAATGTTTCTTTTTATTCGCATAAAGTAGATTCCAGCGCGTTCGGCAGCAAGTTGTTTTTGTTGCCGCTCGTGCTGGTGTTAATTGCATTGCTATTAGCCATTAGAAAAAGAGGACTTGAAAGTAGTATTTTGCTTATTTTAGGAGCAATTTTTCTGATTTGGCAAACAATTTTTAGATTAGAAACAACACCGATTTACTATTTAGTCAGCAGTATTTTGTGTTTAGGATTTCTATTACAATTACTGATTGTTTCATTGAAAAGGAGCTAATCGAACCGATGGATTACTCAGAGAAAACAATTGAAATGGCACAAATAATCGCAGAAAATTGTACAAGTTGTAAACGGTGCATGAAAGATTGTTTGTTCCTGCAAACATATTGCGAAGATCCGCAAAAAATGTTTCACCGATTTCTTGAAGAAGGACTTGAACCAATTATTCCATATTCTTGTATGTTATGCGGTCGCTGCACTGTAGTATGTCCGTTGAAATTAAAATTAGATGAAGCTTTTTTAGCGATGCGACAAGATTTAATCAAAGAAGGACTACCCTTAAAACAGTTAAAAAGTGTTGAGATGCATCAGAAACTTTCAACGAGCAAAGTATTTTCAGCAGTGAATCGAGGGGATATGAAATGAAATATGGTTTTATGGCAGGATGTGCACTAAGTTCAAGCAATCCAAAGCAAATTGGCCTAATTATCGAGTACCTAAAAAAATATTATCCTGATTTAGCGATTATTCAAGGATGTTGCGGGAAACCAACACGAATGATCGGACAAGAGCAATTGTTTCAAAAACGCTTCAGCCGCTTAACTGAACAAGTTCAGTTGGCAAATATCGACGAATTGATTGTAGCATGTCAAGGTTGTATCAAAACAATGACAATTCAGAACCAGTTTCCTACCTCATCATTGTGGGTGAAGATGGCTGAACTGGGATTGCCGCAAGAACTAATTGGTAAAGCAGAGAGAAGTGATGTTGTTTTTTCAGTTCAAGATTCTTGTCCCACCAAAGAAATAACGGAAATTCATCAGGCCGTTCGCTATTTATTAGAGCAATTAGGGTATCAAGTCGCTAAAAATCGGTTAACCGGGAAAAATACGTTGTGTTGCGGTATGGGTGGAATGTGTGGTGTTTCAAACCCAGAATTGGCAAAGGATTTTGCTGAGAAGCGTGTTCAGGATTTTAAAACAGATCACATCGTTACTTATTGTGCCAGCTGTACTTCGGCGATGATACTAGGTGGTGGACAAGCTTGGCATCTATTGGATTTAATATTTGGTGAGGTCATACATAAGAGTGATAAAACTCCAACGCACCCATTAGACAATCCATTACGAGCATGGAAAAATCGTTATCAATCGAAAAGAATAGTAACAAAAGCATAGGAGAGTATGATGAAAAAATGGTTTATTCGTTTGTTGGCAGTAGGAATGCTTTTCTCATTAACTGCCTGCAAAACTAATCAGACAAAGGAAAGTAAAACAGAACAGTCAATTAGCAGCTTCTCTGATGCTGTGAAAAAAAGTAAAGGGGAAACGGTGACTTTTTACGGGTTTGGCGGTGACGAAAAAGCGAATGCGTGGGTGGACGAGATCGTGACACCTGCAATGAAGAAAAAATATGATATTACAGTCAAACGTGTTCCAATGGATATCGATCAAATTTTGAATAAACTGACAACCGAAAAGGAAGCGGGAACTAAAGAAGGAGATATTGATGTTATTTGGATTAATGGCGAGAATTTCTACACTGCTAAACAAGCCAAGTTGCTTTATGGACCCATTACTAAAAAGGTTGAAAGTTTTGATAAGCTAATGGCTGTTGACGGACATAATTCAAGGTATGATTTTGGAGTTGAAATTGATGGCTATGAAGTACCATACGGTAGTGCACAATTAACTTTTGCTGGGAATAGAGAGAAATTTAAGGATGGTTTCCCCAAAAATACACAGGCTTTAATGGAATATGCTAAAGCAAATCCTGGGAAGATCACTTATACGGCACCACCAGAGTTTACTGGCAGTGCATTTGTTCGCAATGTTATTTGTGATATTGTAGGCTATGATAAAGTTGAGGCAGCAAAGGCGAATAAAGAAGAGCTTTATAAGGTTATCAAACCCGGGCTAGACTATTTAAATGAAATCAAACCATACTTATGGCAAGAGGGAAAAACATATCCGACAACAACAGCAGAGCTAGATGAGATGTTTTCAGCCGGACAAATCGATATGAGCTACAGCTATTCTCAAATGCATGTAGCGAAAAAAAGAAATGATAATGAGTTCAAGCAAACATCTGAATCATTCTTATTTGATAAGGGGACGATTGCGAATCAAAGCTATTTAGCAATTGCCAGAACTTCAAAAGTTAAAGCAGGTGCGTTAGTCTTAATTAATGAGATGACCAGTGAATCTGCTCAACTAAAAAAAGCAGAAGCAAAGTATGGGTATAGCATACCTCCATTTGATCCAGAAAAATTAACTAAAGAGTCTGAACAAAAATTGACAGATCTATATAAAAATCAAGGAGTTCTTTCATTAGAAGAAATGCAGGAAAAACAAATCCCTGAAATTCAAGCGGAAAAAATTCCGATGATCGAAGCCTTATGGAAAGAGTATGTTTTACATGAGTAAAAAAAAATTATTAATCCTTCCTTTTTTATTAATAAATGGTGTTGTCATTTTTGCAGCGCTGTTTAAAGGGATACAAATTAGTTTAGGATACTATCCTCTGATTGGACTAAATCAGATTAGTTTGACAAATTACCAGCAAGTCTTGAATGATCCTTTTTTTCGAAAGTCGCTAGGTTACAGTTGCTACTTAGCACTGACCGCGACTTTTTTGTCATTATTGTTAGGAGTTGTTTTGTCATTTCTACTATTGAAGGTGAAAACTCCTTGGCTGCATAAAATTATCGGTCTGCCCATTTCCTTACCACATATTATTGTTTCATTAATGATTATGCAACTGATTGGACAGACGGGGATAATTTCGAGGATTTTTTTTCAGTTAGGCTTGATTCAAGAGGTCGGTCAGTTTCCCTTATTTATTCATGATCCTGGAGGCGTTGGAATCATCTTGGTGTTTTTATATAAAGAGGTCCCTTATGTTGCAATAACAACTTTAGCAATTTTGCGGCAGTTGCAGTTAGGCTACGTAGAGGTAGCTAGAAATTTAGGAGCTTCGACTATTCGTATTTTTTTCTCAATAATCTTACCAATGATTCAAAAAACCTTAATGACCCTATTTATTATTTTATTCTGCTTCACATTTGCCTCCTTTGAAGTTCCTTATTTATTGGGTAATCCGAGTAATCAGACAGTGGCACTGACTGCCCATGATTTGTTTACCCAAGCAGATTTAACAACTCGTCCTCAAGCTTTTGCATTGAATTTCGTGATGTCTGGCATTTGTTTAGTGGTTGCAACAATCGCTTTGATCATTAGCCGGATTTTACCGGGAGGGAGAAAAGCAGCATGAAAATATTATTTAAAAGGGGCTATTTTTCTTTATTTTTTTCAGTGATACTTGTGCTCTTTCCTTTAATTCTTTTATTTTTATGGTCATTCAGCACAAAGTGGATGTATCCTGCTGTTTATCCACAAGAATTTGCTATAAAAGTTTATAAACAAATGATAAGTGAACCAAATTTTTGGCCGGCAGTAATTAACAGCGTAGTAATTGCCTTTGCTACAACAGGAATAAGCGTTGCCATAGCTTTGCCAGCCGCAAGGTACTTTGCTTTTCAAAAAAAAATAGAGCATCGCTTTATCGAGATCGTGATATATCTACCATTGATTTTGCCTGCAATTGCAATTATTACATCTAGTCAGGTTTTATTTCTGCAGCTTCGTTTGACGGGGACTTTTTTAGGAATAATTCTGCTTCATACATATTTATGTTTACCTTATGCAATGCAAATTTTATTGGAAAGTTATCGTCAGCTGGGAGAGGGATATAGTTTGACTGCTCAGTCTTTGGGCGCTAACTCATGGACGATTTTTCGACAGATTACTTGGCCGTTATTACGACCGGGAATAACGACCTCTGCGATCTTTGTTTTCATTGTCTCTTGTAGTCAGTATTTACCAACTTTCTTTATTGGAGGCGGAAAGATTATTACCTTGCCGTTATTGTTACTTCCTTATGCAAATAATGGTCGCTTCGGATTGGCTTCATCATATAGTTTGGTCTTTTTAGGAGTTACAATGCTTGGGGGTTATATCTTAAAAATAGTTATAGGAGGAGCGCAACGTGGGTCTAAGCATTAGTGAGCTTCAATTAAATTATGGTAAAAATAAAATATTAAAGGACATCTCTTTTAATGTGGTAGAAGATGAGATCATTGCACTTTTTGGACCATCGGGTGTTGGAAAGACCAGTCTTCTTAAAATGATTGCAGGTATTCAGCAAGTCGATAAGGGAACGATTACTTTTACTAATGGGTTTTCCCAAGAAACGACTGTATTAGTTTTTCAGGATTTTTGGCTCTTTCCTCATATGACTGTAGTTGAGAACATCGCCTTTGGATTGAAAGCACGTAAATTTTCTAAAGAAACTATTATTCAGAAAATCAATAAAATCATTAATGTGTTTAATCTTGACGGGCTTGAAAACCATTTTCCAGATCAATTATCAGGGGGACAAAAACAGCGAGTAGCGTTGGCACGAGCCATTGTTCTAGAACCTAAATTGTTGCTACTTGATGAACCCTTTGCTAATTTGGACAGTCATTTGAAAGATTCGATGCGAGATTATATCCGCCGTTTACAAAGAGAATACAGCTTTAGTGTTATCTTGGTTACCCATGACAGGGAAGAAGCATTTCAATTGGCTGATCGGATGATTATTTTGTTGGATGGTAAAATTCAACAAATCGGCAAACCAAAGGATATTTATTTCTATCCGGCCAATCAAAAGGTAGCCGAAACTATCGGAGAAAGTAATTTAATTCCTGGAATTATTTATGAGAATATTTTTCGAATAAATGGTACTGAATTAGTGGTGAAAAATCCAGAAAAAATTCGTGGCGAAGCCTCGCTCTTTGTTCCTTTTGGCACAGAGATTGAAATTAGTGGAGATGGGCTGCCAGCAATGGTTGAATGTATCGAGTGGTCGCCAAAAGGGCAACGTGTTCAAGTAAAAATCGGCGAAACATATTGTACGTTTACTAATATCACACAAAAAATGATTAGTGAAGAGCAAGTATTTTTAACATTTAATGAGAAGCTGCAGGTGATTCCACGATGATATCGATTATTATTCCGGTTTTAAATGAAGAGATGCATATTGAACGTTTATTGCAGCAATTAAGTGAGTTAGAAACAAGTATCTCCTATGAAATAATCGTTGTCGACGGAGGTAGTCAGGATCAAACAGTAATGATTGCTAGAAAATTAGCTCAAGTGTATCAATTAAAGAATACCAATCGCGGTGCACAGCTAAAATATGGGGTCGAAAAAAGTTCTGGTGAATTTTTATGGTTTTTGCATGGTGATAGTCGACTAGGTAGCACTCGAAATCTATTAGAACAAATTCAATCGGCTTTGGGAGATGATGGTTGTAGTGCCGGTTTTTTTAAATTATCATTTGATTCATCCGATTTTTTCTACCGTTATTTAGCTATCACTTCAAATTTACGAGCACGTTATCTTGGTTTAATATTTGGTGATCAGGGGATGTTTACTAAGCGAAGTTGTTATGAAAAGATTGGCGGATTTGAGCCTATCCCGTTAATGGAGGATTGGCGGTTGAGTCGAAGATTAAAACAGCTAGGAAAATTTTATCAATTACCTGTACGAATCATCACATCAAGTCGTCGTTTTCATAAAGGCAAACTGCGAACACACTTAAAAATGCATAAGATCAAGCTATTTTATTTGATGGGGATGTCACCTGATAAGCTGATGCACCGATATTACAAATAAGAAGGAGTCATCCATGATAGAAAAGATACGAGAGTATTTGAAAGAGAGAATGTTAATTGATGAGTTGCGGTTGGAAGAGCCGTTTACAGTAGAGTTTCTAGCGCAGGGAGAATATAACCAAAATTTTCTGATTTCAGACAGCAAAAGGAAATATGTTTTTCGTTTAAATTATGGCAGCCAATTGCATTTAAAGAATCAAATTCGGTATGAGTATCAAGCCTTGAAGTGGCTGGAACGAACAAATAGAACGCCAAAAGTTTATTATGTGGACGATAGTTGCCAAAGCTTTCCTCAAGGGCTGTTGATTATGGAATTTTTATTTGGGTCGCCATTAAATTATAAAAGTGATTTGAAAGAGGCTGCTTTGATTTTTGGAAAAATCCATCAGCAACCAATTGATGAATCAGCAGAGAATTTTTTTATAAAAGAAAAAGCAGGAATTTTGTCTGCTCGTGTGATGGAATGCCAGCATTTGTTAGAGTCAGTTTTAACAAGTAGTTTCGTTCCACTTCAAGCGCAGCGACAATTAGCAGCTGCTTTAGAACGATGTGACAAAAATGTAGGCCAGCAACGTTTTTTTAACGATCTTGATCAATGGTGCATCAATAATACAGAGGTGAACTCTCATAATTTTATTATTGGGAAAAAAGGGTTTTTGATTGATTGGGAAAAACCAGTGATTAGCCACCCTGTTCAAGACATTTCGCAGTTTTTAGCTTCGACTACAACTCTTTGGCGCAGCAACGTGATCTTATCACAAGATGAAAAGCACACTTTTCTTACTAGCTATCTGCAAATAACCGGCTTTGAACGTGAAGCTTTCTGGGAGGCTTTGAAAATCTATCATCCCTACTTGATGCTGCGTGCTTTATCTTGGTCGGCGATGGCTTATGACAGTTATCAAAGTGATACAAAAGAATTAAGGAATCAAGAAATTTTTGAAAAGGTTACTAGCTATTTAGATGAAACATTTTTACGTCAAGCCTTAGGAGAACGAATTATTGAATAAACACGCTTATATTTTATTTACACGAGTTCCTGTACCTAACAAAGTTAAAACTCGTCTACAAAGTTTATTAAGCGGCGAGGAGGCTTGTCAGGTTCAACTCAAGCTGTTACAGGATAGTTTTTCAAAATTTAGAAGTTTAAATGAATCTGGTATTGATCTTTACCTTGCATACTCTAATGAAGGGGATCCATCAGATTTACTTTCGATTCTGCCAAATAGCTTCACTGCTTTTCCACAAAAGGGGGAAACAATCGGTCAACGAATGAATCATGCAATGAAACATCTTTTTGGTAAGGGGTATGAAAAAGTGGTGTTAACCGGCAGCGACATTCCCAATTTAAATGCAGAAATAGTCTTTGATGCCTTTACTCAGATGCAAGAAGTTGTACTAGGACCTTCACCTGATGGCGGTTATTACTTAATCGGCTGTTATCAAGAAATTGATTTAACGCCAATTTTTGAGACAGATATTGATTGGGGAGAAAGTGAAGTACTGAATGAAACCCTGACTCGACTGCCAGGAATTGATGTGACACTATTATCACCGCTACAAGATATTGATTATCCTATAGATTTAAAAAAAATTCGCTATGGATTGAAAGAAGAGAATCATCATTTTAAACACTGGCTGCAAGAAAATAGAGGACTATTAGAATGAGAAAAATTATTTTTGATTGTGACAATACATTCGGTCTATTGAATCGGGATATAGATGATGGCTTAACCTTACTCTATTTGTTAGGAGCGCCAATAGTTGATTTACTAGGTGTAACCTTGACATTTGGAAATGCACGTTTAACAGAAGTGGCTAAAATAACTCAGGAAATGAAAAAGCGTTTTGAATTAGCTTTTGACTTTTATCCTGCGGCTAATTTTCTGGTAGAACAAGTCAATCGTTATCCGAATGAAATTACGATTTTAGCAACGGGGGCTCTAACCAATTTGGCTGATGCTCAGGAAATTGATCCAGCTTTTTTTTCAAAAGTTCATGAGATTGTATTGATGGGCGGTACTATTGAGCCACTGCTAGTAAATCAACAGAAAGTTGCAGAGTTGAACTTTTCGTCTGATCCTATTGCGGCTAAAGCTGTCTTACTAAGTCAAGCAAGAATAACTGTTATGAACGGTCATATGACAGCAGAAGCATTCTTTTCGAAAAAGGAAATGCACGAGTTTTTACTCTCAACAGCAAATGTGATTACACCAGAAGCTCAAAGCTGGCTTAGTGAAACTTTGGAAAACTGGATAAAATGGAACGAAAAAGTTTTCATTTTCAGTGGTTTTTGTAATTGGGATGTGACAACAGCTGTGTATTTAGAGCGGCCAGAGTTATTCAGTGATGAATACTATTTTTTATCAAATGAACAGCCGGAACTATCTAAAGGGCAGATGAGTCTATCTGATGAATCAAAATATATTGTGAAGATGCCTAAAAAACTTTTGAATATTTCTGTTTTTAATCAATTGGTTATTAAACGAATGACAGCCGGACTGAAAAGTAACTGATTTATCTTGGTTTTGAAATGAGAGAGGTGTTTGGTTGAAAAAAATTATTTCATTTATTTTGTTTGTGCTATTGGTAATTTTTCTAGCCTATCAATTTGGGCTAGTTGATTTCTTGACTGATATTGCCGCACTAAGAGCTTATTTAGAAAATCTTGGTTGGCGGGGCTATTTGATTTTTATTCTATTATCTGTGTTAGTAGCTGTCTTTTTATTGCCTGGGCAATTCTTAGCAATTGTGGGCGGCTTGGCTTATGGTGGATTTGTGGGAGGAGCATTGACAATTATTGGTGCTTCTCTTGGGGCAAGTATTTCTTTCGTTCTTGGGAAGTACGTGGCGCGGGACTATATTTTACAACGTTTTGGTAATGATTTGACCTTTCAAAAAATTGAAAAGGGTGTTAGAGAAAATGGCATTTCTTTTTTAATCTTTACTCGATTGGTTCCGATTTTCCCTTATGCAATTCAGAGCTATGCGTATGCAATGACGCCAATGAGTATAAAAAAATTTAGTATCATTTCTTTTGTAACGATGATGCCTGCTAGTTTCATTTATGCGTTCATGGCCTCTGAGATAGCTTCCAAAGGAGTTTCAATGACCTTATTGCTGGAATTTGCAGGTGCAGGGCTTCTTTTAGCTCTATTAGCTTATCTTCCAAAAAAAATCAGCAAGAAAATCAATCAGCTCAATTCAGAGTATAAAAATGATTAATCCATTCTTCAGAACGACTAGAGTAAACACCTCTGGTCGTTTTTTGTTTCTTGTTAGTTGATTATTGTGCGTTAAAGTTAACAATTACTCGATTGTTTTCTCTTAGTAGACATTCTAAAATAGATATGAGGGGGAGATACAGATGGAAATGAATATAGGACCAATCATCATGGAAAAGCGCAAAGAAAAGCAAGTAACTCAGCAGGAGCTAGCGAATTTTGTTGGAGTATCGAAGGCTTCTGTATCAAAATGGGAAACAGGGCAGACCTATCCAGATATTACTTTATTGCCGCTATTGGCGGCGTATTTTGATATAACAATTGATTCATTGCTAACTTACGAACCACAATTAGACAATCATGAGATTCAACGGATTTATGGAATGTTAAAGAATTCATTAGTTACGCAATCACCCGAAGAAGTTTTAGCGACGATTCGCAGCTTTGTTCGGCGATACTACTCATGCTACCCATTTGTGCTGCAAATGGGCTTGTTTCTTCTTAATCATGCGGACTTATTACCTGGTGAGGAAAGCATCCAGACGTATACAAAAGAAGCCCAAGAGCTATTTGTTCATATCAGAACACAGTCAAAAAGTCCTGAGCTGATCACGCAGGCATTGAAGTATGAAGCATATACTTCATTGACTTTAAATGAGTTTGATCAAGTATTGGCTATTTTAGGAGATCAGGTGCCTACTTTATTTCCGATTGAAAGCTTGATCGCAGCGGCCCAGCAACAAAAAGGTGAGAACAGTCAAGCGGTCATCACTTTGCAGAGTGCAATATATCAATATACGACTGTCTTTCTTAGCTTTTTGGGAAATTACTTACAAGTATTGCTTAATGATCAAAAAAAGTTTTCTGAAACGGTCTCTCGAGGACTCGAATTTACAAATATTTTTAATTTTAAACAACTTCATCCAATTGCCTTAATGAATTTCCAATTGTCTGCGATTTCTGGCTATGCTCAAATGCAAAATGAGGCAGCGGTTTTTCCAATACTCAATGATTTTCTTGATGTATTAAAGCAAACAGATTTTCCAGTGGACCTTCATGGGGATGACTATTTTGATCAAGTGGATGAATGGTTGGGACAATTAGAAATTGGTCATCAATTGCCTAGAGATTCAATAAAAGTTAAAGAAAGCTTGATTAATTTTGTGATTGACAATCCAGCTTTTAACAATTTCGAAGATCAAGAACAATTGCAGACTATTTATACTGAACTGCGAATACTTAAAAGGGAGATGTCTAAGAATGAATAATTTTACATTTTTAAAAGATAATCTGCCAATTTTTTTGCCATTGATTATTTTAGAGCTGATTTTAATGATTACGGCGGTCAGACATGTGCTGACACATCCTCAATATCGTTTTGGAAATAAGTCTATGTGGCTGTTTGTCGTTGTGCTTCTTCAAATTATTGGTCCAGTTATTTACTTTGCTTTTGGAAGAGGAGAAGACTGATGAACATTTTGGAGGTGAAGCAAGTTTCAAAAAAATTTGGAATGAAAAAAATTCTGAATAATTTAAATTTAGCGGTGCCAACTGGCTCGATTTTTGGCTTTGTTGGAGAAAATGGTGCGGGAAAAACTACCACAATGAAGATAATCTTAGGCTTAGAAGAAAAAAATAGCGGTGAAATATTAATTAAAAAAATACCAGTTCACTTTGGAGACAATCAAACAAATCATCTAACGGGTTATTTACCTGATGTACCTGAATTTTATAATTACATGTCTGCTAAAGAGTACTTGAAATTTTGCGGTGAAATCACAGGTCTTTCCAAAGAACAGCTGAAGAACAAGATCCCTGAGATTATGTCATTAGTAGGTTTAACTGATGATAAAAAGAAAATTAAAGGATATTCACGGGGAATGAAGCAGCGCTTAGGAATTGCACAGGCTTTATTAAATGATCCAGAGCTATTGATCTGTGATGAACCAACTTCTGCTTTAGATCCTAGCGGACGCAACGATTTTCTCGAGATGTTAGCAACATTGCGAGGAAGAACAACCATTCTATTTTCTACGCACATTTTAAGCGATGTGGAACGAATATGTGATTATGTAGGTATCTTAAATAAAGGTGAACTAGTTGTGAGTGGTAAAATAAATGAACTGAAAAGACAATTTGCGAAAGATCAAATTGAAATTGAATTCTCTAATAAGGATGGAATTAATCGTTTTTCTAGGGAATTAGACAAATTAAACGATCAACAGGTAATCAAAGATTATTCATTTCTATCAAAAAAAAATTCATTCATTTTAAACTATTCGCAAGAGTACGACGCGGTTGCACTCAGACTTTTTCAACTGTTCGAGAACTGTGAGTTGTATCCAAAATCAATCAAAAAAATTGATCCCTCTTTAGAATCCATCTTTTTGGAGGTGATTCAGTGAGGAATTTATACTATTTTACGAAAAAGGAACTATTTGAAAGTTGGCGTACGTATCGTCTTTTACTTTTAGTAATAATATTTTTGATTTTTGGCTTAATGAACCCTTTGTTGGCAAAGCTGACACCGGAAATCGTCAAAATGGCGATCAGCGAAGAAATGGCAAAAACAATTCCTAAACCAACTTCATTAGATTCTTGGACGCAATTTTATAAGAATCTCAATCAAATAGGGCTGATTGTTTTGGCCTTAATGTTTAGCGGAACTGTTAGCAATGAGATCAGTAAAGGAACATTGATCAACTTGGTTACAAAAGGACTCCGACGTTGGACGATCATCATTGGGAAAACAATCAGTTTGATGCTCCAATGGAGTTTTTGTTTGTTAGTGACTTTCTTAGTAACTTGGGGATACACGGCTTACTATTTTCCTGATAATAAAAGTCCATATCTATTCCATGCCGTTTTTCCTTTGTGGCTTTTCGGCCTATTGCTATTGAGTGTGATTCTATTTACTTCAACAATTGCTAGAAATAATTATGAAGGATTATTGATGAGTGGCGGCATGGTGACTTTGTTAGCACTGTTGAATATGTTTGATAAAGTAAAACGGTTTAATCCGATATCACTCACATCTCAAAACATGATCATTCTTCAAAATAGTTCAACGTTTAAAAGCTATGTTCCAGCAATGATACTCAGCATACTTCTCTTTTTTGTAGGTCTTTTTTTGAGTGTTCTGGTTTTTAATAGAAAAAAATTATGAGAGGAGAGCCCAAATTAATCAGGGCTCTTTTTCATCTATTCTAAAATAAATGATGAATGCTTTTCTAGATTTAAGAACTAACCAGTTATATACGTATACCCTTTTAAAAGAGAATGCTTATAATCAAATTTTGACAATTCACGATCCTTTAGAAGTCTATTCTTTACAAAAAAGTGTTGAACGAGAATCGTTTGAAAGTGGGTAATGTCGATAATTATATGACTTCAGAAAGATTAGATGAGAGGGAGTTATAGACTTAACAAGTAGCAAAAAGGCTCCGTAAACTTACAAGGGTAATTCGCTAAGCTAGGCATGGATAACACTACTATTCTTAAGCAAGCTTTTTTACCGTAAAAAAACATCGACAAGCGTCGATGTTTTTGCTAGCTAAATAAAGATGTAAATAACGGAATAGATATAGTAAGACAATAAAAGTAATGCAACAATACACGAGAGTTTAGCCAAGAAACCTCCACGCGCTGGTTTGGTAGAACGGCGTGATTGTCTGCGAGTCATTTCTTCTGGTGCAATATTTGGTATCTCAGGTTTGGATGGACGTAAAAGTACCACAGCCAATAGATCGATAAAAAGCATTCCTTGTAAAACAATGCTAACGATGAAAGTAATTTGATCTCCTCTAACCATCCTGAATAAGAATAAAACAATCATCAGAAGATCAAATAATAGTGTCAATAAAAGCGCCATAACAAAGCTCCTTCAAATAGGTTAGAATAGACAAGCTTTATTATAGCATACAACTAATAAAAAGAATTACGAATTATTTGTGAAAGATTGAAATGGAAGAATCAATTTTTCCGATTCCAGAAGGAGTAAACTATCCAATATAGCATAAAGCTTACTAGTGAAATCAACATTAAAAGAGCCAATGTCCAAGCTCCTTCAACTGGTTGGGTATGAGGATAATTCATAAGAAGATAAATGCACAAAAAAGTCGGGATTAAGGAAAAGTATAAATGAATCAAAGCACGATCTTTTTTGAAAAGATAAAAGTAAATGATTGTCATGAAAAAAAATATTAAATAAATTACGCATGAAACAACATTGCCAATATCCATAAAGACTCCTCCCTCGTAGGTCATTATATCAGATCGATAAGATACACTAAATAACAATAGAATGAGAATTTGCTGACTATACGAGTCATAAATCAACATTTTGAGTGATTCATACACTTACTTACATATAATTAAATTTTTCTATTAAAACTCAAAATTTCTTTAATTTAACAAAATCGGAAATAATTGAGAAACAGGTGCTATCATCGCTTTTCTTATATTCAAAGTTAAAGAAAAAAATTTTACTTTGTGATTAATTTTTGTTACTTTATATAGAGAGAGCTAAGATAAAAAGTATTAATTGTAACCGTTGTTTAATGGTTGCTAGAGGGGGATGACATGAAGTATAAAAAACTGCTATGTAGCGCTATGTTGTTGGGAAGTTTGGGAAGTTCAACACTTGTTGCATTTGGAGAAGAGACAATTGATTCTACTAGTATAGAGGAAAGCACGGCAATATCAGAAACTTCTAGTTCTGTGAAAGCTGTAACCAATGCGCCAGCTACGTCAGAATTAACAATTGAGGAAACTCAGGCATCAACCGTAGCTTCGAGTGAACCGACTGAAGAAGCGACAGGTGTGGATGAAGAAGAATATGATGCGCAGGGAAATCTGCTTTTTCATCATCCGATTCCATTTGAAGAATTTACGATTGAGCCACCTGCTTTTAGAGCTGCGCGAGCAAGTATGACTACACAACAAGCATTTATTAATCAAATCGCTCCCTCCGCAAAGACATTGGCTAGTGCCAATGATTTGTATGCTTCAGTAATGATTGCTCAAGCAATCGTTGAAAGCGGTTGGGGCGGAAGCACACTATCAAAAGCACCGAATTATAACCTATTTGGTATTAAAGGTGAATATAACGGACAATCCGTTACGATGAAAACACAAGAGTGGAGTGAAAAAGAGGGTTGGCACTACGTCAATGCGAAATTCAGAAAATATCCTTCTTATAAGGAATCCTTAGGTGATAATGTTACCGTTCTGAAAAAGACTTCTTTCTCACCAGGAAACTATTATTATTCTGGTGCATGGAAAAGCAACACAAAATCGTATAAAGACGCAACCGCTTTTTTAACAGGAAGGTATGCAACAGCACCAACCTATGGATCGACGTTAAACAATGTCATTGAGACATATAAACTAACGCAATATGATTCCACTGGCGGCGGTTCAAACCCGGCGCCGATTCAGACAAATGCAATGTATCGCTTGTATAATCCCAATAGCGGAGAACACTTTTACACAGCAAATGCGGCCGAACGCGATAAAGTTAAGAAGGCTGGCTGGCGCTATGAAGGTGTTGGTTGGCAAGCACCTAGAAGTGGGACACCAGTCTATCGGCTGTACAATCCAAACGCAGGAGACCATCATTATACACCGCATGTATCAGAAAAAAATCACCTAGTAAAAGTTGGTTGGCGCTATGAGGGGGTTAGCTGGTATTCTGGAGGAAGCAAGCCGCTTTATCGTTTGTATAATCCCAATGCAAAATCAGGAGCCCATCATTATACACTATTGCAAAGTGAGCGGAACAACTTAATCAAGCATGGTTGGCGCAATGAGGGTATCGGTTGGTACGGGCAATAATAAAAAAGCTCTCGATGAAAAATATTCATCGAGAGCTTTTTTAACTGACATCAGATATTTCTGAAATAACAAAAAAACTATGAAGACTATCCGTCGGGTACTCATATTTTTTCCCTATTTCAGATAGAATCTTTTGATCTGATTCCAAAATAGGTTCGTTCCCATCATACAAAGTGTCCGTTGGAAGATGGATTTCGAAAGGTTTTTTTTCCTCAAGCACTAAAGGTTTTTGAAAGAAATATCCAGCGATCTTTTTCATGAGAATTACTCCTTTTTCTATTATTTTGTTATATATTACATCAGAGATGTATGTAAAACCAGAAATAAGCTCTATAACAAATGTAATTTAAAACAGCCGTAAGAGAGCAATTCCAAATACACCTGTTAAAACGATTTTCATTAGATCGTTTGTACGAATTCCAACGATCAAAGCCGGTATGCATGCGAAAAATTCTGGTAAACGTAATGTTGGAAAATATCCTGTTTGAAAATTTAGGAGACTTTGCAATAACAAAGCTGTCAAAATCGTCATTGGCAGGTAACTTAAAAATTTTTCGAAAGTCGGCGGCAAGCTTACAGCCTTTGTCAAAACAAAGGGTAATACACGAGGAATCCAGGTAACTAATGCACAACCAAAAAGGGTTAACAAATAATAGTAGTTACTCATCCTTACTTAACACCCCCGTTAGGCATCCTAGTAAAGTTGCTAAAATGACTGAAAGCTCTGCAGAAGTAAAACGCATCAACACAAAAAGACTAATTACCGTAACTGTCAAAATCTTAATGGTTTTTGTGCGCTGTTTTTTTAATGGTAGCTGTACTTGAAAAAGAAACAACCCAAGGAACATCGCTGTTAATGCAAAATCAAAGCCGAATACAGTTGGGTCGGGAATAAAATTCCCTAGTAAGGCGCCAAGCACAGTTGAAATAATCCATACAAGGTATGCCGTTATATTTAAACCATGCATCCAATTACTGGTTACTTTCTTTTCTTGAGCAAGCGTCGTCATCAAGACACCATAGGATTCGTCTGTTAGTAATGTTCCGATAGCTATACCGTTCAATAAAGAATCCTCTTTGAAATAATGAGCTACGGAAAGACTCATGAGCAGATGCCGTAAATTAACGAGAAAAACTGTAAAAATGATTGACAGAATTGGCGCACTTAGCAGTAGTAATCCGCATAAAATAAATTGGGCACTTCCTGCATATACCAGTGTAGACATTAGAAATATTTGCCAAATCGCGAGGTGGGCAGACTTTCCAACAATTCCCATTGCGATCCCAATGCCTAAATACCCCATGATCGTAGGTAAACAGGCTTTAACTCCGTCAGAAAAACTAGCAGTCTGTATCAAACGATTATCCATATATCCACCCTCTCATTTTGTTCTAATCATATTAGACCAAAACTAATAAAAAAACAAGCGGATAAGTAGTTAAAAAAAGAGCAACAATTCCAATGGCAAAACATACCAATTGGCGGGGAAGATGTTGCTCAATTTATTTTATCATAAAAACATTTTGGTAAATACTAAAAAAAATATTTTTGTTAGGTAAATAATTTGAAATTATCCGATTCAATGAGAGCCGCCTTTAATTTTAAAGAAAGAAGTAGTTGATGTATAATAAAGTCAAGGGAGGCGTTTTCAATGAAAGAAAGCTATAAAAAAATACTCGTTGCAGTGGATGGCTCACCCACATCAACAGATGCATTTTATGAAGCGTTAAATATTGCGGAACGTAACGAGGCTAAACTCTTTATTCTCACTGTAGTCGACTATAAATTTTCAATCGGTGATCCGGCATTTATTAATGATGCACTAAAATTTCATCTAAATAATGCGGAGATTGAACTAGAGCAATTGATCGCCAATTCGAACGTGAGTCAATTTGACTATGAAACTAAAATTGATTCAGGAAATCCTAAGCGCAAGATTATTGATTATGCATTGGAAAATCAAGTGGATCTGATCATACTTGGGGCAACTGGAAGAGGTGCTGTAGAGCAGGCGTTAGTGGGATCAACGACAGCTTATGTAGTAAATCATGCTAACTCTAATGTGATGGTAGTAAAATCCTAATTCATTATGACAAGTAGATCTCTAAAAAAGGGTCTTGCCCCAAAATGGGACAAAACCCTTTTTATTATTGGGATAGCAGGGCTCGAACCTGCACTTACCTGATTCAGAGGAGTAAGTACGTTATTTTTCAAGGTGCAAAACAAACGTAAATACCTTTAAATCAGTACTTATGTACAATCGTAATTTTTTATATATGGTATCGAATGATACTTGTGGTAGTCAAAAGGGTAGTCAAAATCGATTGACTGCATGTTATTTTGAAATATAATCAGCGAACAAATCAGCCGTTTTATCTCTTGCCGCTTCTGTTACATGAGCATAAATGTTCATCGTTGTGGTTATATCAGAATGTCCCAATCGATCTTGTACGGATTTTACTGATGCACCAGCTTCGAATAATAGCGAAGCGTGGGTATGTCTGAATCCATGAGTAGAAATCTGTTTAAAATCTTTTGGAACGTTTTTTTGATTATATATTCTTTTCAACCAGTGTTTGTCAACTGTTGGATGATAGTATTCATTTTCATCAGTAGTGAATAAATTTTGGTCATTCTTTTTAGTCGGATGACCTAGCTTCAATAATAACTGTCTTTGAGTGTTTCTCCAACGTTTTAAATGATTCATAGTATCTTTGTCCATCGAGATAGTTCGAACGCTTCCTTTGGTCTTAGGAGAGCTTATATAGAGTGTCTTATTTTCACCACGAGCTAGACTCTTTGAAATGGATATCTGATTCTTTTCAAAGTCAACATCTTCCCAAGTAAGAGCATAGGCTTCTCCTTTACGCATTCCAGAATAGGCTAGTAATCTGAAAAAAGTATACACTTTGTTTTGATCAAATTCCTGAGCATATGCAAGAAATTTATTTAACTCATCCTTATCGTAAAAACCAATCTTCCTTGGTTCAACCTGTACTCGTGGCATTAGAACTTTCTTCATTGGATTATCATCTACAACACCAATATTAACCGCATAATCAAAAATCTTACCAACATAGAATTTCGACTTCTTGAAAGTTCTAGGACGTTCATCAGCCCAATTGTTCACGATTCTTTGGCAATACATTACATCAATTTTATCAATCAATTTATCTCCGAACATTGGTGTGATGAATAAATCAATGATTGAAACAGTAGCGGTGTATGTCACTTCTTTGACTGTCCTTTTGTAAATTGGTAACCATAGTTTTGTAACCTCACCGAATGTTTTCGCAGGCTTATTAAACTTGAATTTTCCATTTGCAACATCTAATCTAATTTGTGCTAATGCAAGTTCAGCTTCTTTGATGGAAGTAAAGCCACGTCTGGTGGTTCGTTCTTTTTTACCTGTATAAGGATTGGTTCCGATATAAACAGAAAACTCATAATTCATAGAACCATCATTCTTACGGTATTCCTTTATCTTAGCCATAATTGAATCAACTCACTTTCGTATGATACAATAGGCACAACTAAATAAGCCTATCGTTAGGTTTTTTATGTTAGCACGTCACTCAATCTTTGGTCGGGGAGAGAGACGTGTTTTTTTATTAATTTATTGGTTTAAATGTTGTATAGCATAATCAGCTTCTTCGGGAGTGAATTTTTCTCCAGCATCAGAAGTAAGTTGGTCTCTGATTGCTTCGGGTGACATTGCCATTTTATCTTGATACGATTTAGCCTTTTCTAAAGCGTTAGCGTTATAATCTGCTTTGAGATTATCTACAGCATATTGAGCAGCTTCAGGAGTAAACTGTTCCCCGTAATCCGAAGATAATTGATCGTATATTCCTGCTTTAGACATATGCATAGTTTTTGAATACGATTCTGCTTTTCTAAGAGCGGATTTATATTCTGTTGGAATACTTGCTTCTTGTGCTTTTTGCTCTTCGGCTTGTTTTTTTGCGGCTTCATTTTCTGCTTTCTTTTGTGCAGCAGCAGCTAAGACTTGAGCATTTGGCTTTATGGTTACCTTTGAGTTTTTAGTGTTTCCATCCAAAGTTGAGTAAATCGTAATTTCCTTATTAGAATCACCAGAAAGTTCATAATCTAATGAAAAATCCCCATTAGAATCAGCCTCAGTTGAGTCTCCTACAATGCCCATCCCAACTGAAACGTTAGCCTTAGGCGATGTTTTTCCAATAATTTTAGCGACTCCATTATCATCGGTTTCAATCTCAGTAGAATTAAGAGATAATTGTAAATCTGATTCTTTTGAATTTTTACTACTAGATTTTTCTTCCTTCTTTTTACTAACAGTTTCTTTTTTGTCTTCTTTCGTTGTGCTGTCTTCTGACGATGGATTAGTTACACCAACTATCACCATTGAAATTATTGCAAGCCCAATAGCAATATTTCTATTGTTTTTGTTCGGTGATTTTTTTATAAAGTACCAAATCCCCACACAACTAATAATGAAAATAAGTGTAAATAAGTTAGACATTCTTTTTCCCCTTTTCTGTGTTAAAATTACTTTGTCATAAACCTTTGTAAGGGGAGACTAGTCCGTGTGCCAGCACGGGCTATTTTTATTAAAAATAGAATTCATCAAATTCATCACCAATACCAAACTCATTTTTCAAATCTTCTAAGTACATAGGTGAGTTTCCAGTTCTTTCTGTATAGAAATTTAACAATAATGCTGCTGTAAATTTATTTGCTTCATACTCCAATTTGTTTTTCTGTGATACTCCAGATGTGTAATAACTAACTAAACCTGGATGTTCAATTGCATGATAAAGTTCATGTGCCATTACTACAAAACGATAAGGAGAATCAATATATTTTGCATTGATCAGAAGTAACGGTTTTCCAAGTATATAGCTTGTTTCACCATGAAATGCATCTGATGTTTCAATAAACTTGTATTCAATACCAAAATAATCAGCAATAGCGAAGGGATCGAAAGTTGAGTAATTTCGATGTAAAGTTCTTATTAATTGTCGAATATTCTCATAATAGTAATACCTCATATATTAGGACTCTCTTTTCTCTTTAAGCCTTTCCCAAAATACCTGCTCGATTACAGCATTGATTCTTTCTCTATCCTCTTTACTCAACTCAATTCCACCATACGCCATTGGTTGATTAGACTTCAACACTTCTTCCAACTCGATTACATCGTCATCAGTAGCCCAATCAGGAGCATTTTCAGCACGTTTGATAGATTCAAAATGTTTGTCAGTTAATTTACCATCCAAGTCTTTCCAATCAGGTTTCCTATATCTTGGATCAATATCGCTTTTATCTACTCTAAATTTATCAGCGATTATCTCAAGATTATCTTCCTTAATAGTTGATCGTTTAGCAAAATAACCAGAAAGGGTAGATGTTGGGATACCAGTGAGTTCAGAAATTTGAGCTTGAGTCTTTCCTTTAGTAATTCTTTTTAAGTTGTTTGAAATATCTTCACGTAGTTTTCTTTCAAACTCATTAATTGGAGGTCTGCCCATGTTATTTACTCCTTTTTTTATCTATTTGATAAATACTATAATAACGAGTTTTTTCGTTTTAATCAATCATAAACTCGTTAAATAACTTTGTTTTTTAAATAAAAAAACGGAATTAATCGTTGACGAAACGAGTTTAATCGTGTAAAGTTTTGTGTGTAGAAAGGAGGAAACGAAATGACAAAGAAAATTTCTTTAGAAGCAGCTCGTGTATTAATGGGATTATCGCAACAAGAAGCGGCAGAAAAATTCAATGTTCACTATCAAACTCTAGCTAAATGGGAAGAAAATCCAAAATTGATGAAATATGAATATGTAGAGAAAATTCCATCAATTTATATGGTTTCACCTGATGCCATTTTTTTTTGGAAGTAAAAACGAGTTTAGTAGTTACTACCGAGAAAAAACAACGGATTAAGTAGTTAAATAACTAGGAGGTGATAACAGTGTCAGTATTAAGTGATGAGTTTTTGAACAGGTTACGTGAATCTGTTGTTTCAATTGTCCGTGATGCGTTCCAAATCTTCATGAAAGAGAAATCAGACGAAAGCAGGTATCTGCAGCAGAAAGATGCTCGTGCCTATATCGGTGGTATTGACGCTACTGATTTCAACAAATTAGTAAATGACGGATTACCTGAAATTAAACTTGGACCATCTAATAAACATAAACGATATGACAAACGAGCAATTGATGAATACATGTTGACCCACACGAAGAAAGGGGTATGAGGATGAAGCGTATTAACTTCCAAGCAACTCTTTTATCAATGGTAGCAATTCCAGCATTCACTTTAATTAATGTTTGGTTCGCTTATGCCTATATCTGCTTATTTCTATTATCAATTGGTTGGGAAGGGAAACGAAGAACGTTGAGAGGAGATGAATAAAAATGCCAAAGTATAAATCAAAAGACAAATATTCAATTAATGAAGAAGGGCAAAAGGTTTATTCAATCACACCAACAATTTATGTTGGAAAGGGAACTTTAGACAACGGCGAAGAGTTTGAGTTATTAACAACATGGGGACAATCACCAGTAATTAGATTTGCGAATGGTGATGAGGTTAGTTGGTCTTGGAGTGAGCTAGCAAATGAAGCAATGCGATTGAAAACGGAGAAGGAGGGTGAAAAATGAATCCAGTAGAAGAATACTTTTTTGACAACAATATTGAAGTTTGGTCAAAAAAATCAAGTGGAGCACTGACATACATTAGTACCAGTGAAGGTGAATACATTCTTGAGGACAATAATCGACTATACAAAGTTATCGGAAACCGAAAAGAACACATCATTCTAAAAAAAGAGCCAGTATCGTTGGCAGACGATACCAGCCATTAAATAAATATTACTAACTAAGGAGAGTGTAACACATGAAAACATTGAAAGCATCAGTAAGATTTATCAACGATTTGGAAAGACAACGAAGAACGGAAAAGGTTTATCACTATCTCACAATGATCCCTGATTTAAACGAAGGTGATTTAGTGGTTGTTGAAACTCAATATGGTTATGCGGTAGCAGAATTCATTGCGTATAAGGATGTTATTCGTAAAGCAGCTAAATCATTCATCATTCAAAAAGTTGACACTTCTCACATTGATAATCAAAAAGAGCAACAACGAAAAATCGAATCTTTGAAAGCCAAAATTGATGAAAAAGCTAAAGAAGCTTTGCAGCGTAAGAAACTGAATGAATTAGCTCAAGATGACATTGAGTTGAAGATGTTATTGGATACATTGGACAGTTTGGAAGGCAATGTCTAACCTAGTCAAACTCTTCAAACACCAAGAAGAAGCACTCAATGAAACCTATGAAAAGAATCGAGTTGCTTATTACCTTGATATGGGATTAGGAAAGACCTTTGTTGGGTCAGAAAAACTATGGGAATTGAATACACCATACAATTTAGTCGTTTGTCAAAAATCGCAAATATCCGATTGGAAAGAACATTTTGAAACTTACTATCAAGAATACAAAGTAATCGTATATGAGAAACAATCGTTGGAAATCATACCACCAGAATCAGTGTTGATCATCAACTATGACAAGGCGTGGAGAAGGGACGAATTAACTCGTTTAGAAGACTTTACGCTATTACTGGATGAATCTTCCATGATTAAAAACGAACGTTCTAATCGCTCGAAATTCGTCTTAGAGAAGCTACACCCAAACAATGTTATCTTGCTTAGCGGTACACCAGTTAGCGGAAAATATGAAGAGATTGTTTCTCAAGTCAATCTTCTAGGTTGGAAGATCAGTAAAGACTTATTCCTAAAACAGTATACAGAACGTGAATGGGATGAAATTGATGGTGGGTACAAGATCGTTGGTTATAAAAATGTCGATCGCTTGAAGAGAAAGCTAACGAAATATGGTGCGGTATTCATGAAGACGGAAGAAGTCTTTGACCTTCCACCACAAAACCATATCAATGTGAATGTGAAGAATACCAAGCTGTACAAAGAGTTTTCAAAACATCATATCGCTGAATATGAAGGTGAAACCATCGTAGGCGATACTCCAGCAAGCGCTAAAATGTATCTTCGTCAATTTGCTGGATTCATGAACAAGAATAAAGTTCAACGATTAAAAGAGTTGATTCAATCGACGAATGATAGGCTAATAGTTTTCTATAACTTTAAAAAGGAATACGAAATAATAAGTCAATTGTGTGAAGAGTTAGAAAGACCTGTAAGCACTGTAAATGGTCAGATGCGAGATTTATCAGCGTATGAAGAAAAGAACAATAGCATCACGCTAATCCAATATAAGGCAGGAGCAAGAGGGTTAAACCTTCAAAAGTCCAATAAGATTATCTATTTCACACTTACTGATGAAAGTGAACTATTTGAACAAAGTAAAAAAAGAACCCATCGAATTGGTCAAGATCAACCTTGTTTCTATTACTACCTATTATCAGAAGGAAGTATTGAATGGCGAATGTTGCAAGTGTTAAAAGAATACAAAGATTATACGGATGAACTCTTTGAGAAGGAGGAGGTCAAAAAATGAGTGCACCAGTGAGAAAGCATCATCAAGTATCCAAAACAAGAGGGTTATTTACAACTGGAAATCATTTTAACTCAAGGCGAAAGATTGATACGAATCTACAAAATGATGATTTCGCTATTGCTTTTGGATCAGATAAAGTAAGGATTCTCAAAATGTATAACTGTAGTGCGATGGTCGAATATGCCAACCTTGAAAGAACTGTTATCAGTTTCGACAATTTGGTGAAATGCAAATGAGAGAATCAGCATTTCAAAATAAAGTAATCAACTATTTGAAGCAACATGATGTTTGGTATGTGAAGTATTGGGCTGGAAGTAAGTTCACAAAAGAAGGTATTCCCGATATTTTAGCCTGTATTGATGGAACATTTCATGGAATTGAGTTGAAGAATGAAACAGGAACACCAAGTAAGTTGCAACTCTATAACATAAGGAAGATTCAAGAAAACGGTGGTGAAGCATATGTATTGCGACCACAAGATTATGAAGAATGGAAAGAGAGGTGGTTTAGGTGAAGAAAAATAAGACGTTGTATTTACCAATAGGAGTTATTGAGATAGCTCAACTTATAGAAGACGGTAAGGGGGAACAAATCTTTTATGAAGCTGAGGAAGGTGAGTTATTCAATGCTTCAAAAAGTTTCTTTAGCTTCGATGATTTACAGGAGAAAAACTATTACATCCGAACCGAGGATAAACCAGTGATTGAGCTAGGACGTGATATTGATGCAGTATAGCTATTCACGAGTGTCGCTTTTCCAAGATTGTCCGTACCACTTCAAATTACGGTATTTGGATAAATTGACGGAGTTACCAAACTATAGCGCAAGCAGTCCGCTAATTCTTGGTCATGCACTTCATAAAGGGATTGAGACGAATAAAGAAGAAATGTTGAGTGATTATTTCAACTCTTATCCTGTGATCACAGATGATCAAATCAACGAAGCAATTAAGTTAGAAGCGATGTTACCGAAGGTAAAAGAATGGTTAACTCAGTTCGCTGATTACGACGTGATTAATGAATATGAAATCAATGAACCAAGTTATAGAGGTTTCGTTGATTTGATAGTGAAGATGCCGGACGGACAATGCTTAGTAGTAGATTTCAAGTACAGTAATTCAATTGATAGATATATGGAGTCTGAACAGTTACATGTTTACAAGCACTATCTAGAAAAGCATGGTTTCAAAATAGAACAGTTAGCCTATTTATTTGTTGAAAAGACAAATGTTAGACAGGGAAAAAAGGAAGACCTCTTTCAATTTAGAAAGCGATTAGTTGAAAAATTGAGATCAGCGAAAATCACGTTCGTACCAATAGAATATGATCCAAAAAAAGTAAATGATTTTCTGGTAGCAATTAAGAAAATTGAACATGCGAAAGACTATCCAAGAAACGTATCAGGAAATTGTTTTAGTTGTGCAGCAATTGATGCAAAGAAAAAAGGTAAGTGGACCGTTTTAAAAGCACCAGAATATTTAGATGCAATTCAAGATGAGAATGGAGAGATAGAGATGATTTTACCAAAGAATGAACGACGAGAAAAGAAAGTTGATACTAGACCTGATTTATGGATTTATGCAGATAGTTACGTTGGAAAATCAACTTTCATTGATCAGTTTGATAATTTGCTTTTCTTAAATACAGATGGAAATACTGATAACACTACTAGTCCAGTAATGTACATCAATGATGAAGTTACTAAAACAGGGCGCATCACAAAGCGTAAATTTGCATGGGAAACATTCTTAGAAGTTGTTGAAGAATTAGAAGCTGATTCACAGGATTATGAAGCTGTTGCACTAGATTTGTATGAAGACATTCGTGATCACTGCCGCAACTACATCATGGATAAATATAATTGGGAACATGAGTCTGATGGATCATTTGGGAAAGGTTGGTCAATGGTCACAAAAGAGTTCCAAAAAGCTATTAAACGACTAAAAGCAATCGGACTTCAAATCATTTACATCTCTAAAGAATTGAAGAAAGAAGTCACACTTAGAGGTGGAGCTGTTAGAACTACTTTTATGCCAAACATTGATGATAAAACGGCGAACTTTACAACTGGAACTGTTGACTTAACATTGCGTGCTTACGTCGACGAAGAAGATAATCATATGTTGCAATTGAAAAAGGAATCAAATGTTTTTGGTGGAGGTCGCTATGAATTTCTAATAAACGAAGTACCTCTTGAAAAAGAAGCATTTCTGGAAGCACTTATTGACGCTCAGAAAGGGAAAACAGTAAAAAGCAAAACTACATCACAAGAAACGACTAAAGACGTTATTGGAGATAACAAGACTACTAAACGTGGTCGAAAGAAAAAAGAATCCGATACTGATGAAGTAGCAGAAGAAGTAAGTAAGGATACGACGGAAGAAAAAGTTGATGAACCAGTGAAAGAGAAAAAAGAGCGTCGGAAACGTCGTAAGAAAGCAGATGTTGAGGTGACCGACGATGAAACTCCTCCTGGAGAATCTGAACCAGATAACGAAGAGCAAGAAGAAAAAGAAGAACTACCAAAACGGAAACGTCGTGAGCGTAAAAAGGAAGAACCAAAAGAAGAAGAATCTAAAGAAGAAAAATCATCACGCCGTCGTCGCCGTAGAGATTCAAAATAGCTAAGTCATCTTGAAAAACGCAACATCATTCTAGGAGGATTCACAATGGAAGAATTACGTAATTGGAATGTTCAAGTTCTTGATGTAAATGGAAATGTTAAATTCCAAGCGTCTGTATATGGAAATGAAAAAGAAGCAAGATCACTGTTAAAAACATTTGAGGACAAATATTGGAGGAAAAAAAATGCGTAGACAATTAAACACAAAAGAAGAATGGTTTGCTAACACAGAAGAGGAAGCCAACAAAATTGTAGAGGAAGCAAAAGAAGAGTTTCCAGATGAATTGATTGGTCATTCAATCGCTTTGAAATCAAATAAAGCTGGCGAGTATTACTTAGTCAAGTTGGACGTTAAGTACAACACACCAGCAGGAATTATGGAATCAGAATTGAGTAAAGATCAGCAAGAAGATTCTGAGGAATGGGAAGATGAGAAACAAGAAACAGAAGAAGATGGTGACAAGGAATGACCTGTCCAATTTGCGGTGGGAATCTTGAGGAAGAAGTTGCAAACGAACACGGCTTTCACTGTGATACTTGCAGTTATCCTTATTCAGAAGACAAGGATGATAAAGGGGAAGATTAATAATGTGGCTATTCATTGATAGTGAAAATGACAGTGGGTTGCAATCCATCAAAGCCATAGCGGATTCTAAGCGAGAGCTATTAATTGAAATTGCAAAATACACTTTAGAGAAAGATGTGAGCACTGAGTATTTTCAAATCGGACAAATAAAAAATAATGAAATTACGGAGGAAAATGCATAATGACAGAACAAACATTTGATTGGAGCAAATTCGATAAAAAAGTAGACCTTGACGCACTCAAGAATGATGTTAAAGCAGCAGAAGAAAACGGCGGTGGAGATTTCCCTGATATTCCAATAGGCAAATATGAAGTCAAAGTAAAAAACATGGAACTAGGTCAGTCTAAAAAGGGCGATCCAATGTTGAAGGCTCAGTTTGAAATACTTGATGGTGAATTCAAAGGTAACTTGATTTTTTACAATGGCGTAATGCAACCAGAAAACGAAAAAGCCTTTGGCTTCCAAGTGCATAAGAATAATGAATTGTTACGTGCTCTTTGGGATGCAGACGAAGATGAAGTTAAGTTCGATGGATTTAAAGATTACGCTGATTTGGTTCTAGATATTGCGGAAGAAATCATTGAGGATGAATGGGAGTATATTCTAGAAAAAGGCGTTACCAAAAAAGGCTATGACACCTATGAAATCCTAGAAATCCTTAGTGAAGACTAAAAAAATAGGGGCGTATCAAAGCGCCCCTTACTTATTAAAACTCAAATGACATTATAATGTTTGTCTCATCGTTAGTGAAATCAACCTGAACAGTGTCTCCCATTGGAACATTTTTCACCGGTAACTTTTTATAAACAAAGTCAATCTGAGATTCAGTGTTTTCGTTAATAGGATAATTCAATAAGTATTCTTTGGTTACCTCTGAGGGAATCAACTTAATTTGATAAGCTGAGATACTTCCATGATTGACCTTGTGTACTTCTGGAATAGGGATTTCAAAGTTTATAACATTAGAAACTTTTTTATTATTAGAAGTGGTCTTGTATTTAACCGAATACTTAATTGAATTGTCCATCATGCTCAAAATAATATTCTTTATCGATTCTTCCATATTGAGCTTGTTGACACGGTCATTAGAAATTGAGTTCTCACCTGAAAAATTATTCATAAAATACCACCTTTTACAATTTTTAATCATTATCTCATGAAAGGAGTTGAGTGTCATTCTCTTTTATGATTATGAAGTGTTTAAGCACGATTGGCTAGTGGTGATCATGGACACTGATTCGCAGCAGGAACATATCTTTATCAATGACCGCGAAGCACACAATGAGTTTTACAATCAACATAAAAATGATATCTGGATTGGATTTAATTCTAATGGCTACGACAGATATATTTTAAAATCTTTGGTTTGTGGATTTGATCCAAAAGTAGTCAATGATTTCATAATTGAACAAAGAAAAAAGGGATGGGAGTTTTCCAGAACTTTTAATAAGATTCAATTATTCAATTATGATGTGATGGTGAATAGAGCTTATTCATTAAAACAATTAGAAGCCTTTATGGGTCATGATATAAGAGAAACGACAGTATCGTTTGATATTGATCGGAAATTAACGGAGCAGGAATTACAAGAAGTCATTTTTTATTGTCGTCACGACGTTCAAGAAACAATGCAAGTTTTTTCTCATCAGCTCGGAGAGTTTCAGGCTCAAATGGCACTAGTCAATGAGTTTAAACTACCACTTAGAAATATATCAAAAACTCAGGCTCAATTGTCAGCGACTATTTTAGCCGCAACTAAGTTACCAAAAGAGATTACCGAACAAAATGATATTTCTTTTCCTTCAACAATGAAAATTAGTAAATATACTCAAGTGGTGGATTTTTTTAAAAACTACAGTGAAGAGAATAAAGAACTATCAACCACAATTTCTGGAGTACCGCATAAGTTTGGTGGCGGTGGTATTCATGGTGCTATTCCAAAATATCAGTTTGAATGTGGACCGGATGAATATATGATCATGGCTGATGTGGATCAACTGTATCCAACATTAATGATTGTATATGATTTGCTGTCACGAGCGGTTTCTCAACCTGAGAAATTTGAAAATATTCTTTCAACTAGTTTGGAATTGAAAGCTGCTGGAAAGAAAAAGGAACGTGAACCATATAAACGAATTTGTAATATCACCTATGGTTCAGAGGGCGATAAATACAACGCTATGTATGACCCAAGAAATCGGTTGTTAGTATGTATTTTTGGTCAGTTGCTTCTATTAGATTTGATTGAGAAATTGGAACACATTCCAAGTATGAAACTAATTCAATCCAATACTGATGGGATCTTAGTTCGAATAAAGAAAAATGATTTTCAATTGTTTGATGACATTGTTTTTGAATGGGAAGAAAGAACCAAACTTCATATGAGTTTTGACTTCTATAAAAAAATCTATCAAAAGGACGTAAATAACTACATTGTCATTGATTACGATGGAAAGCATAAGTCAAAAGGTGCTTATGTAAAAAAACTAAGCCCTCTTGATTATGATTTACCAATCGTCAACGAAGCAGTGATTAAATATTTTGTTGATGGAACACGAGTAAAGAAAACAATCAATCAATGTAATGAACTAATCAAATTTCAAAAGGTCACAAAAATTAGCGGAAAGTTCGAATATGCCATTTATGGAAAAAGAAGACAATCAGAAAGAGTTTTCCGACTTTTCGCAAGTAAAAACGGTAAACAATTAATGAAAGTAAAAAACGGTACACCGCAAAAAATTGGGTACACACCAGAATCTTGTAAGATAGATAATTCGGATGTAACCAATAAAGCTGTGCCTGATTGGCTAGACAGAGAATGGTATGTGAAGGTGGCAAAAAAGAGAATTAAAGATTTTCTTGGTTAATTAAATTATGGAAGGAGTAGAGGTTTGCTGCAGCAGAAAAAAGCTTTTTACTCTTTTGTAATTAGACTTGCAGAAAATAAATGTGTTATCACTTTTTGATGGAATAAGTTGTGGTCAAGTTGCACTAGAACGAGCAGGAATTGAAGTTGAAAATTACTATGCTAGCGAAATAGACAAACATGCCATTAGCATAACTCAAAAAAATTATCCGTTTACAATTCAGCTCGGAGATGTGAAGAATTGGCGTGAGTGGAAGTTGCCAAAGATTGATTTGATTATGGCCGGTAGTCCATGTACCTATTGGACCATAGCTAAGAATTATAGAGCAAAACAAAAAAAGGAAACAGAACCAATAGGTGAAGGTTGGGATCTGTTTAAACAATTCTATAATACAGTTACTGCTTTGAAACCAACGTATTTTCTATTTGAGAATAATCATCGAATTTCTAAAAATATCATTGATGCTATCACAAAACATTTAGGAGTATCTCCAATCCTGATTGATAGTAGCACTGTTTCAGCTCAAAAAAGGAAACGACTTTATTGGACAAATATTCCCAATATAACGCAACCAATAGATAAAGGATTATTGATAAAGGATATTTACGAATATGATGAAAATCTTATCAAAAAGGATATCCGAATCTTTGATACAGCGGTAATTACAGATAACTACATTAAGTATGACTTGTCATATAAAGGACACTACTCACAACAAGATCGATTGTATTTTCTAGATGGAAAAGCTCCAACTGTGCCGAAAAGTCGAACTGAAACAAAAGTAAATATTCTAATATCGAGGGATGATATTTCAACTTACAAAAAAATAAGTCCTGTTGAAGCAGAACGTCTTCAAACTCTACCTGACAATTATACTTATGGATTACCAAAAACAAGAAGATTTGAAGCGATTGGAAACGGTTGGACAGTTGATGTGATCGTACACATTTTAAGATTCATGAAACATTGAAAAATTTCTTGAGGGAAGAAATACTCTCTGCTGTGAATTTTACGAATCAGCACTAAGGTATAGTTTGGAAGTTTATATTATTAGGAATGGAATATATAAAAAAAAGAGCTGAAAAACAGCTCTGTCACTTACCACCAACAATATAATTTGTTGGTGAAAAATCATAATCATCAGGAAAGTTGTTTAACCAACAATATGTCATGTTTGAATTTTCAGTAAGACTAATTCCATAAATTCTCAGAATATGATATTGATAATTTTCGTATCCATTTAAATTATTCTTGCAACTTTCCATTACGTAATATTCATTTTGAGACATATGAAAAGGTCGATTATCTTTTGAAGTAGTTGATTTTACTTCAATAAGGTGTTTTCCAGTTTTAGTTTCAACTAAAAAGTCAACACCAAATCTATCTCCGCCTCTTTCTTTACAGTATGGTCTCAATTTAGTTATATCCGTAAATTTATCCTTAATTAAATCAAATGCTAAGTCCTCACCCTTATCACCAATTTTTTTGTTATTCTCAGCACGCTTTGTATAATCAATTGAGATAGTAGATTTATCAGAATCAGGATGAGGCGGCGTAGATTTGGCTATTGGTTTAAGCACTTGATTCACTTGTTTCAATTTGGAGTATTCAACAGAGTCATGTTTCACTTCTGTATTGTTATCTAATCTGACATCAGAATCTAGATATTTTAATAATGAATCAGGTATTTCTGTAAGGTAGTTTGCATAACGATAGTTTTTCTCTACAATACTTTTGATTTGTTCAGTATCAACGTCTTTAGCATCAATGTGTACAAGCTTGTCTAAAAACCATATATTCGGGAAGTCAGAATCATTCCATAGCAAACGAGAAATGTCTGGTTTTTCAGTCAATGCTACAACAGCTCTTGCAATGGAAACGTATCTATTGGTTTTAGTGTTTGGATCGTATGTGTAGAAAAGTAAGTAAAAAGGTTCATCAGATTCAAAAAAGTCGGTTATAAACCTTTTATTACCATTTTTCATTCCCCAAACTGGATATGTTGAAGTACCAACACTTTCTTCAATTTGATTTACTATTTCCTGAGATAAAACGTTGTTTGCTAATAAGAATGAGCTGGATTGAGGGTTTTCCACGGTGTGTTTATAGTTAGGATATGCTTTTTGTTTATTAGAGGTGGTAACACTTATTATTTTCACTACGTATTTCCTCCTAAATTATTTTTCATTTATTTTACTTAATACTACCATTCATTGAAAGGCAGGTGAATAAAAATTTATAAAGGATATTTGAAGGGTTCTGAAAAACATGCTGCAGAATCTTTTAAGAATAAAGAAGAAAAATTACTTTCCTATAACACTGTGAGAAAGTTCGATTCTTTTGTAGGAATATTGGAAGACGACTTTGTAATGGTTGATATTGATACACCTGCAGAAGCCAAACTTTTATTAAAGATCATTGATTCTCTCTCTCTTGGTTGTGCTGTTCTAAAAACCAACAAAGGAATTCACATCTATTTCAAGGGTTACGAATTACGGAAGAATAATATCGAATGGTATTCGGCAATTGGTGTAAAGGTAACTACTAAGCTTGGAAGTAAAAATACTGCTGATCCTTTACGAATAAATGGAAAAAGTAGACGTTGGATCAGAAAAACGGATAATTATGATCCTCTTCCTCGGTGGATTTATCCAATGGACAAAAAGAAAAATCACATTACGGATATTGATGAGGGCAATCGAAACCAAGAGTTATTCAATTACATCTTGAAACTCCAATCAGTCGGAATGAATAAACGTGAAATACGTGAAACGATTCGAATCATTAACAAATTCATTCTATCTAAATCACTTTCGGATGATGAAATAAATGTGATTCTAAGAGACGAAGCATTTATGAAAGAATCCTTCTATAAAGGAAATGTTTTTCTTCATGATAAATTTGCTCAGTTTTTGATTAGTGAACACAATATAGTATTGATCCAAGATGTTCTTCATATTTACGTGGATGGAATTTATTCGGATCATCAAAACGATATTGAAAAGGCAATGATAAAACATTTGCCCGGACTTACGAAGGCAAAACGTTTAGAAGTTTTGAGCTACATCCAGTTAGAAGCAAAGGAACGTCAACTTGCACCAACGAATTATGTAGCGGTAAAGAATGGAATCCTAGATTTAAATACTTGGGAATTACTTGCTGCTACTCCTGAAATAGTTATTAAGAATAAGATTCCTGTGACATATAACAAAGGGGCATATTATGAAACAACTGATAAAACATTGAATAAGATTGCCTGTCATGATAAATCATTACGTAAAGTCTTAGAAGAAATATTTGGTTATATCCTTCTAAGACGTAATGAAATGGGTAAAGCTTTTATTTTAACTGGAGCTGGATCAAACGGGAAATCATCTTATTTAAAAATAGTTCGACGCTTAGCAGGATCAGATAACACTTCATCATTGGACTTGAAAGAATTGAATCAACGTTTTAAGACTGCTGAACTATTTGGTAAGTTAGCGAACATCGGTGATGATATCAGTGGAGAATATATCAAAGACAATTCAGAGTTTAAGAAATTAGTTACTGGTGAACCATTGAACGTTGAACGAAAGGGGCGAGACCCATTCGACTTTTCCAACTATTCTAAATTGATTTTCTCAGCAAATAGGATGCCACGAATCAACGATACATCATCTGGATTAATGCGGCGTTTGATGATGATTCCTTTCAATGCGAAGTTCAGTGCGAATGATAAAGACTATGATCCATTCATTCAAGACAAATTATTGTCTGACGAATCAATGGAATATGTTTTGAATCTAGCAATTGAAGGTTTGAAACGACTATTGAAAAATAAAAAATTCTCGCCTTCCAAAACAATTGAAAAAGAAACCTCTCAATATGAAATACAAAATAATCCGATTCTTGGATTTATCAAGGAATCAGATACAAAGATTGAGAATGAAGTAGTTGGAGATGTTTATCGCATCTATCAAGTTTGGTGTGTAGATAATGGTTATCAGTCAGTAGCAGCTAATACTTTCAGTCGTGAAGTAAATAAGGTATTAGGAATGGAAACGAAGCAACAAAAGATTGATGGAAAAAATAAGCGTATCTATATAAAAAAGGAAAAGTAAAAACCTATGTGATCGTTTTTTGATCAAAACAAGGGTCTATTGATCAAATTTGATACAAATATCATAGTTCATATTTGACTATTTACTCTAAAATTAGCTAAGTAACGATTAATACCGCTACTGGTAACGATAAGACCGTTACCGATTTATCATTATCATATCAATGTTTGTGAGCAGTTGGTAGCGGTGTAACGGTATGCTTCAACTTCTTTTATATAATAGTAGATAGAAAAATTAATAGTTAATATATAAAAGAAAATATATATAATATATCGCTACTATTACATATGTAAACGTTCTGTATCCATTGTGCCACAAGGGATACAAGCGGTAACGGTTAGTAACGATAGGTAACGGTAAATTAAGTAAAGTAGGTGATTCCTTCATTGAAAGATGAAATCAAAAAGAAAAAATCTTTTTTAAAACGATATCGAAACTATTTAATCCGAATCGAACGATTAGAAGAAAAGCTTTTAAGTATTGATAATCAGTTAGAAGGAATGAGTAGCAAACGTATAAGTGATATGCCAACAGGTGGTTTACCAGTCACGGTTGAAGATATCTTAAATAGGAAAGATGAAACAAAGAAACGAATTCAAAGACTGATTGATAATTCAGTATGTGTTAAGTCTGAAATCTATGAAGTGATCGACCACATAGATGATTATCGCTTTGCAGAAGTATTAGAAGCATACTTCATTGAATGTAAAACATTAGAATGTATTGCTGACGAAAAGCATTATTCCATTCGTCACGTTGGTTTTCTGTATGGTAAAGGAATTGAAATGATTCAAATCAATGAGTAATTCACTTCATTTTTAGTTCCTTTTCACTTCATTTTTATCTCATTACCATTTCTGAGTTTCTGTTGTAATATTGTAGTATCGAGAAATATATGAAAGGCATCTGTCATCGACAGGTGTCTTTTTTGTGTTTTATTCATAAGTAGGTGATCAAGTGACAGAAGAGTTTTATCGTTGGTTAGTAAATCTAATTCGTGATAATAACCTAAAGAAGTTTTATGACTGTGCCAAATGGAGAAAGTTAAGACAGTCCGCAATGAAGCGAGATAACTATGAATGTCAGATGTGTAAGCAGCAAGGCAAGTATCACAAGGTGAACAATGTTCATCACATCAAAGAAGTGAAAGATAGTCCAGCATTAGCATTGGATATTAATAATCTAATCTGCTTATGCATTGATCATCATAACGAAGCACATGAGAGATATGTTGATGGTCAGAACAAAAAGGTAAAAGCCTTTAAGAACTTTGATTCAAGTGAGAGGTGGTAATGATAGTGAACGGATGTGGTAACACATGATCATTAAAGATAACGCAAGAGAGTATGACATGAAGAAGTTCGATGAGTATTCATCAATGACTCAGGGAATCATTAACAGATTAATCTATTCAAGGTTTGATTCAATAAGAAGTCTGTTGGCAAACAATAGATGTAATAAGTTAAGAGCTTCAACACTTAAAGAAATGATTCAAAACGAAAATGATTTGGAAAGAATAAAAAAAGTTTTTGATTACTCGACAGAAGAAATTATTTTTTACGTTGACTACTCAATAAAAAATTTTCCGTTCGTAAAATAATCCCCCCATCAAAAAATTTTTGAAATTTTAAGGGAACCAACGAACGGGGAGGACTGACAGGAAAAAATATTTTTTTGATTTCTCACGTATAACCGTGGGGGTGGGTGGATTAAATGAAAAGAGGTGATGAGGTTGGCTCGCCAAAAAAGAAAAGATGTATACAATTCACTTTATTCTGCATTGGATGCTAAAGGCTTAACCGCTGCATATTTCCTTGATTTACTGGACCAATACATGGTTCTTTGGGATGTTCAAAGAAAGTTAACAACCGATATTAAAAAGAGAGGTCCAGTAGTCGAATGGCAAAATGGAGCCAATCAAAAAGGACTCAGAAAGAACGATTCTATAGTGGAATTACCCAAAATTTCAAAACGAATGACTGATATTTTGAGACAATTAGAAGTCGATTGTTTTATCGAAGTCAATCCTCTAGAAGGAGATGACGGCGATGACGAAGATATCGGATTATAAACATATCAAAAATTATTTTGATGCCATTGATTCAGGACAGATAAAAGTATGTAAAGATCAATTACTTTTAAAAGAGTATTTGCTCACTCGTGTTTTGAACCGTGATGATGTTTATATTAATGAAAAAATGATTGAGGATTCTATTGAAGTACCAAGCGAATACTTTCCTTTCGATTTATTTCTTTGGCAAAAATTTGCACAAGTATTCATCTATGGTTTGAGATGGAAGAAAGATGACTCGCTAGTTTTTGATACCTACTTTGTTTATGTCGGTCGTGGTTCTGGTAAAAATGGATGGGTTTCTTGGAATGGATTTTTCATGATGTCAAAAAAACATGGTATTCCTAACTACGATATAGATATATATGCTACCAGTGAAGAACAAGCTATGACATCATTCAACGACGTCTACAATGTTTTGAAGGATAATCCAAAACTTACAAGTGCTTATGCTTACAACAAAACAGAAATAAGAAATAAGACTACTAATAGTAAGCTACATTACAATACTTCAAACGCTCGAACGAAAGATAGTAAGCGACCAGGTATGAATGTTTTTGATGAAGAGCATGAGTACAACGATTACAACGTTATTGAAGTAGCTAGTTCAGGTGGTGGTAAAGTGAAAGATTATCGAGAGTTTCATATCACAACAGATGGAAATGTTCGTGGCGGTCCATTGGATGATATGAAAGAAGAAGCAAGAGCAATACTACATGGTGAATTAGGAATTGACAAAGAAGGGGCTGCTTTTTCAAGCATGTTCCCTTTTATTTTTAGGCTTGATGATCCTAGTGAAGTTGATGATCCATCAAATTGGGAAAAGGCTAGTCCTTCGTATAATTTGAATCCGTCACTGCATAAAAAAATGAATACTGAGTATGCAAAGATGCAGCGCCGCCCATCATTACGACTTACTTTCATGACCAAGCGTATGAATTGCCCGATGGAAGATAGTCGTTTTGCAGTAGCAAGTTATGAGGATGTTTTGCATACAAAAGAAAAAGAATTTCCAGAACAGTTAGAAGAAGTCATTGGAACTCTTGATTTTGCTGATCGTCGTGACTTTGCTTCGGTTGGTTTACTAGGGAAATATGTAAATGACGTTCATTTTGAGCAGCATACTTTTATTCATGAGTCTGCTTTAAAGCTACAAAACATCAAAAGAGAAATTATTGATATTGCTTTAGAGCAAGGAAAAGCTCAAATTGTACATGGAAAGAATATTGAAGCAGAGTATATTGTCAATTGGTTTCTTGAAATGAGTAAAAAATACTACATTAAAAAAATTGTAATGGATATGTTTAGAGCTAAAATACTAAAGCCTGCTTTAGAAGAAGCTGGTTTTATTGTTGAAATCGTGCGGAGCGGATCAATCACACATGGGAAGTTGAAAGATTTGGTCGATGATTTATTTATCAATCAACGTGTTTACTTTGGAGATGATGCAATTATGAGATGGTATTGCATGAACGTTTATGAAGAACATATTGCCAACGGAAATATTCGCTATGAAAAGATTGATGCGGAAACTAGAAAAACGGATGGATTCTTTTCTTTTTTACATGGGCTTAATTGTTTGGATGATATTTATGATTCTGGACCAATCACCAAAAAAAATACTGATCAAAAAGAATCCAAGAAAAAGAGTTTTAATACTCTTGTTTTCTAGAAGGGGGGTGGAAGAGTGGGGATAGTTCAACGAGCAATTGACTTTTTTTCAAGACGTTCTACACGGTCATTGGATGATTACTTCTATTCTTTAAAAGTAGATTACATTTATCGAAAGTTTGCTATTGAAACATGTATTGATTTAATAGCTAATGCAATGAGTAAGGCAGAATTCAAGTCATATGAAAATTCTAAGTTCACCAAAAATGAAATGTTCTATCGGTTAAATGTTGCACCGAATGGAAAAACAAACGCAACCGAATTTAGAAAGAAGATGATTCGAAGGCTTATTTACTATAACGAAGTTTTGATTGTTTCTCCTTCAAATTCTTCATCTGAGCTTTTCATTGCTGATAGTTGGAATGTTGAAGAATATGGTATGAAGGATGATATTTTCTCTCAAGTCCAAATTAACAATGTGGTTCTTGATCGTGAGTTCAAGGAAAGCGAAGTTATTTACTTTGAGTATGCGGATGAACACATTCGTCAAGTAGTCGATGCTTATTATTCAGCATATGGGAAATTGATATCAAGTGCTATGAATGTGTATAAACGTTCTAATGCAAAACGTTTGGTAATGAAAGGAAATTTATTTAGACCTCAAGACGGAACAGCACAAGCAGAAATAAATGAAATGATGACAGCTCAGTTTAAGGACTTTATGGAAGCTGATAATGCTGGTTCGGTATTTCAACTTCAAGAAGGATATACACTCGAAGATATTTCTGGAAATGCTCAATCAAATTCTAGAGATATAAAAAATCTAATAGATGACATTTATGAAATGACATCCTCAGCGTTTCACGTTCCTAAGAACTTACTTAAAGGTGACTTAAGTGGTTTATCGGATCAGGTGGACGCTTTTTTAATGTTCGAAATTAATTTTATCGCTGAGCTTATTCAAGATGCTTTTAATGCATCAATTTATGAAATGGATGAGTATCTAGCTGGTAACTATTTGCGAGTAGATACGACGATGATAAAAGTCGTTGGGTTCAAAGAACTGGTTGAAGCAGGAGATAAAGCCATCGGTTCAGGTCAATTCACGATTAATGAAATGCGTGAGCGTGATGGGAATGATCGTGTCGATGATCCGAGAGCAGATAAGATTTATATTACTAAAAACTATGATGACGCAACGAAGGGAGGTGACGCTAGTGACAACGATGAAGACAATTCTAGCAGTAAAAAATGAAAACACTGATAAACCCTCAATTCATATTCAAGGCTTTATTGGTTCAAGCTGGTTCTTCGAGGGAAACACAGACAAAGGAATCAAGAACATTTTAGATAGTTTAGGCGATAAAGAAGAAATTGATGTTGTAATCAATTCGAACGGTGGAGATGTATTTCAAGGTATTGCGATTGGAAACTTATTAAAAGCAAATAAAGCTAAAATCAATATCATCATCAACGGTTTAGCTGCAAGTGCTGCTTCAATTATTGCTATGGCTGGTGATAGTATCAAAATTTTTCCAAATGCTCAATTAATGATTCATAGAGCTTCAACGTGGGCAGAAGGAAATGTTGATGTATTTCGTCAAACCGCCGATCAATTAGAATCTATTGATAAATCAGTAAAAGCTTCATATAAAAATCGCTTCAATGGTTCTGACGAAGAACTTGATGAACTTCTAATTGCTGAAAAATTTATGGATGCAGAATCAGCCCTTAACTATGGATTAGTTGATGAAATTATTGACGAGATTCAAGTTGATCCATTAGAAGATGGGGATGACGAAGAAGATATTGATGCGGTATTAAATCAAGTGAGTGAAGAACGAGAAAAGAAAATGGCTGCATTTACAGCAGCAATAGAAAAAGCATTTGGATAAGGAGATGTAATAATGACAGTAAAAAATTTAAAAGGTGTAACGGATGCTAGTACTCAATTAATGACTGCATTCAAAGATAATGATGAAAACAGTTTCGGTGAAGCAATGGTTGCTTTATCTAGTGAAATTCAAGACCGTATTTTGAAGGAAGCTCAAACTACGAATCAGGATCAATTAGTATTAATGAACCGTGGTCAGCGTGTCTTAACCAGCCAAGAAACTAAGTATTACAACGAGGTAGTTAATAATGATGGTTTTGCAGGCGTGGAAGAATTAGTACCAGCGACTATTTTTGAACGTGTCTTTGAAGATTTAGAGAATAGTCATCCATTGTTGCAAAAAATCACTTTCGTTAATACCACTGGTGTTACTGAATGGATTATTAGCCGTGGTGTCAATCCAGCTTGGTGGGGTAAGTTGTGTGAAGAAATCAAGAAAGTTCTAGACAATGGTTTTGACACAATTAACATGAAGCAGTTCAAATTATCAGCATACATTCCAGTATGTAAAGCTATGTTGGAACTTGGTCCAATTTGGTTAGACCGCTATATTCGTACGGTTTTAGTTGAATCTTTACGTATCGGACTAGAGCAAGCAATTGTTGATGGTACTGGTAAAGATATGCCTGTTGGGATGATGCGTGATATGTCTTCTCAAACAAATGGCGAGCATCCTCAAAAAGCTGCCGAAGAAATCACTACTTTAGATGCTACTACTATGGGTGGCTTGATGGCTCGCTTAACTGAAATCAATATTGATGGTGTGACTGATCCAATTTATCGGACTATTAACCCAAGCGATGTGCTTATGATCGTGAACCCATTTGATTATTGGGCTAAGGTATTTCCGGCTAAATCTGTGTTGGCTGACAATGGTCAATACGTTCAAGTATTACCAGTTCCAGTATCAGACATGCAATCAGTGGCAGTTCCAAAAGGTAAAGCTGTTTTTGGTCTAGCATCCGATTACTTTATGGGTATTGGATCAACACTAAAAATTGAAGAATCTGATGAATACCATTTTGTTGAAGACGAACGCATCTATTTGGGCAAGCAATTAGCGAATGGTCAGCCAAAACGAAATGACAGTTTTATTGTCTTGGATATTTCAAAACTTGGAGCTGCTCAAGAGCCTGAAACTCCTCCAACACCCTAATGAACCCGCTAAAAAAGTAGCGGGTTTTTCTATGGCTATGACAGCCGATGAAATGCGCAATGAACTAGATATAAAAGGCGTTGAGTATAAATCTACTGACACAAAGCCGAAGCTACTAGAAAAGCTTTTAGAGGGTGATTCGAATGAAGCTTGATGCTATATCTAAAGAACTATTGGATGAAGTAAAGGATAAGCTTGATATTACTTGGGATGATAATGATGCTAGTGTGAAATCAATTATTTTCAGAGCTTGTACTTATCTTCAATCAAAGGTTTCTCAAAAATTACAATTCACTCAAGACTCAGAAGAATATTCGTTGTTGCTTGAGCGTTGTCGATATGATTGGAATAATGCATTAGATGAGTTCGAAACGAATTACGCAAGTGAGATATTAAGTTTCATTCAATCCTATGCTTTAAAAGATTGGCGTGATAAAAATGGTAAATCAACGAATTCGTGAAACTTTCAATGATGGAAATCTAACTATAAAAACACAGATTACGAAGCGGAATGAACTCAGAAAAAAGGTTGGGGCTGGTTACGAAAAAGTAGCCGGTCCTTTGCGTTATAGAAATCTGTCGATTCGTGAAAGTGATTTAGCTGCAATGGATGCGATAGGTTCAAAACTATCGAAGAAGGTTAAGACTCCTTATCATCCAATAGCAAAGAGTTACGAAAAGGACAAATACTTTGTAGTAATTGATGGTGTTCGATTCAATACAGTTTATGTTGATTCAGATAAACACTATCTCTATTTTTATCTAGAAAGAGTGGGTGATTTCACTGGAAGAATTGAATCAAAATGAGAAAAAAAGATTATCTACTCAATCTATTGAAAAGATGAAGTCGTTGGAAGACTATTTTTCGTTACCTGTCTTTCAAGACTTTTTAAGTGAAGATGAAAAGAAAGCTTTAGGTGATAGTTACGACTACTTCATTTTTGAAGAAAGTGAAATTGTCATGGCAACTGATGAGAAAAAGTACTCATTCCAGCAAAAAGTATATGTTTCATTCTATTCTGAAAATCGTGATTACTTAACAGGTGATCAGTTGGACGTGATCACTCTCTTACACAATGCGAACTACAAGTTTACTGGATCAGATGTTAATCACCTCAAATTAGACAATCAAGACCGATATATAGACTTGGTTGTTTTTTCTTTTTCTAGAATTATCAGGAGTGGTTGTTAATGGTGAACACATGGGAACTATCCATAACTGGTCAAGATGAATTGCTTATTAAAATGGAAAAGTATGCTAGTGAAAGTGAACGAATTATTAATAACGTTTTGAAACAAAAAGGTTCAGATATTGCAATCAAGAAAATTGAGCCTACTGTTCCAGTGTCAGAAGAACGTTTAAGAAACGGTCACAAGCATGCGAAGTTTAGTAACCCATTTAAAGCAACTCATGAAAATTTGAGGTTCACTATTCGACCGAAACCAAAATTCGGATATTTGAAGTATCCCGAATTAGGTATAGGTCATTCAAAGAATAATGAACCAGAGGAATTTATGCAACGAGGGTTACAAATTTCATTAGACCCTATTACGGAAGCTTTGCTAAAAGGCTTTGATGAATTAAATAAATAAGGAGGGCTTTTAATGCCACAAACAAAAATTGTACCAACTTTTGATAATGTCAGTATTAAGCGAGTTGCATTTATGTTTAAAGGATCATCAGCATCAATTAATACTGATTGTAATGGAAATTTAGATGGCGAAACAGAAATGCAAACAGTTGAGAAGAAATGCGGGTCAACTGTAGTAAAGACAAAGTCTAAACCAATTGGAATGACTGTAAAAATTACTGGTCATGTACCAATCGAAGTTTATCGACGCTTCAACGGATTAAAACAAGATGAGCGGATTAAAGCAGGTGTATACAGTTATGGACCTGATTCAGTAGGCGAAGACTTCTCTTTAGCTGCAGAAATCTTCGATGATTTTGAAGAAAATTCTAAATTGGTTGGAATGCTTGAGTGTTCATCTGCAACAGGTTTAACCTTCGCAATTGAAAACGGAGCAGATGAAGTTGCTGCACTCGAATTGGAAGCTAAAGTAATGGTTGATGAATTCAATAAGTTTTATCATGAAGCAATTGTTGCAGAATTGGATGAAGATTTAACTGATGATTGGATGAGTAAGCTATCTGCTGATGTAATCAAAAAAGCTGAACCAGTTGCACGAACAATGAAAAATACAAACGCTTAGGAGGACGAAAGTCCTCTTTTTTTTATTGAAAGGATGTTTTTAGATGAATGAAGAAATAAAAGATTACAACAAGCTTGAAATGCTTGATGGCACCGTTGTTGATTTAGAACCCAAACTAAATCTTAAAAAATTGATGTATATCAATAAGGATTTCAATACTGATGAATTTGCGAAAATGACGATGGGTAGTAATGAGATGAATGTTTCAGTAATTCAAGGTGCTAAAGCTGTTTATGTAGCTTATCGTCAAGCAAATATGAATGACTACATGTCATTTGATGAATTCATTTTAAATTGGGAATTCGATATGGAAGTAGCAACTATGGTCTATAACTTGATGATGTTTAAAAAAATGCGTGACGATTATCAAAAAACATTTGAAAGGGCGAATAAGGAAAAAAAGCTTCAAAAATAAGAATGCCAAAACTTCAAATAAAAACGTGGGTTGATGTCTATTCGATGCTAACCGACGTTTTTTCTTTATCTCATGATTTGGCATTTAGCGATTTATCTGTTTGGGAACTTTTGCAAATCGCATATAACAAGCAAGCCTATGAGGGTTGGCAAAACTTTGAAATAAACCGACTACAAGAGAAAGGAGGGAAATAATGGCTAAGAATAAAACAGAAGCTGAAATAGTTTTTAAGGCTACCGATGATGGTTTGAAAAATACTGTCAAAGGTATTACATCTGAAATGACCAAGAATAAAGCTGAGCTTAAACTTGAACAGGCTCAGTTACAACTTACTGGAAGTGAAACCCAAAAACTTGAAAGTAAAATGGGTGGGCTAGAAAAGCAATATGATCTTCAAGGAAAGAAGATTGAGGCGACTAGCGATCGTCTTGAAAATGCTAAAAAGTATTATGGTGAAAATTCACAAGAAGTTGCAAAGCTAGAAAAAGAATTAATCAACCAACAAACCGCACAACAAAAAACGGCGAATGAAATTAGTAAAACTGAAAAAGCTTTGTCAGAAGCTAAAGGTGAAACGAAGTCTTATGCGTCAACAATGAATGATTTGGATAAAGAACAAAAAGATATCCAAGCGAGTGCAGCATTAGCTGAAAGTGAATATCGTAAGTGGCAAGCCACAACTGGTAAGACAGCTAGTGAATCCGAAAAGTTTGCTAAAGCTCAAGAATATGTTGCAAAACAAAGTGAGTTAGCGGAGCAAAAAATTGATGTAATGGAACGTCAATTAGAAGCTACTCGACAAGAATTCGGAGAGAATTCAACAGAAGCCAAACGAATGGAAGCCGCTCTAAATGAAGCAGAAACAGAATTTCAACAATTAGGTGAAGCCGCACAAGAAGCAACTGAGAAAGGATCACTCGAAGAAATCGGCGGTAAGCTCGACTTGGATATTCTTCAAAATGCAGCAGATAGACTTTCTGATATTGGTCAAAAAATTGTTGAAGTTGGTAAATCTTCCTTAGAAGCATTTGATACCGTCGATGAAGGTTTAGATACTATCGTTACTAAAACTGGAGCTTCCCAGGAACAAATGGCTGGTTATGAGAAGATTTATCGTAAGCTTGGTGGAGAAATGCCCGTTGAATTGGCTAAAGTGGGTGAAGCTATAGGTGAAGTGAACACTCAGCTAGGTTTTCAAGGGAATGAGTTGGAAGCGGCATCTAAACAAGCTATTCAGTTTTCAGAGATTAATGGTCAGGACGTAACATCATCTGTTGTATCTGCTAAACAAGCATTATCAGCTTATGGCTTAGAGAATAAGGACTTTGCTATGGTTCTTGATACTGTTACGAAAGTAGCTCAGGACACCGGACAAAGTACACAGGACTTATTCAATAAAGCCGTTGAAGGCGCACCACAAATTAAAGCGTTAGGCTTATCTTTTCAAGATGGGGTTACTCTAATGGGTAACTTTGAAAAAGCAGGTGTTGACTCAGGTGCAGCACTATCTAGTTTGAGTAAAGCTTCTGTTGCATATGCTAAGGACGGTAAATCTTTACAAGATGGGTTAGCTGAAACTATAGATAAAATCAAGAATGCTTCCAGTGAAACAGAAGCATTATCTGTTGCGAGTGAAGTTTTTGGTACAAAAGGCGCTGTTCGTATGGTTGACGCTATTAAACGTGGAACTTTCAATCTTGATGAGTTTGGTAAAGTTTCTGAGGATACAACTGGAAAAGTAGCCAAAACATTTGAAGATACTCTTGATCCGATTGATGAATTAGCTGTTGCACAAAATAATCTAACTATGGTGATGGCTGATTTTGGTGCAGCACTGGCGGAAGTACTAGCCCCAATTTTGCAATCCATTTCTGGAATGTTAAAAAAGTTTGCTGATGTTTTTAATGGATTGTCTCCTAATATCAAAAAAACAATTATTGTCGTTGGTGGTTTGGCTACAGGCTTTATGTTGTTAGCGCCCTTTATTGTTTCCACCATAGCAGTCTTTACGACGCTAGGAGGTATGTTTGCTAGTGGCGGCATATTGGCTGGTGTAGGAACTTTTTTCACTGGAACGTTAATACCAGCAATACCAATTATATTAGCGGTCATAGCTGCTGTTGTGGCAGTAATTGCGATATTTAAGAATTGGGGAGGAATCACTGATTGGCTTAAAGAACAATTCTCTAAATTAGGGATTGATTTAGGTGCTATTTGGGAGTCAATAAAAACCACAATTGAAACTGTGATTCAATCTATCTCAAATTTTATAACTGAAATATGGGGAACATTGACTACATGGTGGACTGAAAATAATGCTTTAATACTTCAAACAGCATCAACGGTATGGAATGGGATTTTAACTGTAATACAAGCGATTTTGACTGTGCTTGGTCCTTATCTGCAGGTGGCTTGGGAGAACATAAAAATTATTGTTACAACAGTTTGGGAAGCTATTAAGGTAGTCATATCAACCGCAATCAATGCCGTTTTAGGAATCATCAAAGCGGTAATGCAGCTAATTAATGGCGATTGGTCTGGTGCGTGGAACACGATTAAAGGTGTGGCTGCAATTGTTTGGGAAGGTATCAAATCGGTTGTTTCAATTGCTATTAATGGAATTCTAAAAGTTCTTTCAAATGTGTTGAAGATGATACAAAGCTTATTTAGTACCATTTGGAATGCTATTAAGAATATAGTTTCAACGATTCTAAACGCTATCAAGCAAATCATTACGGACGTTTGGAATGGAATTAAGAACTTAATTAATACTGTACTTAATGGTATTAAGTCGGTGATTTCATCAGCTTGGGAAAATGTAAAGAGCGTTACTTCAAATGCGTTTAATAATGTTCGGTCAACAGCGACCAATATTTGGAATGGTATAAAAAATACTATTTCGAATGCTGCTAACGGTGCTAAAAATACAGTATCAAGTGTTTGGAATGGAATTAAGAATACAACTTCAAACGTTTTTAATAGCGCTAAATCAATGATCGCTAACATCTGGAATGGAATTAAGACAGCTATTACTAACCCTATTCAAAGTGCACTTAATACTGTTAGAAATATTGTAAATAGTATCAAAAACGCCTTCAATTTCAATATTCGGTTTCCTAGTATAAACATACCTCGAATTCCATTACCACATTTCAGAGTTAGTGGCTCATTTAATCCTTTTGAGGGCGAGATGCCTTCGATCGGAATTGATTGGTATGCGAAAGGTGGGTTGTTTAGCGGACCGCAAGTAATCGGTGTAGGTGAAGCAGGTCCAGAAGCGGTATTACCTTTGAGAGAAAATGTGCTTGGAAAGATTGGTAGTATGATCGCTAAAACAATGGAGAATGATAATCGTGTCAATAATGTTGGGACTACTATAAATAATATCACCGTAGAATGGAAAGGTGATATTGATTCAGATGAACGTTTAAGTCAGTTGGCTGATGAAATTGACAATCGGTTTGCTACAAGAAACACGAACACTGGTTTTAATTAATTATGAAAGAAGCGTGTTATACGCATCTTTTTTTATAATGGAATTACACATATAAGGAGGAACAAAGAATGAATGACTTTATAACAGTCTACATTGACTATGTTCCGTCTGTATTTTGGCGTATATGTTTAACAGAGCGACCAGAGATGCCCGTACCCAATCAAAAGTATATTAACGAGGAAGTGCTAGGAAAAAATGGTGCATTCTACAGTAAGTATGCCTTTAAAGATATGGATGTGACACTAACATTTAACTACTTAGAGGAAGTAACTGACTTCAAAGCGTTTAAAGCACAAATGCCATACATTCGTAAATGGTTAGCAGATGGCACGCGTTTAGAGTTCTCAGACGAACCAAATGCGTATTATTTAATTCGTCAAGTTGAATTTAAGGGAAACATTACAAATGATATGATTGAATACGGTGAGTTTGATGTTAACTTGACTCTAGCGCCGTTTGCTCGTATTAATGAACAACCTATTGAAATGCCTAGAAAATTAATAGGAACACAATACCTAGTTAATACTTTTTTCTATAACAGAACTGTAGAAGATAGTCAACCAACGATTATTCTTAACACTACTGAAAATATTGAACTTTATTTTAATAGTGATTCAACAGCTAGTGATCCAATTAGACCAATGCAATGGATTAATACTAACTTACCAAAAGCCACGTTTACTAGTAAGGGTTCAGTTACGTTTTATATTGACTCAGAAAAAGGACTGGTTAATTATTCACTAGGTGGAATAAATGAGAATCCACAACAGGTACTAACACAATACAATGCACCAGACGGACTGTTTAAGCTACCACGTGGTAATCATAGAATATCAGTTGACCCATATGGTATAAGTGAAGATCGTAGAACCGCAAGTGTCAACAAATTACTTTTATATAGAAATGGGTTGAAGTAATGACAGTTAGAAAAAGAAGACCTGTACCCATCATTGTGTCAAAAGACAACATTTACACTGGTGGGGTTGACCTAAAGAGTAAAGAAACTTATGTAGCACCAGACGCAATAAGCGTAAAGGCAACAAACGTAATTAATGGTGAGCAGGTAGTAACCATTATATATCCAGTAAAAGGCGCAAACGCCACCGCTTTTGGCGTAGGCTTACTTATCTATTTGAGAGTTAATAACTATCAGCTACCCCAAATTTATCGTATTTTCAGTGTTAAGAAAACTATGAAAAATCAGAGAATTGAAATAAAAGCAGAACCTATAATTAATGATTTACGTCATTTTGGTATTCCTGTTTTGAATGGTAACACTGTAAGCCCAAATAACTATTGGAATATGATAATAAAAAATGCACAACCAAAAGTTACAACGGCAATGAACGGATATTATGATAAAGCGCCGTTTAACTTTCCGTATAGATTCTACGACTTTAGTTCAGGTGTGCTGGGTGATGTTAAATTCGTACTTGGGACAGCACTTGAAGCAATCGCAGGCAAACAAGGCTCAATGCTTGATACATTTAAGGGCGGAGAGTTTTTAAAAGACAATAATAGTTTAAACTATTATGATCGCTTGGGTTCAGATAGAGGGTTTGTAATCGCATATGGTCTGAACTTGAAAGATGTAGACTTTTCAATTGACACAACGGACACTATATGGAATGTAATAGCATGGTATCAGTATCAAGACACTGACGGTGTAACGCAATATAAATATGGTAATCCAGCCTATAACACAAATGTAGATACACGCAACTATGGTTTGAAAACACTGTTTTTAGAGGTAGAGGAGGAAGAAGGAAGCCCGTCTGGTGCACTAACCAGACTCGCACGTGAGTATTTAAACAATAACACTGACATGATTGTACCAAAAACCAGTATGAAAATAGACTTTGTTAACCTAGAGGGAAAAGACGGATACGAGGATTACGCTCAACTTCAAGATGTTCGACTAGGTGATGACGTTACAATTAAGTACAACGAATTTGGCTTAGACCTTAAAACAAGGGTTGTATCATACGAATATGATTTATTACTAGGTCAATATACTAAGATGGAACTTGGAGACACTAGACGCTCGTTTGTTAATCAATATAGAAGTTCATTAGGTACTGTTTATAATCAAGCGTTTAATACTCGTGGGGCAGTTGTTGAAATACAACCAACATAAATTAAGGGGGGGAAATAATGGCAAAATTTAATTATGTAATGGATGTTACTAAAGAGGACTCTTTTGTACAATCTTGTACCGCTAGGCAAGGTGACGCAGGCGAAACAATCACATTTAATTTATACGACGACGGTTTACCAATTAGTAGAAATATAATTAGTAAAGCTGAATTAATCATGGTTACGCCAATGGGTCATTATATTGAACAGTCTATGACAATCGCAAGCGATCCATTAGAACCAACAGGGTCAATCTTAACAACGACACTAACCAGTAACTTCAATGCGGAATCTGGTATGGCTAAACGTATGTACGTTAAATTAACAATGACAACATCTGGTTTAGTTAAAACGTCACCAGATGTGATTTATTATGTAATTCCAGCAGGTGACATAAGTGGTGGAAGTGCCCACGATTATATTAGTAGGGTTGAAGAAATTATTCAACAAGTAACAGACTTATACAATCAGTATAAAGAAGACTTGAAGAATGTTTATGACACAACTACGCGAGAACTAAAAGACAAATACGATCAGGCGGTAGCAGAGTTAAACCAGTCAGTAACAGACTTCACTACCAACTTGACAAACCAACTAACAACGCTCACTGGTAAAATAGATGACCTAACAGACCGCATTAATGGTTTAGATGGTGCAGTTTCAGACTTACAAGCTAAGATGGATGATTTAATCGCTAACGGTGCAATGACTCAAGCGCAAGCGGATAATCGTTATATGGCGGCTAGAGGGTCAATAACTAGTGATACGCAACTTGATTCAACTAAACAAGTTGGAACATATGAAATAGCAATGACTCACCCTACATTAGGTAATTTGTTTGGAACATTATTAGTTCAAGGTAATGTGATTAATCCATTAAAACCAACTCAATTAATGGTACTAATGAATAAAGTAATGTATAGACGTTTTAATGGTACTGTATGGAACACATGGACAGAGGTTGGTCAACCAACCCAAGAAAAAGGAGCTATCATTCAGAAAAACACAATTATCACAAACCAAGCGTTAAATACTATTTTAGACGCTGGTGTGTATCGTATCAAAGCCTTTTCTGGTTCAAACGGTTTTGATTCATTAACTGGTTCAGATGGATACATAGAAGTGTATGGGTTTGAAAATGAAAGTCGTTTACAACGTGTTACGATGGGTAATCAAACAAGTGGATCAGTTAAGGAAGTGTGGTTTAGATATATTACATCTGTTACTGTAGGCGCTTGGACTAAAGTTGGTGGAACTGAAATAGACTACGCCACTGCTGAGGATATTGTCATAGGTGAATCAGATACACTTATGGTTACTCCAAAGGCTTTGAAAGAAGCTACAGAGACAACAGTACCATTCAAAGAATATTTTGGAATGGGTGAGCCAACTCAAAACGTTGCATCTGGTGAATACTCAACGGTTAAACTAGGTAAGTCACAAGGAACAAGCACCAACGGACAAACTAAAAGACCTTATACAATAAACTCAGATGGAACATTGACATTAACCAGAGCGGCTAGATTGAACTTTAAGGCTACGGTAAAGATTGTTGCAGGAAACACAGGAACAATTGCTTTATATATGTACTGGTATTTGATGAACCCTCAGACTCAGTTACCAAGTGGGATGGTTGGAGATGATGTTGAAATTGTTTCATTCGGTTCAACTAGAGCTACTAACGGTCAACTTAACTATAACTGGATTGCAAGCGGCAATAAAACACTTGATTTACCAGCAGGTCAAGTTATTAGTTTCAATGTAAGAACTCAAACAAATGCGGCATTTAGATGGGCACAAGTTGAATCATTAGAAATTGAAGAGGTTCTACCAGCAGGGACACAAGGACTAAACATTAGTTCACTAGCTGATAATCCTGTAGTTCGATTATCTGACCTAAACGCTATTTTGAAACAACAACAAGTAAATACAGGAATGCAAATGGTTAATGGTGAAAACTTCCAAGTAACTGACCCAACTTTACTCACTGGTTTACCTCTGTATGCTTCAAATTCAAGTAGTTATTCAACATTACCAGATGGAGAAACTTATTTCACACAAGACTCTAAGGGTCTGATAACTATAAAAAAGGCGGGTTATTATGAGCTTTCAGCAGTTGTTAAAACGCAATATAGGGTTGATATTAACAATTGGCATTATATATCAATGGTTAGAACACGAACGGATGGTAGTTCTACAGATTGGGACTTCATGCCAACAGGTGGAGCTATTAGAAACAGAAATAGGCGCTATGCAACTGTTAGAATAAAACTTGAAGTTGGGGAAAAAATAAGTTTCAAATCCGATACAAATTTACCTAGCGGTAGTACTGCTATTCAATTTATTAATGTTGATTGGTTCGCACTTAAACGATTAGGTGACTAATATAATAACTTTTAGCACACTTTCGAGTGTGCTTTTTATATTGATTTGGAAAGTTGGTGAAGTATGAATTTTGAGTTATTGCTTTCGTTTTTAAGTATTGGTGGCACATTAATAGGTACATTTTCAGGGATTGTTATTTCTAACAAGCTGACCGTATATAGGATTGAACAGTTAGAGAAGAAAGTTGAAAAACACAACAATGTTATTGAGCGAACGTATAAGTTAGAAGGTCGTATGACGGAAGCAGAGCATGACCTTAGAGATATGAAAGGTGGTGATAAATAATGAAAATTGATTGGAAGACTAAATTAACGAGTAGAAAGTTTTGGTTAGCCGTTGTTGGTTTTGTCACGTCAATACTATTCGCTTTCAATGTTGATTCTGGTTCTACAGAAAAGATTGTTGGCGTAATAACCTCAGCATCAATAATGATTGCTTATATCATCGGTGAGGGTTTAGTTGATTCGAACAGGAATGATTAGGAGGAACTACATGAAAAAGAAAATCACTTTATTGAGCCTGTCCATGGCTCTTTTTTTATTGCCAATCCAAAGTTTAGCCTACACGATTAACAACGAGTTTAATCTTGGTGCATATGAGGGCGATTCACGTTTAGCAAGTCAAGATTATATAATCTTACATGAAACAGGAAACTTGCGTGAACCAAGCGCAAGAAACGAAGCTACTTACATGCGTAACAATTGGCGGAATGCTTATACAACGGACATTGTTGGTGATGGAGGTATTGTTTATCGTGTCGGCCAATGGGGGTATGTAAGCTGGGGAGCATTGAACGCTAACCCTTACGCACCTGTTCAAATTGAATTGGAGCACACGACCAATAAGACTAAGTTCAATTTGAACTATAAAGCTTATATTGATTTAACACGAGATGCAGCAAAGACCTATAATATTCCTCTGACTCTAGATGGTGCGGGACGTGGTATTAAAACCCATTGGTGGGTCACTCAAAACTACGGTGGGGATCACGTTGACCCATATGGCTATCTAGCTCAGATGGGTATTAGCAAAGCTCAGTTGCAACATGATTTATTATATGGGGTAGGCGAAACTAGTTCACCGTCTGAGCCAAGTAATCCAAGTAAACCTACAGTAACTGATCCAACTACGGCAGGTAGTCACTATTCAGTTCTTACAGACAGCAAAGGGAACTTTGCTCACGTTGACCAGTACGGTATAAAAGGTAGTCAATTAATCGCTCGTGGTTGGCATATCGCTAATTACAAATATGAGTATATTTTTATTATTGATCAACGTACAGGAAAAGAACTTGTGCGAGTTAAAGCTAACGGTGGTTCACGCCCAGACGTTAATCAAGCGTATAAGACCAATGGTAATGTTGGATATAACGTTTCATTCAACGCTAGTCAGTTTAAGGGTAGACGTGTAATCGTTATGCAGCGAGCAACGAATGACCCATCAGGTAACACCAAAGGCGGTCATCAAGACTTTTATGAAACTCGTTGGTATCATGATATTAAGTAAATGACGAAACCTCTCAGCCTTAATCGGTTGAGAGGTTCTTTTTTGGTTTTCTAACCGTTGCATTATCTAAGTAAAAATCAATACCTTCTTGAGAAATTATGTTGTCTCGTCCAATTGTCATAATAGTATCTGGATGAAACCAATCTGGATGAAGTGAATACATTTGAGTTAAGTAATTGGGTTTTCTATTTAACTTTAAACTAGCTTCTTTAAAGGTATAAAGCTCTTTGCTGATTTCTGATAAATTATACTTCATTACGTTTTATTCTCCTTAGTGGATAGATAAGCGGTTGAATTAACGATTACAATCAATATGATGAAAATCAGCCAATTTATAACGTCAGTGAGCACCAGAATTAAACCAATGAGAGTCAACAACAATAGTAGAATTAAATAAACTTTTCTTTTCATGATAGCCATGATAAAATTTAGATGAAAGGGCGAGAGTTATCTCACCCTTAGAGTCAGTCGTTGTTATCGTCTTTTAGTAATTCTTTCAGTATCTTAGCGGATTGAAGAATTCCTAATACGATGGCAACGGCTTTTCCTATTTCATCTAACTTCATCTTTTCTCAACTCCTTTCTATATTTATATTATATACTCACGAGTATATAATGTCAACATGTTTCTACAAATAAATTTAAAAAAAGCCCAATTGATGGGCTTTTAAAAATCTTCCTTCATGAATTCATGTAACCTAACAAAATACATATTCTCAATTTCCAATTCTGTCAACATATCAATGTAGTCATAGAACTTTTCCTGTAAAATGAATGGATTATTTGATTCAAAAGAATAGTTTCTATTCGATGTTTTAAGTATCAACTTCTTATCGTCTAAAATGTAAACTGTACCCATTGAATTATTGAAAAACATTAGCAACACCTCCTTTAATAGAAGATACGCAAGTTCTTATATTTTTCTCATACATACGATATAACTTTACAAATTTAAAAAAATATGAGAACATTTGTTCGTAAAAATAAAATATGAAGGATAAGAAGATTAGTGAAACTAGGCAAATGAATAATACTCAAATCGAACTATTATCCTAGCTGCTTATTAGTAAGGAGGGGAATTAACATGGAACAGTTTCATATTATACGAAAAAGAAATTATATTGACATGCCATACTGGTTTAGTAAGAAAGGACAAGCGTATAGTATTCCTATTTCAAAAACAATAAAAGTGAATGATAGAAATTATCATGTCTACAAATATCATTTGGACGGGAAGACTAATTTGATCCTCGTTACAGTAAAAGATTTTTATATAAACGTTCATCATCACGAAGCAATATTCTTCCATATGACGCCTAAAGAAGCTTTTGAAGTAGGTCAGAATTTGGAACTAATAATTGCTGAGTATTTTTTTCAACACTCAAATAGTAAACAAGTGATGTAACAGATATTAGTTATTTTAAAACTCTTTAATTTAGTTAGGGGTAGTCAGTGTTAAAATATAGCACAAAAAATGACAGTCTAACCATTCGGAAAGACTGTCATATCAATGATTATACATATTGGGATAGCAGGGCTCGAACCTGCACTTACCTGATTCAGAGTCAGGCGCCTTACCAGTTTGGCCATATCCCACTAAGAACAGAAAGAATTATAACGCTAGTTTTTCTATTCTTCAAATAAAATGTCTCGATTATTTTTTTCCTGCTTGCTTTAAAGCAGCCAAAACTAAGTTTCCATCAGCAAAACCTAAGTTAATATTGACGGTCTCAGTATCAAAAACTAAAGATAGACGAATGCCATTTAGTTTCTTTTTGCCGCTAATTTCTTTACATTGATAAAGATTGTACTTGTATGACCTTTGCTTACTTAAGGCATATAATATGTTTCCAGAGATTCCATATGCCGTAAGACCTTCTTGATTCTTTAAACCTTCATATTTATGAAAGCCAATGAATGAAAAGGAGAAATTAGTTTTGGCAAATACTTGGACAAAACGATTGAACAAAAGAACTCCCTTATTTTCATTCGTATTATAATTAATGCCGTATTTTTGAGTAAAATGATAAAGTTCGATTGCTGTGTTCATAATGACCTCGCTTTTTTCTGTATATTCAGCATAAATGTTTCTTATATATAGAAGCTTTTTTTATTGACTAAAGCGTCGAGTATTAATAAATTCTGAAATAGCCATAGTGACCAACAGAAAACCAAAAATTTGGAATAAGACCATTAAACTGCTGAATGGATTGAATAAAAGGAAAAAACCGGTAAGAATCATCAGTGCACTATAAATAAGTTGTCCCGTGACTGGAAAACCGTTTCTTCTTGCAGTCCAGCTTTGTACGAATTGGCCAATTGCAAAAATTAGAATAATAAAACCTAAGAACATTGGTAAGATACTAATAATTCCTTTTGAAAACCAAAGAACAACAAAGGCGATGATGACTCTCATGATTCCACTAGTTGTCTCAAAACCGACATTCCCTGTATATTTTTTTGTTCTTAAGCCGCGAATAATTTGTAAAATACCAAAAATTAATAAATAGAAGAAGATGATGTAGACCATCCCTTTAAAAACACTTCGTGGTGAAAACAGGATAGCGATACCAAAGATTAGGTAGCAAGCACTTCTTAAATATCCATATTTCTTGATTGAATCGATAAAATTTGACATAAAATATCACTCCTCATAAATAATTTTACCTGATTTGGTGTCTTTTTGCTAATGAAGTGAAAATTTCGATTGTAAACCATTCCAGACTTAGGTATAATTGCGAATAACATTGATCCAAAAGCTAGACGAACAAATGAATGTCGATACTGGAGGGCTTACTTATGAATGAAGAAGAAATTGAACTTGGTAGAAATTATCGCTGCCATCCGATTGGTTTCGAAGAATGCGTGGAAGGCGAAGTAATTTCGAAGATGACAAATTGCGCTGTTGTTCGTATTAATCAATGCGAAGAAGTTGATCAAGAGCAGCGAGATGACAAATCTAACATGGTCGTGGTAAAATATTCTAATTTCATTCCAAGTTAGAAGGCGGTTCTTTTTGAATATATTTACACTGTTATTGGGAATTTTCACTATTGTTCTTTACGTTTTTTTATTATTGGCACGAAGAGACATCGTTATTCCGATTTTTAAACGACGTAAACAATACCCATTCTATATTTTTTTAACAATGTTGATTCTTTGGACTGGTTTTACTAGTTGGCAAGATTTCAACGGGCGAGCACAGACGATTTTAGCTGCCTTAGTAATGCTGAGTTTTTTATTGGATAAAAAGGGATTTACTGAAGATAGTCTGATTCTTTTTAGTTTAGATAACCGGGGGATTCCGCTCAATGAAATTGAACGAGTAGTCTTGTTTCAAGAAGAAAGCGGCTTGATTAAGTTAAACTATTTCCGGAAAGAGCGTCGCGGCCCCATTTTGACCTTTGATTATTCTTTGACTGAATTCGTTGTTTTTCTTTCGGCGCATCTCAGTGAAGGGAGTACCTTAGAAATTTTAACCAAAGACGATAAAGATAAAGACGGGAAATAAGATGGCAGAGATGTCATCTTTTTTTGCAAAACATAAACTTGCTTATAAAAAACAAGCGATGCTGGAAAATCAGCATCGCTCGTTTTGATTTTAAACTATATTAATGGAAAACACGGAAACGTTCGTCGTCAGCTAAGTATTCTTTTTCGTTAGCTTCGCCTTCTTTAGAACCGAAAACTAATTGAGAGCGTAATTGCCAATTAGCAGGAATGTTCCATTCTTCAGCAACAGCATCATCGATCACTGGGTTGTAATGTTGTAGGTTTGCCCCAAGACCAGCGGCTGTTAAAGCTGTCCAAGTATTTGCTGTAGCAATACCGTTTGATTGTTCAGCCCAGTCTGGGAAGTTATCAGCGTATAATGTAAATTGTTCTTGTAAATTTTTTACTGTATCCGTTTCTTTAAAGAACATTACAGTACCATAGGCATTACGGAAGCTAGCAATTTTAGCCTGTGTATTTGGAAATACTTCTGCTGGAGTTAGTGGTTTTAGAGCTTCTTCAACGATGTTCCATAATTTCTCATGAGCCTCTCCGAAAAGAATAACTGCACGAGGTGATTGTGCGTTAAACGCAGTTGGACTGCTTTTAACCGTGTCTTTGATTAATTCAGTAATTTCTTCTTCAGATAATTTTACATCGCGGCCTAGTGTGTAAAATGAACGGCGATCTTTTAATGATTCTAAAAATTGAGACATAATAATTTCCACCTTTTCTTGTTTTGTTCTTGTTGACAAAGCTTACTTTACCATCTTACAAAAAGTAAGAAAAGAAATATGCTCGCAGAATGGTAATTTTTTTTAAAGGGGAGATGAAACCTTTTTAATAATTACTTGAGAATATGATAAACTAGAAGTATGAACTGTAAGATGGAGGCTCTTAGATGAATATAAAAGAAATAGGAAAATCAATTATTTGGTTTTTAATTTTGGCGGTGATCTTGGTTGGTTTGCGCCATTTTGTTTTTACTCCTGTAGTGGTCAAGGGAGATTCAATGGACCCAACATTGATAGATGGTGAACGGGTTATTGCATTGAAAAACACTGATATTAAGCGGTTTGACATCGTAACTTTTCCAGCACCGGATGATGAGGGGAAAAACTATATCAAACGTGTTGTTGGATTACCAGGCGATACTGTTGAATATAAGAATGATGAACTTTACATCAACGGAAAAAAATATGACGAGCCATATTTGGATGAGTTCAAAGGCCAATTAACTGACAATCAGCCATTAACTTATGATTTTAATTTGAAAGAGTTATCTGGCTCTGAGAAAGTTCCTGAAGGAGAACTATTTGTTTTGGGAGACAATCGTCGAATCTCAAAAGATAGTCGAATCATTGGAATGATTAAAGAGAAGGATATCATGGCAGATGTGAAATTTGTTTTCTGGCCGTTAAATCGGTTTGGTACAGTAGACTAGCAATTTTGCTAGTCTTTTTTTACGGAATGCTTTTGTATTATCTTTCATTATGCGACTTTTTAACTGAACTGCTATAATAAGCACGTAACATAATTTGAAGAATCGAGGGGAAACGATGTCATTACAATTTTTGCTAGGTACTGGACAGAATGATGCGACAGAGCGAATGATTCAGACAGCACAAGCTTGGTTAAAGCAAAATCCTGAGAATCGTGTCTTTTTCTTAGTCCCCAATTACAATAAATTTGAACAAGAGATTAACCTTTTATCTGCTATGAGACGCGATGAGGGAGCGACAGAATTTAGTACGATTCGTACACAGGTTTTTAGTTTTCAACGATTGGCTTGGTACTTTTTACAGCGGGATGGTCAGGTGCCCGGAAATATTTTATCTGAAGCCGGCAATGCAATGATTTTAAGAAAGATTTTGCATGAACAACGTGAGGAGTTAACGATTTTTCGCGGTGAAGTCAATAAAACAGGATTTATTCAACAATTAGTCAGTTTTTACCAAGAAATGCAGATTGGAAATATAACCGTTGAAGATTTAGCAGAAAACGGCACTGGCCAAGATCAAGTTTTGAAGCTGCAGGACCTGCGTAGAGTATATGCAGCCTACGAAGAGGCTTTGTTGAATTATCAAGTGGCCAATGAAGATCCTTTATTGTTGCTGCAAGAATATCTCAGCAATAAAAATCTAACGAATAGCCTTTTTATTGTAAGCGGCTTTACCCGATTTAACGCTCGGGAGTTGAGCGTTTTAACTACTTTAATGCATTGTGGAGAATTACATGTTTCCTTGGAGTTAGATCGATCTTATCCAACGGAGGAACCTAGTCCCTTAAACTTATTTGCCGATCCAGGTAAAACTTATTTTCAATTAAAGCGTAGTGCAGATGAGAAACAGGTCCCAGTACGTCCTGATCAATTCTCACATACTAAGCAAACAGTTTTTAATCAAGTAGGAGAATATTGGGCAAATCAAAAAAAGACTGATTTATCTCAAACAGATCAGCTTCAGCTTACAAAATTTGGTACAGTAGCGGAGGAGATCCGTAAGATCGGTGAAGAAATAAGACGCCTAGTAAAAGATGAAGGGTATCGATATAAAGATATTCAGATTTTACTACGCAAGCCTGAAGTTTATAACAGTGTGTTGCCGGATATTTTCAATAAGCTGGATATTCCATTCTATCTTGATGAAACGCAAGAAATGGCTGCCCATCCGTTGATAGAGTTTTTACAAGCATTGTTTCTAGTTGATAATTATAATTATCGTATCAATGACGTTTTTCGGATGCTTCGAACGGAACTTTTTGCTCCTTTTGAGTGGAAAGCAGATACATGGTTTGCCCAGCAACAACAATATAGAGAAAAAATTGATCAAACCGAAAATGTTTGTCTGGCTTATAATTTCAGGGGGAATGCATGGACAAAAACAGCGGATTGGGAATTTGTAGATTATGATTTTGAAGCAGATGTTTTTAATGATGCGAAAGATTTAGAAACAACGACCAATGACGTGCGGCGTTCAGTCCAAAAAGTACTGCCAGAATTTTTCAAAAAAATGAAACAGGCAGATAATGGGCTAGAGGCGGCTACACTCTTCTTTCACTTTTTAGAAGACAGCGGTGTGAAGCGGCAACTACTATTCTGGCGCGACCAGGAAGTCGAAAAGGGGAATTTAGAAAAGGCTCGTAATCATGAACAAACATGGCAGGCATTGCTTGATCTTTTAGATGAGTATGTATTGATTTATGGAAATGATACTTTTGATTGGGTGAATTTCCAAGAAATATTTTTAGCTGGTTTGATGAACTTAAACTACGGAAAAATACCAACAGCGATAGATCAGGTGCGGGTTAACGATTTAGAGTTAGCACGCGTAGATCAAATGAAAGTTACCTTTGCAATTGGTTTGAACAATATTGATTTCCCAGCTCGTTTTGATGACAAGGGGTTACTATCGGCTGAAGAACGTTCGGCCTTCAATCAAAATTTGCCAGATGGAAAATTTTTGCCTGAAAGCAATAGTTCAAAAGTAAATCGTGAACCATTTTTAGCATACTCGGTTTTTCTTTCTGCTAGTGAAAAGCTCTATTTGAGCGTTGCAACAACAGTTGAAGGCGAGAAAAAGCTAGAGATTTCTTCCTTTTTGAGACAATTGAGTCAAGGTTTGCAATTGCCGATTAAAGAAAATGAATCATTGAACTTAATGAGCAGTCCAGAGGATCATTTAGGTACTATGCGAACACTTTTATCTGATTTGATTGCGTTAAATCGTTTCGCCCAGGATGAAAACCGAGCGTTTCTACCAGCGTGGCGAGAACTGCAAAAGTTCATTCAAAATAGTTCATTTGCTTCGATGGCACAACGAGTTTTCAGAAGTTTGCAGGATCTTAACGTTCCTCGTGAGTTATTGCCTGAGACAGCAGAACGATTATATGGGAAGAATCTGTATGTTTCAGTCTCAAGAATCGAGAATTTTTACAACTGCCAATATAAATATTTCGCCAATTTTGGTCTTGGGTTAAAAGAACGAACGGTTTATGGATTAACACCTGCGGCGGCTGGTGATTTTTACCATGAAGCGCTAGATTACTTTTTCCGCTTATTAAAAGAACAGGGTTTGCGTTTAGCGGAATTAGAAGAAGCCGAACGAAATCAATTAGCAGATCAAGTATTGAAAGAAATTTTTGGCGAACTGAAATTTGCTATTTTGTCCAGTTCAGCGCGAATGAATTATATTCGTTACCAATTGTCGCGAACTATTCAAAGAGTCAGTTGGGGGTTGGTACAGCAAAGTGCCCGTACTAAATTGGAGCCGCAGCAAACCGAAATTATTTTTGGTTCTATCGGCGGACAAAAAGGGATTCCAGGAATCAACTTGCCCTTATCGAACGGTGGAGAAGTCGCGATTCGTGGTAAAATTGATCGCTTGGATCAATTACAGAGTGCTGAAAATGATTGGTTAAGTGTAATTGATTATAAATCTAGTCCCCATAGCTTTAATGTGGCGGACGCGTACTATGGAATTGCATTGCAATTAATCACTTATTTAGATGTTGCAGTGACTGACTTCAATCAAGGAAGCGGAAAAGTGATCAAACCAGCGGGAGCTTATTATTTGCATGTCCATAATCCGGTTTTGAAAGAGCCTAAGAGCATTGAAAGGGATATGTTGAAGGCTTATCAATATGATGGCCTCTTTACAAAAGAGCCAGAGCTTTACGATCAATTGGATCAGAGCTTAAATGAAAAGGAAAACTCGCTTTTATTTCCAATCAAAAAAGATAAAAATGGGCAGACAGTGGTCGTCCCGCAATCCAAAGATAAATTTTATGAGTTATCAGAGATTGATCTATTGCGACAATACAATCGAGAGAAAATTCAAAAGGCGGGCAATCAAATCGTTTCTGGTGAAATCAAATTGAATCCAACCTACAAAGATAATCAACGGATTGCCTGTCAATACTGTCCTTTCCGCAGTGTTTGCAAGTTCGATGCGATGTTGAAGGAAAATAATTATCACCGCTTAGAAAAACTATCTAAGGAAGAAGTCTTAAAACGAATGGAGGAAGAACTACATGACAACTAACTTCTCTATCCCTCCAAAAGCGCCGAATGAAATGTATACAGATTCCCAGTGGCAGGCAATCTATGATCAAGGGGCTAATCTTTTGGTTTCAGCTTCAGCAGGATCAGGAAAAACAGCGGTACTTGTTCGGCGTGTAATCGAAAAGATTAAGCGACAGCAGCTCTCGGTCGATCAATTATTAGTCGTGACTTTTACTGAGGCGGCAGCTAGTGAAATGAAGGAACGAGTTCAATCAGCACTGCAGGAAGCAATTAATGAAGAAACGGATCAAAAATTAAAAAATCATTTTACGCGTCAATTGACACTGTTGCCAATGGCGAATATATCGACACTGCATTCGTTTTGTTCTAAAGTTATTCAACGCTTTTTCTACTTGATCGATCTAGATCCAAGTTATCGCATGTTGACAGATGACACGGAGACGATTTTATTGAAAGAGGATGTTTGGGATGATCTTAGAGAAACTTTTTATGAAGAAAATCAAGAAATCTTTTATCGTTTAACCGAGAACTTCTCTAATGATCGCAGTGACAGTGGTTTGGAAGATTTACTTCTCTCAATGTATGAATTTGCCCGAGCAAATCCTGAACCGTTCAAGTGGTTAGATGGATTAGTCGAGAATTATCGAGTAGGAAATTTAGTGGATTCAGATTTATATCGTGAGTTAATCCGTCCGCAAGTTTTGACTAATTTACAAGAGGCCAGTCAAACTTATCAGTGGATGCTCTCTGCCAGTCAAGGGATTGATGACTTGCAAAAGATTTCGGATGTTGCCCAAAACGAACAGAGTATTGTCCAGCAAATTGAAAAAGCCTTAGTAGAGGACGATTTATCGACGGTCTATACTTTTTTTGAGAATCTCAAATTTCCAGTGTATCCTTCTCCAAGAAAAAAAGATGTCAAAGAACTTTATGGCGATATAATCACGGAATGTAAGAATTATCGAGACCAGGCAAAGCAGAGTTTGACGAAGATCAAAGAAATGTACTTTTTAGTCTCACCAGAGGAGCAAGTGGAACGTTTGCAGGAAGCATTACCGATTGTGGAAGAATTGGTTCGTGTTGAAAAACGATTTATCGAAGAGTATTCCGCAAAAAAACGTGAAAAAGGGATGCTGGATTTCAATGATTTGGAACATTTTACTTTGCAAATTTTGCAAGCAGAGATTGATGGCACAAGACCTGCTGAGGATTATTATCGCAGTCGATTCACCGAGGTTTTAGTAGATGAGTATCAGGATATCAATCAGTTACAGGAAACTATTTTACGTCAGCTTAGTAATGAGGAGCCGGGAAATCTCTTTATGGTAGGTGATGTCAAGCAATCGATTTATGGGTTTCGTTTAGCCGACCCAACTTTGTTTATCCAAAAATATCATGATTTTGCTAATGAAAATGGAGGACGCAGAATCATTTTGGCAGAAAACTTCCGTTCTCGCAAAGAAGTTTTAGACTTCACCAATTTGATTTTCACTCAATTAATGGATCAAACAGTTGGACAGATTGAATATGATAAACAAGCAGAATTGATTAATGGCTTCACGGCGTTTCCTAAAACGGAGACATTTAGTCCAGAGTTACTAATCTATCAAAAAAACGGGGAGACTCCTGATTGGATAGAAGATAAATCCATGGGTGAAATATTTATGACTGCCGTCAAGATTCGTGAATTAGTTGATCAAGGATTTGAAGTCTATGATAAAAAACAAAAAGCGATGCGGTCAATACGTTATGAAGATATCGTACTTTTAACACCAACTAGAAGCAATAATTTAACGATTCTGGAAGTGTTTAAACAATTGGGAATTCCGTTATCTATCAATGATACACAAAATTATTTTCAATCAACAGAGCTGCGAGTAATGATTTCTCTCTTACAGATTATTGATAATCCGTATCAGGATATTCCTTTGGCCGCAGTTTTACGATCACCGATAGTTGGCTTGCAGGAAGAAGAGTTGGCACAGGTCCGCCTAGCATTGCCGCAAAAAGAGTATTATCAGGCAGTAAAAAAATATGTTCAAATGAATGATGATACCACTGTCCAAAAATTGACAGTCTTCTTATCTCAATTGGGTGATTGGCGTGAGTATGCTCGGCGCGAATCGTTGGCCAGCTTATTAGTGAAAATCTATAATGAAACAGCCTACTTGGATTATGTTTTAGGAATGCCTGCTGGACAGCAGCGCCATGCAAATCTACTAGCATTAATTGAACGAGCAAAGGATTATGAACGCAGTAGTTTCCGCGGCTTGTACCAGTTTATTCGCTTTATTGAAAAGATGCAGGAAAAAGATAAGGACTTAGGCGAGCCTCCTACTGAAGAAATTTCAGACGCTGTGAGAGTAATGACGATCCATGGAAGTAAAGGGTTAGAATTTCCGATAGTCTTTTTAATGGATATGAGCAAAAGCTTTAACGTTCAGGATACACGAAGAAATTATGTATTTGATGAGCGATTAGGACTTGGCGTGAAGTTATTGACGCCGGATACCCGAGTAAGGAAAGACACATTACTCTTTCAAACCGTCAAGCAGAAGAATTTGAATAAGCTGCTATCAGAAGAAATGCGGAAACTGTATGTTGCTTTAACTCGAGCAGAGCAAAAATTATTCTTGGTGGGTTCTTATGATGATGAAGCTGCAGCATATAAGACTTGGAGCAAAGGCTCTTTGAACGAAAATTTAGTTTTAGATGCAGGTCTTAGGAATGGTCAAAATGATAGCTTCTTTGATTGGATTGGCTTGAGTTTATTTAGACATCCGCTGATGGAAAATTATCAGAACGAGTATATTGTCAATCAGCCTGCTGTTTTGAAGCACCACCCGGCCACATTCAAACTGAATTTTACGGATCCGCAAATGATTGTCGAGAAAGTTCAGGGATATCTTCCAGAGATTAAAACACTAGAAATCCCCCAAGGAACGATCAATATCCAACCGTTGAAAAAAAGTTTGCTGTTTGAATATCCTTATCCTGAAGCGACGAAAACAACGAGTTATCAATCGGTATCAGAACTGAAACGACTTTATGATGATCCAGATAATCGATTAGCGCTGGAGCTTGATTCTTCTCGTGTACAAACACACTATCGATTTACTGAAAGCGACTTAGGAGAACCTAAATTTTTAAGTACGAAAAAGGAACTGTCCGCTGCTGAAATCGGGACGGCCACTCACTTAGTGATGCAGCTATTACCATTACAGAAGGATCCTAAGCGAGAAATGGTCGAAGCCTTGATTGAGGAGCTAGTTTCACGACAAACATTAACACAGGAAATTGCAGAGAAGGTTTCTGTTGATAGTATTATGCATTTCCTCGATACTAATATTGGTCGTTTTGTAATCCAACATGCAGACCGATTGTATCGTGAAGAACCATTTGCGATGTTGATACCTGCAGATCAATTATTTAATGATTACCAAAACCAAGATGAGATTTTAATTCATGGAATAATCGATGGCTATTTAGAGTTTGATGATAGAATTATTCTGTACGATTTAAAGACGGATTATTATACTCCTGAAAGGGAACAAACGCTGATTAACCGCTATCGTGGACAATTGTATCTCTATAAGGATGCTTTAGAAAGGGCGAAACAAAAGCCTGTTGAAGCAGCTTATCTAATCTTTTTACAAGGAAATCATGCAGTTGATTTGTTAAAAACTCCTTAGGTACAGGCAAGATGTACTTATAAAAGGTAAGTGATGTGCTATACTCTCTCTATCGAGGTGAGAATTATGGAACAAGTAGAAGTAATGGACTTTTCACTCTGTCCAAAATTTGAGAAGGGTTTTCAGATTTTAGGCAAAAAATGGAACGGTTTGATTATTGATGTATTGTTGGAAGGCGGACCGCAAAGATTTGTCGATATTGCTGCGATGATTCCAGATGTTAGCGATCGAGTTTTAACCGAACGACTAAAAGAATTAGAAGCAGAAGGTATTGTAGGTCGTGTGATTGCTTGTGGAAGCCAAAAACGGATGGATTATTGTCTGACAAATAAGGGCGAAGCATTGAAAAATGTAATGAATGAGATTCATCAATGGGGCGATACTTGGATCACGGATGAAGAATGTAGTTGATAAATTTTTTGATTTCTTGTAGTATTGGGATAGTCAATTAAATAGTTCAAAAAACGTTGATGGAAAAGAGTAATCTTTTTATATCTTAAAAGGGAATGTCTGTCGCTGACTGAAAGCAGACTAAGAGAAGAAAAGATGAAGTTCACTTCCGGAGTTTGTCGAAAGACCGGCATAGTCGTTAAAAAGCAAGAGCGCCAATTTATTCGGTTGGCGAATTAGGATGGTAACGCGAGACCTCGTTCCTTTGTGGAACGAGGTCTTTTTGCGATTTCTAGAAATAATCGCGTTTTTGCTCATTTTACATGAAGTTGGATAATGGAATGAGGGCCTTGACACATCTTGTTAAAGAATATGAATATGTTGGCCACTTTACAAATGGAAAGATTATTGCTTTTTTTCTTTATCAAACAGAGTAAAAATCAGAATTGACTTAATATTATGCAAGTTTTTTGAGGATCAGTTTGAAGAGCAGTAAACGATTCCTCACAATCATCCAACAGTCGAAAATTCGATAGGGCTTCATTTTCAATTTGAAGTTTCTATCTTTTTAAAGCAAATGGGAAAGGAAGAAAACAATGAGTTTACAAGAGCAATTAGAAGAGTTAAAAAGTCAGACGTTAGCAAAGATTGACGCAGCTGATGAGCTTTCTGCCGTTGAAACGATCCGAGTAGAAACTCTTGGGAAAAAGGGACCAATCACTGAAGTATTACGGGGAATGCGGGATCTTTCAGCAGAAGAGCGTCCTGTAGTAGGTGCTTTTGCCAATGAGATTCGCGATCTTTTAACCAAAGCAATCGAAGAGCGCAAATCAGCCTTAGCGGAGTTGGCTTTAGAAAAGCAATTATCGGCAGAAACTTTAGACGTCACTTTACCAGGAAAACAAGTTTCCCATGGTACACGACATGTATTGACTCAAATCATGGAAGAAATTGAAGATACTTTTGTTGGAATGGGCTACCAAGTTGTCGAAGGAACGGAGATTGAATCTGACCATTACAATTTTGAACGGATGAACTTGCCAAAGGATCACCCTGCACGAGATATGCAAGATACTTTTTACATTTCTGATGAGCTATTATTACGTACACATACATCCCCAGTTCAGGCACGTACTATGGAAAAACACGATTTTTCAAAAGGTGCGTTGCGGATGATTTCACCAGGTAAAGTATTTCGTCGTGATACAGATGACGCGACGCACAGTCATCAATTTCATCAAATTGAAGGCTTAGTCGTTGATAAAGGAATAACGATGGGTGACTTAAAGGGAACGTTAGAAGTACTACTAAAGGAGTTATTTGGTGCAGAGCGCAAGATTCGTTTACGTCCGAGCTATTTTCCATTTACCGAACCGTCTGTAGAAGTTGATGTCAGCTGTTTCAAATGCGGCGGTAAAGGCTGTAATGTTTGCAAGCATACTGGTTGGATCGAAATCCTCGGTGCAGGAATGGTTCATCCTGATGTATTAGAAATGTCGGGTATTGATCCAAAAGAATATTCTGGCTTTGCTTTTGGCTTGGGACCGGATCGGATTGCAATGCTGCGTTATGGAGTCAATGATATTCGAAATTTCTATTTAAACGATGTTCGTTTCTTGGAACAATTCAAGGGGGAGTAGGAAGCAATGTTAGTTTCATATAAATGGTTAAATGAATATGTCGACGTTAAAGATGTCGCACCGAAGGACTTAGCAGATCGTCTTTCATTGACAGGGATCGAAGTTGAAGGATTGGAATCGCCAGAAGATGGTTTGAAGAAAATCGTCGTTGGTGATGTAAAAGAATGTATCCCGCATCCTGATTCAGATCACTTATCGATCTGTCAAGTGGATGTAGGCGCGGAAGAATTGTCGCAAATTGTTTGCGGGGCGCCCAATATCAAAGCTGGTATTAAAGTGATTGTTGCATTACCTGGCTCTCGCATTGCTGGCAATGTAAAAATCAAAAAAGGGAAAATGCGCGGTCAAGTTTCAAATGGCATGATCTGTTCATTACAAGAACTTGGCTTTAGCGATTCCGTGATCCCTAAAGAATATTCTGAAGGAATTTATTATTTACCAGAAGAAGCACTTGTTGGCGATCCTGTATTTCCATATTTAGAAATGGATGATACGATAATTGACTTATCAATTACACCGAACCGTGCGGATGCACTAAGTATTCGCGGTGTTGCACATGAAGTAGCAGCTATTTATAAAAAAGAAGTCCATTTTCCTGCTGTCGAACTAAGGGAGTCAGAGGAGAAAGCCAGCGATAAAATCAAAGTGTCTGTGACTGATAAAAACGATGCGCCGCATTATGAAATTCGAATCATTAAAGACGTGAAAATCGGACCTAGTCCACAATGGCTGCAAAATCGGTTAATGAATGAAGGGATTCGTCCGATCAGCAACGTAGTAGATGTTACGAATTATATTTTATTATTATTCGGCCAGCCGTTGCATGCATTTGACTACGATAAATTAGGCAGCAAGGAAATCATGGTTCGTCGAGCAAAAGAAAATGAACCATTTACAACATTGGACAGTGTAGAACGGACATTGAATCCAGAAAATATCGTAATCACTAATGGTGAAATCCCTGTTGCACTGGCAGGGGTGATGGGTGGATTAGATTCAGAAATTTCTGATGAGACAACGACTGTCGCATTAGAGATGGCTATGTTTGACCATACATTGGTTCGCCGCACTTCACAAAGCTATAACCTGCGCAGTGAAGCATCTATGCGCTTTGAAAAAGGGATCAATCAGGGAGAAATCAGTTTAGCTGGAGAAGTAGCAGCTGCGATGATCGCTGAGTTAGCCGGTGGTAAAGTGTTACAAGGGGCTGTTAAGGGAAGTGAAGTGCATCCTGAAAATGTTGATGTAAGTACAACTCTTCAAAAGGTCAATCGTTTCTTAGGAACGGAATTGTCACAAGAACAAGTCAACGATATTTTTAAAGCACTTGGATTTACATCCGAAGTTAAAGAAGGTGTAACAACCGTCAGTGTACCTCCGCGTCGTTGGGACATCACGATTGAAGCTGATTTAATGGAAGAAATTGCGCGAATTTATGGCTACAATAATTTACCTTCGACACTACCGGAAGGACAAACAGTTGCAGGCTTCTTGACTGAAACACAAAAGACGACCAGAAAAGTACGGAATCTGTTAGAAGGTGCCGGATTATCAGAAGCGATTAGCTATGCCTTGACGACTGAAGAAAAGGCTCGACAATTCTTGTTGAAAGAAAGCAAGGTGACTCGGGTAGCTTGGCCAATGAGTGAAGAACGCTCAACAATGCGATTGAACTTAATTAGCGGTCTGCTGGAGGACTTGTCGTACAATGTTGCGCGCAAAAATAATGATGTAGCATTTTATGAAATCGGCCATGTCTTCTATCAAAACAATGATCCAAAAAAAGATTTACCGATCGAACAAAATCATGTCGCAATTGCTGTGACAGGTAATGTTGTTAACAAATCTTGGACAGGAAAAGCAGAAGCTTGCGATTATTACACAATTAAAGGAATGGTCGAAGCATTGGTTGAAGGCTTAGGTCTTACTGAGGAAATTTCTTACCAAGCAACCCAAATGTCTGAGATGCATCCTGGACAAACAGCTGGTATTTATTTGGGAGAAGAGCTGATTGGTTTTATCGGTCAAGTCCATCCTAAAATGGCTGTGAGTTATGAACTAAAATCAGCCTATGTGGCTGAAATGAATCTAGACGCATTGATTGGTAAAGAAAAAACACCATTAGTCTTTGAGGCTGTTTCAAAATATCCTGCAGTAAGTCGTGATATTGCGATGTTAGTGAATGAGACAAGTACTAATTCAGACATCACGGAAGTTATCAGCGACGCTGCCGGAAAATTCTTGACTGAGATGCAGCTTTTTGATGTCTATCAAGGTAAAAATATTGAAGAAGGCAAAAAGTCATTGGCTTATAATTTGACCTTTGTAAATCCTGATGCGACGTTAACTGATGAAGAGATTAATCGTATCATGGCTAAAGTTACTAAAAATTTAGAAGAAAAATTAGAAGCGGTTATCCGTTAAGTAATAAACAGCCCTCAAATGTTTTTTTGAGGGCTGTTTTATATAGTAGGAAGTGTATTTTTAGCTAATCTGAACATCACTTGTCACGATAACGTCGACACCGGTTTCTAAAAGATTTTTTACAGCAATATCGCCGATTTTTACTGGCGCCTTTAATGCGACTTTATTTATTTCCTTCATCGCTTCTAGTACTGCCTTTTTAGGAATGCCGTCAGCTGTTTTAACAGAACAGAGGTGCGTCTTGCCACCACTGACTCTAACAGTGGACGTGACTACTCGTATAGGATTAGTCGCTTCGGCTTTTCCATATTTCACTCCTTTATTGCAACTGTAACCACATACTTGATAATCGTTATTTTCATCAACCGATAGGTGACAGCCTTTTGGACACATTATACAGATAAAGTTTTTCATCCTTTCGATACCTCCTCGACACAAATTTCCAATTCTCCGTTCATGACTTTTTCCAAAACATTTTTAGATAGTTTAATTTTTTCCATCTCGCCCGGTACGATGTATGCTTTCTTCTGTTTGGCTAAGATTTCTCCTTGCGATTTTATCAATATTTGACTCTCATCAAAAACTTTATTAACACGGAAGAAAAGTTCAGTCCGGCGATCAATATTTTCATCTCGAATTTTTTGTGGAACAACATAAGTAACATGGGCGCCATTCTTAATAGTAAGACAATTTGTCGGCTCACTAGTTTGGGCTAAAATATATGAAGCCGCAGAAGTGCCTGCCTTTATACTCTCAGCAGTTACAAAGTCAACTAAATCATGGACGTGAACGACATTGCCGCAAGCAAAGATACCCGGAATTGACGTTTCCATATTTTCGAAAACAAATGGTCCGTTCGTTTTTGAATCTAAGTCAAGATTTGCATCACGACTCAGTTCATTTTCTGGGATCAATCCAACTGATAGTAAAATGGTATCGCAATCAAAAATTTGTTCTGTTCCAGCAACCGGCTGGCGGTTTTCATCCACCTCTGAAACGACTACTTGATTTACCCGGCTTTTTCCTCGAATTTCAGTAATTGTATGGGAAAGGAGCAGGGGGATCTCATAATCATCTAAGCATTGAACGATATTTCGAGTTAACCCGCCGGAATAAGGCATTACTTCAACGCAGGCTAAAACTTCTGCACCCTCAAGAGTCATACGTCGAGCCATGATTAAACCAATATCTCCAGATCCTAAAATAATTACTTTTTTTCCAACCATATAGCCTTCCATATTGACATATCTTTGCGCAGTACCCGCGGTGAATACACCAGCTGGACGACTGCCAGCAATACCGATAGCCCCACGGGTCCGCTCACGGCAGCCCATAGCAAAAACTAAGGCCTTAGATTTTAAGATTTGATACCCTTGCTCTTTATTGACAATGTGCACTTCCTTATTTTCTGTTACTTCCAAAACCATGGTATCCAATAACACCTTAATAGTTGTTTTTTCAATCATTTCGATGAATCGAGCTGCATATTCAGGACCTGTTAGTTCTTCCTTAAAATAATGCAGTCCAAAACCGTTATGAATACATTGATTTAAAATGCCTCCGAGCTTTTGATCACGTTCAATAATCAAGATATCTCTGACGCCTTTTTCGTAAGCTGCTATAGCTGCGGCCAAACCGGCTGGGCCTCCGCCGATGACGATTAACTCATGCATATTAACGACCTCCTTTGGTTTCATCAACTAAAATATAGCTGTCTTGACGATCCTGCAGAATATCTAGCGGCGATTTGTGTAGTTCATCAGCTAAGATCTCAACGACACGCGGTCCACAGAATCCGCCTTGGCAACGACCCATTCCAGCATTGCATCTTCGTTTGACAGCATCTACAGAAGCTGGTGGAATAGGGGATTGTGCTGCTGCGCGAATTTCACCTTCAGTAATTGTTTCGCATCGACAAATAACTCTGCCATAAGTATCATTCGTAGAAATAACTCTATTTTTTTCTTCAATACTGAGTTCCTCAAAGATAATTTTTTCTCGTGAATCAACATACTCGTCTTTTCGAACAAAGTTTTCTCCAGTAGATTTCTTTAATAATTCAATACCATATAAAGCAATTGCAGGAGCAGAAGTAAGGCCGGGTGATTTAATACCTGCCAGATCAATAAAACCGACAGCAGCCTCTTGAAGAACAAAATCTCCTGCACTATTATTTGCACGCACGCCAGAAAAATTTCTGATAGAATTTCGCAGGTTAAGCTCAGGAAGTGATTTCTTTGCTAAAGTTGCTACAGTGTTAAGTCCCGCAGCAGTATTTCCTGTATCTTTTCCACTGTCTAGGTCATTTCTCTGAACAGCCTCTGAATTTGGTCCGACAATTAAATTTCCGTGAACAGTTGGACTAACTAAAACGCCTTTTCCGATTTTAGAAGGGCATTGGAATATCACATGATTAACCATGCTTCCTTCTGATTTATCCAATAAAAAATATTCGCCGCGCTTTGGAGTGATCTCAAAATTAGGTTCCGCAATCAAGTTATGGATATCATCTGAATGAACGCCTGCTGCATTAAAGATATAGTGAGTCCGATAGCTAGACTGATTCGTTATAATTTCATAGCCATCTTCAATTTTCTTGATATCGATTACTCGATTGTTCAAAGCAATTTCTACATCGTTTTTTACGGCTGTTTCCGCCAAAGCAAGGCAGAATTCCCAAGGATTTACGATCGCTGCGGTGGGGGCGTAAAGCGCCCCCAAACTTTCGGCGGAAAGGTTGGGCTCCATCTTATGAAGGCTAGTTTGATCCAGAAGTTCCAAATCCTTCACACCATTTTTGACTCCGCGTTCATAAAGCGTTTGAATCAATTCAAGCTCTTCTTCTGAAAAAGCAACTACCAAAGAGCCAATTTGATCGTAGTGAACAGAGAGCTTTTGACAGAGCTCTTTTGCACGCTCTGCGCCATCAACGTTGAGTTTTGCCATTAAACTGCCAGGTTCAGGATCAAAACCAGCGTGCAAAATGGCGCTGTTGGCTCTAGTAGCTCCAAGGCTAACATCGTTTTCCGCTTCTAAAACCAGAGTATTCAGTTGAAATTTGCTTAGTTCATAGGCAGTTGCGGCACCAACGATTCCGCAACCGATTACAATTACATCATACATAGATAGTTCCTCCCGTTTATTTAAGTTTCTACTTACTCAGTAGTTGCATCCTGGAATGCAGCAAAAAAGAGTATAGGTAAACAAACGTCAATGTTTGTTGACGTTTGCCGCTATACTCTTTTTATCTCTAGCCGATATTCAATTAACTGTATTATAACACCTTTATAAAAAATCAACAATCGTTAAATTGACCAAATCAAACCTTCTGTGGTTGATACAGCAAGACTTCCAGCACCCAAAGCCCCCATGATGTCCTCTTTGTCGCGAATCAAACCGCCAACAATCAATGGTTTTTTAGAATGATTGACGAGTTCCTTAATGATTTTTGGTGAAACACTAGGTAACACCTCAACTAAATCAGCTTCCGTATATTTTAGTTGACGTACAACATTTTCTAAAGCGGAAGAATCTAATAGAAAGAAGCGCTGGATTGCTAGCAGTCCATGTTTTTTAGCGTGACGGATGATTGCTGGTTTGGTGGAGATAATTCCATCAAAGCAAGTAGACTGTTTGATATAATCAACGGCCTTCTCATCAGAAGAGAGGCCTTTAACTAAATCCGCATGTAAAATTGCTGTTTTCTTATTTGTTTTGATTTTTTTGGACAGCTCCGCCAGTTCCATTAAGTGTGATTGGAGAACAAAGATGACTTCACATTCTGATTGAATCGCGGCCTCCAGCTCGAACTCGTTTTTTGTAGCAGCGATTACAGGAGAGAGCTCTAATTTTTGATATAGTTCATGAGTATTCATCTAACATTGCTCCTTACATGTTTTCAGTTTTATTTTACCATGTAAAAAATGGAAGAAGAAGTACTGTTTACAATGATTGTGAAAAGAAAAAACAAAACCCCAAGCGTATTTTTTAGAAAAGCCACGTTTGGGGTTTTGTATAATCAATGTCAGTGATATCAATAAGAACGTTCCAACAGCTGAATCGCAACCGTATTAAGAATTTCTTTACTCTTGCCTTCGGGTAATTCTTGAATTTCATTTAAAGCCTTTTGTGTTAATTTTTCTGCAAACTCAAGAGCACCAGCGATACCATCAAAACGGTCAACATAATAAGCTAATTGAATTAAATCCTGTCTTGATAAGGCTTCTGGTCGTTCTAAGTAAGGACGAATGATTTCAGGCTGATTGTCGCGTGCAATTAATAAAGGTAAGGTGAAAATTCCTTGTTGGACATCAGTTAAAATCGGTTTTTGTTCATCCCCAAGCTCTAAAGAAAAATTCAAGATATCATCATATACCTGAAAGGCTAGACCAATTGCCGAGCCAATTCGCTTGGCACGAGCCTGTAGTTTTTCATCTGAGCCCCCAAAATAAGCACCTTCGTGGCAGCTGAGCCGAATTAATTCAGCTGTTTTTCCATTAATATTACGTAAATAGTCGACGATTGTTTGATCGGGATTAAAAGTGCAAGACATTTGTGTCAGTTCACCTTGCAATACTTTTTTCATCGCTTGTGCATTTTTTAATAGAAAAGGAGTAGCGCTCATACATTCTGCCAGTAATTCAAAATAACTAGTATACATAAAATCTCCAGTGTAAACTGCGATGTCCTTGCCAAACCGAGATTGAATTGAGGGCAACCCACGTCGAGTAGGAGAATCATCAATGATATCATCATGGATAAGCGTAGCAGAGTGCAGCAACTCAAGGGAAGCCGCTATCTTTACTAATTGATCCTGTTCTTTTTCCTCTCCAAAATCAGCGAAAAGAAAAAAGAGTGCCGGACGAATCATTTTTCCTCCTGTAGAAGAAAATTTTGTGATGGCCTCTTCAATCGATTTATTATTAATAACAAGCCTTTGCGAGATCAATTTCTTAACTTGAATTAGATTTTTCTGTATTTTAGGGTATTCGTTCCAATAGTCTAACATGAGAGCTCCTTCTTACAACGTTTTCACCTCCATTCTATCCTATGCTCACCAGAAAAACTACTAGAATGCTTAATTAGTGTTTCGTGAGAGAAGGCACATGAAAGACAAGCAAATCCTTTGAAGAAAAAGTATAAAAATAGCATAATGAATATGAAAAAGAAAATTGAGAAAGTTGGGTGAGATGAGTTTAACCGTTTTCTTGGAACTCGTGGAATTTAAAGCGAAAACCGCGAGCGTCCTGCCTTTTTTTATTGGGATTTGTTTTAGCCTGTATAATTTTCACAAACTTCATTTAGGTCTAGTCCTGTTATACTTTGTCGCGATGGTCATTTTTAACATGGCCGTGGATATATTAGACAACTATAACGATTATCACCATGCGACGGAAATACACGACTATCGAGAAAAAACCAATATCATCGGGAGAGAGAATTTAGATTTGAAATTGGTTTTCCGAATGATGATCGGAATGATTGTTGTTTCGGCACTGATTGGGATCGGACTGTCCTTCGTAGTCGGGTGGCCTTTTTTATTGATGGGGTTATTTTGTTATGGTGTTGGAATTTTTTATTCCTCTGGCCCGAGGCCACTATCCAGCTTGCCTTTAGGGGAAATCTTTTCAGGAGTAACGATGGGATTTATGATTACTCTCTTGTGTGTCTACCTAAACACGTATGAGGTTTTCCAGTGGGATTTTACTAATATTGGTGGGATTTTACTGATTTCGTTGCCGAATACGCTGTGGATAGCAAATCTTATGCTAGCAAACAATATCTGTGATTTAGAAGAAGACGAAAAGAACAATCGCTTTACTTTGGTTCATTATTTAGGAAAGTCGCGAGCAATCCGTTTATTTGAAGGAATGAATATCGCTGCTTTTCTTGCTATCTTGCTTTCGGTGATCATAGGCATTGCCCCGTGGTCCGTGCTTGGAACATTCTTAGCCGTACCATTCATTTACAAGCAAGTGCAACGATTTCGGGTCAAACAGGTCAAACGTGAAACGTTCATTTGCGCGGTCAGAATTTTAGCGGTAGGGGCCGTCGCGCAAGTTATCAGTTTTGCATTGACGTTCTTATTTTAAAGGAGGAAATAGAAATGAAGGAAATTGTCATTTTAGGTGCAGGTTATGCAGGATTGCGTGCTTTGCATGTGCTGCAAAAATCAGGAGCAGATATTCATATCAGTTTAGTGGATAGGAATGACTACCATTATGAGTCGACTAGTTTGCATGAAGTGGCAGCCGGCACACAGCCAGATGAAAAAATTTGTTATGCAATAAAGGATGTTGTAAATCCTAAAAAAACTACTTTTATCAAAGATACAGTTGAAAAAATTGATCCTGATCAAAAGGAAGTATACTTGGAAAACCAAACATTGAAATACGATTATTTGATTGTTGCTTTAGGTTTTCAATCTGAATCGTTTGGCATTCCTGGTGTGAAAGAAAATTCTTTAGAGATGGTCGATGTAAGAACCGCTGATCAAGTCCATAAACATATCCTCGAACAAATGAAACAATATAAAGAAACTAAAAATGAGGAATATTTACGGATTGTTGTTTGTGGTGCTGGCTTTACCGGAATAGAGCTAGTAGGTGCTTTGGTTGAAGGAAGTAAAGCATTTGCTGAAGTGGCAGGTGTAAAACCTGAAGATATCCAAATTTATTGTGTAGAAGCTGTCGACAAAATTTTACCAATGTTTAGTGATAAATTAGGACAATATTGTATTGATCACCTGAACAAATGGGATGTTAAGCTTCTGACTGGAAAACCGATAAAAAAAGTTGAGCCAGGTGCTGTTATTTATCAAAATTCAAAAGATGATGAAAATGATTTAGTAGCTCTTAAAGCCAAAACAATCGTTTGGACTACTGGCGTCAGCGGGAGCAAAGTAATTGGTGAGTCTGGTTTTGAAGAACGACGTGGTCGTGTAATGGTGAAACCTAACTTGACCGATCCAAATCATGATGATATCTATCTGCTAGGTGATGTTTCAGCTGTCATGGATCCTTCAAGCAATCGTCCATATCCAACAACCGCACAAATTGCACTTAAGATGGGCTCTTATGCAGGGAAAGATATCCTGAATCAAATGAAGGGGCAGCCAAGTAAACCGTTCTCGTTCAAATCTCTTGGCTCAGTGGCATCAATCGGAAATACCCATGCCTTTGGTGTTGTAGGCAAAACGGAAGTAACAGCTTATCCAGCCTCCTTTATTAAGAAAGCGATCATGGATCGTTCGTTGTATGAAACAGGCGGAGTAAAAGAAGTAATGGCGAAAGGCCGTTTCGACTTTTATCATTAAGCCGAAAATATTTTTTGCGGCAGTATAGTTTCAATAGAGGAAAAAACAAAAACACTCGATTTTTTTCGAGTGTTTTTGCTATCTGTATTTAATAGTTTAGAGATGTTCAGGCTATGCGAAATAATTAATTCCCATGGCTTGCTTCACTTCAGCTAAAGTCTCTGCAGCAACTGCTCGAGCCTGTTCACTGCCTTCTTTCAGCATTTGCATGATCGCATTCGGGTCTTTTGCATACTCCTCACGGCGAGCGCGAATAGGCCCAAATTCAGCTTCTAAAACATCGATTAAGTAGCGTTTGATTTTCACGTCACCAAGTCCGCCGCGGCGATAATGTTCTTTTAGCTCAGCGATTTTTTCTTTATCAGTGCCAAAAACGTCTAGATAGGTGAACACCATATTTCCTTCAACTTGACCAGGGTCTTCCACGTGGATGTGATTTGGATCAGTGTACATACTCATAACTTTTTTAGCTAAAATGTCTGCAGAATCAGCGAGATAAATTCCATTGCCTAGTGATTTGCTCATTTTCCCGTTGCCATCAATGCCAGGCAGACGACCTTGTCCTTTTTCAGGAAAAACTCCTTTTGGTTCTACGAGAATTTCACCATAGGTATGATTAAAGCTTTGTACAATTTCCTGTGTTTGCTCCAGCATCGGTTTTTGATCTTCGCCAACAGGAACAAGATTGGCTTTAAATGCTGTAATATCTGATGCCTGAGAAACAGGATAGATAAAGAAACCAGCAGGAACGCTTTCTCCAAAGTTCTTTTGTTGAATTTCTGACTTTACAGTTGGATTGCGTCGAACACGTCCGACACTAACCAAGTTCAAATAATACATTGTTAATTCAGCTAGTTCAGGGATTTGCGACTGAATAAACAGTGTTGAACGTTTGGGATCCAAACCAATCGCCAAATAATCTAGAGCAACTTGCAAAACATTTGATGAAACTTTTTCAGGATTCTTTGCATTATCAGTTAAGGCCTGCATATCAGCTATCATAATAAATAAATTATTATCAGGATCTTGTTGCATAAGCACGCGATTCCTCAATGAACCGACATAGTGGCCTAAATGTAGCTGTCCAGTAGGACGATCTCCAGTTAAAATGATATTTTTCATTAACTCACCTTTTCATAAAAATTCTTTCAATAGTCTCTTCAAATACTACCTTTTTTTTTCAAACATGACAACTCTTATCGATATTTTTATCGAAAGTCCAAACATATCTCGTGTTAAGAAACGTTACATCGCGATAGGAGTTATTGAAACATTTTTTTCTGCCAATGAGTTTTTTTCTTTACAAAGTAAAAAAATTTAGCTTATAATTAGACTCACATTGGAAAAATTAGAAAACGCTAAGGGAAAATGAGGTGGTTAAGCATGCCAATGGTTGAATTTAAGCATGTAGAAAAATACTATGGAAAGTTTCATGCCTTGAAAAATATTGACTTGGCCTTTGAGAAGGGTGAGGTGGTCGTTGTTATCGGACCATCTGGTTCAGGGAAGAGTACGATGTTACGTTGCATTAATGGATTAGAGGACATCACTTCCGGAGAGTTGCTAGTAAATGAAAAGAATTTACATAGTAAAGAAGTCAAATTGAAAGACATTCGTAAGAATATTGGAATGGTTTTTCAACATTTTAATCTTTATCCAAATAAGACTGCGATAGAAAATATCACTCTTGCTCCAATTAAAGTTTTGAAAAAGTCTTCTGAAGAAGCGACCAAGACTGCTGAAAAATTATTAAATCGAGTAGACATGCTGGATAAGAAGGACTCCTATCCTTCCATGTTATCTGGGGGACAGCAACAACGGATTGCCATCGCTCGTGGTTTAGCGATGAATCCTGACTTGCTGCTTTTTGATGAGCCGACATCAGCGCTTGATCCAGAAATGATCGGGGATGTCTTGAATGTCATGAAGAAAATTGCTCGTGATGGTATGTCAATGATCGTCGTGACACATGAGATGGGATTTGCGAAAGAAGTAGCAGATCGAATCATCTTTATGGCTGATGGTGAAGTATTAGAAGACACACGCGATGTCAAAGGATTCTTCGAAAGACCGCAGGATGAACGCGCACAACAATTTGTTAGCAAAGTTATCAATCATTAGGAGGGCGGCTTATGTCGAAGATAAAAAAATTAGTCTCCTTTTTATTTCTTCCGATGCTGCTTGCAATAGTGCTGTCAGGATGCAAAGGAGAAAGTGTCGCAAATAAAAACATTGCGAAACGGATCAAAGAGGAACCAACCATCACATGGGGAGTAAAGTATGATACACGCTTATTCGGAATGATGGATATAAAGACACGTAAGGTCGAAGGATTTGATATTGATATTGCTAAGGCCATAACAAAAGAAATTCTTGGTAAGGATGGTCAGGCAGAATTTGTTGAAGTGACGTCAAAGACACGAATTCCATTACTTAAAAACGGTAATATCGATGCAATTATCGCGACGATGACGATTACTGAAGATCGTAAGAAGGAAGTTGATTTTTCAGATATTTATTTTGATGCTGGACAATCTTTATTAGTGAAAAAGGGAAGCCATATCAAAAATATTAAGGATCTGACTGCTGCTGATACGGTTTTAGCAGTTAAAGGTTCCACTTCGACTATCAACATTCGCAAACATGCACCAGATGCTAAAATCCTCGAATTGGAAAATTATGCTGAGGCGTTCACTGCGTTACAATCCGGACAGGGACAAGCGATGACAACTGATAACGCAATTTTATTAGGGATGGCATCAGAAAACGATAATTATGGATTGACAGGCGGCACTTTTACAAATGAACCCTATGGGATTGCCATTAACAAAGGTCAAGATGATTTCTTAAAAGAAGTTAACACTGCTTTGCATAAAATGCATGACAATGGTACCTATAATAAAATATTTGAAAAATGGTTCCCTGAAGATGCAGATGGCCGGGCGAAGAAGGGGGCGCAATTTTAATGGCACAATTATTTCAGACTTTTTCTGCTGATTTTGTCAGCGGCTTTAAATTTACGATTTATGCGAGCTTGTTGGCACTAGTATTCAGTTTGATTATCGGAACACTGATGGCAATATTGCAACTATCTCATAATCGAATAGTTCGAAGCTTGGCTAAAGCTTATGTGGCGTTCTTCAGAAATATCCCGTTATTGATTATTGTGATGTTCTTTTACGTAGTAGCTCCGATGTATTTCTATAGCTTTGATGGGTTTCAAGCAGGGACGATTGGTTTGACCATTTATACTTCTGCGTTTATAGCGGAAACTGTTCGTTCAGGCATCCAAACAGTGCCCAAAGGTCAGATGGAGGCAGGTCTATCCTCTGGTTTTTCTTATGCTGAAACAATGCGATATATCGTATTACCTCAAGCATTCAAAATCGTAGTGCCGCCATTAGGAAATCAATTTATCAACTTGATCAAAAATTCATCGATCTTAGCGATGGTTGCTGGATTAGACTTGATGTACCAAGGAGATTTGATTGCCAGTACTACGTTTAACACCTTCGACACATATATCATCGTCGGATTATTTTACTTGATTTTAACGCTGCCTTTGTCTTATCTGATGAACTACTTAGATAAGCATTGGTCAAATGCCTAGAAAGGGAGGGTAAAAGAATATGAGTGATGCTTTTTCATGGATCAATTTGCGTTTCCTTTTAGATGGGCTGTGGGTAACGATTCAAGTTTCAGTTGTATCGATTGTTTTTAGTATGATTCTTGGTGGTATCGCAGGTACCGTTCGTTATAGTAACGTTCCTGTTCTTTCAAGAATTGTGGGCATTATCGTTGATATTATCCGAAACCTGCCGTTGCTGTTGATTATTTTCTTCACCTATTTCGCTTTGCCGCAAATTGGGATCAAATTGAATATTTTTTGGGCAGCAGTTGCCGCCTTAACGATTTTCGAATCAGCGATGTTGTCAGAAATTTTCCGAGCCGGATTGAATGCTGTACCAAGTGGACAAACGGAAGCTGGAATGTCTTCCGGTTTAACATATGTTCAAACGCTGACAATGATTGTATTACCGCAGGCATTTAAATCAATGCTGCCAGCAATTTTGAGCCAATTGATTTCTTTGATTAAGGATACATCCTTGGCGGTAATAATTTCGTTACCCGAACTGACTCACAACGCAAAGATTATTTATGGTCAGAATACAAATTACGTTATCCCGATGTTTATCGCGATGACTGCCATGTATTTTGTTGTGTGTTATGTATTGTCACTGATCTCCAATTTATTAGAGACCAGCAAATACAACTATTAAAAAAAAGCGAAAATCTCTTCTGTGATGAGGAGATTTTCGCTTTTTTGCATAGCAGTAAAAAGTATCGCTAACAATCAAAAACTGTTCATGCCATTTAGTTGATAACGGTTGCGTTGCTTATTCTTTATCTTTTTCAGTTTTACGTTCAGTTTCCTTCATCGCTGGATCTTCATAGACAGCACCGGCTTGTGTTTTGCCAAGCTTTTCTAGCAACCCTGGTTCAAGCGGCTCATCTTTTGAATCCTTCTTTCGTTTCTCTGCTTCTTTTTCAGTGGCTTTGATTGCAGGGTCTTGGTTACGATCGCCAGCAGAAACTTTCCCTAAGTTTTCGGTTAGTTCTTTTTTATCCATTTTCATCCACCTCTCTCATAATTAGTTTAGCACTGATCATTATTCATTCAAAAGAAAACGCTTTTTATCTTGTAAGATTCTAGGGCTTGAAATATTTCAACAAAAAGTGGAAAATAAGGTGATACTTGGAACTAGATAGGATGAGCGTTTTGTCAAATGAAAGACCAATTGGATTTATTGACTCTGGCGTAGGCGGTTTGACTGTGGTCAAAGAAGCGATGCGTCAGCTGCCAAATGAAGAAATTTTATATCTCGGGGATACGGCACGCTGTCCGTATGGTCCTCGACCAGCTGAGCAAGTCATTGAGTTTACATGGCAGATGACTCGTTTTTTATTGAAGAAAAATATTAAAATGCTTGTAATTGCTTGTAATACAGCAACGGCAGTCGCTTTAGATGAAATCAAAAAAAATGTTGATATTCCTGTGATCGGCGTTATCCAACCTGGTTCACGTGCAGCATTGAAGGCGAGTGATACAGGACGAGTAGGAATCATAGGAACGATCGGAACAGTCAAAAGTGGTTCTTATAAACATGAACTGCAGGAGAAGGCACCTGACACCCATGTATCTAGTCTAGCCTGCCCCAAATTTGTACCAATAGTTGAAAGTAATCAGTTCAATAGTTCTGTGGCGAAAAAAATCGTTTCACAAACATTGGCACCATTAAAGAAAGAAAAACTGGATACTTTAATTTTGGGATGTACACATTATCCATTGCTGCGTCCAATCATTCAAAATGTAATCGGACAACAGGTAACATTGATTGATTCAGGAGCTGAGACAGTCAATGATGTCAGTACGTTATTAGATTATTTCAATCTAAACAATTATGAACAGACTGATACTAAGGCGAGAAATTTCTATACCACTGGTTCCCCTAAAATGTTTAAGGATATTGCCAGTGAATGGTTGAATATCACGAATTTAAATGTAGAACACATAGAACTGGGAGGAAAATAATTTGCGACATGATGGAAGAGCGGTCCAGCAATTGCGGCCGATTAAAATTGAAACGAATGTTTTTAAACATCCAGAAGGGTCAGTTGTTATTACTTTTGGCGATACTAAGGTGATTTGTTCGGCGACTCTAGAAGAATCTGTTCCTCCATTTCTACGAGGGAGTGGAAACGGATGGGTAACTGCCGAATACAGTATGCTTCCAAGAGCTACCAATACGCGTAATCGCCGCGAGAGTGCCAAAGGAAAGCTAACTGGACGTACGATGGAAATTCAGCGATTGATTGGCCGCTCATTGCGAGCTGTTGTAGATCTAGAAAAGCTAGGCGAACGCAGCATCATTGTAGATTGTGATGTGATTCAAGCTGACGGTGGTACAAGAACAGCGAGTATCACTGGCGGGTTCGTCGCTTTGCGTTTAGCAGTCAATAAATTGTTAGCTAACGGAGAATTAGCTGAAGATCCAATCAATGAACATTTAGCTGCTATTAGTGTCGGCATATTACCTGATGGCACTGTTGTGACTGATTTGGACTATCAAGAAGATTCGTCGGCAGCTGTGGATATGAATTTGGTAATGACGGAAGCAGGCCGTTTTGTAGAAATTCAAGGGACTGGTGAAGAAGCGACATTTGATGACAACGAACTGAATGCCTTAATTTTACATGGTAAGGGGGCAATTGAAGAATTGATTGCTTATCAGAAAGAAGCTCTTTTCAACGAAGTGAAGACGGAAGAGAAAACTATTGTGATTGCAACTCGCAATCCAGGAAAAGCGAATGAATTTGCGGCATTATTTGCAAAGGAAGGGTATCAAACCAAAACACTGTTGGATTATCCTGACTTACCTGATGTGGAAGAAACAGGCACGACTTTTGAGGAAAATGCTCGTTTAAAGGCAGAAACAATTGCTCAACTATTACAACAGCCAGTATTAGCTGATGATTCAGGTTTAGTCGTAGATGCACTGAACGGAATGCCAGGAATTTTTTCAGCTCGCTTTGCTGGGGAACGTAAAAGTGATGCGGCAAATAACGCTAAATTACTACATGAGTTGACGGATGTATCCGATGAAAAAAGAACTGCGCATTTCCATTGTACGCTGGTTTTTGCTGCTCCACAAAAAGATAGTTTAGTTGTTGAAGCAGATTGGGAAGGACGGATCGGCCGAATTCCTCAAGGAGACAACGGTTTTGGATATGATCCATTATTTATTGTACCGGGATATGAAAAAACTTCTGCTGAATTAACAAGTGAAGAGAAAAATGAAATCAGCCATCGAGGGATGGCGGTTAAAGAACTAGAAAGAGTATGGAAGAACTGGTTGGAGGAGAATAAATGAAATATTTAGTTGTTAGTGATAACCATGGGGATCGCAATATTTTAGTGGAAATTGTCAATCGCTATATCGGCCTAGTGGATCACATGTTCCATTGCGGCGACTCAGAGTTGAAAGCCAATGACGAATTATGGGAACATTTTACGGTTGTTACCGGCAATTGTGATTATGATCCTGGCTATAAAAAAGAACAGATTTTTTCTATAGGTGATGATGTTATCTATATGACACACGGTCATTTGTCAAATGTTCGTTTCGGTCTTACGATGCTTTCACTGCAAGCTCAAGAAGCAGGAGCAAACATTGCTTTGTTTGGACACATCCATCAAGCTGTTGCGGAGTTTGATAAGAATATTTTATTTGTCAATCCAGGAAGTATCTCTCAACCTCGAGGACCTGTACAAATTCCTAGTTACGCAATCATTGATAGTGAAAACGACGGGTATCATGTGGAATTTTACAATCGAGCGCATCAGCCGATAGAGGAATTAGCTGCTGATTTTGAACATTAGTTCCTAATTTTTATTAAATATTTGGATAAACAACGCTTTCTTTTTAGCTGTAAGGTAAAATAAAGTGAAGATATTAGAACGGAGGCGTCACATGATCAGTCCTGCGATTGAACAACTAATGAAGGAACATGAAGAAACCATGGTGATTCCAGCAGAAAATGTTGCTAATGTAATGAAGGAACATCCACTAGAGCATGCTTTATTACTATTATCTCAAGCTGGTTATTCTACGATTCCGGTTTTGGATAAAGAGGATCATTTTGTCGGTTTATTGAGCTTGAATGATATTGTTAAAAAAATGTTGGGTATCGATGGTATCGATACATCCAATTTAGAAGAACTTACAGTAGCAGATGTCATGAAGACAGATGTATCTGTTATGCGTCCAGATGCGGAATTAGAGGATGTTTTACACCTATTAGTAGATGCTTCTTTCCTGCCTGTTTTGGATCATGACCGGGTATTTTGCGGCATTGTAACTCGCAGAGAGATTTTAAAAGCGGTAAACTATACTTTTCACGCATTTGAGCGAAAAAAACCAGAAGCCAAAGTAATGCTCCATGCAAACTTATAAAAAGACGAAAAACGGTTGAAGCAAAAGTCTTTTAAAAAAATACAGCAAATATAAAAGTGACTCCTCATATTTCTATCAATTCCGATAGTATGTGAGGTTTCGCTTTTTTAGTTAGTTTTCGTATCATTTTGTCCGCTCAATTCAATCAAAGCTAGGCCTGCTTTTTTGAGCGAAAGGTCAAAATGCTCTGAATCAGATATAAAAGTAAAACTAAAATACAGATAAATTGACTTTATAAAGCAGACATGCTATTTTTTCATAGTGTTTAAATAGGAACCATTACGGTTAAGCTCGATTAATTAAAATATAGGAGAGTAAATAAATGGCGAAAAAATCTAAAGTTGTAAAGATGTACAAGCAGCAGGCTTTGATCGAACAATATGCAGAACAACGCTTCGCATTAAAAGCGGCCGGAGATTATGAAGGACTGGCAAAATTACCACGAGACTCAAATCCTAACCGTTTAAAGCACCGCGATTTGATTGATGGCAGACCAAGAGGATATATGAGAAAATTTGGTATGTCGCGAATAAAATTCCGTGAACTGGCCCACCAAGGTCAAATACCAGGTGTTAAAAAAGCGAGTTGGTAAAAAAACGATAAACTAACGGAATCTATGAGCTTTCCCTTTTCATTTTTGTTAAACTAAGGGTATTCAATAAAATGGAGGGGAGAGATAGTATGAAAACTGCATTGTTTGTTTTACTGGATCAATATGCTGACTGGGAAGGTGCTTACCTGTTGAGTCTGCTAAATCAGAGAAACGATTGGCAAATAAAAACTGCTTCAAATTTACCGCAGGTAGAATCAATCGGCGGATTGCAGACAGTGGTTGATTTGAAATTTTCCGAAATCAATCAGAGAATCGATTTGCTGGTTTTGATTGGCGGCAATTCTTGGAATATTCATAGCCAAGAACTTTATCGTATAATTGAAAAACAACTATTGCACGAAATGCCTGTTGCTGCAATTTGCGGGGCGGTGGATTATTTGGCTAGACACGGTTTTTTAGAAGAGTATAAGCATACTGGAAATGCTCGTGCCGTTTTGCAAGCTTTTCCAAGCTATCGAACTCCAGAAAATTTTTATGAAAGACAGGCTGTTAGTGATCGAAACCTCGTCACTGCCAATGGCACAGCTGCATTAGAATTTACTGAATTTGTTTTGCAATTAATTGGTGATAGTTTAATTCAGGCAAAAAAAGAAGTTGATTTGTATCGATTGGGTTACTACGGGTATCGTGAAAAATATAGCGATACATTTTCTTAATAAAAAACGATCCATGAGAATTATTCATGGATCGCTTTTTATTTCCCGATAGAAATTGGATTATTCGGAATCGTAAAGCCGTTTTTAGTTAAGATTTTTACATAGGCAGATAAAAATTCTTCCTGCAGCTTGTATTGCTTGCCGTTTGTCACGTATAGAATTGTTCGAATAGCATAGTTGCTATTGCCTAGATCAACCATTCCAAAAAGCGACGGTCCATCAAATATTTCGTCATTAAATTCTTCTGCAAGCTTTTGATTTGCTTCATCAATTAGCCGACTAATCTTATCATAGCCTTCGTCTGGTTGGATACGAATATCTACCTTGACTTGCATATGAGCACGAGAAAGATTACTGATTGTTGTGATGTTTCGATTAGGAATAAAGTGAACAGTTCCATCCGTTGATTTCATTTGCAGCATCCGAATGCCAACAGAAGTGACGGTTCCTTCCACGCTCAGATCCGTTAGTCGAATGTAGTCGCCGACGTCAATCTGCTGCTCCATAATAATGAAAAAACCAGTGATAATGTCATTTGTAAAACCCTGTGCGCCTAAACCAATAGCGATTCCGGCAATTCCAGCACCGGCTAAAAGAGAACCGACAGGTATACCGAGTGTATCTAAAATGGAATAAAGGAAAAAGAAAAAGAGCGTATAGGAAAAAATATTGATTGATAAGGCATGAATTGTTTCAATTCTAGTAGCATTATCAGTCATTTTTTTCTTTTGTCGTTCAAATGATTGATTAATCAAGAAACTACCGATTTTTCTGATTAAATAAAACAGCAGTAATACGGCTAAAATCGTTAAACCTTTTTGGATCAAAATGGAAAATACCCGATCCCAATTGATTGCCTGCCAGTATTTTTGCCAAGCGGATAATTGTTCCGTTGCTTGATCAACGACATTTGTGCTACTGGAGTCCACTGTTTGCGTCGTAAATAAAAACATAAGCCACCTCGATAAATTAATAAAAATAGTGTAACAATCTTTCGCATTTCTGTCGACCGCTTACCTGTCCAATCATAATTTTCTTATAATCAAAAAAAATCATGACAATGGTGTGAGAAAATGATAGACTAACATTTAAATAAGAAGGAGATGATAGAATGGTGAATATAAAATGGGAAGAGTTAGGGTTTGACTATATTAAAACACCTTTCCGCTATATTTCTCATTGGAAAAATGGACAGTGGGATGAAGGCGTATTGACAGAGGATAATACGATCACCATCAATGAAGGCTCAACATGTCTCCACTATGGGCAAGAATGTTTTGAAGGACTAAAGGCTTATCGACGCAAGGACGGAAAAATCAATTTGTTTCGACCAGATGAAAATTCGAAACGCTTGAATAGAAGTGCCGAACGTTTACAGATGCCCGCTGTTCCAGAAGATAAATTTATTGATGCTGTTAAGCAAGTAGTGCGTGCTAACGAAGAGTATGTTCCTCCCTACGGAACGGGAGCGACTTTGTATCTCCGTCCTTATTTGATTGGAGTAGGGCCGAATATCGGAATTGTACCAGCACCGGAATACTTATTCGGCGTTTTTTGTATGCCAGTCGGTCCTTACTTCAAAGGCGGCTTGACACCGAGTAATTTTATTGTATCGGAGTATGATCGGGCAGCCCCGTTTGGAACTGGCGCTGCTAAAGTGGGTGGAAATTATGCTGCGAGTTTATTACCAGGAAAAATCGCTCATGATCGTGATTTTTCTGATTGCATTTATTTAGATCCAGCAACTCATACAAAGATTGAAGAAGTGGGCTCTGCGAACTTTTTTGGAATTACTCATGAGAATCAATTTATTACTCCTAAATCACCTTCAATTTTACCAAGTATTACGAAGTATTCATTGCTGCACTTGGCAAAAGAGCGATTTGGTATGGATGCCGTAGAAGGCGATGTTCATCTGGATGAATTGGATAAATTTGCAGAAGCTGGTGCCTGCGGGACTGCTGCAATTATCTCGCCAATTGCTGGGATCCAAAATGGGGATGATTTCCATGTCTTCTATAGTGAAACGGAAACAGGGCCAATGACAAGAAAATTATACGACGAGCTTGTCGGAATTCAATTTGGTGATGTTGATGCACCAGAAGGTTGGATTTTCGAGGTGTAGTTGCTCTTTGAAGAGATTAAGGGGAAAAGATGGATATAATTTGGGTTGTTTTAGGTGTGTTAGTCTTACTGTTTTTGATTCTTTGGTACTGTCTTGCACATATCCATTACATGAAAAGTACGATTAAGTCACCAGTAAGGCGTTTCTTTTTTGCGATGCTGATGGGGATATTAGAAATATTTTGAAATTGTAAAAAGGCTGCTTATTGAAAGCGGCCTTTTTGTTTGCAGCTAGTAATCATTACCCAGAAAAATGTTAACTAGTTCAATACAAAAAAACACGCCAAGATGACGTGTTTTAAAATAATTAACTTAAGTGAACGCCTTTATCGACATAGATAATGTCCCCGATGATTCCTGTCGCTAATGGGCTAAGTAAGAAGGCGCAAGAATTTCCAACCTCTTCAATCGTTACAGCAACTTTATCTGGTGTACGTTCCTCCGAAAGACTCAATAATGATTGATAGTCCTTCACGCCAGTTACCGCTAACGTTTTAATAGCTCCAGCCGAAATCGCGTTAACTCGAATGTTTTTTGGAGCCAACTCAGTTGCTAAGTAACGAACCTCTGCCTCTAGAGCGGCCTTGGCAATTCCCATCATGTTGTAGTTAGGGATCGAACGCTCAGAGCCCATATACGTCATAGTTACGATGCTGCCGCCATCAGTCATCAATGGAGCAGCATATTTTGAAACTGCTAGCAAAGAGTAGGCACTGATGTCTTGCGCCAATTGGAACCCATCACGAGTGATCTCAGTTACATTGCCAGACAATTCTTCTTTGTTGGCAAAAGCGATAGAATGGACCAATCCATCAATTGAACCAAAGGCTTCTCTAATCGACTCAAATGCCGCTGCGATTTTTTCATCACTAGCAACATCAAGCTCAAACATGTTGGCATCCTCACCAACTAATTTTACTAGATTTTTTTTCATTCGGTCATTTTGATAGGTGTAAATGATTTCGGCGCCTTGATCGGCGATTGCTTTGGCACATCCCCAAGCGATACTTTTTTTATTGGCTACGCCAGTTACGATTATTTTCTTTCCAGATAAAATAGACATTAAATGACACACTCCTAAATAATATAAAAAATAATATGCTCTCATTATGTTGGAAAAAGCTTTGATTGTCAAACTATTTTTTTGATTGTTCCAATACAACTTGATTAAACCGTTAGAATATGATAGTTTGATAATCAAATAAAATATTCATAGAGGTGCAAAATGGAAAAAATTATGAATGTCGAAGAAATAATGGCTGCGATCCCAAATCGCTTTCCCATTTATTATTTAGATGCAGTCACAGAATTCGAGGATGAAAAGCATATTACCGCAGTTAAAAATTTAACAATGAATGAGGACTTTTTCCAAGGTTATTTTCCTGGGGAACCAATTATGCCAGGAACATTAATCGTTGAGGCACTAGCTCAAGCTGGATCATTATTGATTTTGAAATCAGCTGCGTTTGAAGGAAAGACTGCTTATATCGGCGGTATCAATAAAGCTAATTTCTTAGAGTTTGTGCGACCTGGAGACACACTGTTTTTGAACTTTGATATCCAGAAAGTTAAAGGTCCAGTTGGAACGGCGAAAGCATGGGCTACCGTAGAAGAGAAGGTCGTTACAGAATGTGAGTTCACTTTCATCGTAGGCGATAAGGAACAAAAAAAATAATTCTATGCAAACAAAGAACCAAAATCCCGCTCACACAGGATTTTGGTTCTTTTCTTTTACTATTTTTTCGGTTCTTGCAGAACTTTTACTTCATTGACTTTCACGGGTTCAACGGGTGTTGATTTCTCACCTGAACCACTGTCTTTGACTTCACCACCAGCAATTTTGTCGACTACATCCATGCCTTCAGTGACTTGTCCAAATACGGTATACTCTCCATCAAGTTGAGGGGCGCCGCCTTTTTTATATTGTTCGATAATTTTTTCTGGATAATATTGAATTGCCAAACCATCACTAACATCTTCTTTGTTTGTTACGATGAAGAATTGGCTGCCATTGCTGCTGCGAGATTCTGATCGAGCCATGGAAAGGGCACCGCGAATATTATAAAGCTGTTTCGAGTCTTCAGTTTTAAAGCCTTTTTTCCAAATGCTCTCACCACCAGTGCCATCACCTTTAGGATCTCCGCCTTGAATCATGAAATCTTTGATCACACGATGGAAGAGAGTATCTTTGTAGTAGCCATCCTTAGCATGTTTTACGAAATTCTCTACTGCTTTAGGTGCTTGTTCTGGGAAAAGCTTGATTTTAACATTTCCTTCAGTTGTTACAAGTTCAACTAAATATTCGTCGTCTGTAACTTTGTCATTAAGCTGAGGCAGAGTCAATTTATTTAAATCCACACTAGATTCAGTTGATTTCGTAGCACTTTCTTTTGTTTCCTTTGTTCCGCCATCGTTGCCGCAGGCCGCGAATAAACCGATCGACAACACTAAGCTTGCGCCGATCATCATTTTTTTGAATTGCATAACATTCTCCTTTTAAAGTTATTATCATTCTTATGATAACAAACTTTTAATGGACTTCCTATGAAAAAACGGTGACTTTTGCTTCAAAAATTTTATTAAATGAGTGCAACAAAAAAGGAGATCAAAGTGATCCCCTTTAAAACGCATTCTAGCTCTTATAAGTTAGCAAACTTTTCTAGTAAACGAATCATTTGGCAAGTAAAACCGTATTCGTTATCATACCAAGCGACTGTTTTAACTAATTGGTAGTCCCCAGCAGAAGTTACTTCTGTTTGAGTTGGGTCGAAGATTGAACCTTGAGTTGTACCAATTACATCGCCAGAAACGATTTCGCGATCGTCATAACCAAATGATGGGTTATCAACGGTATGTTTTTTGATTGCTTCGTTTACTTGGTCAGCAGTTACTTTAGTTTTAAGTACTGAAACCAATTCAGTCAATGAACCGTCAACTACGGGAACACGTTGTGCATGTCCTTGTAATTTTCCGTTTAATTCTGGAATAACTAAGCCAATTGCTTTAGCAGCTCCAGTTGAATGTGGAATAGTATTGTCAGCTGCTGAACGTGCAGCACGTAAGTTGCCGCCTTTAACTGGTCCATCTAACAACATTTGTGTTGAAGTATAAGCATGAACAGTTGTCATTGTACCAACTTCAATGCCGAAATCTTCATTTAAGAAGTAAGCCATTGGAGCTAAGCAGTTTGTTGTACAAGACCCCGCTGAGATGATCTTGTCATTTGAATCTAAAGTGTCATCATTTACGTTGTAAACAATAGTTTTCATTTGACCAGCAGGAGCTGAGATAACGACGCGTTTTACACCAGCGTCTAAATGAGCTTGTGCTTTTTCTTCAGATGTATAGAAACCAGTACATTCAAGTACGATGTCAACACCGTTTTCTTTTACCCAAGGAATTTTGCTAGCATCTGGTTCTGCATATACACGAGTTTTTTCGCCGTCAACAACGATTGAATCTTCTGTAGCAGTAACTGTTCCAGGGTATGTGCCATGTGTTGAATCAAATTGTAATAATTGTGCCAACATTGTAGGACTTGTTAGATCGTTAATTGCAACTACTTCAATATCATCAGATACTTCTTTGATACGACGGAATGCTAAACGACCGATACGTCCAAATCCATTAATACCTACTTTTACTGTCATAACCAAAAGTTCCTCCTTTTTTATATCAAGCAAAGCTTGACGCCTTACATTTTTTATTGTGCAACGCATCAATTTTTTTGTCAAAAGATATTACCTGAGAGAAAATATCTAAGCAAATCCAACAAAATTTTTAAGCTTCTACCAATAAGAATGGACTTTTTCGCTTAATCTAGCTACAATATACAAGACTTTGTTTAGTGTGGAAATTCAGTAGTCAATATATAAAGAGATAAGGAGGACACCAACATGTCCATGTTTTTAGATCAAGTAACGATCGATGTCAAAGCTGGTAAAGGCGGCGATGGGATGGTAGCCTTTCGTCGGGAAAAGTATGTACCAGACGGTGGTCCAGCTGGGGGAGATGGCGGTCGCGGAGGCGATGTCATTTTAGTAGTTGATGAAGGATTGCGTACGTTGATGGATTTTCGTTACAATCGTCATTTTAGAGCTACACCAGGAGAAAACGGAATGAGTAAAGGAATGCACGGTCGTGGAGCAGAAGATACTTACGTGAGCGTTCCGCCGGGTACGACAGTACGTGATGCCGATTCTGGAGTATTAATCGGGGATTTAATTGAGAACGGTCAAGAATTAATCGTTGCTCACGGCGGTCGCGGCGGTCGTGGAAACACACGCTTTGCTTCACCGAGAAATCCTGCTCCTGAGTTAGCTGAAAATGGTGAGCCGGGACAAGAACGGAATATTGAATTAGAATTGAAAGTTTTAGCCGATGTCGGTTTAGTCGGTTTTCCATCTGTCGGAAAGTCAACCATTCTTTCAGTAATTTCATCCGCTCGTCCTAAAATCGGTGCCTATCACTTCACCACGTTAGTTCCTAATTTAGGTATGGTTACAACTAGTGATGGTCGCAGTTTTGCGGCAGCTGACTTGCCTGGTTTGATTGAAGGCGCGTCGCAAGGCGTTGGTTTAGGTACGCAATTTTTACGTCACATTGAACGTACGCGGGTCATTTTGCACGTAATCGATATGAGCGGAATGGAAGGCAGAGAGCCTTATGAAGATTATCAAGCCATTAACAACGAATTAGGTTCCCACAACTTGCGTTTATTGGAACGTCCGCAGATCATCGTTGCCAATAAAATGGATATGCCAAACGCAGAAGAGAACCTGAAAAAATTCAAGGAACAATTAAGAAAAGATAAGGAAGACGAGTTTGCTGATGATATTCCGGTTTTTGCGATCTCAGCGGTCACAAAACAAGGATTGGATAATTTATTGAATGCAACGGCTGACTTACTTGAAGTCACCCCAGAGTTCCTGTTGTACGATGAAGAGGTGGAAGAAGATACCGTTAATTACGGCTTCCAATCAGATGAGCCAGAGTTTACAATTACTCGTGAACCTGATGCTACTTGGGTTCTCAGCGGTGAAAAACTAGAAAAACTCTTTAAAATGACTAATTTCGATCACGATGAAACAGTCATGCGTTTTGCACGTCAACTTCGATCAATGGGTGTAGATGAAGCTTTGCGAGCTAGAGGAGCCAAGGATGGAGACCTTGTTCGCATTGATAAGTTTGAGTTCGAATTTGTTGATTAAGTATGTAGAATAAGTATTAATCATTTTTTAAAGCACAGCAAATCATTTTGCAGTGCTTTTTTGTGTATTGAAAGTACTTTTACAGGTCAACAATTTGAGGATTTTTCAGAAATAGCTGCAAAAGATAGTGTCGATTATTAATTTATTTTAAAGAGAAATTTTTGATTGAAGAATTTTGATTATTTAAAAAAACAGAATTGCGATTTAACAAGAAATTAATGGTGTTATTTTTGTCGTTATTTATAGTCGCTTTTAATTTAGCCTAGAATAGTATCTTAAATTCAATATTCTTTTTTTGCATAAGAGAAAAATTATTAAAATATCTAATGCTATAATTAATCACATAGAAAACAAAAGCTGTTTATACAGTGTTAGAAACGATTATATCGGAAGAAAAGAATGGATTTTGTTAATAAGACGGATCGCAAAAAATACGGCTGTTATATGTTCTAAATTTTTATGAATGATTGAGGAAAGTGTTGTTTAAAAATGACAATTGAATTATTTTATCTAAGAAAAGTTTTTTTAACCCAAAAATTTTATCAATAATTCTAATTGTGATTAATGAATTATAAACTTTTTGGTAGCGTTGGAGAGAATGGCGGTGTAAACTTACCTTGTAAGAAGTAATAATTATATTGTTAATTAATAAAACTTTCCTTACGCAATTTGTCGGAAACTTATTTTTAATAATAAAAAAGGGGAATAATGTGATGCAAGTATTAATTTTAACACACAATATCTTAGTTGAGAGACCTTTAGTTGAGAAGCTGCAGCGCTTAAACATTGAAGTGTTAAGCTCGGCAAAATTACTAACGATGCTTCAAGCGAAACGAGTGCCATTAGATGTTCTAAACTTTTTTGATGTCTTGATCGTTAGCGAAACGATCTCTGATCAAGAATTAGCGATTATTCTTAATGAGGTTGGCGGGAAGTTTACAATCATTAGAGAAACAGATCGGATACCTCAAAAAGATGAAAAAGCTGATTGGGAGTCAAGAGGTGTTGATGAATGGCTGCTTGAAGATGAAACACTTAGCGGGTTAAGAGAGAAGCTTGCTGAGAAGACGTTGAAAGAATCCGTTTATTCAATTGGTTTTGGTATGAGAGCTCAGCAAGAGGAAAATCAATATGAAAAACGACCTATCCCACTTTGGAATCTAACTCGTTCAGAACGCGAAATGTTGAGTACGCTAATTTCAACTAAAGACGCACCGATCAGTCGGAGTGATTTAGCTGTAAAAATTTGGGGCGATAGTGATTCTGCAAGCCATATGACTCGGTTATCTACTATTATTAAACACCTGCGCAACAAGTTGAAAATCGATGGCGTTGAATACGATGTTATTCGCACGAATTGGGGCGAAGGTTATCAATTATCAAAAGTTTTCTTTGATCATTATATTGTTGATGATCGTATTATGGAAGAGATAAAAACTGGAAATTAAGTCTCAGACAGACTGTAGTCAAAACCCATATGGGTTTTGACTACAGTCTGTTTTTGCGAAAAAACTCGTTCTATTTTCCAAAACCTCTATTTATTGCTAAACTAGCATTATAAGTATAAAGGAGCGATTTTAAATGGAAAAACGAGTGATAATCATGAATTTTGACGTAGAATCCAAAGCGTATGAGGCCTTTTCTAAAGCTAAACGTCTTCATATGAATAAAGCATTTAAAGGCGAACAGATGGCAGTTGTTCATCATTCTGATGATGGAGAGCACAAATTTGAAATTGAGGATTTTTTAGACTTTACTGGTAGCAATAAAAGCTCTACAGGCGGTCTGATAGGTATGATGGTCGGTATTCTTGGAGGCCCAATCGGTATCTTATTAGGTTGGTTCACCGGTGGAATGATTGGAGCGACACAAGATGCGAAAGAAGTTCGCGATGCGACTGGTGTTTTTGAATTTTTAGTTGATAAAATCGGCGAAGGAGATACTGCATTACTGTTGATTGCCGAAGAAGATGACAATCGTCCGCTAAATCAATTAATCATGATGGAACTGGGTGGAGAAATCACTCGTTTGGACTACGCAGATGTTGAAGCTGACGTGAAGAAGACACAAGAAATCGCTAAACATTCAAAAGAAGAAGCTGAACAGAAGAGAGATTCAGAGAAGTAACAGGAGAAAATTTTACTTTGTTTGGATTGCGTAAAGCAGGACTTTCTTCTAGAATGATAGTAATTTGATAGAAAGTCAGGAGAATTATGGAATTAGAATTTTTAGGAACAGGTGCTGGCGTGCCGGCAAAGCATCGAAACGTCAGCGGTCTTGCGTTGAAGCTACTAGATGAACGCAATGCGATTTGGCTGTTTGACTGTGGCGAAGGCACTCAGATGCAAATTTTACGAACAAATATAAAACCACGTAAAATAGAAAAGATTTTTATCTCACATTTGCATGGAGATCATATTTTTGGTCTGCCTGGATTGTTAAGCAGTCGGTCTTTTCAAGGTGGAGAGGAACCGATTACTATTTACGGACCAATAGGTTTGGAAAATTATGTTCGGACTTCGCTGCAAGTAACAAAGACGCACCTCGCCTATCCGCTGCAATTTGTTGAGCTTAAAGAAGGGATCGTCTTTGAAGATAAGCAATTTACTGTTGAGTGTATGCTGTTAGATCATGGTATTGAAAGCTATGGATTTCGAGTAACGGAAGCAAATCATGAGGGGATGCTGCAAGTTGAAAAACTGGCTGAATTAGGTATACCAGCGGGGCCGATTTATGGAAAATTAAAGCAAGGCCAAACCGTCACATTGGCTGATGGACAAGTGGTTGATGGGAAAGATTTTGTTGGTGAAGGCAAAAAAGGGCGAATTGTGACGATTTTTGGCGATACTCGCATCACAGACAGGTCCAGTCAATTTGCTAGAAATAGTGATGTGATTGTTCATGAAAGTACTTTTAATAAAAATGAAGCAAAACTCGCACGAGCCTACTTCCATTCCACGACACAGCAGGCTGCAATGATTGCGAAAGAGGCTCAAGCAGAAAAACTAATATTGACACACATTTCTGCTAGGTATCTTGCGAAAGAAGCAAAAGAATTAGAAGAGGAAGCGAAGGAAATTTTTCCGAATACTCAAATTGCGAAAGATTTGGATATTATCGATATTCCATTTTCATAAATGAATCAAATAACCTTTACAGAAAGAAGGGAACACAATGGATTTAACAGATAAAATCGTTGTCGTGACGGGCGGATCCGCCGGCTTAGGCGAACAAATCTGCTATGAGGCTGCGAAACGAGGAGCAATCGTTGTAACTTGTGCTCGCCGAATTAATTTGATTGGGCAAGTAAAGGAGCGTTGCAGCGAACTAAGCGGCAAAGAAGCGTTTGCTTTCCAATTAGATATTGCGGATCCTGATAATGTAGAATCAGTAATAGAACGAATCGAAAACGAAGTTGGTACAGTGGATGTGTTAGTAAATAACGCTGGTTTTGGATTGTTTGATAATTTTGTCGATTTTGATTTGGAAGCTGCCAAAAATATGTTCAACGTCAATGTTTTGGGTATGATGTACTTCACGCAGAAAATCGCGATCTCGATGGTCAACAATAAAAAAGGACATATATTTAATGTAGCATCCATGGCTGGTAAAATGGCAACGCCAAAGTCAACCGTTTATTCTGCCACAAAATTTGCAGTACTAGGTTTTTCTAACGCTCTGCGACTAGAGTTGCGTCCAGCTAATGTCTATGTGACTACCATCAATCCAGGACCGATCGCCACTGAATTTTTCGATAAGGCCGATCCAAGCGGCAGTTATTTGGAAAACTTAAGCGGTATCGTTTTAGATCCTCATAAGCTAGCCAAAACAATTGTTAATAAGATGGGGAAAGCAACACGCGAAATCAATCGCCCGTTCATTATGGAAGGCGCGAGTCGTTTTTATGGGTTATTCCCGCATATTGGAGATTTTTTAGCAGGCGGATTATTCAATAGGAAGTAGGAAAGCAAATGAAGAAGCAATGGAAAGTTTTTTTAGGATTTATTTTGGTTTTGCTGATCGTGATTTTTGCGCTTTCCAATAGTCAAGAAGTTCCAGTCAATTTCTTGATCAAAAAAATCTATTTATCGCTTGTTCTTGTTATCATAGGGTCTGCTTTGATAGGAGCATTGGTCGTTTTTCTAACTTCTGGAGCAACGCTTTTACAACAGCGCAAAGAGATCAAACAGTTAAAGGAAACGATTCAAGGCTATGAAACTAACAATGAACAAAAACTAGCAGAAGAAAAAGCAGCTTTTCAGCGTGAACAAGAAAATGAAATTGCTATGTTAAAAGCAAATTATGAGAGCCTGTTAAAAGATAAGGATCAGGCGTTAGCAGCGAAGGAAAATTCGCAGGCAGATAAAAAAGACAGTCAACCAATTGATTATTATGATTAGAAAGAGGACTTTAGTTGAAAAACTAAGGTCTTCTTCTCTTTCTTGTCTGATTTATTTTTGCTATACTGATACGGTTGGGAAGTGATAGAGTGAAAAAATCAAACTTCGATTGGCAGTTCGCAGACGCTGCACCGATTGATTCGACATTTAAAGAAGAATTGATGAGTCAGGGATACAGTGAAACTTTTGCTGAGCTTGTCTGGAATCGAAATATACATACGTTAGAAGAGTTTTCACAATTAATGAAAGCGAACATTGATGATTTACACGATCCATTTTTAATGCATGATATGGATAAAGCAGTAGAACGAATTCAAGCTGCAATTATGGAAGGGCAGCCAATTCTAGTTTATGGTGATTACGATGCAGATGGAATCACTAGTACTTCGATCATGCTGGAGACCTTAGAAATGATTGGTGCAGATGTTCATTATGTACTGCCGAATCGTTTTATTCATGGCTATGGTCCGAACAAGGAGTTATTTGCCGAGAAAATCAATGAAGGCATTCAATTAATTATTACTGTTGATAATGGAGTTGCTGGGAATGAAGCAATTGATTTTGCCAATTCTCAGGGTGTCGATGTGATCGTTACGGATCATCATGAGATGCCGCCTATTTTACCAGATGCTTACTGTATTATTCATCCTCGTCATCCTGAGGGACATTATCCCTTTGGTGAGTTGGCTGGGGCCGGCGTTGCCTTCAAATTGGCGACAGCATTACTAGAAGAAGTTCCGTTAGAAATGTTGGATCTAGTAACCATTGGGACTGTAGCAGATTTAGTTTCTATGACTGGTGAAAACCGTAATCTAGTTAAGCTGGGGCTGCAAGCAATCAAGCAAACGCAGCGTTTAGGTCTGTTAGAATTACTGAAGGTCAGTTCTGTTGACCTGCAAAAAGTTGATGAAACGAGTATTGGGTTTAGTTTAGGGCCGCGCCTAAACGCTATTGGACGTTTGGGTGATCCGAATCCTGCTGTAGAACTGATGACGACTTTTGATGATGAAGTTGCACGTGGCTTGGCTGAAAAACTTAACAAGATTAATGATGAACGCAAGCAAATAGTTCAAGAAACCACTGCTCAGGCAGCAGCGTTGATCAATCCTGAAGATGGGGTTCATTTGATTGCATCACAGGGGTGGAATCCAGGGGTCTTAGGAATCGTTGCTGGAAATATTCTTAAACAAACAGGACATCCAACGATTATTTTGTCTATTGATGAAAATGGTGTAGCAAAGGGGTCCGGTCGAAGTGTCGAAGCATTAGACCTATTCGGAATGCTGAACACTATGCGGTCTGAGTTTACTCATTTTGGCGGGCACGCGGCAGCTGTCGGATTGACAATGCCGTCGGAGAATATTCAGAATCTGAGAAGGATGATGAATGATTATATCGAGGCAGAACAGATTGATCTGACTAAAGGATCGACCCTGATGATAGATGAGTCGTTAAAGCTATCTGAAATTAAGTTGAAATTCGTTGAAGAATTGAAAAAACTCGCTCCATTTGGAACAGATAATCCTGCACCTCTTTTTTTGGTGGATGGAGAGATCAGCTTTTTCAAACGAATCGGCAGTGAACAACAGCATGTCAAATTTTCGTTAAAAGGTGAAGACGGCCAGTTGGATGCGATCGGTTTTGGTTTTGGTGAAGACGGTGAGAAAATCCAGCAGCCGGATACACAATTCGTAGGAGATTTAGAAATCAATGAATGGAACGGACAAAAGAAAGTTCAATTGCGCCTGATTGATTTTTCTTCGAACGGACTTCAAGTGATTGACCGCAGAGCCAAATATACTTGGTATGAAAAAATCGAAAACGGCAAAGTGCTGTATCTGGCTTTTCAACCAAATAGTCAAAAGTTTTTTGTGAACGAGCTGCAACAGCCGATCACCTTATATGATAAAACTATTGACTGGTCTGAGTATGACCAATTAGTCGTGTTGGATTGCCCAGATCAGAAAGAGCTGCTTAAAGAAATCTCACACAAGGGACAGTTTGAACGTATTTATCTTTATCTATATAGTCCAGATGAGGCTTATCTCAACGGGTTACCAGATCGTGAACAGTTCAAAGCGCTTTATAAATTCTTTGTAAAGCAGCCGCGAGTTGATATACGCTTCAAACTAAAAAATGTTTCGAATTATTTAAGAATTCCAGAAAAATTATTAGTATTCATGATTCACGTGTTTTCTGAGTTAAAATTTGTTACAATAGACGACGGTGTTTTACAAATGGTCGAATCTCCTCAAACTCGAGCTTTTGAAGAGAGCGAGATTTATCAAAAACGCATAGCTCGGATTGATAGCGAAGAGTTTTTATTAATGAATGATATTCAAACTATTAGAAATTGGCTGAAAGGCTAGGAGGAACAACCGAAATGAATTTGAAAGATTATATTGCCAGTATCCCAGACTATCCGAAAGAGGGAATAGTATTTCGTGATATCTCACCGTTAATGGCTGATGGCGAAGCTTACCGTGAAGCGACTAAGCAAATTGTCAATTACGCAAAGGAAAAACAAATTGATATGGTCGTAGGACCGGAAGCTCGCGGCTTTATCGTGGGCTGTCCCGTTGCTTTTGAATTGGGCTTAGGTTTTGCACCAGTTCGCAAGCCGGGTAAATTGCCACGTGAAGTAATTGAAGTTGAATATGAAAAAGAATATGGTACGGATACTTTGACGATCCACAGTGATGCCATCAAACCTGGTCAACGAGTGTTGATCACTGATGATTTATTGGCTACTGGCGGAACGATTAAAGCAACGATCGAATTAGTTGAAAAACTTGGTGGTGTTGTTGTAGGTTGTGCCTTCTTGATTGAGTTAGAGGAATTGCATGGACGTGATAAAATCCAAGGGTACGATATTTTAACTTTAATGGACTACTAAGAGAAAGCTGGAGAGATATTCCAGCTTTTTTATTTTGCCCTTTGAATTGATCGGGACAGTCAAAAAAGCTGTTAGAAAAAATCTAACAGCTTGGGGATTAATTTTTAAGCCGATTTATGATAGTGCTGATCATAAGTCACATAATAAAAATCTTCGGCCGGTTCTTTATAATAGTGTTCTTCTTCGATATCATCTTCATCATATTGACGTTCAGCATAATGCTGTGCATACTTCCGTTCATCCCACAACATAAACCAAACAAGGAACAAGCCAGAAAAAATGACGATCGTAGCTAAAGAACCTAACTTACCAATCAATAAACCTAGTAACAATACAGCGATAATCAAACCAAATCTTCTTACTGCTTTCATCAATAATCACTCCTAATTCGTATTAATGAACTCATTTTTACTAAAGTCAAAAATGAGGTTTATTCTCACCACGTAGATCATTCCGCTAAACTTGTTCTAATTTTTAGACTGTAAATCTAGTTTTAATTATTTATCGGGAAAAGCGGAACAGACATCCTACTATCATGCGAACATGTGTTTGTATATTCATTATACGAATGTTTGTTCGTTTTGTAAAGAAAAAAATAATCGGAAGTAAATTCCGATTAATAAATATGGTTGCGGTACAATCCAACGACCTTCCCAAGAATAGAAACATTGTCGAAAATAAGTGGTGCCAACTCATCATTTTCAGGTTGTAAACGAATATGATCCGATTCGCGATAAAATCTCTTACACGTGGCTTCGTTCTCGTCAGTCATAGCAATGACGATCTCACCATTTGTTGCTGTCGATTGCTTTCTAACGATGACATGATCACCATCATAGATACCAGCGTTAATCATACTTTCGCCGCGAATCGTTAACATGAATAGGCTGCCTTCTTCACTCGACAAATCTGGAGGAACAGGGAAGAAGTCCGATGCTTCCTCTACAGCTAAGATCGGTTCACCGGCTGTGACAACACCTAGCATAGGGATCACTTGCGGAGTAGCTCCTATTTTTTCTAAACCTGTAATGGTCAATTCAATTGCTCTTGGCTTTGTGGGGTCGCGTAGTATCCAACCTTTTTTCTCTAATCTGGATAAGTGTCCGTGGACTGTGGAAGTGGATGAAAGACTCACAGCTTCTCCAATTTCTCTTACAGTGGGTGGGTAACCTTTATCTTCAACGCGTTCATGAATGAAACGTAGAACTTCTAATTGTTTTGTTTCCGTTCTTTTTGCCAATGCCCGCACCTTCTTTCGTTTTTTTTAGTGTAGCATAGTTATCTGAACAAATCAAACAAGCGTTCGCATTTGTTTGTACTTTCAACTTATTTTTTTTTATGTATAATTAGAAAGGGAAAAGAGGTGCTCAAGATGATTAATGATGAAACAATTGCACGTATCAACGAATTAGCTAAGAAAAAAAAGACAGTCGGCTTAACAGATGCGGAAGCGCATGAACAGAAGGTTTTACGGGAAGAGTATATCGCTTCCTTCCGCAGTGGAATGCGCCATCACATCGAAGGGATGAAGGTCGTTGATCCAGAAGGCAACGATGTTACACCAGAGAAATTAAAAGAGATTCAAAAGAAAAAAGGATTACACAACAGAAAGTAAATCTTTTGTTGGTAAGTGATTGAAAAGTCAAAATAAATCGGTTACAATGAATCTGTAATTAAAGTATTTATGACCAAAAAGGAGGAAGTAATTTGTTCGACAAAATCGATCAACTAGGTGTAAACACAATCAGAACGTTAAGTATTGAGGCAATTCAAAAAGCAAACTCAGGTCATCCGGGGTTACCAATGGGTGCGGCGCCAATGGCTTATGCTTTATGGACCAAACATTTAAATGTTAATCCAGCAACTTCATTAAACTGGCCAAACCGCGACCGTTTCATTTTATCTGCAGGTCATGGTTCTGCAATGTTGTACAGCTTATTACATCTTGCAGGCTATCAAGTAACGATTGATGATTTGAAAAATTTCCGTCAATGGGAAAGTAAAACACCAGGACACCCTGAATTCCAACATACAGATGGTGTTGAAGCAACTTCAGGTCCTTTAGGTCAAGGTATTTCGACTTCTGTTGGGATGGCAATGGCTGAAGCCCATTTAGCGGCGACTTATAACCGTGACAGCTTTAATGTCATGGATCACTATACGTATGCACTATGTGGAGATGGCGACTTAATGGAAGGTGTTTCCGGGGAAGCTAGCTCTATGGCAGGTCATATGAAGCTTGGAAAATTGATCGTATTGTACGATTCAAACGACATTTCATTAGATGGACCTACTTCAAAAGCCTTCACTGAAGATGTTGGTGCTCGCTATGAAGCTTATGGCTGGCAGCATATTTTGGTCAAAGATGGCAACGACTTAGAGGCAATTTCTAAAGCAATTGATGAAGCAAAAGCGGAAACGGACAAACCTTCATTGATCGAGATCAAAACAGTTATTGGTTTCGGTGCTCCTAAAGAAGGGACTTCAGCTGTTCACGGTGCACCAATCGGTCAAGACGGTATTGATGCTGCTAAAGCTGTATATGGTTGGGAATATCCTAACTTTACAGTACCAGAAGAAGTAGCAAAACGTTTTAAAGAAGAAATCAATGATAAAGGGGCCAAAGCAGAAACTGACTGGGATGCGATGTTCGCTAACTATGAAAAGGCGCATCCTGAATTGGCGAAACAGTTCAAGCTAGCCTTCGCTGGTGAGTTACCAGAAAACTGGGAAGAGACTTTGCCTGTTTATGAGGAAGGCACTGCGCAAGCAAGCCGTGTATCAAGTAAAGATGCGATCCAAGCAATCACTAAGGCAGTTCCTAATGTATGGGGCGGTTCAGCTGATTTGTCTGGTTCTAACAATACAACAATCGCTGATGAACCAGAATTCCAGCCTGGCTCTTATGAAGGCCGCAACATCTGGTTTGGTGTTCGTGAATTCGCGATGGCAAGTGCAATGAATGGTATCCATCTGCATGGCGGAACTCGTGTTTATGGCGGGACATTCTTCGTATTTACTGACTACCTGCGTCCAGCTGTTCGTATGTCTGCGATCCAAGGATTGCCAGTCGTTTATGTATTAACCCACGATTCAGTGGCTGTCGGAGAAGATGGACCGACTCATGAGCCAATTGAACAATTAGCTAGTGTACGCTGCATGCCGAATGTACAAGTGATTCGTCCAGCTGATGGCAATGAAACATCTGCTGCATGGATTCAAGCGTTGGAAACGAAAAACAAACCGACGATTTTAGTATTAAGTCGCCAAAACTTGCCAGTGCTGCCAAACAGCAAAGACATGGCCAAAGAAGGCGTAGCTAAAGGCGGGTACGTGATCTCTAAAGCGGAATCAGATACACCAGATGGCATCTTAATCGCAACGGGTTCTGAAGTGAATCTAGCGGTTCAAGCACAAAAAGAATTAAAAGCACAAGGAAAAGATGTTTCTGTTGTTTCTCTTCCAAGCTTTGATTTATTTGAAGCACAGGATGAAGCATACAAAGAATCTGTTTTACCAAAATCCGTAACAAAACGTGTAGCAATCGAAGCTGCATCTCCATTTGGTTGGGAACGTTATATCGGATCAGAAGGTAAAATGATTGGCATTGATCATTTTGGCGCTTCAGCCCCTGGAGACTACGTTTTAGAACAATTTGGTTTCACAGTAGGCAATGTTGTAAATACATTTAACGAATTATAATTGTAATAGGTAAAGTTGAGAAGATCTCTCTTCTCAACTTTTTTTGTCCTATATTAGGTATTTGAAACAGAGATTAATAGTTACGACTTGCTATTATCAGTTTACATAATATTTAACTGTGGCACTTCTTTTTAACTGCGCTTACATATTTTCTTTGTAAAAAATAAAAATGTTTATTCGTGAGCAAATTTATTTAGACAGAATTTAAATTCTGTTATACTATCCTTGTGCAAAAGATTGCAAACAAAAAAACGATTAAACGAAAGAGGGACGACAATGAAAGTAGTAGTAGTAGGATGTACGCATGCCGGTACCGCAGCCGTTAAAAATATTTTAGCAAACCACCCAGATGCTGAGGTGACAGTCTTTGAGCGAAATGACAACATTTCTTTCTTATCTTGTGGAATCGCTTTATATGTAGGGGGCGTTGTTAAGGATCCAGCAGGTTTATTCTATTCTAATCCTGAGGAACTTACTTCTCTAGGTGCAAAAGTGAACATGGAACACGATGTAACAAACATTGATACAGAAGCGAAGAAAGTAACAGCAAAAGACCTTAAAACCAATGAAGAAAAAATTGTCGATTATGATAAATTAGTGGTAACTACCGGTTCTTGGCCAATCATTCCGCCAATTAAGGGAATCGAATCAAAAAATGTTTTATTATGTAAAAACTATAACCAAGCAAATGTCATCATTGAACAAGCCAAAGATGCAAAAAAAGTCGTTGTTGTTGGTGGCGGATATATTGGGATCGAATTAGTTGAAGCGTTTGCTGAATCTGGCAAGCAAGTGACTTTGATCGATGGCCTATCAAGAATTTTGAATAAATACCTAGATGAGCCTTTCACGAATCTTTTAGAGAAAGAATTAGTTGATCGGGGCGTAACGTTAGCCTTAGGCGAAAATGTAAATGAATTTGTGGCGGATGATTCTGGTACTGTAACGAAAGTGGTAACAGCCAGCCAAGAGTTTGATGCGGACATGGTGATCCTATGTGTTGGTTTCCGTCCTAATACAGATTTGTTGAAGGGGAAAGTAGATATGCTTCCAAGCGGAGCGATCAAAGTGAACGAATATATGCAATCAAGCAATCCAGATATCTTCTCTGCTGGTGATTCCACAGTCGTTCATTACAACCCAACAGGTCAGGATCAATACATCCCATTAGCAACAAATGCCGTACGCCAAGGGATGCTGGTTGGTCAAAACTTAGTTGAACAAAAAATGAAATACCGTGGAACACAAGGAACCTCAGGGCTATACTTATTTGGTTGGACAATCGGCTCTACAGGGCTTACTAAAGAAAGCGCGGCACTAAATGGTATCGACGTAAATGTAACAGTGATTGAAGACAATTACCGGCCAGAATTTATGCCGACAACAGAAAATGTTTTGATGGAGATCGTTTCGGAAAAGGGAACGAATAAGATTCTAGGTGCACAGTTCCTTTCAAAATACGATATTACTCAATCTGCGAATACATTATCAGTAGCAATCCAAAATGGGATGACGTTAGAGGATTTGGCCTTACAGGACTTCTTCTTCCAGCCACACTTTGACCGTCCATGGAACTATCTGAATATTTTAGCTCAAGCTGCCTTGGCAGAAGCTGAATAAAGAAAGAAGGAGGGGCTCCCCTCCTTTTTTTGTGTTGTTTAAAACATTTTCCAGGATTGGACTTCCTGTTTTTTTAGTGTAAACTAAAATGGGAACGGAGGATTCAAAATGATTTCACTAAAAGAATATCTAACTGGCGGAGAGACTACAATCTCAAATCTGTTATTACAAAACTATACAAAGCTTGGCTTGAATACAAATGAATTTATGCTGTGGTTGCAGCTTTATGCAGCGCATCAAGGGGGAGAGGACTTCCCTGATTTGGCAGCTATCGCTAAAAATATGGGGAGCACAACAGAAAACATATACAGTGTGCTGAATGCCTTAGTTGAAAAAGAGTTTGTCACTCTTGAAACAACTCCGGACGAAAACGGAAGACAAAGTGACCACTATAATTTACTTCCCGCTTTCGAAAAATTGAACATATTGAAGGAACAAGAACGCTTTGAAGCAGAAGAAAAGAATGATTTAGCGGCACAAAAGAAGATGCTGCGATCTTTTGAGCAGGAGTTTGGGCGTCCCTTATCACCAATTGAGTATCAGAAAATTGGCTACTGGTTGAACGATGACCAATATTCACCGGCTTTGATTGAACTGGCACTACAAGAAGCTGTGCTGAATCAAGCGTACAATTTTAAATATATCGAGACTGTCTTGCAAAGCTGGGAAAAGAAAAACATCCGTTCAAAGGCTCAGGTAGAAGAGGAACAACGCCGTAGGAAGCAGATTCTATTGCAAAAAGATGAACAAAATCACTCTGAAGAACTTCCGAAGGTCTCTTTATATAATTGGTTAGAGAGGAAAGATCCAGATGCTTAGTAAAGAAAAAACGATGGAAGCTATGTCGCGAATGTACCAAATGTTTCCAGACGCGGTGGGAGAGCTGCATTCAGAATCGCCTTTTCAGCTATTGATTGCAGTGATTTTGAGTGCCCAAGCTACAGATGTTTCAGTGAATAAAGCTACTCCTGCACTTTTTTCAGCTTATCCGACTCCAGAAGCATTGGCTCAGGCACCTATAGATGATATCATCTCCAAGATCAAAACGATTGGACTCTATCGCAATAAAGCAAAAAATATCAAGGCTTGTGCACAAATGCTGTTAGACGATTACGGCGGGATCGTTCCAGACTCCCGCGAGGAGCTAATCAAACTGCCAGGCGTTGGACGCAAGACCGCCAATGTCGTGCTAGGCGATGCCTTCGGAGAGCCGGCAATTGCCGTCGATACTCATGTTGAGCGAGTTACTAAACGTTTGCGAATCTGTAAATTGAATGCTTCTGTAACTGAGGTCGAAGCCACTTTGATGCGTAAAATCCCCAAGGAGTTGTGGGTCAAAAGTCATCACACCTTAATTTTCTTTGGTCGCTATCACTGTACGGCGCGTTCTCCTAAATGTGAAATATGCCCATTGTTAGACATGTGCCAAGATGGCAAAGATCGTTTAAAAGCCGCTCGAAAATAATTTTCGAGCGGCTTTTTCTAATTATTATTTACAGCAGATTGAATATTTTGCTGTGCAGGTGTCGGCGCAGGGTCTGGTTGACTGGCGCTTGACGATGGTTGAGAAGGCTGCGGTTCAACAGATGACGATGGCGTCGGAGTCGATGAAGGAGCCTCACTGCTGACCGGTGGAGCAACAGTCGATGATTCCGATACACTTGTCTCTGAGCCTAGGCCACTGCTTGAACCAGTTGTACTGAAGTAGTTGTTGTAATACGAGCTTTGAACAGAGTAACTTGGTTGCATCGGAACTGATGTTGCCCCTTTAACATAGAGCTCATTTCCGATTCTCAGTACATCATCTGGCATAACCCAGTCTTCGTTTGAAACATTTTCTGAAGCATAGCTCATCATTTCGCGATAAACATCTTGAGCAATATATTCAGATTGACTAGTAATTGGCTTCATTCGGTCATCATAGCCTGCCCAAATGGACAATGAGAAATGAGGCGTAAAGCCAGTGAACATCACATCCGGTGAAATTGTCCCATAATGAGGGATTTTGGCCAATTCATCGGTTGTATAATTAGAGGTCCCCGTTTTACCAGCTTGGAACAGGTTAGGTATTTGCGCTTTGAAGCCCGTCCCTTTTGTAATCACATCTTTTAAGATATCGGTTATCATATAGGCGGTATAGGGCTCCATGGCTTTCTTGCCTTTATTTTCAAAGGTTTGTTCAGAGCCATCTTGATATTTAATCTTGTTAATGTAAAGCGGCTCGTTATAGGTTCCGCCATTGGCAAAGGCCGCATAAGCAATAGCCATTTTCTCGGTAGAAATACCATATTTCGTTCCGTCTTGGGTTTCTGTATTACTGGAAATAGCGTTGGCTTGCAGAATATCTTTGTATTGAATATTCAATTTCTTCAAGAACTTCGATACATTTTCAGGTCCTACTTCATTAAATAATTTCACCGCAGGCACGTTCCGTGAATCGTACAACGCCTGGCGAAGGGAAATATTTCCCTGATAGCTGTTGTCCCAGTTTTTAACTTCTGTTTTCGTTCCTTCATAATAGTACGGTTTATCATCGATTCGATCGGCGGTTGATTTTTGCAAATACTCAAAGGCGGGACCGTAATCAGTGATTGGTTTAACCGTGGAACCAAAGTCTCGATTGGTGTTTACTGCACGGTTCATTCCTAAGTAAACATCATCAGCAATATTCCGACCGCCGATTTGTGCCGTGACTTTCCCTGTTTTGCTGTCAACTAATGTTGCGGCAATCTGTAATTCTTCGTCAGGGTATTGAACGTATTCATCGCCATTTACAATCGAATAAAGTCGATTTTGGGCATCAGTATCCAGATTCGTGTAGATGTCCAATCCATCTGTATAGACATTTTTACCCGTTTTTTCTTCCACCTGAGCAATTACTTCTTTTACGTAATTATCAGCAACTTTTCTTTCTTCGTTATCCGTTTCTAGTGGTAACAGCCCTTGATCAATCGGTTCATTTGTCGCTTTATCATACTCGTCTTGAGTAATTTTTTTATTGTTCAACATTGTATAGAGCACGGTATCCCGGCGATCCTTTGCAGCTTCTGGATGCTTATAGGGGTCGTAGGAATTAGGCGCTTGCGGCATGCCAGCTAATAACGCGGTTTGTGCGATAGTCAGGTGCTGCAATTCTTTGCCATAGTAAGTTTCAGCGGCAGTTTCCATGCCGTAAAGTCCATTTGCCATATATACCTTGTTAATATAGTAGGTTAAGATCTCTTGTTTGGAATGCTTCTTCTCAAGCTGAATTGCCAACCAAGCTTCCTGCGCTTTTCTTCGCAAGGTTTGATCAGAAGCCTTTGTCGAGAAGAAAGATAGCTTAACCAGCTGCTGCGTTAAGGTACTTCCGCCTTGGAGACCGCCCTTATTTGAAATATTGTGGATCAGCGAACCCATGATTCGAACCGGATCTACACCATTGTGTTTAAAGAATCGACGATCTTCCACAGAGACGATCGCGTCATCTAATTCTTGAGGGATCTTAGTAGCGCTGACCTTTTCGCGTTTCTCAGCTCCTAGATCTTCAAAGATATTTCCGTCACTGTCATAGAGCTTAGAGGATACAGTCGCATCCAGTTTCTTTTCGCTTAAGGCTGGTGCATCTTTAACATAGAAGAAAAAGATTCCTATACCAGTAAGTAATACTGCACAAAGAAAGCCTACAATTGCAATCGCTATTTTCAACCCGATATGGCGATTTCCTTTCTTTTTTTGTGCAGGTTTAGGTTTCTTTCCTTGGGAAGCTCGCATTTTTTTCTGCGAACGTGAGGGATTAGCCATTTGATTAACTCCTTTTTTCAAGATATTGTTCCACCGCTGCCAAGTAAGGGATTCTCGGCGCAATTTGCGGTGTGATCTCGATACCAACAGTTTCGATTAATGCAAGTGGTATTGATTTTTTACCATTTTCCTGTTCATTCCAATAGTTTACCAGTTCTTGGGCAGAAAGAAAAAAGCAACGATTTAAGCTTGAAAACCACAGTAAAACAAAACAAATCGCATCTTGTCTCAAGCATTGCTGCATATGAGTGATTTGATGCTGGTGGAAATTTTTCAATGGGAAAGAAGTTTTGTTTTTTGTTTCCTTTGCTTCAAAATCTAGATAGTATCCACGATAAACCCCATTATAATCAGTAGTAGAAGGTTGTCTAAAATACGCTTCCTTAATCACTGCTGCGCTGCGTTTGGGGTAATCAACTTTAACGATCTGAAGCGGCGTTGGCTTTTTATGGATAACTGCCCTATCATGAGTTAAGTAGTATTCGTTGCTTTGATTGATTGCTTCTTCAAAGCGCATCCCGCGATTAGCAAACGTCGTCTCTTTTTTTAATGAGCGTTCTCGTGGATTCTTTTGTGAAAATAGCTGACCATTAGGGTAGTGAAAGGTCATTTTCATCACACTCCTGCTAGCTATTATAGCAAATTTTTTCGAAAGATATTTTATTTTTAAGTGAAAGTAAGGAAAATGCAATGAATGAAACAATACAGCGATTATACGTAACCGGATATCAAAGCTATGAGCTGGGAATATTCAACGAGAAAGATCCTCGTGTGAAAGTCATTAAGAATGTTTTAAAAAGAGAATTGACTGCACTGATCGAAAATGGATTGGAGTGGGTCATGATCAGCGGAAGTCTTGGAACGGAAATTTGGACTGGTCAAATAGTCAATGAATTGAAACAGGACTATCCAGAGATAAAGTTAGCCATTATTTTTCCCTTTGAAGGTTTCGGAAGTAACTGGAAAGAACACAATCAATTATATTTGAGTGAGCTGGTCCAAACCGCAGATTATGTGGATTCTGTCAGCCATCAGCCTTATCAGAATCCTGGACAGTTTAAAAATCATGTAAATTTTTTGCTGCAGCATACAGATGCAGCATTGATCGTTTATGATACTGAGTATCCTGGTAAAAGCAAATTTTTCTTAGCAGATGTGGAAAAATATCAAGAAAGAAATTCTTATGAATTACTTACGATCACTATGGATGATTTAGAAAATTCCTCAGACTTTGGGGATAGTGTTTGATTTCCTTTGATATATCAGCTAGAATATATAGGAAAGTAAATTAAGATTAGAGCTAATGAGGTGGAAAAATGGCGAATGTAATCTATACTCCTAATGATATTTTGGAGCAAGAATTTAAAACAAAAATGCGTGGCTACGATCCAATCGAAGTCGATGAATTTTTGGACAATGTAATTAAAGATTATGAAGCTTATAACAAAGAATTATTAACATTGAGAGAAGAAAACGATCGATTGAAAGCCAAAGTCGAACAACTGTCAAAAGCTCAGCCAGCACCTTCACGTGTGAAAGAAGCGGCGCCTAAGAGTTCAGCTGTTACGAACTTTGATATCTTGAAACGTTTATCAAATCTTGAAAGAGAAGTTTTCGGCAAGAAACTAGATCAACAAGCATCTGCTCAAACTTCTTCAGACTTCGGTCAAAGCTATACTCAAGATGAGAGTGATATCGAAAAAACTCGTCAATTTTAAATTTGAATGATGCAATTTTTGGGTGATCGCGGTCTGCTTTGCGCAGGCTGAGGAAAGTCCATGCTCGCACAGACTGAGATGTCTGTAGTGTTCGTGCTTAGCGAAACCATAAGCTAAGGTACTTCTTTTGGAGTAACGGCAGAAAAAAGGGCTAAGGAGTAATCTATGCCTGAGTATTCTTGAAAGTGCCACAGTGACGAAGCATTTTGAGAAATCAAAATGGTGGAACGCGGTAAACCCCTCGAGCGAGCAACCCAAACGATGGTAGGGGCGCTCTTTCTAAGGAAATGAACGATGGAAGAGACGGCATTTATGCCGGAGATAGATGATTACCACGACGATCACACTTCCCTGAGTTGATCGCCGTACAAAACATGGCTTACAGAAAATTGCAGCAATTCAGGGTGTGCCTTCCAACTTTGTGTTGTGAAGGTTTTTTTCAGTTCTGCTTTCTACGAACAAGTATAGATCACTGATTCTGTTGTTTGACAGGGTGAACGAACTTGCTCGTCGATTCTTAATTACTGTTTAACAGAGAAACAACTATTATGGAAAAGAAATAAAAAGGAGCTCTTATGGAAAAACAATATAATTTAATTGCAACGGCAGCCGCTGGTATTGAGGCATTAGTAGGGAAAGAACTAAGAGAATTAGGAATCGATTGTCAGGTCGAGAATGGCCGGGCGCGGTTCAAAGGGGATTTAGAAACGATTGCTACAGCAAATCTATGGCTGCGTACGGCAGATCGAGTAAAAATCATTGTTGATGAGTTCGATGCGTTTACCTTTGATGAACTATTTGAAAAGGTCAAGGCAATCCCTTGGGAAGATTTTTTACCGCTGGATGCTGAGTTTCCTGTGGCCGGACGTTCGATCAAATCAAAGCTTTATAGCGTTCCTGACTGTCAATCCATTACTAAAAAGGCGATAGTTGAACGTCTGCGTGGAGTCTATCATCGTCCAGCGCGAGTACCGCTTCCTGAAACCGGCGCATTATTTCAACTTGAGGTTGCTTTGCTGAAAGATCATGTGGTCTTGACTCTAGATACAACCGGACCAAGCCTATTCAAACGAGGTTATCGCTTAGAAAAGGGCGGAGCACCTTTGAAGGAAAATATGGCTGCTGCATTAGTCATGTTGACAAACTGGCGCAAAGATCGGCCATTCTATGATCCGGTTTGCGGTTCAGGAACTTTGTGTATCGAAGCTGCATTGATCGGTCATAACATCGCGCCGGGCTTTAACCGCGAGTTTGCTTGTGAAGCATGGGATTGGTTTGACGCTGCTGTTTTTGATAAAGTACGTACCGCGGCCGATGAAGCAGCGGATTATGATATCGAGTTGGATATCGCCGGTTCTGATATCAATGGTCGTATGATCGAAATTGCTCGTGCCAATGCAGAAGAAATCGGCTTAGGAGATTCAATTCAATTCAAGCAGCAGGCAGTTAAGGATTTTAATACTCAAAAGGATTATGGGGTGATCGTAGCGAACCCGCCTTATGGAGAACGGTTAGGAGAAGAAGAACAGGTTCGGGTACTGTACCGTGTGATGGGAGATGTTTTCCGTCCATTAAAAACATGGAGCAAATATATCCTGACGAGCGATTTGGCTTTTGAAGAGTTTTATGGAGCTAAGGCAACTAAGAAGAGAAAGTTATACAACGGAGCCATCCGTACAGATCTATTCCAATATTGGGGCGAACGTCCACCGAGAAAGCCGCGTACAGATGCAGAATAGTAAAATAGCAGCTATCCGTAATTATGCGCAAGATAAGCTGAGCAGCGATCGCAGCGGACATGATTTTTACCATGTGGAACGAGTGGCGAAAATCGCAGTGAAACTAGCCTGGCAAGAGCACGTCGCAGATACATTAATCATAGAAGCAGCTAGTTATCTTCATGATGTGATTGATGATAAGGTCGTTGCAGATGTTGAAGCTGAAAGAGAAAGCCTTAAAAAGTTTTTAAAAGAACTTGATTTTTCTAAGGAAAACACAACGGAAGTTTTTCATATTATTGAAAATATATCTTTTTCAAGGGAAATTGAAGAAGGGAAGGCTGAGTTGACTCCAGCTGGGCAAATCGTCCAGGATGCGGATCGGATTGATGCCTTGGGTGCCATTGGGATTTTGCGGACCGCTTATTACGGTGGACATACGCAAAGCCCTTTATACGATCCGAATATTTTACCACAGGACTTTAAAAGCAAACAGGAATATCGTCAAAAAAGTACCGTGATCAATCATTTTTATGAGAAGCTTTTTAAATTGCCGGCAGCGATGAATACGGAAGCTGGAAAAAAGGAAGCCCAACGCAGAGTGGAATTTATGGAAGACTTTTTAGAAACTTTTTATTCTGAATGGAATTTATCATAAAAGTGAAGGGAAAATGATCGGTTAAAAATAAAAAAATCCTTGGGACAAGACATATTATTTCCAGTGGACCTGATTTTCTCCTATAATATCTTATGGTTAGGAGGAACTCTGAATGCTGCATCGTGAATTCTTGAGTCCCGAAGAAGTTTTAGACAAAATGCCAAGATTGTCTGAAGGATTGTTTGCTATTCGCTGTAAACTTAAACATAAAACCTATCAGGTAATTTTATATAAATATCAAGAGGACTATTTCTTAGTGGAAAATCCCGCATTGATCAGTGTTTTGCTTGAAAAAGATCAAAGCTTTTTTGGAACGCCTGAACAACTATTGAATGAGATCGAAATATCGTTTGAGGAGAATAATTATCAGCCTGCTTCAAAAGAGTGGGTCAATTTAGACTTGAACACGTTGAAATTATTGAATCATGTAGAAATCAAATTCTTTGATTTGGAAGAATAACAGGTTGACCTGTTATTCTTTTTTTCTAAATTGCCGGAATAAATAGTAGACGTTGATGACTGTAAGGATTGCTCCTAAAGCAAATGGAACGATCAAGCGCCCTTGACTGTAGCCAAAGTTTTTTTGAAAACTTTCTGCTGAAGTAAGCGAGATGACTGTTCGACTATAGTTATAGACTTGATAACTGAAAGTTGTTAGGAAAACAGCAATCAAGGTCAAAGCAAAACGTCGATAATCACTATTTTTCATTCGTTTCGCAAAATAGAAAATCATATAGGCGACTAATAAAGCCGCGGGAACGCCAAATGCAAAAAGCGGATTAAGCATCTGAGATCTACCTCCTTAAAAAAATGGATTTGTTTTTATTTTACCACAATACTAAAAAAAGCCTTGCTGATTCGAATGGTCAGTAGCAGATTCTATCAATGAGGGAGTTTTATGAACAGCTATATTTTTCCAATCAAAGCGGCGATGATCACTTTTCCGTTTTTAGCGCTGCTTATTACCGCACCGTTTTTAATCTATTACTACCGTAAATATGGACAATTAGGAAAGCTGAGAAGTGTCATTTTATATTCCTTTGTTTTCTACTTGCTCTGCGCGTACTACTTGGTAATCTTGCCTTTGCCCAGTATAACCGCGGTGTCTCAAATGACTGGTCCGCGATACGAGCTTCATTTGTTCCAATCATGGCAGAACTTCGCGAATCAAACTGTCTTGCAGCTGAATAATCCCAGTACATATTTAGCTGCAATGAAGCAGAGTGTCTTTCTTGAGCCTGTTTTCAATATTTTTCTACTATTTCCATTTGGACTATATTGCCGCTATTATTTCAAATTTTCACTAGCTAAAACGATTGTGGCAGGCTTTTGCTTATCTTTATTCTTTGAGCTGACACAATTAAGCGGTCTGTATTTCATTTATCCGCGGCCCTACCGATTGTTTGATGTGAATGATTTACTGCATAACACACTAGGCAGTATTGTAGGCTTTGCCTGCGCGCCTTTATTTACCTTCTTCCTGCCAACGAGAAGCGAGCTTGATTCAGAATCATTAATTAAGGGGCAACAGGTTTCATTGTTGAGGCGTTTCGTGGCCATGATCATCGATTGGTTGGCTATCGGTTTTTTCAGTACTCTGCTAAGTTTTTTCAGCCAGGTATTTCCTGCAAGTATTCGAGAATTTTTAAGTGTTCCCACCATCAGTTTCACCTTGGAGGTCGTGCTTTATTTTATGCTCCTTATGTATGTGTGGAACGGTCAGACCTTTGGGAAAAAAATCGTTCGTATCAAGGTTGTAGAGAAAAACAGAGCACGTATTCGATTGTGGAGTCTCGTTAAACGCTACAGTGCATTTTATTTACTGCTTAACGGATTGCTGCAGATTTTTACTTTTACGATGTCCCATTTGCCAACCAATAATCACTCGATTTTTATTGCTTATGTCACATTCGGTTTTATGAGTTTAGGAATTTTACTTTTATTTCTATTCAACTTATTGTATGCTCTCATAAGAAGAAAAAACCGCCTATTCCATGATAAAGCGAGTCGAACGTATACGATTAGTACGTTAAAGAAAGAGGTATAACATGCGAACTTTTGAATCATTCAATCTCCAGCCATTTATTCTTGATGCTATCAAGGATAAAGGTTTTACTGAGCCGACTGCGGTTCAAGAAAAATTAATCCCCTTGATCAAAAAAGGGAAAAATGTGGTCGGACAATCACAAACCGGATCGGGGAAAACCCACACATTCTTACTCCCTTTAATGAACAATATTGATGCCGCAAAGGATGAGGTACAGATCGTCATTACAGCACCTAGTCGTGAGTTGGCAACTCAGATTTATCAAGCAGCGATTCAAATCGCACAGTTTGCGCCTGCTGAAATTCGTGTAACGAATTTTGTCGGCGGAACGGATAAGCAGCGTCAAATTGATAAACTGGGAGCACACCAGCCCCATGTCGCTATCGGAACACCCGGTCGAATCCTAGACATGATGAATGAACAAGCACTGAAAGTTCATACGGCAAACTATTTCGTTGTTGATGAAGCGGACATGACCTTAGATATGGGCTTCCTGACCGAAGTCGATCAAATCGCCGGTCGTTTACCCAAGCATTTGCAGATGCTGGTCTTTTCTGCAACAATCCCAGAAAAACTACGTCCTTTCTTATTAAAATATATGGAAAATCCGGTGATCGAAGAAATCCGATCAAAAGCGGTGATTTCTGATACGATTGAAAATTGGCTGATCTCGACAAAGGGCCAGGATAAAAATCGATTGATCTATCAATTGCTAACGATCGGACATCCATATTTAGCGATCGTTTTTGCCAATACGAAGCAGCATGTTGATCAAATCAGCGATTATTTGAAATCTCAAGGTCTAAAAGTTGCGAAGATCCATGGTGATATTTCCCCGCGTGAACGAAAGCGCGTCATGCGTCAGGTTCAAAACCTAGAATATCAATATGTAGTCGCAACAGATCTAGCTGCCCGCGGTATCGATATCGAAGGTGTCTCTCACGTCATCAATGCCGAAGTTCCGCAAGACTTAGACTTCTTTATTCATCGTGTCGGCAGAACAGGGCGTAATGGGTTATCAGGAACAGCCATTACACTGTATGGACCGAGTGATGAAAATGATATCAGCTTGATCGAAAAAATCGGTGTGACATTCCAACCGAAGGAAATCAAAAACGGTGAGATCGTTGATACGTATGACCGTAATCGCCGAAAAAAACGTGAAAAATCAAAGGATGAGCTAGACCCGACATTAATTGGTTTAGTAAAGAAATCTAAGAAGAAAATCAAACCAGGCTATAAGAAAAAAATCGATCGAGCAATTTCAGAGTCGAATAAGCAGAAACGTCGTCAAGCACGACGTCAAGATGAACGGACCGTTCGAAAAAATAAAAAACGCTCAAATTCTTAAAGAAAAGAACTTGTATCCAATTAATCGGATACAAGTTCTTTTTGCATTTTGACACAGGGGATACCGTCTTCTTCGAAAACAGCTGAAATCACTTGATACCCTCGTCTTTCGTAGAATGATTGCGCACTAAGCTCGGCTGAAAGAATTGAAAAGCGGCAGCCTTCGCGGATTGCTCGTCTCTCGATTTGATCCAGCAGCTTAGTTCCTAGACCTTGATCGCGATAGTCAGAATCCACACACAAGCGATCAGGATTTAACGTCTGCTGATCCAGCTTTTGATAACGGACTGTCGCAACAGGCAGCTCTTCATCAAAGAAAACGAGATATTGCCGCTCTGGTGTATCCAGCTGATCAAACTCCAATCCCGGTGAAATATTTTGTTCTAAAACAAAAACTTGATAGCGCAAATAAAAGGCGGCAGCCTGCAGTTCTGGCGAAGCGCCAAAATATTCCTTCATCTTTTTCCTCATTTCTTTATGATAATGGTATAATTCTAGCATATGAGTGTTGGAGGAGGCAGAAAGATTTATGAATTTATTAGATCAATTAGACTGGTCCTATTGGAAGCGACTGAATCCTAAGGAGAAGCGTACATTATTAAGCCAGTTGTTGCTTCATTTTGTAAATCCATTGATGAAAATCTCAGATATTGAATTGAAGGATTTTGATTTATACGGCATTAAGTGTCAGACCTTTCAGTTGCTAATCGATGAAGAGGAATTTGTTTTTATTCCTGGAAACAAAGATGCGATTTTAGGCTGGAATTTAGGTACAAAGGGCCTATCTTTATTAGAAACAGCACCAAACTCTCAAGAAATTACGATTCCTCAGGATTTGCGCGGACAATATAACTTTTTTGACGTGGATTCACTGGGGGAATTGATCAATGATAAAACGACCAGCTTGCGGAAAGTCAAAATCCCGCCGATGTTCGTCCAACGTTATGCGTTACCAGCTGGAACGAATTATTTAGGAATTTATGACTCTGTGACAGGCAGCTTTTCAGGCGAAGCCGATCAATTTTCAACTTATGAAGAAGAAATCAAAGAGGTGTTATCGCCTAATCTAACACCGGAAGAAAGCATGACTTGGTCATTTCCAAAAAATGTCCTGAAGGAGGATCGCTGGTATATCGAGATGGTTCCTCATTCGGACAGTTATCATGTTTTTAGTCACGAAAAGCATACCTATACCAGCCTGCGGAAAAAAATTCGGAAGAAAAATTTTGATCTATTGACTGAAGATCAGTGGGAATACGTGAATGGCGCAGGCAGTCGTCGATTATTCCGATGGGGGAATGATCTAAACGTTGCCGATCCCTATCGCGGAAAAAAGGTACGTAAAATGATGGAGCAGGCGAATATGTTTGGCTTATTTTTTGATACATCGATGGAACGCTTCGAAATTACCGAAGATCCAGGTGTTCTCAAATTGACGAATAAGAAAAATCACGTAGGAATTCCAATCGTTGATTTTCTACCGTTATCAAGTTATTTCAGCAATACTACTGCGATGCTCCATGAAGAGGTCTTATCACCTAGCGAGTATCTATACCGCAAGGCGATTTTAATCAAGATCTAGTTTGACTTTTGACAGACTTTTTTCTATACTCTTAAAAGGATATGGTTTATTCCTTACGCTTCTACAGAAAGTGCACGATTGTTGAAAGCTGCACGTTGCGAAGAATAAATTGCTCCCGATAATTTTGATTGAAAAATCAACGCTGCTCAGCGTTAGCGAGCTGAAGAGGTAATGATCAAACTATCATTGCAATCAAGGTGGTACCGCGAGTTTTCGTCCTTGACTGCAGTGGTAGTTTTTTATTTTTTTGAGAAAAGAGGAGAACAGATGAAAAAATTATCAAGCGCTGAAGTGCGCCAAATGTTTTTAGATTTCTTTAAAACGAAGAACCACATGATTGAACCAAGTGCATCTTTGGTGCCGGTTAACGATCCAACATTGCTATGGATCAACTCAGGTGTAGCAACGATGAAAAAATATTTTGATGGGAGTGTTGTACCTGAAAATCCACGGATCGCTAATGCGCAAAAATCAATCCGTACGAATGATATTGAAAATGTTGGGAAGACAGCTCGCCATCATACGATGTTCGAAATGCTGGGGAATTTCTCGATCGGCGACTATTTCAAAGTGGAGGCGATCGAGTGGGCATGGGAATTCTTGACATCACCGGATTGGATCGGCTTTGATCCAGATAAATTATATGTAACTGTGTATCCAGAAGACAAGGAAGCAAAACGCATCTGGTTAGAAGAAGTCGGCATTCCGGCTGATCATGTAGTTGAAATTGAAGATAACTTCTGGGACCTTGGTGCTGGTCCGAGCGGTCCTGATTCAGAAATCTTTTATGACCGGGGAGAATCGTTTAACGATTTGGCGGAAGATGATCCTGAAAACTATCCTGGTGGCGAAAATGAACGCTATCTAGAAATCTGGAACTTAGTGTTCTCCGAGTTCAATCATACGCCGCAAGATACGTATGAACCACTGCCTCATCAAAACATTGATACGGGTATGGGACTGGAACGGATGGTTTCAATCATACAGGATGCTCCTACCAACTTTGAGACAGACCTGTTCTTGCCGATCATCGGTAAGGTTGAAGAATTGAGCGGAAAAACATATGGTTCTGATAAGCAGCTGGATATTTCGTTCAAGGTAATCGCTGACCATATTCGTTCGTTAGCGTTCGCAATCGGTGATGGTGCACTTCCTTCCAATGAAGGTCGCGGATATGTATTGCGTCGTTTGTTACGTCGTGCCGTTATGCACGGCAAGAAATTAGGAATCGACGAAGCTTTCCTATACAAGCTTGTCCCCGTTGTCGGTGAAATCATGGTGAGCTATTATCCCGAAGTGAAGCAGCAAGAAGCATTTATCGAAAAAGTTGTCCGCACAGAAGAAGAACGTTTCCATGAGACGATCAATGACGGCTTGACGATGCTGAATGGTGTATTAGCAGAATTAAAAGCCAAAAATGAAACTACTTTAGATGGTAAAGTGATTTTCAAGCTTTATGATACATTTGGATTCCCAGTGGAACTGACTGAAGAAGTTGCTGAGGATGAAGGCTTGAAGGTGGATCACGAGGGCTTTGAAGTAGAGATGCAGGCTCAAAAGGAACGGGCACGTGCAGCACGTACGACAGAAAAATCTATGGGTGTACAAACAGCTTTACTAGGTGATATCAAGGTCGAAAGCCAATTCGTCGGCTATGATCAGTTAGAAGTCGAAAGTGAATTACTTGTCATCTTACAGGACAATGCGATGGTTTCTGCTGTGAATGACGGCGAGGCTCGATTGATTTTTGCTGAAACGCCTTTTTACGCTGAAATGGGTGGACAGATCGCAGACAAAGGAGTTCTTGTTGATCACGGAGGCAGGATTATTGCCAATGTAACCGATGTGCAAAAGGCACCGAATGGACAGGCTCTTCACACTGTGGAGGTTCTCGCTTCGTTAAAAGAAGGAGAAAGCTATTTCCTACAAGTAAATGCGGCATTCCGCAATAAGGTAATCAAGAACCATACTGCAACACACGTCTTGCACAAAGCATTGAAGGAAGTCCTGGGGGATCATGCAAATCAAGCAGGGTCATTGGTCACAGATACGCATTTACGATTTGACTTCACACACTTTGGGCAAGTAACCGCGAATGAGCTGAAGGACATGGAAAAAATCGTCAATCAAAAAATCTGGGAGGCAATTCCAGTCGTAACAATCGAAACAGATATCGATACCGCGAAAAATATGGGTGCGATGGCGTTATTCGGCGAAAAATACGGCCATGATGTTCGTGTCGTAAACATTGGCGACTGGTCGATCGAACTATGCGGCGGAACACATGTGATCAACACTGAAGATATCGGCTTATTCAAGATCGTTTCTGAATCAGGTATCGGTGCCGGGGTTCGTCGCATCGAAGCTTTAACAGGGAAAGAGGCCTATGAAGCATTCCGCGAGGAAGAAGAGCAATTGATGCAAGTGGCCCAAATTGTGAAATCTCCGCAAATCAAAGAAGTGGTTAGCAAAACAGAGCAGCTGCAGCAGCAATTGCGGGAACTGCAAAAGGAAAATGAGCAATTGGCAACAAAATTGGCCAATCAACAGGCGGGCGATGTCTTCAAAGAGGTGAAAGAGGTCAACGGTACGACAGTGATTACTGCACAGGTTAATGTAAAAGACATGAATCAGCTGCGTCAGTTAGCGGATCAATGGAAGCAAAAGGCTTTGTCTGACGTTTTAGTCCTTGGAACGGTACAGGGAGAGAAAGTAAATCTGCTTGCAGCAATGAGCCCAGCAGCAAATGAAAAAGGCTTGAAGGCGGGCGATCTGATCAAAGCGATTGCACCGAAAGTTGGCGGCGGCGGCGGCGGTCGTCCCGACATGGCGCAAGCTGGCGGAAAGAATCCAGCCGGGTTAACCGATGCATTAGCAGAAGCTGTTAACTGGTTAGCATAATGTAAGATAAGTTTGGCAGACAGCATCTATAAGGTGCTGTCTTTTTATGAGAAAACAACTATTCATCAGCGTGTTTCTTTTATTACGAGGGCGAATTCGGTATAATTCAAATGAGAGAATTTATTTTTTTGAAAAGAGGGGACCATTTGGGAATTGTTGAACAAATTATTTTTCTGATTTTTATTGTCAATGCCGCAGGTGCGATTATTACTGTTTTTCGTAAGCCGCGGAATATTACAACGATCTGGGCCTGGTTATTGACCCTGATTTTTTTACCTGTGATCGGATTTTTGATCTATGCTTTCTGCGGTCGAGGGATTGATGGCGAAACTATGTATCGGTTTGAACAAGAGGATGAGCAGCGAGTGAAAGAGATCAATGAAATCATCCAAGAGGACAACCGCCATGTTGAGCATAATGAGCCGGATCAACTGTACCCAGCTGCAAAATCCTTGGTGAAGTACTTCCAGAACTTAGATGAATCACCAGTAGCAGTTCGCAATGATTTGACGTTTTTCTTAGATGGAACGGATAAATTTGAGCGTTTGTTTGAGGATCTCAGGAATGCGCAAAGCACGATTCATGTGGAATACTATGCGTTTTTTAATGATCGCATCGGGAATCGTTTTATGCGGATTTTAGAAGAAAAGGCTGCCCAGAATGTAGAAGTTAAAATGATCTATGATCCATGGGGCTCGCCTAAAACAAACAAAAGGTTTTTTGAAACGCTGATCAAAAATGGCGGAAAGGTTACTCCTTTTATTACATCGAAAAATATTTTGGCGAAAACCCGCTTGAATTATCACTTGCACCGTAAGATCGTAGTAATCGATGGTCAGATCAGCTGGACTGGCGGCTTCAATGTTGGGGATCAATACCTTGGCGAATCGAAGCGTTTCGGCCGATGGCGTGATACTCACGGTCGGATCGAAGGGTCTGCGAGCTTTACTCTGCAGGAGATCTTTATTCGCGACTGGAATGCTTCAGTAGCCAATAAAGCAGATCGCATGAGCTATTTGCCAGAATACTTTGTTTTGCCGCAGAAAGAAATTGAAAAAGGTGTCGCGATGCAAATCGTGGCAGATGGACCAGACTCCAGTGAACAGATTATCAAGGACGGCTTTGTCCGTTTGATCTTAGCTGCGGAAAAGAGCGTTTGGATCCAAAGCCCTTATCTTGTGCCAGATGAAACGATGATCTCAGCTATTCTGATTGCAGTACGCTCCGGAATCGATGTTCGAATCATGATCCCGAATATGCCTGATCATCCATTCATTTATCGGGCAACGCAATATTACGCTAATTATTTGCATCAACGCGGAGTAAAAATTTATCACTATGCCGACGGCTTTATTCATTCTAAAACGATCGTGGTGGATGATGAGCTGGCTACCTTTGGTTCGACCAATCAGGATATTCGCAGCTACGAACTAAACTTCGAAGTCAGCAGCTTCATCTATGACCCGGAGATCGCACAAGTATTCCGTAAGATTTTTGAAGATGACATGAAGGAATGTATTGAATTAACTGATGAAATGATCGCGAATCAATCACACTGGTTGAACTTCAAACAGCGTTTTTCCCGCTTGTTATCACCAGTCTTATAAATTTTTTCGCAAACATTGGCGGGCAAGATTGTCCGCTCCTTTATTTTTAGCTTCTGGAATCCATTGCAGCACTAAAAGCGGGAACTGCGAAGCTAATTCATTAAACTCTGATAAATATGGCTGGAAGAGCTTGTTTTTTGTTTGGCCTTGGTCTAAAATTTTTATTGCGGTTTTACTATCGGAATAAAGCAAAACAGTGTGATCATTTAGCTTATGATCGATCAAATAGCGCAGAGCATAGAGAATCACAGCCAGCTCTGCTTGATGATTGTTGTTTTCTGCTATTGGAATTGAAAGCTGCTGCTGCTGCTCTTCAGAAATAATTAAGATGCCGCCGCCGCTTTTTTCCAGGTTTGTTGCGGCATCAGTATAAACTTTTAACATAATGACCATCCTTTTTAGAGTAGGAGTATACGAATGAAGAAAAAACGCTATTTTTGGCAGCCAGAGTTATCGATCAGTATTATTTACTGGTCACTGACTTTTATTGTCCTTTTTTATGGCTTAATTTTGACCTTGGAAAAAACGCATCCGTATTTTCAAGGGAATCTCATTATCGGAATATCGATCGTGTTTGCTGTCGTTGGCCTTCATCGGTATCTTATTTTGGAGGACGCAGGAATAAAGGTGCGTTACGCTCGACTTTCGAGACGTGAGACGCTTCTTCGCGAGCACATTGATTATTTGGTCCTTTGCAAAGATGGGGTTATTATCCAGCGAAAAGGGCTCAGCGGAGCAACCTTTCATTTTGCTATGCGGCGAAAAAGAAAAGAAGCCTTTGTAAAAGATTTTGCTGCCTTTTATCCTGAAATTGAAATCAAAGAAAACGAAAAGATCAGCCGTGACTGATCTTTTCGTTTTTTACGAGTCCAACACCTCAGCGGATTCACCAAGGAAGAAAGCTTTAGCTGGATCGTATGCCTAACGATAAGCTAAACTATTTTTACGTTTTTCTAGCTGGAAGCCAGCTTTTTCACATGAGCTGCCTGCATGCCGCGGGCACCTTCAACAATTACAAACTCAACCTCGTCACCAGGATCTAAAGTTTTGAATCCATCATTCTCAATAGCGGTGAAATGTACAAAAACCTCTTGATTTTCTTCATAGGTAATAAAGCCATACCCTTTTTTCTCATCAAACCATTTAACAATGCCACTATTCATCACGCAACACCCCTTTGCAATTGCTGGTTTTATTATACGTGAAGGAAACAAAAATTGCGAATCAATAAGATTACCGAATCTAAGTGGTGTTTTTCTCAAGATAATTCGTTATAATAGGTAGGAACGAATAAAAAAGTGTGTTTTTCTGAATAACGTTCGGGAAAGGGAGTTTTTATGAAAACTGATATCGAAATATCTCAAGCGGCGACTTTAGCACCAATTACAGAAGTTGCAGAAAAAATCAACTTAACTTTTGACGATCTGGAATTACATGGGAAATATAAAGCAAAGATCGAATTTGATGCTTTAGAAAAAATGAAAAAGAATCCAGAAGGAAAATTGATTCTGGTAACGTCTATCAATCCAACTCCGGCAGGCGAAGGAAAATCAACCGTAACGATCGGTTTAGGTGACGCCTTAAATAAAATCGGCAAGAAGACAGTGATCGCTTTGCGCGAGCCTTCATTAGGACCAGTGATGGGCATTAAAGGCGGCGCAACTGGCGGCGGATTCGCACAAGTGTTACCGATGGAGGACATCAATCTGCATTTTACTGGAGATATGCATGCGATCACAACAGCGAATAATGCGCTATCGGCTCTGCTGGATAATCATCTTCATCAAGGAAACGAGCTTAAGATCGATGCTCGTCGAGTTATCTGGAAACGAGTGGTGGATTTGAACGACCGCGAGCTTCGTCACATTACCGTTGGATTGGGCGGGCCAATCAATGGCGTCCCACGTGAAGACGGCTTTGATATTACAGTCGCTAGTGAAATTATGGCAATCTTGTGTCTGGCGACAGACATCGAGGACTTAAAACGCCGTCTGTCGAATATCGTTGTAGCCTATACCTTTGATCGCGAGCCGGTAACGGTTGGTGATTTGAGAGTAGAGGGAGCATTAGCGCTTGTTCTTAAGGATGCGATTAAGCCGAATCTGGTTCAAACGATTTATCAAACACCGGCCTTTGTTCATGGTGGACCGTTTGCGAACATCGCTCACGGCTGCAACAGTATTTTAGCTACGCGAGCTGCTTTGCATTGCGGCGATTACGTAGTGACTGAGGCGGGCTTCGGAGCTGATCTTGGCGGTGAAAAGTTCCTAGATATCAAAGTACCAAGTCTAGGAAAAGCACCAGATGCAGTCGTGATCGTTGCAACGATCCGCGCGTTGAAGATGCATGGCGGTGTTGCGAAGACTGATTTGAGCGCTGAAAATCTTGATGCTTTAAAGGAAGGCTTCAGTAATTTGGCAAAACATATTCGAAATATGCGTAAGTATGGCTTGCCAGTCGTTGTCGCTATCAATGAATTTATCAGCGATACGGAAAAAGAAATTACCTTGTTGAAAGAGCTTTGCCAGCAAGAAGATGTAAAGGTTGAATTGGCCAGCGTTTGGGAAAAAGGTCCAGACGGTGGAATCGACTTGGCAAAAACGCTGGTTGAGACGATCGCAGACGAAGAAGCGAGTTTCCATTCGATCTTCAATCGCGACCATGACGATCTAACGGAGAAGGTTGAAACGATTGTCCGTGAAATTTATGGCGGCAATGAAGTCATATATAGTAAAAAGGCACAGCAGCAGCTAGCTAGCTTTAAGAAATACGGTTGGGACCGCCTGCCTGTTTGTATGGCGAAAACCCAGTACTCCTTATCAGATGATCCAAGTAAACTAGGGGCACCGATTGATTTTGATGTAACGATTCGAGAATTTGTACCAAAAATCGGAGCTGGGTTTGTCGTGGCACTGACAGGAGACGTAATGACTATGCCGGGCTTGCCTAAAAAGCCGGCAGCTTTAAACATGGATGTCGACGAAAAGGGCAACGCGATCGGTTTATTCTAAAATGTGCAAAAAGAGGAATCACTCCTTCAATCGAGTGCTTCCTCTTTTTTTTGAATATTCTAAGCCGATTTCTGCATATTTTATCGAAAATATACAGAAATATTTATAAAAAACCATTGACTTGTATAAACACTCCACGTATAATCATCAGAAATAGTACCGTTCTAATCGTATTATTATTCAAATCCAAGGAGGGGGTAATATGAAAGTTTCGATTATCGGAGTGACGGGATACAGCGGGATTGAGCTAGTTCGGCTCTTACTGCAGCATCCAAAAACAGAGATCGTCTCGATCCACAGTCATTCTCAAAACGGCAAGGAGATCGCTGAATACCTGCCGCATCTAAAGCAATTATTAGACCTTCCTTTAGAGCCGATCAACCCAGATGAAATCATGAAGCGAGCAGAGCTAGTCTTTTTTGCGACCCCTTCAGGAATATCTAAGGAGATCGCAACGGCTTTTGTGAAGGCAGATTTTCCAATTATCGACTTATCAGGTGATTTTCGATTAAAAGCGGATGGTCAATACGAAAAATGGTATAAAAATTCAAGTGCTCCTTTTGACTTTCTCCAACATGCTCATTATGGACTAGCTGATTTTTATTCAAAGCCTGACTCAAAGCTGATCGCGAATCCCGGCTGTTACGCAACGGGCACCCTATTATCGCTGGCACCTTTGGTTGAGGAAGGGTTGATTGAGACAGATTCAATCATTGTCGACGCGAAATCAGGCTTATCGGGAGCAGGTAAAAACTTGTCTGAATCTAGTCATTTCGTAAATTGCAACGAAAATATGACACTTTACAAGATGAATAGTCACCAGCATATTCCTGAAATTATGCAGCAATTGCAAAAATGGGATAAGACGATTCCGGCGATTCAATTTTCTACTTCATTGATTCCGGTCACACGAGGGATTTTTATCACAACTTATGCCAGAAGCAAAGAAAAGCTGACCCAAAAACAGATTTGGGATACCTATAATCAATTTTATCGAGAAAAACCCTTTGTCCGAGTGCAGGATCAGCATGTGTATCCTAACCTGCGGCAAATCGTCGGTTCAAACTACTGTGATATCGGCGTGGCTTACAATGAAGTGACCAATATCATCACAGTGGTAACCGTGTTAGATAATTTGGTGAAGGGGGCAGCCGGACAGGCGGTCCATAATTTGAATCATTTAGCGGGATGGCCGGAAACGACTGGCTTGAACCTTGTACCTATTTACCCATAAAAAATGTCGGAGTGTGAAACGTATGCAAATCATCGAAGGAACGATCGCCAGTCCCAAAGGCTTTTACGCCGCTGGCTTACATGCAGGTTTAAAGAAAGAAAAGAAAGATCTAGGAGTTATCTATTCAGAGGTGCCGGCTAATGCTGCGGCGGTTTATACGACCAATCAAGTAAAGGCAGCACCGATTTATGTCACGAAAGAAGCGATGACGGATCAGAAGCTTCAAGCAGTAGTAGTCAATTCTGGTGTAGCAAACGCTTGTACTGGAAAAATCGGGTTAGAAAACGCCAAAAAAATGCAGGCTCTCACAGGGGCACATTTGAAGATCGATAAAATGAGTGTAGCGGTCGCTTCTACTGGTGTCATCGGAAAACAACTGCCGATGGAAACAATCGAGGCTGGGATTAGTCAAATTGATCTGCAAGATCAATTTGACTATGCATTTCATGAAGCGATCTTAACGACTGATACAGCAACCAAAGAAATCATAGTGACAGAAGAAATTAACGGACAAACAGTAACTATGGCTGGTGTTGCAAAGGGTTCTGGTATGATTCATCCCAACATGGCGACCATGCTGGCCTTTGTCACAACCGATGCGCAAATATCAGAGGAGCTACTGCAGGAGATTTTAGCTGACAAAACAGAAACGACGTACAATCAAATCACAGTCGATGGAGATACCTCAACCAATGACATGGTCTTAGTTCTTGCGAACGGCCTGGCGGAAAATCCGGTGATTGAAAAAAATACAGAAGCTTATGGAAAATTTGTCGCAATGTTCCAGTTAGTCAGTGAAACACTGGCAAAAATGATCGCAAAAGATGGCGAAGGTGCGACTAAATTGATTGAAGTTCAGGTTGTCGGCGCACTCAATGAAACAGAAGCACGGTTGGTGGCGAAAAAGGTCGTTGGTTCCAGTTTGGTGAAAACGGCGATGTTCGGTGAAGATCCTAATTGGGGAAGGATCATTTGTGCGGTAGGTTACGCCGGCTCACATACTGATCCAGAAAAAATCGATATGTGGATCGGCGATCAGCAATTGCTGAAGCATAGTCAGCCGCAGGAATTTGATGAGATCGCGATGAAGCAGACACTGGAAAAAGAAAAAATCTGTATCACCGTTGATTTGAATATCGGGACACAAAGCGGAAAAGCCTGGGGATGCGATCTAACGTACAAATACGTCGAAGTGAACGCCTTGTATCATACTTGATGACTAGAAATATAACCAGAAATGAAGGAGCAATGGATTATGGGGAAAATTGTTGTAAAAATCGGCGGAGTAGCGAGTGATAATCTAACAAAGAAGTTTTTTGAACAGATCGAATCATGGCAAGCCTATGGTCATGAGATCATTATCGTCCACGGCGGCGGTTACTATATCACTGAAATGATGGAGCAGTTGAACATTCCGGTGACAATAAAAGAGGGCTTGCGTGTAACGACCGAACAGGCGTTGAAAATCACTCAAATGGTGTTGATCGGTCAGGTTCAGCCAGCTATTACCACCTTGTTCCAGCAGCAGGGATTTGCAACGATTGGACTCAACGCTTCCAGCGACAATATGATTCAAGGAGAATTTATTGATCAGGAGAAATTAGGCTATGTCGGCGAAATCACAGAAATCAATCCTGCAGCTATCGAAAGCGTCCTGCATAAAAACTATATTCCGATCATCGCTCCGTTAGGCATGACTAGTTCGGGACAATGGTTAAACGTAAATGCAGATGACACTGCCTGCAAGATTGCCGAAGAGCTTGGTGCAGAGGCGTTGTACCTACTAACAGATGTACCGGGTGTGAAGCAAGCTGGTGAGTGGCTTGAAACTATCTCAATCGCTGAAGTAGCACAGCTAAAAGCTGAAAAAGTGATCACAGGCGGGATGCTTCCTAAATTGGATAGTGCCATCAATGCTTTGGAGAACGGTGTCTCAGAGGTTCATATCACAAATTGCATTGAAAAGACAGGTACCGTTATAACAAAGGAGGGGGTCCTTGTATGAGCCATTTATTTCCGAATTATGCACGAGATGAAATCGATTTGGTTGACGGCTCAGGAAGCTATGTTTTCGATCAAAATGGAACAAAGTATTTGGATTTTATGAGTGGGATCGCAGTCAGCAATCTTGGGCATCACAATCCCCAAGTAATGCAGGCTTTAGCTGAACAAGCGAGCAAGATTTGGCACAGCTCTAATTTATATACGAACAATCTGCAAGAGCTTGTAGCTGAAAAATTGACCATGGGCAAAGACTATCTGGCCTTTTTCTGTAATAGCGGGACCGAAGCTAATGAAGCGGCCATCAAATTAGCCCGGAAAGCAACCGGCCGCTCAAAAATATTGAGCTTCGAGCATTCCTTTCACGGCCGAACCTATGGCGCGCTGAGCGCGACAGGACAACCAGCCTTGCAAGCCGGATTCTTTCCCATTGTCGCGGGCTTTGAGTACCTGCCATACAATCAGCTTGAGCCTTTAAAGCAGCAGCTGGATGAAAATGTCGCGGCAGTAATGCTGGAAGTGATTCAGGGAGAAGGCGGAATCATCCCGGCAGACAAAAAATGGCTTCAGGCAGTCGCAAAATTATGCAAAGAAAATGGCAGCCTGTTGATTATTGATGAGATTCAAACTGGAATGGGAAGAACAGGAACCTTTTTCGCCTTTGAAGCTTATCAAATCGAGCCAGATATCATCACACTTGCTAAAGCACTGGCTAATGGCATTCCAGTTGGTGCTATGCTGGGAAAAAAGGAATTAGCTGATTCTTTTGGACCAGGTTCCCACGGCACGACCTTCGGAGGAAACAATCTAGCAATGAGCGTAGCTGACACGGTAGTTAGTGAAATCAATCAACCAGAATTTTTGGCAGCAGTTACGGAAAAAGGCAATTATTTGATGGAAGAATTAACAAAGGTGACAGAGGCTTCAGAAAAAGCAGTGGCTATTCGCGGCAAGGGGCTTATGCTGGGAATCGAACTGAATTCGGCTGAGACTCTGCAGCAAACGATTCAGGACTTGAAGGCAGAGAAATTATTAGCGATCAAGGCTGGGATAAATGTCCTCAGATTATTGCCGCCTTTGACAATCAGCCAAGAAGAACTAGCAGCCGGTGTTGAAATTATTCGATCGGTCCTGCTTGGATAGATTAAATTAATAGGATTTCGAATCAAAATACGTAAAAAATCCTCACTGTTTTTAAAAATAGTGAGGATTTTTTGCGTATTTTATTAGGAAAACCAAATAGTTCAAATACAAGAAGAAATTATTTTGCTATTTTAAACCTTAATACCCCTTGCTAAATCAACGTTTCACCTGCTACCGATCATTATATTTAATAACAAATTAACTTTTAGGGATGAAAGCGATTCAAAAAAGAGATATGGTTTATTCGTAACCATTATGTACGAATCATTATCAAGTAAGAAAATCAACGACAACAGTGGGATGCTGTTTGTCTTCAACGGCAACGCGCGCAGCAGTTGAAGATAAAGAGCGGATACTTTAACATATAGCCTATTTTATTAACTATGAAAGGAGGAAAAATAATGAACGAGCATTTATTGAATGAACGCCAGCTGTTTTGCCTAAAGCGTAAAACAATCGAAAAACGGGTCAATGAATACTTTCAATTAACAGGAGATATCAAGGAAGTTCTAGAGATTCTGCTTGTGCTGCAGGTACGAGAAGAGCTGACAGAAGACGACTTTTCACTCATGCTGAAGGGTCTTGTTCGGCATATTTTCTTGAAGATGAAGAGCAGCCGCCTTTTGCGCCGCTTCTATATTTTCTTTGAGGAATACTTTGACTCAAAGGAATGGAAAATACTGTCATTGAAATTATTTACCATAAAAACATTTGTTACTGGAAAGCTGAAAAAACTGCAAAAGCTATTCAGCAGAATATCTTTGGAAGGATTAGTGGGCTCATGAAGCTGATTGGTGGCAGTATCTTTGAGCTAAAAATTTCCAATAAACAGGAAGAAAGGAGGAGGGCTTATTAAGAAGCTGAAAAAAAACAGATTGGCGTTAAAATTTGAAAAGAGCAACGGAAAGCTCCATCGCTTCAGCATAAGAAATCTAAATCAAGAACTTTCACCAGAGGCGATCAAAGCAGCCTTGGAAAAGCTAGCGATCGTTGACCTATTTGAAAAAGACGGTGTCGGTTCCTTCAAGAAAGCAGTTGGGGCAAAGCTGATCGAAACGACCGATACTATGTTCTACGATGAAAATGACGAGGAGCTAAATACTGCAGCCTTGCAAAGAGCTGCTGCTTTGAATCATGGAGCTGAAAAAAAGGAAGTCCTGATTCGAATACCGGAAGACCTTATCATTACAGCAGAAAATCCAGAACCTGGGATCTTGATTCGGAAAATCGAGCTGCCGGCAGGAATCGATCCGCAAGATTTAGATGATGAGCAAACAGCTTCTTTGCTGAGCGCTTGCTTGCCTGAGAATCCGCAAATAGAAGACGCTTGGCTTGAGGATAATGTCTTTACGCTGATTGAAATAATCGACCGTTAGATAATGATCGTCAGTGCACAATTTTTTAGAAGCAAAAGCAATTATTTAATCGAATAGCTGCTGATTCATAAATCCAATGTTGGTAGTCAGCAGGTATTCAGCAATAACTGGCCAGTTTATTGTGATTATTTTAATAGTGGTATTTTTTAAGCCTGCTGATTCAGCGGGCTATTTGGCATGAGGTCTTTTCAATAAGACATTCTTTTACATTTGACTCCATTTGAACACCTACTTTTGCTTTTTTCCTGTAGCTAAGACTTTCCTTGCTGCTTTTTTTCACTTATACTGGAGCTATCGCATTGGAATCTTTCTGTTTGTTTATGCGAAACGGAGATTTTCAAAGAAATCTTTTAGAAGGAGCAGCTGAATGGGAGAAAGGGCAGACATTTTTTTAAGCACATTTAATCGAATCGAAAAGGAATTGAAGCGTCAGTTGGGCAATCCTGTCAATATGAGCTTTAGTGAAGCGGTTCGGCGGCTGTCAAAGCGTCGCGACAACTTGATCGGTGAGAGTGAAAATGATTTGCTACAGCTGGCACAGCTGAGAAATGCCATCGTTCATGATCAGGTGGCCGATGATTTTGTGATCGCTGAACCAAATGAGTGGGCGGTTGAGCGGATCAAGCAGATTGAAGAAAATTTATTACGGCCAGAAAAAGTGCTGCCGCGTTTTGGGAAAAACGTGACCGGCTTTGAACGAGATCTGCCATTAGTCGAGCTCATGAAGATTATTACGGAAAAGCGCTTTTCTCAATTTCCGGTTTATGACTCGGGAAAGTTCATGGGGCTGATCACTTTACGCACGATTGGTTTTTATTTTGCCCAGGCTAGTTTAAGCGGTTCAGTGAGTCTGAAAGGCCGGATCGCGGAGGATTTACTGCTGGCAAATGGAAAACGAGCCAATTTTAAATTTATTTCGAAGGATACGAAGGTTTCTGAAGTTGAAAAGATGTTCCAGACAGAAGCTGTCCTAGAAGCAATCCTAATCACCAAAGAGGGTAATTCAGACGGTAATCTGCTGGGGATCATCCGGCCGAGGGATATTTATAGTCAAGAAGGGGAGCAGTAAGCTTGTTAGTCATTTATTTATTACTAAGCGCAGGAATCATCACGCTGGATCAGTGGTTCAAATGGTGGATCGTCAGCCAATACAATTTTGGCGACAGTCAGACGATCATTCCTAATATTTTATCATTGACGCATATTCGAAATACTGGCGGAGCCTTCAGTCTGTTTGAAGGTCAGCAGATCTTTTTTATTGTGATTACAATCGTAGCAGTCGTTGCGGTGATCTATTATTTAGTCAAACACTTACATGAGAGCAAGTGGCTGACCATCGGGCTGAGTTTCTTTTTGGCTGGAGCTATCGGCAACTTTATCGATCGTTTTCGCTTAGGCTATGTGGTGGATATGTTTCGATTAGATTTTATCAATTTTCCAATTTTTAATATTGCGGATATGGCGCTGGTAGCTGGCGTAATCATGATTTTTATTTACATTCTATTAGATGAGAGAGACAAGAAAAATGGATAATCAAATTGAAATTATTATAAAAGCTGAAACAGGACGGATCGACAAGGTTTTGAATGAACGCTTGGCCGACTATTCTCGTTCACAAATTCAGCAATGGATCAAAGAACAATGTGTTTCAATCGACGGAAAGGTCGTCAAAGCGAATTACAAGGTCAGTGCTGGGGACAAGATTCTGATCGTGATTCCTGAACCAGAGGAATTAGATCTTGTACCGGAAAATCTGGAGCTGGACATTGTTTATGAAGATGAGGATGTAGTTGTAGTAAACAAACCTCAAGGAATGGTGGTGCATCCTTCCGCTGGGCATCCTAAGGGAACCTTGGTCAACGGTCTGCTGCATCAAATCAAAAATCTTTCCACGATCAATGACGTGGTTCGCCCCGGAATCGTACATCGGATCGACAAGGACACCTCCGGCCTTTTGATGGTAGCGAAAAATGACCGTGCCCATGAAGCATTAGCTAAACAGCTTAAAGACAAGACCTCTTTGAGAAAATATGTAGCATTGGTTCATGGTGAGATTCCTCATGAAAAGGGCCGAATCGAAGCACCGATCGGCCGTTCAAAGGTCAATCGTAAGATGCAGGCAGTTATTGAAGGCGGCAAAGAAGCCGTGACTCATTTTGAGGTATTGCAGCGCTTTGAAGACTATACCTTGATCGAACTGCAATTGGAAACCGGGCGGACACATCAGATCAGAGTCCACATGCAATATATCGGCTACCCAGTAGCAGGCGACCCATTATATGGACCGAAGAAAACGTTAAAAGGCAACGGCCAGTTTCTGCATGCAAAATTATTAGGTTTTGAACATCCGACAACAGGCGAGATGATGGTCTTTGAAGCCCCGCTCCCAGAAATTTTCAAAAAAACTTTGCAGCAGTTAAAAGAAAAAGATTGATTTCTTAAATAAGGAATAGTATAGTGTCTTTAGTAAGAAATAAATAACTTAATAGTGATCCTTTAAGAGTAGTCCCGTGAGGCTAAGAAGGAAGTAGATAGTGATTTGGACTAGGTGCGCCTAGGTGAACACTATCGTTTTGACGAAGTCGATAACATTCCTCCTACCTGATTGCGGGTAGGAGTTTTTTTATTGCAAACATTTAAGGAGGAGACAGGATGTATAAAAAAGAAGTTGTAGATGAGGTAACAATGAAGCGAGCATTGACTCGAATCACGTATGAGATCATCGAACGGAATAAAGGGGTTCAGGACATTGTTTTGATTGGGATAAAGACCCGCGGAATTTTTATCGCTCAACGAATTGCCGAGCGTCTGAAACAATTGGAGCACATCGACGTGCCGGTTGGAGAGCTGGATATCACCTTATACCGCGATGACGTGAAGGTATCAGAAGCAGAACCGGAACTACATTCTTCAGACATTCCTTTCTCGATTGAGGGCAAAGAAGTGATCTTAGTCGACGACGTATTGTTCACCGGCAGAACGATCCGCGCAGCTCTGGATGCTGTGATCGATTTGGGGCGGCCAAATCGTATTTCATTAGCAGTGTTAGTCGACCGCGGGCATCGTGAATTACCAATCCGCGCAGATTATGTAGGGAAAAATATTCCAACTGCCCTAACTGAAGAAATTGTCGTTGAAATGGAAGAAAACGATGGACAAGATCGCATCTTGATCCAAAAGGAAGAAAAATAAAAATTACTGTTTAGATACTAGAAAGAGGAAGTTCCATGGAAGAGTTTCACAATGATGACGTTGTTTTAGATATTCACGACCGCCCAAGTGCAGGGCACTGGATAGGCTTAAGTATTCAGCATTTATTTACGATGTTTGGCGCGACAGTCTTAGTACCGATCTTAGTGGGCATCAACCCCAGTATCGCGTTAGTCAGTTCTGGACTGGGGACCATCGTCTATCTGACGGTTACTAAAGGAAAAATCCCTGCTTACCTTGGCAGCAGCTTCGCGTTTATCGCGGCGATGAAATTACTGATGAAAAGTGACGGCTATCCGGCAGTCGCGCAGGGGGCTTTGACCTGCGGCCTGGTCTATCTGATCGTTTCCTTCATTATTCGAAAAATCGGCTCCGGCTGGCTGGATAAGATTTTACCGCCAATCGTAGTAGGGCCAGTAGTAATGGTCATCGGTCTAGGCTTAGCTAGCAATGCAGCTCAAAATGCGATGTTTAACAACGGTGTTTACAGCTTCAAATATGTTTTAGTAGCGCTGATCACCTTAGGTCTGACGATATTCTTCAACATGTTTTTCACCGGCTTCTTAGGCCTGATCCCGATCCTATTAGGAATCGTGGGCGGTTATGTCACAGCAATGACTTTTGGCATCATCGACTATCAACCGATCATCGATGCAAAATGGTTGGCGATGCCAGCTTTCAGTGTGCCTTTTGTCAGCTATCAGCCAAAGCTGTATATCAATGCAATAACGACCATGGCACCCATTGCTTTTGTCACAATGACGGAACACATTGGACACTTGATGGTTCTGAATAAATTAACGAAACGTAATTTCTTCGACGATCCAGGTCTGGATCGCACATTGATGGGTGACGGTCTCGCTCAAATCGTCGCAGGCTTTGTCGGCGGACCCCCAGTAACAAGTTATGGTGAGAACATCGGCGTACTTGCGATCACACGTGTGCATAGCGTATTCGTTATCGGTGGTGCAGCGATCTTTGCAGTCTTGCTAGGCTTTGTCGGGAAACTGAGCGCTTTGATTTTAAGCATTCCGGGACCAGTCATCTCAGGAATCAGCTTTATCCTATTCGGAGTGATCGCAGCCAGCGGATTGAAGATTTTAATCGAAAACAAGATTGACTTTGACCGCAAAAAGAATTTATTAATCGCGTCAACGATTTTAGTTATCGGTATCGGCGGCCTAGTTTTTGAGGCAGGAACCTTCACCTTGTCAGCGATGGCTCTAGCAACCGTCTTAGGAATCATTTTAAATCTGATTTTACCGGATCAAGCACGCAGCGAAAAATAAAAGTGAATGTAAGCAATGATAGTTAAATGAAAAGTAAACTCATTTTTGTCAAAAAATGACGATATTTGAAAGAACGAGGAGGAATTTTCATGATCATCCAGTCTGAGGAAATCAGCCTAAAGCATTTGTTGACGGTGGAGGCTTTAACCGATCAAGAAGTCATGGGACTGATTCACCGTGCGCAGCAATTCAAACAAGGTGCGCGATGGACGCCGCATAAGGACCAATACTTTGTTTCCAATCTTTTCTTTGAAAATAGTACACGGACCCATAAAAGCTTTGAAGTCGCTGAAAAAAAACTGGGACTAGATGTGATTGATTTTGACGCTAAAACGAGCTCTGTCCAAAAAGGCGAGACTTTATACGACACTGTTCTGACTATGTCGGCCTTAGGTGTAGATGTCGCGGTTATCCGCCACGGGGATGAGAACTACTATGATGAATTGATCCAAAGCAAGACTATCCAATGCTCGATCGTCAACGGCGGCGATGGCAGCGGTCAGCATCCAACACAATGCTTGCTGGATCTGATGACGATTTATCAAGAATTTGGCCGCTTTTCCGTCTTAAAAGTCGCTATTGTCGGGGATATCACTCATTCCCGTGTAGCAAAGTCCAACATGCAAATGCTGAAACGACTTGGCGCAGAAGTGTTTTTCTCTGGTCCGGAAGAATGGTATGACGAAAGCTTTGATGTATACGGTACTTACCGCCCATTGGATGAACTTGTACCAGAGGTTGATGTCATGATGCTTTTACGCGTACAGCACGAACGGCACGATGGTCAAGAAAGTTTTTCAAAGGAAGAATATCACGAGAAATACGGCTTAACGATCGAACGAGGAACGCAATTGAAAAAACGAGCGATCATCATGCATCCGGCACCGGTGAATCGCGATGTTGAAATCGCAGACAGCTTAGTTGAAAGCTTGCAGTCACGCATCGTTCCGCAAATGACGAATGGTGTTTATATTCGGATGGCTATTTTGGAAGCAGTACTTAGAGGAAAATCGTAAAGGGGCAGATAAAATGAAAACATTAATTAAAAATGGAAAGATCGTAACAAAAGACAATCAAACAATCACGTGCGACCTTTGGCTGGAAGATGGCATCATCGCCGGTATTGGCAAAGATTTCTCAGACATCACGTTTGATCAAGAGTACGACGCAAACAATCAATTAGTCACACCAGGTTTAGTTGATGTTCATGTTCATTTACGAGAACCAGGCTTTACCTACAAAGAAACCATCAAAGATGGATCGAAGGCGGCAGCTCGCGGCGGCTACACAACTGTCTGTGCCATGCCAAACCTTGATCCTGTCCCAGATACAGTCGAAAAGTTCAATGACGTCAAAGCGATCATTGAAAAAGACGCGGTAGTCAAGGTGCATCAATACGCGCCGATCACGGAAGAGCTTCGCAGCGAGACCTTGACTGATCAAAAGGGCTTGAAGGCCGCTGGCGCCTTCGCCTTTACCAACGACGGAGTAGGGGTGCAAACAGCTGGCACGATGTACCTAGCAATGAAGGAAGCCGCAGAAAACAATATGGCGCTAGTTGCTCATACGGAGGATGAATCCTTATTATTCGGCGGTGTCATGCACAAAGGAAAAATCAGTGAAAAATTGGACCTTCCAGGAATTCTAAGCGCCACCGAATCCTCACAAATTGCCAGAGATCTGATCTTAGCTGAGGAAACTGGTGTGCACTACCATGTGTGCCACGTATCGACAAAAGAAAGTGTTCGAGTAATTCGCGATGCAAAGAAAGCCGGAGTCCATGTTACGGCGGAGGTTTCGCCTCATCACTTGATCTTGATCGATGAGAATATCCCAGAGGACCATGGCTACTGGAAGATGAATCCGCCATTACGCGGAGTAGAAGATCGCGAAGCGTTGATTGATGGCCTGCTTGACGGCACGATCGATTGTATCGCCACTGACCATGCACCGCATGGCTTTGAGGAAAAGAACCAAAGCTTCTTGAAATCACCATTCGGGATCGTCGGCAGCGAGACAGCTTTCCAATTGATTTATACGCACTTTGTTGAAACAGGACGATTTACATTAGAACAAGTGATCGATTGGATGGCCGTTAAACCAGCGGAAATCTTTGGATTGACGGTTGGAACCTTAACCATTGGTCAGCCGGCGGACATCGCGGTATTTGATCTAAGTCACGAAGAAAAGATCGATGACAAAAAATTTGCATCACTAGGAGTGAACACACCTTTTACTGGCTGGCCAGTCAAGGGTGGCACACTGATGACCTTCGTGGATGGTCAGTTGGTATACAACAAGGAGGACTAAGACGTTGAAAAGACTTTTAATTTTAGAAGATGGCACAGTATTTGAAGGTGAAGGATTTGGCGCAGAAGCAACTGTTGTCGGTGAGGTCGTCTTCACAACTAGTATGACGGGCTATCAAGAAACAATCACCGACCAAAGTTTCAATGGGCAGATCATTACATTCACTTATCCAATGGTAGGAAATTACGGCGTGAACCGTGATGATTACGAATCGATCGCACCAACCTGTAAGGGCGTGATCGTAAAAGAACATGCGCGATTAGCCAGCAACTGGCGGAACCAAATGACACTAGATGAATTTTTGAAACGCAAAGGGATTCCCGGCATCGCAGGAATCGATACACGAGCATTAACTAAAAAATTGCGCAGCGTTGGAACCATGAAAGGCAGCATCGTTGATCCGGCCGATCAGTTTGAACACTCGTTTGATCAACTAAAAGCAACAGTCTTACCAACCAATCAAGTCGCTCAGGTTTCTACAGTCACTCCTTATCCAAGTCCTGGTGTGGGACGCAACGTAGTGGTCATCGACTTTGGCTTGAAGCACAGTATTTTACGTGAATTGTCTCGCCGCGAATGCAACTTGACGGTGATGCCGTATAACACCGACGCTCAAACGATCCTGGATCTTTGTCCCGACGGAGTAATGCTGACAAATGGCCCTGGTGACCCGAAGGACGTACCAGAAGCAATCGAAATGATCAAACAGATTCAAGGAAAAGTGCCGATTTTTGGCATCTGCCTTGGACACCAATTGTTCTCATTAGCTAATGGCGCGGATACCTACAAAATGAAATTCGGTCATCGCGGATTGAACCATCCAGTACGTGAGATTGCTACTGGACGAATCGACTTCACATCACAGAATCATGGCTTTGCAGTGGATGAAAAAACAATCGACCCAGATCAATTGATGGTCACTCATGTAGAGGTGAATGACGGCACGATCGAAGGCGTCCGCCATCGTAATTATCCAGCGTTCAGCGTTCAGTATCATCCCGATGCTGCGCCGGGCCCGCATGATGGCGTACATTTGTTTGATGAATTTATGGAAATGATGGATGCATGGAAGGAGCAAGCATAAATGCCAAAACGTACAGATATTAAAAAGATCATGGTGATCGGTTCTGGACCAATCGTGATCGGACAAGCCGCGGAATTTGATTACGCCGGCACACAAGCTTGCTTAGCGTTGAAAGAAGAAGGGTATGAAGTTGTCCTCGTGAACTCAAACCCAGCGACAATCATGACCGATCAGGAAATCGCGGATACCGTTTATATCGAGCCAATCACCCTTGAATTTGTTTCTCGCATCTTGCGTAAAGAGCTGCCAGATGCGATCCTGCCGACACTTGGCGGACAAACGGGTTTGAACATGGCGATGGAATTAGCCGATTCAGGCATTTTAGATGAGTTGAAGATTGAATTGCTGGGAACGAAATTGTCAGCAATTGACCAAGCGGAAGACCGTGACCTGTTCAAACAGCTGATGGAAGAATTGAACCAACCGATCCCTGAATCTGAGATCGTCAATACAGTGGAAGAGGCTGTCGCTTTTGCCAACACAATCGGTTATCCAATCATCGTGCGCCCGGCCTTTACCTTAGGCGGAACCGGCGGCGGAATGTGCGACAACGAAGAAGAGCTTCGCACAGTCGCTGAAAATGGCCTGAAGCTGTCGCCTGCTACACAATGTTTGATTGAAAAATCAATCGCCGGCTTCAAGGAAATCGAATACGAAGTGATGCGAGACTCAGCTGACAACGCGATCGTTGTATGTAACATGGAAAACTTCGATCCAGTCGGTATCCATACTGGAGATTCAATCGTTTTCGCGCCAAGTCAAACACTATCTGATTATGAATATCAAATGCTGCGGGATGCATCCTTATCAATTATTCGCGCATTAAAAATCGAAGGCGGCTGTAATGTTCAGCTGGCTCTTGACCCACATAGCTTCAACTACTATGTGATTGAGGTGAATCCGCGAGTTTCTCGCTCATCAGCCTTAGCAAGTAAAGCGACCGGTTATCCAATCGCTAAATTAGCCGCTAAAATCGCGGTGGGTCTAACGTTGGATGAAATGAAGAATCCGGTAACTGAAACGACTTATGCTGAGTTCGAACCGGCTTTAGACTATGTTGTTGCGAAGATTCCACGCTGGCCGTTCGATAAATTCGAAAGCGGCGAACGGGTGCTTGGCACGCAGATGAAGGCCACTGGCGAAGTCATGGCGATCGGACGAAACATTGAAGAAGCCTTGTTGAAAGCCGTTCGTTCCTTAGAAATCGGCACGTATCATGCAGAGCTTCCTGAATTAAGCGAAGTCACCGATGATGAACTTACAGAAAAAATGGTCAAGGCACAGGATGATCGCTTGTTCTATCTAACTGAAGCGATCCGCCGCGGCTATTCGATCGAGGAAATCAATGAACTGACAAAAGTCGATCTGTTTTTCTTAGATAAATTGCTGCACGTCGTTGAATTGGAAAACGCGCTGGCACAGAATAAAAAAGACATTGATCTGCTGAAACAGGCGAAGCAAAACGGCTTTGCCGATGTGAAGATCGCGCAGCTGTGGGAAATGACTGCTAATGAGGTTCGGGAATTCCGTACGGCTGAAAAGATCGTGCCAGTTTATAAAATGGTGGATACTTGTGCAGCGGAGTTTGAATCACAAACCCCCTACTTCTACAGCACCTATGAGCTTGAAAACGAGAGTGTACGCTCCGCTAAGGAATCTGTCCTAGTCTTAGGTTCAGGACCAATTCGGATCGGGCAAGGTGTGGAGTTTGATTACGCGACAGTTCACTCAGTAAAAGCGATCCAAGCGGCCGGTTATGAAGCAATCATCATGAACAGCAATCCAGAAACGGTCTCAACTGACTTCTCCGTCTCAGATAAGCTATACTTCGAACCGTTGACTCTAGAAGATGTCATGAATGTCGTTGAATTAGAGCAGCCAATCGGCGTGATCGTTCAATTCGGCGGACAAACCGCGATCAATTTAGCAGAACCTCTGGTAAACAACGGAGTGAAAATTTTAGGTACAACGATCGAAGATTTGGACCGCGCAGAAGATCGCGATCAATTCGAGCAAGTACTCCAAAGCCTGTCGATCCCGCAACCGCCGGGTGATACAGCAACAAGCGCCGAAGAAGCGGTGAAGATCGCTGAAAGAATCGGCTATCCAGTCTTGGTACGTCCAAGCTACGTTTTAGGCGGCCGAGCAATGGAGATCGTTGAGAACCAATCAGACTTAGAGGATTACATGGCAAATGCGGTAAAAGCTTCGCCAGAACATCCTGTTCTAGTCGATCGCTACCTGATCGGTAAAGAATGTGAGGTAGATGCAATCTGTGATGGCGAAACAGTCCTGATTCCAGGAATCATGGAGCATATCGAACGCGCCGGGGTTCACTCAGGAGATTCAATGGCGGTCTATCCGCCACAAACCTTCTCAGAGGAGCTGAAGGCAACGATCGAGGAGTATACACGCCGACTTGCCCATGGAATGAATTGTATTGGTATGATGAACATTCAGTTCGTCATCCATAACGACGAAGTCTTCGTGATCGAAGTGAATCCGCGGGCCAGCCGTACAGTTCCATTCTTGAGTAAAATCACCAATATTCCCATGGCACAGATCGCGACTAAAGCGATTCTTGGTCAAAGCTTGAAAGAGCTGGGCTACCAAGATGGGCTGTATCCTGAAAGCAGCATGGTCCATGTTAAAGCACCCGTCTTCAGCTTTACAAAACTGCAAAAGGTCGATACCTACTTAGGGCCTGAAATGAAATCGACTGGTGAAGTAATGGGAACCGATCGCAGCCTAGCCAAAGCACTATATAAGGCTTTCGCGGCATCTGGTCTGCATTTGCCTGATTTCGGCGCAGTCCTGTTCACTGTCGCAGACGAGAACAAAGATGAAGCTCTGGCCTTAGCCAAACGCTTCAAGGATGTCGGCTATAGCCTGATCGCAACCGCCGGAACAGCTAAATTCTTAGAAGAAAACGGCTTGAACGCGAAAACAATCGCGAAAATTTCCGAGTCAGACGATAATAACGTGATCGATTTAATTCGCAGCGGCGAAGCACAAGTCGTAATCAACACGATGGACAAAAATCGACAAAACTCGTCAGAAGACGGCTTTATTATCCGCCGGGAAGCAGTTGAGCATGGGGTGCCGTTGTTCACATCTTTAGATACAGCCGATGCCATCTTACGAGTAATGGAATCACGGGCATTTTCAATCCAAGAAATTTAATTTTTGCAGAGTGGAGCATGCTTCACTCTGTCGATGTATAGGGAGGCCGTTATGAAGCAGGAAATGATGACGATCGTTCGTCAAAGAGAGTTAGCACCGAGAATCTATGAGCTGGTTTTAGCTGGCGAATTAGTCAAAGAAATGACGATGCCGGGACAATTTTTTCATATCCGAGTGCCAAGAAGTGACTTATTATTGCGGCGCCCGATCAGTATCAATCAATACGATCCAGCAGAAGGAACCTGCACCATCATCTATCGAATCGAAGGAGATGGAACAAAGTATTTTGCGGAAATGTCGACTGGAGATCAGCTAGATGTCATGGGGCCATTAGGTCACGGTTTTGAGATCGAGGGATTGTCCACCGGTGATACTGCCTTTATCGTTGGCGGAGGAATCGGTGTACCGCCTTTGTATCAGCTTTCCAAAGAGTTGAAAGCAAAAGGAGTGAAGGTGATTCATTTTCTTGGCTTTGGTTCACAGGAAGTGGTCTATTATGCTGATGAGTTTCAGGCATTAGGTGAAACACGCTTTTCAACAGATGACGGAACCTACGGAATTCAAGGAAATGTCGGTAATTTATTGATGGCGGCGTCCGAACAGCCTGACGCAGTCTTTGCCTGCGGAAATAACGGTCTATTAAAAACCGTGGAGCAATTATACACTGAAGTAGACAATGTTCAGCTTTCGCTGGAATCCCGTATGGCTTGCGGGATGGGGGCTTGTTATGCCTGTGTCTGCCATGTACCTGAGGATGAAAACAAAAGTGTCAAAGTATGTGAAGACGGGCCCGTTTTCCAAGCAGGGGAGGTCATTTTTTAATGAGTATCACAGTCAAATTACCTGGTTTAGACTTAAAAAATCCGATCATGCCGGCAAGCGGCTGCTTCGGATTCGGTAAAGAATACGCGGATTATTATGATTTGAATCAATTAGGCGCCATTATGATCAAGGCGACAACGCCAAAAGAACGGTATGGCAATGCGACGCCGCGAGTAGCAGAAACACCCAGCGGCATGCTGAACGCGATCGGACTGCAAAATCCCGGCATGGAGGTAGTATTGACAGACATTTTGCCAAGCCTGGAAAAATATCAAGAGCTGCCGATCATCGCTAATGTAGCAGGGGCATGCGAGGAAGACTATGTCGAGGTCTGCGGCAAAATCGGCGACGCGCCCAATGTCAAAGCCATCGAATTGAATATCTCATGTCCTAATGTAAAACACGGCGGAATCGCTTTTGGAACAGATCCTGAAGTTGCTTATCGTCTAACAAAAGCAGTCAAAGAGGTTGCAAATGTGCCGGTATATGTCAAGCTAAGTCCAAATGTCACAGATATCGTGCCCATCGCTAAAGCAATTGAAAAAGGCGGTGCAGACGGCTTTACAATGATCAATACCTTATTAGGCATGCGCATCGATTTGAAAACACGTCAGCCGATTTTGGCTAATCGGACAGGGGGATTATCTGGACCAGCTATCAAGCCAGTTGCGATCCGTTTAATCAATCAAGTCGCTGCTGTCAGTGAATTACCGATCATCGGCATGGGCGGAGTCCAAACGGTTGATGACGTGCTGGAAATGTTTATGGCAGGTGCCAGTGCAGTCGCAGTCGGAACGGCGAATTTCACCGATCCATATATTTGTCCTAAGCTGATTGAAGAGCTGCCAATTCGCATGGCAGAGTTAGGCATTGAATCTTTGGAACAATTACGCCAAGAAGTAAGAGCTGCCAATCCAATTTCCCGTGGTTAAAATGCTCGTCCTTTACTTAAACTGACTAAATCGAAAAAGGAGGCGTTCGAATGGAAAAACGACCAATTATCGCTTTTGACTTTGCTTCAAAGCAAGAGATTGAAAAATTTTTGACCCATTTCCCAATCAATGAGAAATTATTTGTGAAGATCGGAATGGAGCTCTTTTATCAAGAGGGCCCAGCGATCGTTAATTTTCTACGCGCACAAGGCCACGATATTTTCCTTGATTTAAAGCTACACGATATCCCCAATACTGTTCAAAAAGCAATGCACGGAATCGCCAAAATGGGGGTCAAGATCACAAACGTCCATGCAGCAGGCGGAGTAGAAATGATGCAAGCAGCTAAGCAGGGCTTGATTGAGGGCACACCTGAAAAGCAAGCCGTTCCTGAACTGATCGCCGTCACGCAATTAACGTCGACTAGCGAAGAACAAATGCAGGAAGATCAGCTGATCAAGGTCAGCCTGCAAGAAAGTGTGCTGCATTACGCACAATGCACAGAAAAAGCAGGATTAGACGGTGTTGTCTGTTCTGCTCATGAGGTGGAAAAAATCCATCAAGCAACGAGTACAGACTTTATCTGCCTGACACCAGGCATCCGTCCGCAGGGCGCCAGTGTCGGCGACCAAAAACGTGTGATGACACCAGCAAAAGCTCGTGAGATCGGATCAAATTATATCGTTGTCGGAAGACCCATCACACAAGCAGACGAGCCTTATCAAAGCTATTTACAAATCAAAAAAGAATGGAACGGTGAAGTATAAATGATCGCAGAACAAATCGCCAAAGATTTATTATCAATCGAAGCAGTTTCATTAAGTCCCGATGCGCCTTTTACTTGGGCCAGCGGATTGAAATCGCCAATTTATTGTGACAATCGCGTAACCATGAGCTATCCAGAAGTTCGCCGCGCGATCGCACAAGGTTTGGCAGCGAAAATCAAAGAAACATTCCCAAATGTTGAAGTCATTGCCGGAACTGCAACAGCAGGTATTCCACATGCTGCTTGGGTGGCAGAGATTCTAGATTTACCGATGGTTTATATTCGCAGCAAAGCCAAGGACCACGGTCGCGGCAACCAAATCGAAGGCCGAATCAAGGAAGGCCAAAAAATGGTCGTAATTGAAGATTTGATTTCAACTGGAGGCAGCGTGTTAGAAGCTGCTGCTGCCGCAAAAAGAGAAGGGGCCGATGTTTTAGGCGTTGCAGCAATCTTCACTTATGAATTGGTAAAAGGGAAGAATAATTTTGAAGCAGCAGATATGCCCCTTGCAACTTTGACTAATTATTCAACACTGATCGAAAGTGCCTTGCAGGAAAACTACATCAATCAGGAACAGCTTGATTTGCTAAAAAAATGGCGCAAAGATCCAGAGAACTGGTTAAGCTAGGCCCATCCTCTGCGTTTATTTAAATCGTTGAGTCGCATACGTGCGATTCAGCGATTTTTTTGTATTAAAAAATACGATAGGTATATTAGGAGCTGAAAAAGCAGTTTAATGGTATATTATTTTCAGTAGTTTTTTGCATGAATTTCAAGCTTTATCGCTCACCGATAGCTAGCAAAAACAATTGATTAATAGGAATAAGAGGGTATCCATTATGTATGAAAAATTTCTAAACAACACCCGCCTGCGACGCTTCACAGTCCTTGCATTAGTAATCTTTGTTCTATTTTTAGTGAGAGATTTTATGACACCGATCTTACTGACCTTTATTTTTACATTGATCTCAGTTAAGATCGTCAAATTTATCCAGCGTTATCTCAAAGCACCGACTTTTTTGATTGCGACGATTCTTTATCTGTTGGAGCTGTGGCTGCTGTATCTTCTGGTTTCCAGATACTCAACGATTCTGATCGATCAAGTGACTTCGACGTACAATTCTATCGTTCATTTTTATCAGCATAAAAAGTTCGGTTCTGACGTGGTGACGAATTTCATTTCCAATTATTTTAAAAATCATAATTGGCAGGACAAGGTAGAAAGCGGGGCTGGCATCCTCTTGGAACAGCTGCAAAATGTTGGCCGCTTGGCTATTTCCTTTATCATGTCCTTTATTCTGAGTTTTTTCTTTATGGTGGAAAAAGAGAAGACCATTCTTTTTTCAAGAAACTTCCTGAGCAGCGAGTATGCTTGGTTTTTCCAAGATATCTATTATTTTGCCAAGGTTTTTGTTGAGACCTTTGGTGTGGTGGTAGAGGTACAGATGTTGATCGCGATCGTGAATACTGTGATCACAACAGTTGGACTGGGGCTGATTGGCTTCACGCAATTGCCGACATTAGCGATTATGATTTTCTTCTTAAGTTTAATACCTGTAGCCGGAGTGATTTTTTCTTGTATCCCGTTGACTTTGATTGCTTATTCAACAGGAGGGATTCAGACTGTCATTTACGTATTGATTTTGATTGTGGTCGTTCATTGTGTCGAAGCTTACATCTTGAATCCAAAGTTTATGTCGAGCCGGACCAAGCTGCCGATCTTTTATACTTTCGTTATTTTATTAGTTAGTGAAAAATTCCTCGGTGTCTGGGGATTGATCGTCGGTATTCCCATTTTCAACTTCTTCTTAGAAATCTTAGGAGTTAAAATCCGTACGAAATTGACGAAAGACTAATTCAACAAAAAAAATGGAGCAGCCATACTAGGCTGTTCCATTTTTTCGTAATTGCTCAATCACCGATTCTTCTGGTGTCACAAACAATGTTTTCTGATTCTCATAAATCACAAATCCAGGCTTAGCACCGTTAGGCTTATGAACATGCTTGACCGCTACATAATCCACCGGAACTTGCGCCGATTGTCGAAATTTCGAGAAGTAGGCAGCTAGCTCAGCAGCTTCTAATAACGTTTCCTCGCTAGGATCATCGCTTTTTACAATGACGTGGGAGCCGGGGATATTCTTCGCATGAAGCCAAATGTCCGTCTTGCGTGCTTGCTTCAGGGTCAACTGGTCATTCTGCAAGTTATTTTTACCGACTAGGATCGTTGTTCCGTCACTGGCGATAAAGCGCTCAGGCTTGGAAGGCGCATGATTTCGATTCTTCTTGCTGCGTTTTTTCTTCAAGTAGCCGCTGGCGACCAGCTCTTCCTTGATAACCTCGATATCCATCGGACCTGCGATCTCTAACTGGGCAAGAACAGATTCGAGATAAGCAATTTCATCCTTTGCTTCTGCGATTTGATCATAGACCAATTTGACTGCATTTTTCAGCTTCTGATACTTTTGAAAGTATTTTTGTGCATTTTGATTAGGTGTCAACGCTGGATTCAACTTGATTGTGATCGGGGCATTGTCTTCATAATAATTTTGCAGCTCCACACGATCGACACCACGCGGGACTTGAGCCATAAATGTCGTCAGCAATTCACCATCGCGTCGATATTCTTCGGCATTTTCAGAATCCTGCAAGGTTTTTTGTCGCTTCGCAAGCTTGGTTTGATTCCGCTTGATTTCATTTTCTACCTTGCGAATCAATTCATTTCCCAGCTGTTTAACCCGATCCTTTTCGGCTTTTTCACCATAAAAAGCATCAAGTAACGCACTTAAGCTATCATACGTTTCGGTCTTATCAAGAGTCTCGAAAGGAACCGGAGTAAAGAATTCTTTGTTATTTTTTGTTCCCAAGGTGGGGACCAGATCTTCCTGAATACTTGCCCAAAAGCTATCCCAAACAGCCATTTTCTCATTTGGCTTTTTGGAAAAACGGAAGGCCAGTTCCTCTGCCGTATCTCGTCCCAAGCCTTGGAAATTTTGCTGCAGATACCGACCATCAAGTGTTTCAGCAGTGGAAAGAAGCGTAAATACCTGCTCTTTTGTCGCATGGAATGGATTCACCTGCTCTTGCTTTGGCGGCTCGATATATTCGCTGCCTGGCAGGATCGATCGATACGTGTTTTGCGAGTGGCCGATATGCTTGATGGCATCTAAAATCTTTCCAGTTTGCTTATTCAGCAAGACGATTGTTGAATGCCGTCCCATCAGCTCCACGATCAGAACAATATTTTGCAGATCGCCCAGTTCATCCCGCTTGCTGAAGGTAAAATGAACCACCCGATCGTTTTCCACCTGATGGATATTTTCTAATATCGCGCCTTCAAGATGCTTACGCAGCATCATCACGAAATTTGGCGGATTATCAGGATTGGTATAAGCAATCTCTGTCAGCTGGATACGAGCATAGCTAGGATGCGCCGAAAGCAGCAGGCGTTGATTCTTTCCTCGAGCACGTATAACCAGTACGACTTCATTTTCATAAGGCTGATGTATCTTAGATATTCTTCCGGAAACGAGCTGATCCTTCAATTCTCGTACCATTGCATGGGTAAAAACTCCGTCAAAGGACATGTTTTATCCCTCATTTCTATTCATAATACGTCTATTATAAACAAAAAAGCTCCAATGACCAAATAAGTCATTGGAGAAGCAGGTCATCTGTTAAACACTAATCGATTCCTTAAAACTATGCAGCTCATCAAGCAGCTGAAGCAGCAGCTGTTCGGCTTCATTCGGCAATCGATCGTAGCCGCCTTGATAGGTTTTGCGCGATTGGACAAAGGCAAGCCTTGTCTCAAGTCGCGTCATCAGGTGAAGCAGGTAATGATGGCTGTTGAAATCCGGCTCGTGTTTTTTAACCGGCAGATAGCTAATCTTCTTCAGCGGACCAAAAGGCTTGAATTTCGCCGTTCCGTCAACGATTTTTTCAATACTGCTGAGGGTTTCATCCGGTGTGACCTTGCGTCCCTTGAAATCACCGGTATTTAAAATGAAGCAGGCTGTTTTTTGTTTTTGGAACAAGTCTTTGAAGTCTTGATAATCCTCCTGCAGCGGATAGCAGCGGAAGGGGTTGGCAAAGGGCTCGATAACTAATTGATCGGTCACCTCACCAACAACATTCTCCGCAGTCGATCGCTTCGTCGCCAACGTCGCACCAAAAACAGCAGCAAGGGAAGGATCCTCAATTTTGATCAATGGCGGCAGGCTGTCATCCTTCATGATCCAAAAAAGGCCATCAACTTTTTCATCAATATGATCGACGCGATTCGGTGTAGCGTAACGACTCTTAATGCTCCGGCCATTCCCGTTGCGGATATCCTCTGTAACCAAGACCTTCTTATTTTCCTCGTCCAAGGTCACCCCAACATTCTGTGCAGTCACAATATATTTTATCTCCTCACTGCTCATAGGGTAGTCTTGGGTTTTATCAAAATAGGCAGGCTCTAATGCTGTAGTTGAGCCTTTCTTTTTGGAAATAACAAACGCATCATCATGGAGAACGTGAACCTCTCCTTTATTTTTAGGCTTTGCTAGGGTGATCGTCGATTTTCCAGAGCCTGACAGACCAAATGCTGCCATCGTGTATTTTTTGTCCTCCAGCAAATATTGCTTCATCCCGCCATGGCACGCAATAAAGCCGTTACGATGTGCTGTGGCCCAAGCTAGGGTCAGTGTAGCCTTCTTCAATTCGCCAAAATAGCGCAGCCCTAAAATCCCGGCACAATTATGAAGCGGATCAATCACCACCACACCATCAGGAAAGTCAGGATGCTCCCAATCCGGGTCAGCAAAAATGAAGATATCGCCAGTATGGATCTCATCTGATTGCTGATAAAACAAGTGCTTCGCGTCACCGATTTGAAAGTTCAATAAATAAGAGCAGAGGTTGGGGCTGTAGTCTGCCGGTATCATCAAATGAGATTTGACAGTAAATTCTTCATCTAATCCCACAATGACTTCGCCGGAATAAAACTTTTTCGACCGAGCATTGAAAACAGCTTCTCTCAGCAGCTCACTGTAAAAAGCGCTGTCGATCCCTTGCTGACCAATAATACGCCGCGCTGCCGCTGTTCGGCCGACGATTTTCCCATCATTCGTCACTAGGACCTTCGCATCGGTGGGAAGCTGCAATCTGCTCGTATGCGCGACATCCAGATCGGTAGTGATCGTTCCAGGACTGGACTTCGCCAAGGCATAGGCATCCGTAAGATGGCGGATACGCGTGACGTTATTTCCATAAAATGCTGTTTCGATCACACTGCGAATACTGGAGAAAAGCCGATTACTTTTAGTGATTTCCTTACGTGAAAAATGTTCAATACTGCTCATCATAAAACCTCCTCAAAATAAGTTGTCATCATTATAATATCATTAAAAGAAAACGCTAACAATCAAATATAAAACACGCTGACTGGATGAGCTACGCAAATAAAACGAAATTTCTTCTTGCTGGTAGCGCTTTTAAGATAAAAATAATATAATGATAAGCAAGGAGGGATGATTATGGAGAGATATTTAGCAATCGTTAAAGAAAAAACACTTAATTTTTGGCAAAAATTCATAATTATTGTGTCGGAAAATGAACGTCGCTCCTTAATGATCGCTGCCAGTCTAGTTATCTTTGCGATCCTTTTTTCCGCTTCGGCAGCATTTGCTCAAAAGACGATCCGACAAGATCAATTAAATGAATTAGTCTTTGATTCTTTAAAATCAGACCATCTGATTCCTCTGAACTATCGGACCGTTGATCAAAAGATCAAAGAAACAAAGGCGATTTCGATCATGTTCAGCCAACCAAACGGGACGTCCTTTGATAATGTCATGACGATTCTAGACGATCCAAACCAGCAAACGATGCTGAACCGCAAATTTTATTATTATCCGATTGTTTATGACAGCGAGACGATCGCTCAAACCTATCAGCTTGATCCTCGCCAGGTCACGTTCATTTTCTTCCATAACGGCAAGGAAAAGAATCGCTTTGTTGTAGAAGGCTTGAAGGATTTGAACAATGAGTTCATTCCTGAGTTGAATCGCTTACCCATGTGGGACCTAAAAAAATAAAAATGAGAATTCGGATAAAATAAATGAGCTTTTTTTAATAAAAAGAGTTGACAGTCGATTTTTTTTCCGCTAAACTAACCTCAACATAAAAAAAAGAAGGAGTGACATTCATGAAACAAGCAAACTTATCTAATCAATTAAATAGCTGGCAAAACTGGCGTAGATAAGTTGTATTTATGAATTCACTCATAGATACAACGTTTAGGCAACTTCTAAATTTTGTATCTATGCTGGATATTTTTTCGTGCTTATTCCCGCATAGAGACCATCTATGCGGTTTTTGTTTTCTTTGAGACAACTACCGTTGCATTTTGGGTAGTTGTCTTTTTTTGCGAATTTCACTTCGTATACACAGTGGGAAGTAAATTCATCAGAATGAGCCATTTTCAAAAAAACAAAAATTAAAACTAGGGGGAATTATTCATGAAAAACAAAGGGATTATCGGATCAATCATCGCATTAGCAGTCGTATTAATTGGTGTTTTTGCTTATCAAATGGGGTCGCGTCAAACAAATGCGACTGAAAAAAAGGAAGAAATGAAAACCGTGGGTATCCTGCAATTCATCAGTCATCCATCGTTAGACCAAATCAAAGACGGTGTAATCGAAGGATTGAAAAAAGAAGGATACGAAGATGGAAAAAATATCAAAATTGAATTTTTAAACGGCCAAGGCGATCAAAGCAAATTAAACAGTATGAGCCAGCAGCTCTTAGAAAAAGATTCTGATGTTTTAGTGGGTATCGCCACACCAGCAGCGAAAGCATTAGCCAACGCAACAAGTGATAAGCCGATCATCATGGGAGCTATCAGCGATCCCATCGGTGCCGGTTTAGTAAAAGATTTGAAAAAGCCAGGGAGCAACATCACCGGCGTAAATAATCTTACACCCGTTGATCAGCAGTTAGATATGGCAAAGGAAATGTTTCCAAATGCAAAAACAGTCGGTATGATCTATTCTTCTTCGGAGGAAAATTCTAAGTCACAAATTGAACGAGCAGAAAAACGTGCCACAAAGGACGGCTTAACCGTTAAAAAATACGCGATCAGTTCTAGTAATGACATTGCTCAAATTACGCAACAAGCTTGTCAGGAAACAGACTACCTATATATTCCGCAAGACAACACGATCGCCAGTGCGTTCCAAACGTTGATCAATGAATCCGACAAAGCCAAAAAACCAGTGTTTGTTTCAGTAGACAATATGGCCAAAGAAGGCGGCATCGCAACTGTTGGACAAAATCAATTTGACTTAGGGGTTGAAACTGGAAAAATGGCGGCAGATGTCTTAAGCGGCAAAGCCAAACCAGCAGATACACCAGTAAATGTCATTGATTATGGCGACATGATCATCAATGAAGAAAAAGCGAAAGAATTAGGCATCACGATTCCAGAAAAAATCAAAGAAAAAGCAGAAGTAGTTAAAGGGGAGTAGACAAATGGTAATTTCAGCAATTGGGCAAGGATTTTTATGGGGGATCTTAGGATTGGGAATATTCATGACTTATCGAATCTTAAATTTTCCTGATATGACAACTGAAGGGTCCTTTCCCTTGGGCGGGGCAGTCTGTGTGACGGCGATCACTAATGGGGTTTCTCCAGTCTTAGCAACACTTTTGGGAATCGTTGCGGGGATGTGTGCAGGCTTCGTTACCGGCATGCTGTATACAAAAGGAAAAATCCCAGTCATCTTAGCTGGAATTCTAGTTATGTCGGGATTGAACTCGGTGATGCTGTTCATTATGCAGACACCCAACCTTTCTTTATTAAAGCAGCCTAAAATCCAAGATTTCTTTACAAATTTAAACCTGCCAGACCATTTTGATATCGTTTTGTTAGGTTTGATCGCGATCATCATTATCGTAGCTCTACTACTGTTTTTCTTTTTCACTGATTTTGGCCAAGCCTATATTGCGACAGGCGACAATGAAAACATGGCACGTTCGATCGGCATCAATACCGATCGCATGAAGGTAATCGGATTGACCTTATCAAATGGTGTGATCGCATTATCTGGAGCTTTGATTGCACAAAATGACGGCTATGCAGATATTGCCAAGGGCGTGGGCGTAATCGTTATTGGGTTGGCTTCTATTATTATCGGCGAAGTATTGTATGGCGAAGTTACCTTCGTTGAGAGATTGGTCGCGATCGTTTTGGGCAGCATCATCTATCAGCTGCTGATTCTGATCATCATCAAGGCGGGCTTAGATACCACCTATTTGAAGATTTTCTCGTCAATCATTTTGGCATTGTGCTTGATGATCCCTCGCTTAAAGGAAGCATTGAACTTAAAGACTGGACTGGAAAAGGAGGAGTGATCGTATGAATGCATTAGAGGTTAAAAAAGCAAGTAAGACAATCAGCAACGGAGTGAATGATCAGCGTAAAATCCTGAGTAATGTCGATTTGACGATCGCCCCTGGCGAGTTCGTTACAGTCTTAGGCGGCAACGGCGCAGGAAAAAGTACACTTTTCAACAGCATCTCCGGGACGCTGCAATTAGATAGCGGGACTGTTTCAGTAATGGGCAAGGATTTGACCAAATTATCAGAAGAGCAACGGGCGACAGCTATCTCACGTGTGTTTCAGGACCCGAAAATGGGAACAGCTCCACGACTGACTGTCGCTGAAAACTTAGGTTTAGCAGAAAAAAGAGGCGAAAAACGGCGATTGCGTCAACGTCAGTTGAACCAAAAGAAAGAAATGTATCGTGAGCTTTGCAAACTAGTGGGGAATGGTTTGGAAAATCATCTCGATACCCCAACAGGATTTCTTTCCGGCGGACAGCGTCAGGCCTTGAGCTTGCTGATGGCGACAATTACAAAGCCGGATTTATTATTACTAGATGAACACACAGCTGCACTCGATCCTAAAACAGCAAAGCAGTTAATGCTTTTAACGGATCAACGGATCAAAGAAGAGAATCTAACCTGTTTGATGGTCACCCATAAGATGGAGGATGCTTTAAATTATGGCGATCGCGTGATCGTGATGGAAAAGGGAGCGATCATCAAAGATATTCATGGTGAAGAGAAAAAGCAGATGAGCCTTGCGGACTTATTCCTGCTTTTTGAAGAGAACGAGAGTGTAGCTGAAGTAATGTAAATAAAGTTTTTTTACAGAAAATTAGAATAATGGGTTGACTTATGAGAAAAACAACTCTATACTAAGTTCAATCTTAAATCAGTTTGGAGCGATTTTTATGAATAAGAATAAGAGTACGCACACACAACTGAATAATTATTACTTTAGCTATTTTAGATAGGTTTGTATTCATGATTCATGGATGCAAACGACACAAGTTTGTATCTATGATGGCTAAGGATTTTAAGTTCGACTTAATGCCACATAGATGAAAATCTATAGTGGCTTTTTCTTTGGTATCTTTTCATGGGAGACTAGGCTCACTGTAGATTTTCTACGGTGGGCCTTTTTGCTGGTTTCGCTGCAATTCAGCAAACATAGACGAAAAGGGAGTAAGTTCATTTTTCCGGCTTTGGGAAAATGAGTCCAACGATTCCGAAGCAGCTGGTTTCTATAGGACAAATAAAAAATGAAGAGGAGTGAGGAAAGATGGAAAATCAAATTTCAGGAAGAACGCGGTTGGCTGGGTTATATGCGTTGCCGGCAAGGCACAGCTTTTCACCCATGATGCACACAACAGCGTTCCAAGCGACGGGGGTTGATGCAGTCTATTTAAGCTTTGACGTTCAGCCAGAAAGACTTGGTGAAAGTGTTCAAGCGATTCGTGATCTTGAAATGTTAGGAATCAATTTATCGATGCCTCACAAAATGGAAGCAGTCAAATACGTTGATGAGCTTAGTCAAGCAGCTCGCCTGATCGGAGCAATCAATACCATCGTGAATCAGGATGGAAAATTGATTGGACATATCACCGACGGCATTGGCTGCATGGAAAGCTTAAAGCAAAATGGGATAACGATCATCGGTAAGAGAATGACGATTCTTGGAGCCGGTGGCGCAGCAACTGCAATTATTACGCAGGCCGCGATTGACGGAGTAGAGGCGATTGATGTATTTAACATCAAGGATGATTTCTATCAAAAAATCGAGCCAAAGCTTGCGATGATCGCTGAAGAGACCAACTGTCAAATTCAATTGCATGACTTAGCAGATGAAAAACAATTGACCGAATCTTTAGGAGCAAGCAGCCTATTAATCAACGCGACAAATATCGGGATGGCACCCAACACAGATCAGCTGCCATTGCCGAATGTGTCCTTATTAAGAAAAGACCTGCCAGTCTTTGATGTCATCTATCATCCAGGTGAAACCAAATTATTAAAAGCGGCCAAAGCAGCTGGCGCAAAAACAGTCAACGGCTTAGGCATGCTGCTTTATCAAGGAGCGGCGGCTTTCAAATTATGGACAGGCCAGGAAATGCCTGTTGAACAAATCCAACCGTTATTGGAAGAAGCAATCAAAAAATAAAAAGTGAAGGAAGTTATTACTATGATCTTAATTATAAAAAAAGGCATTCAAGAATCTGAATTATCACCTATTTTATCCCGTATTAAAGAAGAGGGATTGGGAGTCCAAATCAATCATGGCAAGGATCGCTTAGTCTTGGGCCTCTTAGGAGATCCGAAAATCATTCAAAATGTACCGTTTCAAGCCTACAGTGTTGTTGAACGAGCAGTAGCTATCTCAAACACCTACAAGCTAACGTCAAGAGAATTTCATCCGCAGGATACAGTCGTGGATATAGACGGCGTAAAAATCGGCGACGGCAGTTTTGTAACAATGGCTGGTCCTTGTTCAGTCGAAGGCGAAGAACAAATCATGGAAACCGCTCGTATGGCAAAAGCTGGCGGAGCGAAAATCTTACGTGGCGGAGCTTACAAACCACGGACTTCTCCATACGCATTCCAAGGCTTAGGTGAAGAAGGCTTGAGGATCATGCGCAAAGCAGCTGACGCTCATGGATTAAAAGTAATCACTGAAGTAATGGATGAAGCTCATATTGATGTCGTTTGTCAATACACAGATATTATTCAAATCGGTGCGCGGAACATGCAAAACTTCCGTCTGCTAGAAGCTGTCGGAAAGACAGGCAAACCGATTGGCTTGAAGCGCGGAATTTCCGGGACAATCCAAGAGTGGTTGAATGCTGCTGAATACATTGCGGTTCAAGGCAACTCAAAAATCATCTTCATTGAGCGAGGCATTCGAACTTACGAAACAGCTACACGAAATACCTTTGACTTAAGTGCTGTCCCACTGATCAAAAAATTGAGCCACTTCCCAATCATCGTTGATCCAAGTCACGGGACAGGCGTTTGGGATTTAGTCGCACCAATGGCTCGTGCCGGTGTCGCTAGCGGGGCAGACGGTATGATCGTTGAGATTCATCCTGATCCATTACACGCTTGGTCTGACGGCGAACAATCATTGAATGAGAAGAATTACCTGCAAATGATGAGTGAAGTCGAGATCATGGTAGAAGCGATGCAAAAGGTCAAGGAACTAACAAAAGAGCCTTCACTTATTTAAGGGCCGCTCTTTACTGTACTAGGAGGAACGCTTCATGGAAATTGTTTTACCAGACAAAAGCTACGAGATTATTGTAAAGCGCCACGCCATTGATTCTGTCGGTGAATGCATCGCTTCACTTTGGCAAAATAAGAAAATCGCGATCATCAGTGACGAACACGTCTTCCCACTTTACGGCGATAAGATTCAACAGCAGCTGACCGACTATGAGGTTTGTCATTATACCGTTCCTGCGGGCGAAAGCAGCAAATCATTAGAGATGGCCAATAGGCTATATGATTTTTTAGCGGAACAGCAGTTTACCCGCAGCGACGCAATTATCGCGTTAGGCGGAGGCGTTGTTGGAGACTTAGCCAGCTTCGTTGCTTCAACATATATGCGGGGCATCGCTTTTGTTCAAATTCCCACCTCGCTGCTTGCTCAAGTCGATTCAAGTATCGGCGGAAAAACAGCGGTGAACTCAAGTAAAGCGAAAAATATGATCGGTACCTTTGCCCAGCCAGATGGCGTATTGATTGATCCAGAAACATTGACTACTTTACCAGAACTTCGCGTTCGGGAAGGCATTGCCGAAATTATCAAATGCGGCGCAATCAGTGATGCTTCACTGTGGAAGGACCTTGAGAAACTAACAGGAATCCAAGATCTTTTAGCTCATAGTGAAGCCATCATTCTAAAAGCCTTGCAAGTAAAGAAAACCGTTGTAGAAGAAGATGAATTCGATAATGGTTCGCGATTATTGTTGAATTTCGGTCACACGATCGGTCATGCGATCGAAAACACGGCTGGATATGGAACCATTAGTCACGGCGAAGCAGTCGCGATCGGAATGGTGAAAATTTCCCAATCAGCTGAAGAAAAAAAGCTTTCTCCAGCAGGGATCACTGAGAAAATCAGTGCCATGAATCAAAAATATCAATTACCCACCAGGTACCAACCTTGGGAAGCCGAAAAATTTTATAACGCCATCACTCATGATAAAAAGGCGCGAGGAAACAGCCTGAATATTGTCCTGTTAAAAGAAATAGGTCAGGCCTACATTAAAAAAATCAAATTGACAGAAATAAAAGACTTTTTAATAGAAGGGAAGTAGTTTATGCGTTACTTAACAGCTGGAGAATCTCATGGACCAGAATTAACTACAATTATCGAAGGTGTTCCAGCAGGACTAGCACTTTCCGTTGAAGCAATCAATCAGGAATTAAGCAGGAGGCAAGGCGGCTACGGTCGCGGCGGTCGAATGAAGATCGAAAAGGACCAGGTACGGATCACTTCTGGCGTCCGTCATGGCAAGACATTAGGGTCTCCAATCACCATGATCGTCGAAAACCGCGATTGGAAAAATTGGCAGAAGGTCATGTCAGTCGAAGAGGTGGCTGAAAAGGATGAGAAATTACGTCGGGTTTCAAAACCGCGACCAGGGCACGCTGACCTAGTTGGCGGTATGAAATACCATCATAATGATCTTCGTAATGTGCTTGAGCGTTCATCTGCTCGTGAAACTACGATGCGGGTAGCAATCGGGGCTCTTGCTAAACAAATCTTAGCAGCAGTCGATATTGAAATCGCCAGTCACGTTGCCGTTTTAGGGGGAATCGATGCGAGTGTCCCAGAAAAGCTAAGTGTTGAGGATATCAAAGCAAAAACTGCTGTCTCTGAAGTCAATATGGTCGACGAAACAGTGGAAGAAGCCGTGAAAGAACTGATCGACCAAACTAAAAAGGCAGGAGATACCATTGGCGGTGTCGTAGAGGTACGAACAGACAACGTGCCTGCCGGATTAGGCAGCTATGTTCAATGGGATCGCAAGCTAGATGGTAAAATCGCTCAAATCATGATGAGTATCAATGCCTTCAAAGGAGTTGAATTCGGGATTGGTTTTGAAGCAGCACGACGACCGGGTTCAAAGGTAATGGATGAGATCGTTTGGCAGCAGGGCTACAGCCGGACAAGTAATCACCTTGGCGGCTTCGAAGGCGGAATGACCAATGGTGAACAGATTATCGTTCGCGGAGTAATGAAGCCGATCCCGACTTTGTACAAACCGCTGATGAGTGTCGATATCGATACAAAAGAGCCATACAAAGCAAGCGTTGAACGCTCAGACAGCACGGCAGTTCCTGCGGCCTCGGTTGTAGCGGAGCATGTCGTTGCTACAGTATTAGCAGAAGAGATTTTAGAGAAATTTTCATCAGATACAATTGATGAACTACAGCAAGCGGTTGCTGAATACCGTGAAGCCATTAAAAACTTTTAAGAGAGAGGGTACGTCTATGAGAAAAAAAGTGTTCGTCTTAGGACTCGGTCTAATCGGCGCTTCACTTTGCAGGGCAATCAAAAATCCAACAATCGAGCTGTTTGGCTGGGATTATTCGCAAGAAACCCGTGAAATCGCTGAGGAAGTTGGATTAGTTGATCAAATTGCTTCTATTAAAAGAGCACCTGAGATGGATATCATTATTCTAGCCGTACCCGTTTTATCGACACTGCATTATTTGCATGAACTGTCACGTCTGCCGTTAAAAGAATCTGTCATTGTTACGGACACCGGCAGTACAAAAAATGAGGTCATGAAATTAGCTAAAACGCTGCCCTTTACATTTATTGGCGGACATCCGATGGCAGGCTCTCACAAATCGGGAGTCAAAGCAGGAAACCCCAATCTTTTTGAAGAGGCCTACTACATTTTGACACCGCCTGAGGGAACGAATGTTGAGCCATTAATGGCATTATTAGAGCCGACTCGCGCGAAATTTGTTGTGATTGAACCTGAATCTCATGATGAGATCGTAGGGGTCTTGAGCCACTTGCCTCACATCGTGGCATCAGGTTTGGTAAGGATGAGTGATCAGCTAGCAGAAGCTCATCCTCGTGCAACACAACTCGCTGCTGGTGGTTTTCGCGATATCACACGAATTGCTTCATCAGATCCGCAAATGTGGACCGATATCTTGCTGACTAATCGTTCGATTTTACTAGATTTGATCAGCGGCTGGCAAAATGAAATGACTAAAATTCGCGAAAGCTTAATAAGAGAAGATCAGCCAGCAATCTATGACTTCTTTAGTCAGGCAAAGCATTCTCGTGACCAGCTACCAACAAAAGATCGTGGAGTAATTCCAGCATTTTATGATCTTTATATCGATATCCCGGATATCGCAGGGGCAATCGCCAAAGTCATGACGATTATAAGCGAGGCAGACATCTCAATTATTAACTTGAAAATTCAGGAAACGCGGGAAGATATTTTCGGTGTTTTAGAACTTTCATTTAAGAATCAAGCAGACCTGGAAAAAGGACAATTACTAATTGAAGAAGCGGATTTTCGTTGTCGCAGAAGGAGTTGAACAAATGAAACTATTAAATACTAAAACAGGGCTAAACGGTGAACTGACCGTACCAGCAGATAAATCCATTTCACATCGCAGTATCATGTTCGGTGCGATCAGTCATGGGAAGACGACCGTACACAACTTTTTAAGAGCAGAGGATTGTTTGAGCACTATTGCTCTTTTTAAAGCATTAGGTGTGACGATTAATGATGACGGCAAAGAAATAACCGTTGAAGGAAAAGGGATAGAGCATTTGCAAGCCCCCAAAGACCTGTTAGATGCCGGAAATTCTGGTACGACGATGCGTTTGGTGTTAGGTATTTTGGCAGGGCGGCCGTTCCACTCAGAAATCGCTGGTGATGCTTCATTAAATCGACGCCCGATGGAACGTGTTATGGGACCACTAAGAGCAATGGGGGGAGACCTGCAAGGCAAAGAAGGAAGTGAATTTCCTCCTATTAAAATTGACGGCAAACAATTATCAGCGATCACCTATGAAATGCCGATCGCCAGTGCTCAAGTCAAATCGGCGATTCTTTTTGCCGCACTACAGGCAGAAGGTTTAACTACTATTATTGAAAAAGAAAAATCACGCAATCATACGGAAGAAATGATCAAACAATTCGGTGGAAAGATTTCCGTCGAGGATAAAACTATTACTGTAGTCGGAGGACAGCAGCTGATTGGACAAGAAGTGACCGTTCCTGGAGATATTTCCTCTGCCGCCTTTTACCTTATAGCAGCTAGTTTGCTGCCAGAAAGCAATCTTTGCTTAAAGCATGTTGGTATGAATCCAACGCGTACTGGTATTTTGGATGTACTGCAAGAAATGGGCGCAAATATCCAAGAAGCGGCTCTTGATCAGCAAAATCAGGCCGCAGATCTTTTGATTAAGTCCGCAGCATTAAAAGCTGTTGAAATCGGCGGAGAAATCATTCCGCGCTTGATCGATGAGCTTCCCGTCATTGCTTTAGCGGCAACACAAGCGAACGGGACAACGATCATTCGCGATGCCCAAGAGTTAAAAGTTAAGGAAACCAATCGAATCGACGCAACAGCCCTAGAGTTGAATAAATTAGGCGCGGATATTGAAACGACTGATGATGGAATGATCATTCATGGTCCAACCCCGTTACACGGCGGAATTGTTGACAGCCATGGTGACCATCGAATCGGAATGATGCTACAGATAGCAGCTTTGCTGACAGAAGAAGCCGTCGAACTCAATAATCCTGAAGCCATCAATATTTCTTATCCGAACTTTTTCACTGACTTAAGCTCAATAATAAAGGAGAATGTCTAATGGAATCAATTGTCTTAATCGGCTTTATGGGAGCCGGAAAAACCACTATTAGTAAAGAACTTGCCGCTACACTGAATGCCCGTGTAGTAGATATGGATGATGTATTAGTTGAGCGGATCGGCCAGCCGATCAGTGATTATTTTGAAGAACATGGGGAAGCCTCTTTCCGTGAGCATGAGTCGAATCTGTTAAAAGAAGCATTGAATCAAGAATCCGTTATCGCAACCGGCGGGGGAGTCATCTTGCAAAAAGAAAATCAAAAGGTGTTATCAGATAAATTGGTGGTCTATCTAAAGGCCGATGCTAATGTACTCGTAAAACGAATTCGCGAGGACAAAGTAAACATTCGTCCATTAGCGATCAAAAATGATGATGGCGACTTAAAACGTCTATTCTTTTCAAGGGAGAAGCTCTATGAAAAATTGGCGAAAATCACTGTAGATACCTCAGAAAAATTGCCAAAAGACATCGTGGAAGAAATCATTCAACAAGTCGAGGTCGCTTCATAATGAAAGTTGGTTATTTGGGACCAAGAGGGTCATTCACATACAGTGCTGCGGCGAACTTTTTTAAAGAAGAGTCACTTTTGCCCTATGATTCCTTAACCGCATTGCTGGAAGAGCAGCGAAAGGGCACGTTGGACTATTGTGTTGTTCCTATCGAAAATACGATCGAAGGCTCTGTACTGCCGACGCTAGATTTGATTTTTCAAACATTGCCGACGATTCAGGCAGAAATTGTATTGCCGATCCAGCAGCAATTAATGGTCCATCCAGCTCATGCCCAATCGTGGAGAGAAACTGAATTGATCTGCAGCCATCAACAGGCACTGGCACAATCACAAGTCTTTCTGATGAATCATTTTCCGACAGTCGATATCGAGCAGATCGGTTCAACCGCTCAAGGCGCGCAAAAGGTTGCTGATAATCCTGATAAGCGGTATGCAGCGATCGGTTCGCGTGCTGCGGCTAAACAATTTGGGTTAACGATCGTACAGGAAAATATCCAGTCAATCACTGAGAATGAGACACGCTTCTGGGTCTTGGGTGCACAGCCGGTTGCGGGGAACATGCCACATGGAAAAAATAAGGCGACGATTTTATTCGATTTGGCGTCTGACCATCCCGGAGCGCTTTATCAGTGCTTAGCGATCTTTGCAGGAGAGAAGATCAACCTGACCAAGATCGAATCTCGCACACAAAAAACAAAATTAGGCGAATATTTCTTTATTATTGATTTGGAAACACCAGAAGAAGGGACGCTCAGCAGCGTACTCGATCAGTTAAAGGAACAGAACTTTACCGTCACATTGATCGGTGATTATCCAACATATCTTCCACAGGTTAGAAAATCTTAGTAGTTAAGGTTTTCTAATTTTTTTTGATAAAAATAAGACAAAGTCCGAATGATTTGCTATTTTAATAATAATAGTATTGAGATGAAGAGGTGCACTATGAGCCGAATGGACAAATATAAGAAGGTTCACGAGGAAAGTCAAAAGGAGGAGAAGAAACCTTTTGGCTTTCGACGTGAAATGAAGAAAGATGGAAGAACAGAGAATACTAGGTATGAAGAGCCTAGATATGAAGAACCGCAAGAAACTTATCGAGAGCCTGAAAAAGAGTATTATTACGAAGATCACTACCAAGAGCCGAAGAAAAAAAGAGGGTGGCGCAGAATTTTAGTCATGATCCTGATCGCTGTTTTAGGATATTCCGTGATTTCCTTCGGTATTGGGAATTTTGTCGCAAAGCAGGATTCGTCTATGCCTAAGATCGAGACACAAGAATTTAATGGGGCGACTTCAGAAAATGGAAAAAGGAATATTTTGCTTTTAGGCAGCGACACACGTGACAATATCAGCGGCCGCTCTGATTCTATGATGGTTCTGCAAGTCGATGGATGGGGAAAGCCTAAGCTTGTTTCCTTTATGCGAGATATGTATGTCGATATCCCTGGAGTAGGACAGAATAAATTGAATGCTGCGTACGCTTACGGCGGGGCTGATCTTGTGCGCCAGACACTGAAGGAAAATTTCGGGATCGACTGCCGCTATTATGCGATGGTTGATTTTCAGACCTTTGAAAAGGGGGTAGACGCGCTGTTCCCTCGAGGTGTCAAGATGGATGCTGAAAAGGATATGAGTGCTTATATCGATGAACCAATCACAAAAGGAACACAGCGAATGAATGGTCACACCTTGTTGAACTATGCTCGCTTCCGGATGGATGAAGAAGGAGACTTCGGTCGGGTACGCCGCCAGCAGCAGGTCATGCAGTCGGTTTTTGGTCAATTGATCAATCCGCTAGTATTACTGCGGGGACCTTATGCTGCCGGAAAAATATGGGGATATCTATCAACAGATATGCCGAATAGTTATGTGCTGACTCATCTCTTCAATTTTGGGAAAGCAGTCGGAGGCCTCAACCGATTGACATTACCGGTCGATGGCTCATGGTCCTATATCGACACTGCCAATGCCGGGAGTGCGTTAGCCGTTGACACAAATCAAAATGCACAAGCTGCCCAAGAGTTTTTAGGGAAGTAACCGGATTTTGATTCCCATCATTCTATGAGTGTGCTATATTATAATTATTGTAAATTTTGATTGAAACGAGGAAACGACTATGAAACTAGCGATCGTGACAGATAGTACTGCTTATCTGAATGAACGCGTGCGCAATCATAAAGATTTGTTCATCATTCCGATCCCCGTCATTATTGACGGAAATCCTTTCGAAGAAGGGGTAGACATCGGTTACGAAGAATTTTATCAAAAATTGAAGAACAGTAAGGATTTCCCAAAAACCTCTCAACCCGTTTTAGGTGAAGTCTACGAACTTTATCGTTCGATTAAAGAACAAGGCTATGACACAGTTATCAGCATCCACTTATCAGAAGGGATCTCGGGTTTTGTTCGTACACTGACAGCAATCAAAGATGACATCGATGGGCTGCACATCATTCCTTATGATTCCAAGATTACCAGTGTTCCTATGGGGTATATGGTGGAAAGAGCCTTGGAATTGAGCGATGAAGGGAAATCGTTAGAAGAAGTGCTGCAGGCGATCGACCAGATTCGTGATACTACCAATGCCTATATTATTGTTGACGATTTGGATAACTTGGTTCGAGGCGGACGTTTGACCAATAGCGCTGCGATCATCGGCGGTTTGTTGAAAATCAAGCCAATCCTAACCTTTGAAGAAGGGAAAATCGTTTTAGCAGAAAAAATTCGTTCATTGAAAAAAGCATTGCAGCGGACGGAAGAAATTATCGAAGAACGTCGTCAGGAAAATAGCGATGAATTGCGAATTTACGTCATCCATGGAAATAACCCTGAGCTAGCACAGCAGGAATATGATAAGCTCCGTCAAAAATATCCAGATGCAACGATTGATATCGGCACATTCGGCCCAGTCATCGGTACTCATTTAGGAGACAAAGCAATTGCTCTTGGCGTCGCGAAATAAGCATTGACTCACTAACTTGTTTAGTGAGTTTTTTTGCGGATTCAAAAAGTCATTCCTTTCCTATCAGCTGATAGGAGTTAGTTGCAAAATCCATTCGAATTGCGTATTCTAACTTCATTAGTAGTTTAGTAATTTAGTAAATTACTAAACCTATTTTGTAGACCATTACCCTTATGTGATAAGGCTTGACTAAAATAAAATGAAGCAACTAGGAGGATTTCTAATGAAGATACCAACAAATTTAAAGCATAAACCCGTTTTTTTAGTGGAAAATTACGATAAAATCGATGGCCATCATGCTTGGGATAGCGACGCTAAAGGTCTGACATTAGGTTTAGCCCAATGGAATGACCGTGGTCGAGTAGATATTTCTGGAAAGGTTTGGCGTCATACTGGAGAAAAATGGTCACGTCAATCAGAGGAACTACCGATCACTCGAATTTTGGATTTGGCGATCTTAGTGGCACAATCAAGTATTTATTTGCAAGATGCCTATCGCTATGAAAAGTTTTATGATCCTGAAAATCCTAAAGTAGAGATTCTCGGTCTGCAAGGCGGACGCATGGAAGTTAAAGTAGATACTGAAAATCCTAAAATCGACGAAGACATCATCTTGTTCAACGATACGATGAATAAAGATGGAGACTTGATTGCTCAACGCTACCGCACACTGAAACGTCTTTTAGATGAATTAGGCTATTAGAAATTAATTACGAGGTGAATAGGATGGAAAAATCTTTTGTCGTGACTGAAGGGCGAAAGTTTACCAAAGTAGAGGAACAAATGATTTGGCGTAAACCAGCCAGCCATAAGACCAGTAGAGAAGAACTAAGAATTGCCTCAGAGATCAAGAGTAACTGGCTTGATCCTGAGATGAAAATCATGAACGTTTTGCTAGAAGGAGATGCTGGTTCAGGTAAAACGCAGCTGGCTCGTGCTCTTTCTGACGATCTGCAGCTGCCATATACAAAGGTGACTTGTTTTGCCGACATGGATAAGACAGATGTTTTTGGCGCCTTATTGCCTGTTGTCAGTTCGGATGATGAAGATGATCAAGAATTACTGGAAGCAATTTATCAAACGGATTCTCTTCAAGAGGTGCTGGCAATCATCCAGCGTCATTTTCAAATTGATGCGGATCAGGCAAAGAAACGTTTGAGTAACTTAATTGAGCGAATTGATCAAGATGAAATGACGACAAGCGTCGAATATAAATTCTACCCTTCAGAAATCGTTCGCGCCATGCAGAAGGGCTATCTGCTGGAAATCCAAGAGCCTACAGTGATTCGAGATGCGTCTGTTTTGGTCGCTTTGAATTCAGCGCTAGAACCAAACGGCTTATTGAATATCCCAACGGGAATCATTCGTAGACATCCTGATTGTGTCGTTATAATTACAACGAACCGAAATTATCAAGGAAATCGTCCGCTAAACGAATCATTGCGAGACCGCGTACAGCATGCAGAGAAAATGGATCTGCCATCGATTGAAGTCATGATCGATCGTGCCATTGCCAAAACCAATTTTACGGACCATGATTATTTAAAAATCATGGCAGAAATCATTCGACTGTTGGATGAAACAGCCAAGGCAAATGCTATCAAGGGTGTTGCTGGAATGCGTTCCTATTTCTTCTGGGTCAACAGCTTGAAGCAGGGACAAGATCCTCTAGAAAGTATTTTTCCCAAGGTTTTATACAAATTGACTACGGACGAAACAGAATTGAAAATCCTGCAAGAGGCTTTGGAACAAAGTAAATTGCTAACAGAGCTTCAGCAGGTAAAGAACCAGCAAAAAATGAAGCAGGGCAGAAGAATCAGTCAGGCAGAAGCCGAGCAGCGGAATATTTTAGAGGAAGCAGAAGAAGCAACGCTGAAAGGCGAAGCCGAAACTGGCGAACTCTCAACAGAAAAGGAAGAAGCAGAACAAACAATTGCTGAAAAGGAAAAACAACCAGAAAAAGCGTCGATTGCCGATGATGCAGAAAGAGGGGACGCGGAAGCAGAAAGCTCCTCAGCTTCAATCGACGAAGAAGATAAAATCGGTTCAGCGATGTCATTAGATGAAATGGCAGAGCTAGACAAAATAAAACGAAAAGAACGAAACCGTGAGATACGAGAAAGTTTAAAGAAAACGATCCATGCGAAAGAAGGAACGATTCTCCATCGACCAGCTGTCAACGAGACTGCCATCAAAAACGGGCACGAGCTGACTAAAAGCGTCTTACCAGAGGTAGAAAGTTTAAGTCGCGTCATCAATGACCTGTTGAATAAAGAGGTTAGTAATGATTATGCAAGCGGGAAATACTATGGCGCGAGATTTAATCCAAGCCATGTGGCCTACGGTGATTTAAGAAATTTCGATAAGAAAAATCCACCAAGTGAACAGCCTTCATTAGCATTGGCAGTGAGGGTCGATGAATCTGGTTCGATGCTGCGAGACGATCGTATTCAAAATGCTAAATTGGCTGCAATCGCATTAAGTCTCTTTGCTGAGAAGACTGAAATTCCGCTGATGCTGTATGGTGATTCGGCAGATCTTAGCCAACGAGAAAAAACGTCAATCTATTCGTATAAAGAATTTGACGATAACTTTGATTATATCGCAGCAAAGATTTCGACAATGAAGCCGCGACAAAACAATCGCGATGGTGTTCCGTTGAGATTACTAGCTGAAAAATTGAGTCAGCAGGCCGCCGATACGAAAGTCCTACTATCTATCAGTGACGGTCAGCCGAAAGCACTCCCAGATTATACTGGAGAAAAAGCCAAACAAGATATTCAATCCGTTCTCGCTGATTATGAACGTAAGGGGATCCTGTTCATTGCTTGCGCCATCGGTGAAGATAAGGAGCAATTGCGGGAACTATATGGTGAAAATAACTTTGTCGATATTTCTGATATTTCAACACTGCCGCAGCAGCTTCTACAATTAATTGCACGGTTTATCTAAAAGAAAAATTTCTGCGTAAAAAGACCGGTCCCCAAGAGCTAGACCAAAAAATCTAACTTCTGGAGACCGGTTCAAAATTTGCGGAGTTTTTTTGTTTAATACGTTGCCCGAGGACCGCCGATATATTTTGGACGGCTTCGTAGAGCAGTTACATGTGCACCGCCTAATTCCTTAATTGATGGACGAACAGGCACTTGTACATATTTTACATGCATCCCAATCGATGTATCACCAATATCGATTCCAGCTTGAGCGACAATGTGTTCAACCTCAACCGGATCACTGAATTGTTCAAAAGCAGCGACCGAGCAGGAACCGCCAGCATGCAATGCTGGTTTAACCGAGACAATTTCCCAGTCTTTTTTTTCGGCAAGTGTTCGCTCGACAACGACAGCGCGATTGATGTGTTCGCAGCCTTGCACAGCTAAATAGATTTGTTTGGGATCAAGAATGGATTTCAATGTTTCAATGACCCATTGACCAACCTCTTCACTAGAATTTTTTCCGATCGTGCCGCCAACGATTTCACTCGTAGTACACCCTAGTACAAAAGTATCTCCCGCCTTGAGCTCAGCTGCCTCTAGGACATCGTTAGTGATTGTTGTTAGTTGTTGCTGTAATTTTTCTTTCTCCATTTTTACAAACTTCCTTCTATTAACTATTTATATTGAGGGTGGCGCAGAACCTTTTGCAATGCATGAAAAAGTGGAACTGTCACCGCGATACCAAATATATTTTGAATACAATTGCCGGGCAGCGAAGCCAATCCAGCAGGCCAGCCAAATAATAAGGCTGTTGCCAAGGCGTAGCCGATGATCATGAATAAGCTTGCAAACAGAAAGCCTAAGCCAAGACCTTTTTTATTGGGGAACTTATGATAGAGATAACCTAAGATAAAGCCTTGAATACCATGAATGATAATCGAAAAGACTGCCCATTCGGGATAACCGGAAATCATGTCAATCAAGCCGCCGCTTAAGGCACCGACCAAGAACCCGCCGCTCGGTCCAAAAAGCAGAGCAGAGGCATAAATTCCTACTTCACAAAGCGTCACAAAACCTTTTGTCGCAGGAATCGGGATGATAAATAAAATGGACAGCGTAACGGTTAACGCCACCATCATCGCCAATTTGGTCAACTCCTTTGTTTTCATGTCATCACCTCCGTCTGAACGCTATCACCGAACCAAACATTTCCTTCACCATTTTTCAACGTGATTCCATTCTTGATTCCTTGATAAACATAATCTTTACTTTTACTGATCGCTGGAATCAGCTCTTTACCCAAAACCAAATTCGAAGTGATCGCAGAAGCAAAGCTGCAACCAGCACCGTTAATTGCCGCTTGAGTTAATTTAGGCTTTGAGAAGAATTCTGATTGTTCGCCATCATAGAACAAATCCGAAGCCAACTCGCCAGAAAGACGTTCACCGCCTTTTATTACGACAGAACGTGCACCAAGCGCCAGGATTTTTCGAGCAGCCAGCGCCATCTCATCCAAATTAGTGATTGATTGCTGGGCAAGAATCTCAGCTTCTTTTAAGTTCGGCGTAATAATTGTCGCAAAAGGGAACAGTTCAATTAGTTTCTCACGATAGGTATCACTATAGACACGATCTGTTTCCTTAAAGGCCATTACCGGATCTAAAACGATTGGTCCAACAAATCCACGCAAAAAAGATTTCACGATTTCCAAAGATTCTAGCTGATGTATCAGTCCAATCTTTATTCCATCTACATTCAGATGATCCTTGATCGTAGTCAGCTGCTCCTGCAAAAGACTAGGCGACAGATCATTTATCTCAAACTGATGATTATTGACGACGGCTACGCAAGTAATCGCCGTTAAACCAAATAACTGATGATTCTCAAAAACTTTTATATCTGATTGCAGTCCGCCTCCAGCTAAAGTATCTGAACCTGCAATTGTCAGCACTGTTTTTGTCATAGATAAACTCCTCATATCCTATATCAATTTTTCATAGACATTTAAACTGGTCACATTAATGATTCCTATTATAAAGTGCTGAAATAAAAAATAAACAGCCAATTGGTTGTTTTACAGCTCGTCCAATTCCAGGTGAAAATATTTGTTCCAAAAGGAAAATTGCGTTAGCATAGGGATTGAGAAAGGGGATCATGTGTATGAAACTATTTATTGCTGGTGCAACAGGGCGAGTAGGCGAAGAATTGATCAAGAATTTAGTAGAAAATGGGCACTATGTTTACGCAGGTGCTCGTCACGATGAAACCATCGAAGCAAAAGAGGCAGTGAAACCCGTTCATTTGGATTTGCACGGCTCTGTCGCTGAAATTGCTGACACGTTAGCAGATGCCGAAGCCGTTTATTTTGTCGCTGGTTCACGCGGAAAAGATCTGCTGCAAACAGACCTGTATGGAGCAGTGAAATTGATGCAGGCTGCCGAACAAAAAGGAATCAAACGTTACATCCATTTAAGTTCATTATTTGCTCTTCAACCAGAAAAGTGGAGCAGCACCTTAACTGATTACAATATCTCAAAATTCTTTTCAGATCGCTGGTTGATTGATAAGACGAATTTGGATTATACGATTTTGCAGCCTGGCAGCTTGATGGAAACTCCGGGAAGTGGAAAAATAACCACTGATATTACTGGGAAATCAGAAAACTCGATAGAAAACGTTGCAGCTGTTTTAGCGGAAATGCTTGAACAGGATAACACCATTAAGAAAGTCGTTTTAATGGGAGACGGAGAAATACCAATCGAAGAAGCAATAAAAAATATATAAAAAAAGGGTCCACTCAGTGCAAAAGCTTATCTGAGTGGATTTCTCTTTTATGAATTCAGACAAGCCGAAAAATATTAAATAATTTCTTAGTCTTTCGACTAACTTAATGATAAAATAGAGATTGCTGAAAAGAGAATTCCGTAATCAAGGAGAGACCTTATGAATCTTCATAATATTCATGATCCTAGAATCGAAGAGGGGGTTCAAATGATCCGAAAAAGGAAAATCGCAAAATACTATATGAAAGTCCAGGGCTTTGCTAAGAAAGAGGCCCATGAAACGGCAAAGAATACACAGCCAGAGTTTGCGGAAGCACGCCGCCTTTATCTCGCTTTGTTTTATGAGGCGAAGCCGGTATTTGCTGATCGCAGCGAGAAAGAAAAAGCGTTGAGAGTTTATCAAGTATTCAGCTTTTTGGCTTTGATTTGTTTTGTTGCCTGGCTATTTAGTAATGGGTATCTAAACGGCTCCAGCGTAACCGACAATTTTCTTTTGATAGCTTTGGTGATTAATTTTGCCGTTACCAGCTATTTCGATGAAAAGGTCACTGAACGAATCCATGAGCGAAAGACTAGAGAGCTCTTACGTCATAAACCTGAAGCGCTAAACAAATTAGTACAAGTAGAGGAAATCAAGCGGAATATTTTTCGTGCAGAGCATCGCGGCATCAAATTAGTGGAAGAACAAAAAGAAGAGGCCGAAAAGCAACCGGATGCTCAAGAAAAGATCATTACGTTAGAAAAAATAAAAGCGCTGCGTAATAAAATCAAAAAATAGCCAACTACGTTAAGTTAAAAACGTGATTGGCTATTTTTGTCTAATAATCTGATTTGCTTTTTACGAAAGGGTTTGCAATAATTCGAATTAGAAAGAGTAGGAGGTCAGTGTGAATGCTCAAAGCAATTATTTTTGATATGGACGGCGTGATTGTCGATACTGAATTTCAAGATTTTAGAATTCAACAGGAATTTATTAAAAAAGAAAATCCGACAATCGACCAGAAGAAGACGAATTTCAATGAATTGATTGGTCAATCTTATGACATGCTTTATGAAACATTAAGAAAATTTATTGGCAGCAATGATTCATTAAACGAAATCAAGGAGCGCTTTGAAAGATTTAATGAAGCCGCTTATGAATCAATAAACTACCTGCAACTGTTTAGAACAGACATTCTTTCCATTTTAAAATGGGCAAAGAAAAATGAGATTTTATTGGCAGTCGCATCCTCATCCACACATGGCCACATCCTTGAAGTCCTGACAGCTTGTGGTATCAAAGAATACTTTGACGTGATCTATAGTGGAGAGTTTGTTAAAGAAAGCAAACCAAATCCCGAAATTTATTTAAATACGTTACAGCAATTGACTATCGAACCTGAGCAAGCAATCGCTATTGAAGACTCTTACTATGGAATTACTGCGGCGAAAACCGCGGGTATTACAACGATTGCCTATAAAGAAACGAGAGCTGCGATCGATCAAACCTCCGCAGATTACTTAGCTGCAGATATGATTGAGATTTATAAAATCATCCAATCACTAAAATAGGAGAGAAGGGGTGTAGTAAATAAATTAGCTCGACATCTAGTTTAGCCGTTAAAAATCATAATTTAATTTTCGAATATCAGAAATAGGTAAAACACTCTGCAATTCTCTGTTGAGTGTTTTCGTCATTTCAAGAATTAAATTACCCGCTATAATAAACCATAGCGTATCTTTATGTTGATAAAATGTAATCAAGTGATTACTATATAGAATGTAACTGATTGATTACATTTAGGAAAGAGTTGCATACATGATAAAAAATCGAATTAAAGTATTAAGAGCGGAACGTGATTGGACTCAAGCCGATCTAGCGGATTATGTCGGTATTTCTAGGCAAGCAGTAATTTCTATAGAAAAATATAAATATACACCTTCATTAGATTTAGCCTTTTCTATTGCCAAAGCTTTTGATGTTGATATTAATGAAGTATTCAAACAGGAGGATGATATGAATGAGTAAGCTACTTATTCTCTTAGGATTATTGATTCTATTTCTTTTTATCCTTTTAAAGGATTCATACAGTAAGAAAAGAGAAGTTGAGTACAAGAATGATGAACGGTGGCAACAAATTAAGTTGAAATCCAGTGTCATTGTATTGAAATTTTATGACATGATCATTGTTTTAAATTGTCTTGCCTTCTTTTTTACTGATTTGTTTAATAATCATTTTGCTTCAATCACTCTCGTAAAAGCTTTTCTTTACGCATTCTACATCATGTTGGTTCGCTATCCCGTTGAATATTTTGCTTTAAGATATTACGATCAAAGGTTATGATGACATATCTAAATGAAGATTAGTTAAAAACTAAGAATAATTGTAAAGATAGAAGAGCCTGCGAGTTACTAATAAATCCTTTGTTGCATTTAAAGTAACCATCTCAGTAAGAATAAAATACAACCATTAAGACGAATGGATCGAATTACAAGGACAATTATCGTTAAGGAACTTGTAGCTAACTAGAAACCTTGATGCCAACAATCAAATGTTTAGGTAGGATATATTTATGTGAAAATAATCACATTTGATCATGGAAATAATTTTTTTATTTCATTAGAAATGAAACTCACAATGGATTACTAAGAAAATAATTTTCAAAGGCATTTATCAAAACTAAAATCGAATAATCTGATACAAAGCATGTATTTATGATCATTAAAGCTTCTTAGATGAAAT